>JAZQKQ010000045.1:0-43013 GCA_045542235.1 Christensenellaceae bacterium | reverse complement strand
CTTTTACCCATTTCGGCAAGCTTTAAACCCAACGCCCCAGTTATTGCAGTTTTACCAACGCCGCCTTTACCCGAAGTTATAACGATTCTTCTTGCCATTTTTTCACCTACCAAATTTTAGTAAAATTAATTATATAACAATTTAATTAGCTAAATATTAAAAGTTTTGATAGGTTTTACAGGTTTATGTCGAAATAATATTATAAATTTTTTAAGTTTTTTTATAAAAGCCTTTATATAAGTCGATTAATTGTTGTTTTAAAAATAAAAAAGCGAGTTATAAAATAACTCGCTTTTTAAATTAAACTAATTCAATAATTGCTCTTTCAGTAGCGTCGCCACGGCGTTCACCTAAAAGGTAAATTCTTGTGTAGCCACCACCTTGACCAAGTTCTTTTGCTCTATCAGCATATTTTGGTGCAAGTTCATTGAAAATCTTTTCAATAAGTGGGTGATTAACGCCCTTGGTTCTTTCCTTGAAATCAGACTTTGATTCGTTTTTAGGTTTAACTTCTTGTAAGTCGTTAAGTTTAGACATAATCTTTCTTCTTGCAGCAAGTTTTTTGCCACCATCCTTAACAACCTTAACTTCTTTAACAACGCCGTCAAGACCCTTTTTGCTAACGGTCACTTCAACGGTATCTTCATAAGAATTAATAGCAAGTGTTAAAACCTTTTCTACGTAAGAACGAAGTTCCTTAGCTTTAGCTTGAGTTGTTTCAATTCTTCCATACCATAACAAATTAGAAGCTTGATTTTTGATAATTGCCATTCTGTGAGCGGTTTTCATACCTAATTTTCTTGGCATTTTATTAATCCTCCTGTTCTTTGAGTGTTAATCCGTAACTAGCAAGTTTTAAAATTACTTCATCTAACGATTTCTTGCCTAAATTACGAACTTTTAACATATCGTCCATAGTCTTTTTGGTAATATCTTCAACGGTGTGAATACCCGCACGCTTTAAGCAGTTATAAGAACGAACTGAAAGCTCCATTTCTTCAATGCTCATTTCCAATATTTTTGGAAGAGCATCAGATTCTTGTGAAACTAAAAAGTCAATTCCGCTTATTGCGTTGCTAAGACCAACGAGAATGTGAATGTGTTCTTCAATAATTTTAGCCGCTAAGCTAACAATTTCTCTACCTGAGAAAGCGCCGTTTGTCCAAACTTCTAAAACAAGTTTATCAAGGTCAGTGTTTTGACCAACTCGTTTTGATTCTACAACGTAGCTAACCTTTTCAACGGGAGCATATTTAGAATCGATTGGAATAAAGTCGATTTCATCAGTTTTATTATTTTCAGCACCCTTATATCCACGACCACGACCAACGGTTAATTCCGCTTCGAATAGTCCGTTATTGTCAACCGTGCAAATGTAAGCCTCTGGGTTTAGAACTTCCAATTCACTAGGAAGCTCTAAATCGCCGGCGGTTATAATGCAAGGACCTTTTTTAGAGATGCTTACTTGTGTTTTATAAGAGCTATCAGTTAAATTTACCTTGAAAGCAATTTCCTTAATGTTTAAAACAATTTCAGTTACGTCTTCCTTAACGCCGTTAATAGTTGAAAACTCGTGGCGAACGTTGAGTGAAGGCGCAAATTTAATACCTTGAGCGGCAACGCCAGGAAGTGCAGAAAGCAAAGTTCTTCTCAAGCAATTACCAAGCGTGATGCCAAGTCCCTTTTCTAACGGTTCTAAAGTAATTTTAGCGTAGCGTTGAGACTGGTCTTCTTCCACTTCAATTTTTGGCATTTCTATTTCCATCATAGAAAAACTACCTCCTAAGTTTCGTTATTTAGTATTACTTAGAATACAATTCGACAATCATGTGTTCTGCAATTGAATCTGTAATATCTTCACGTGCAGGTAACGCAATTACTTTTCCTGATAGTGTTTCTGTGTTATATTCAAGCCATTTTGGAATTGAATTACTCTTTTCTAAACCCTTAAGAGCTGTGAAATATTTATTATCTTTTTTGTTTTCTTTAACGGCAATAACGTCGCCAAGCTTAATGCTGTATGAAGCGATGTCAACCTTTTTACCGTTAACGGTGAAGTGTCCGTGAGTAACTAATTGACGAGCTTGTGAACGAGATGCAGCTAAACCTAAACGGAAAACAACGTTATCTAAACGTCTTTCTAATAAAGAAAGCATGTTTTCACCGGTAATACCTCTCATTCTATCAGCTTTTTCATAGTATTCTCTGAATTGACCTTCTAAAACACCATAAATTCTCTTTGTTTTTTGCTTTTCACGAAGTTGTAAGCAGTATTCAGAAGACTTCTTTCTTGTTTGAGCGTGAACGCCAGGAGCTACTGGTCTTCTTGAGAATGGACAGCTATCTTTATAGCATCTATCACCCTTTAAGAAAAGCTTAGCGCCTTCTCTTCTGCATAAACGACATTTTGAACCTGTATATTTAGCCATAGTAAACCTCCTTATTATACTCTACGACGTTTTGGTGGACGACATCCGTTGTGTGGGATTGGTGAAACATCTTGAATAAGAGTTACTTCAATACCACATACGCCAAGAGCTCTAATAGCAGACTCTCTGCCTTGACCAGGACCTTTTACGAAAACTTCAACGCTTCTTAAACCGTGTTCCATTGCTGCCTTTGCTGCTACTTCACAAGCTTGTTGAGCTGCGAATGGAGTTGATTTTCTGCTACCACGGAAGCCTAAAGCACCTGATGAGCAGTGTGAAATTGTGTTGCCGTTTGTATCGGTAATGGTGATAATTGTATTGTTGAAAGAAGATTTAATATGAACTTGACCTTTATCAATCTTTTTAAGTTCTCTACGTTTTTTAATAACTTTTTTAACAGCCATTTTCTAATCTCCTTATCTACCAGCGGTCTTCTTTTTAGCGACCGTGCGGCGTGGACCCTTACGGGTTCTTGCGTTTCTCTTAGTGCTTTGACCTCTTACAGGTAAGCCCTTTCTATGACGAACACCACGATAGCATCCAATTTCGCTTAGACGCTTGATGTTCAAGCTAATTTCTGACTTTAATTCACCTTCAACACGAAGGTTCTTTTCGATGTAATCTCTTAATTTTGATACATCGTCTTCAGTTAAATCCTTAACTCTTGTATCAGGATTTATGCCTGTTTCTTGCAAAATCTTTTGAGCGGTAGATCTGCCGATACCAAAAATATATGTGATACCTATTTCTACACGCTTTTCTCTTGGTAAATCAACACCAGCAATACGAGCCATTGATTTTCATACCTCCAAAAAATGTTGTGTTTATTTATTTTAGTGTTATCTATATATAATCGAAAAATTTTAACGGTTTGGAATGATACCGCTAAAACCCCGATGAGTTACCTGCTTTAATTAGCCTTGGCGTTGCTTGTGACTTTTATTTTTTGAGCAGATTACCATTACTTTGCCTTCTCTCTTAATAACTCTGCACTTATCGCACATAGGTTTAACAGATGGTCTTACCTTCATAATTCTTTCCTCCAAATTTTTAGAAATTAAATAAATTTTTAGGTTTTGCTACGCCATACTATCCTACCTTTTGTAAGGTCGTATGGACTCATTTCAAGCTTAACCGTATCGCCTGGAATAATTTTAATGTAATTCATTCTTAACTTTCCGGAAATATAAGCCGTTATAACGAAACCATTAGATAGTTTGACTTTAAATGTTGCGTTTGGCAAGGCTTCTAAAATTACGCCTTCTGCCTCAATAACATCATTCTTTGACAAATGTCCGTCCTCCAAATTTATTATTTTACCTTAATGTGAGTATTTCAACACCATCGTCAGTTATTAAAACGGTGTTTTCATAGTGAGCTGACGGAAGTCCGTCACGTGTCACACATTCCCAACCGTTAATATTAACTTGGTGTCCACCCATGTTTATCATAGGTTCAATGGCAAGAGTCATTCCCCTTCTAAGCCTAACTCCCGTGCGCTTGCGCCCGTAATTAGGAACTGATGGGTCTTCGTGCAAATTTCTGCCAACTCCGTGACCTACCATTTCACGAACTACCGAGTAGCCAAAGCTTTCAGCATATTCTTGAATTGCTCCGCCTATGTCGCCAAGATAACTTCCGGAACGAATTCCTTCAATACCTTTAAAGAAACATTCCTTAGTCACTTCAACGAGCTTTTTCTTTTCAGGTGAAACGTTTCCAACCAAAAACGTTCTTGCCGCATCGCCGTGAAAACCGTTATATGCACCCACGTCAATACTAACGATTTCTCCTTCTTTTAAAACTCGTTCCGATGGAAAGCCGTGAACGACTTGCTCATCAATTGAACAACATATCGTTGAAGGAAAACCGCCGTAACCTAAAAACGATGGTTTTGCGCCACACCCTACAATGTAGTCATAAGCTAACTTGTCAAGATAAGATGTTTTAACACCAATCTTAACGTTGTCTTCCATTATTTTGAGAACGTCGGCAACAATTTGACACGCCTTTCTCATTTGATCAATTTCAGACTTATTTTTAACGTATATCATTTTTTAAGAGCCTCAACAATTTCATTAAAAACATCTTGTGGGGTTTGGTTTCCATTAACCGTTTTTAAGATGCCCGCTCTTTTGTAGAAGTTAATTAAAGGTGCCGTTTGTTTTGTGTAAACGCTTAGCCTTGAAGCAACCGTTTCCTCATTATCGTCCTCACGGTGAATAAGTTTTCCACCACAAGCAGGACAAACCGTTTGATTATCACCAAGGTTTTTAACGTGGAAACTTTCTTTACACGCTTCGCACACCCTTCTACCTGTAATTCTTCTCATCAACTTTTCAAGAGGAACGCTAATATCAATTACAACGTCAACTTGCAAAAACTTCTTTAATGCTTCAGCCTGAGCGACGGTTCGTGGAAAACCATCAAGCAATACACCGTTTTTACAATCGTCACAAGAAACTCTCTCTTTAACGATTTCAATGGTCACTTCGTCTGGAACGAGATTGCCATTATCTATATACGACTTGGCTAAAATGCCAAGGGGTGTATTTTCTTTTATGTTCTCACGAAAAATATCACCGGTTGATATATGTTTTACATTATATTTTTCGCAAATTTGGCTTGCCTGAGTGCCCTTTCCGGCACCAGGCGCACCAAGTAAAATTATATTCATGATTCCTCTCGAATAATTGAAAAGTTTTTTTAATTTTTATTTTAAGAAACCTTTATATTGCTTCATCATGATTTGTGATTCGAGAGCATTATTAAATTCAAGTGCTATTGAAACGCAAATTAATAAACCTGTTGCGCTAAACACGGCAGAACTAGCAGGATCGATTAATCTAAATAAAATCGCTGGAACTAATGCTGTGATAGCTAAGAAAATTGCACCGAAAAGTGTAATTCTGTTTTGAATTCTCTTTAAGTAATCTGTGGTTGGCTTACCAGGTCTAATACCGATAATATTACCACCGTTTTGTTGAATACTTCTTGAAATTTCTTCAGGTTTAAATTGAATTGAAGCATAGAAGAATGCAAAACCTAAAATGAGTAAACATAAAACGATCATATATACCCATGAACTTGTTCCCATCCATCTTTGCCACCAAATAACGAATTTGCTATTTGGCCAGAAGATTGTTGCAATCATTTCAGGAAGTGAAAGGATTGAGAAAGAGAAGATAAGTGGCATAACACCAGATGCGTTTACCTTAATTGGAATAACGGTTGATTGACCGCCATACATCTTTCTTCCTTGAACACGTTTTGCATATTGAACTGGAATTTTTCTTTCTGCAAGATCAACTGTAACGATACCTGCAAAAACAACGATTATAACTGCAATATAGCCAATTAACTTCCAGAAATGAATTAAGTCGCCTCCATTTCCGAAGGTATTAGTAATCATATTAAGGAAATATTGTCCTGCGGTTGCTAATACACCAACGAAAATTAAAAGTGAAATACCATTTGAAACGCCGTAGTCGGTAATTCTTTCGCCGAGCCATACGGTAGCAAGTGTTCCTGACGCATAGAAAACAACGCAGAAAATATAAACAAGCCACTTTTGACCGCCAACGAAGTTAACGATTGATGATCCGTCAACGATAATGTTTGGACCATAGTTAACTAAAATACCAATTGATTGAACAACCGCTAAAATTAATGCGCCGTATCTGGTAAGTTTTGCTATTTTCTTTTGACCTTCTTCACCTAAGCGAGTAAGTCTTTCGAGTGCTGGGATTGCTACTGTTAAAAGTTGGATAATAATAGACGCATTAATATACGGTCCAATACCCATTGCAAACCAAGTTCCGTTTTGTAAAGAACCACCAGTCATCATACTCATAATATTAAGGTATGAAACTGAAGCTAAATCAGCATCGGTGAATAATTTTCCACCAATACCCGGAACAGGAATGTAGCATCCTATTCTGTAAACAAGAATTATCAATAAAGTAAAAAGAATTTTAAGTCTAATTTCCTTTATTTTCAACGCTTTCTTTAAAGTTTCAAACATTTCAACCTCCGCTTAGAAAATTGTTTTGTTAAAAATTAAATAATTTCGCAAGTTCCGCCAACTTTTTCAATAGCTTCTTTTGCTGAAGCTGTGAAAGCACGAGCTTTTACGGTTAATTTAACTTTTAATTCACCATTTCCTAAAACCTTAAGGCCAATAGTGTTTTTAACGTCTTTAATAAGACCTGCAGCGAATAAAACTTCATAAGTTACTTCGGTGCCTTCAGCTAAGCTGTTAAGTGTTTCAACGTTAACGATTGTGTAAATCTTTTTGAAGAAATTATTAAAGCCACGCTTTGGAACACGTCTTGTTAAAGGCATTTGACCGCCTTCAAAACCAGGACGAACACCACCGCCACTACGAGCCCATTGACCCTTGTGACCTTTTGTTGACGTTTTACCTGTGCCTGAGCCGATACCACGTCCAACTCTCTTTTTAGAAGTTCTTGCGCCTTCTGCAGGTGATAAATTTTCTAATCTCATAATTCTCACCTCTTATAAGCTTTCAACTTTCACAAGGTGGCTAACCTTAGCAAGTTTACCTTGTAAAGCTGCGTTATCGTTGTGAATTTTGAATTGATTGATTTTTTTAAGTCCAAGTGATTCAACTGTTTCTTTTTGTGACTTTAAACAGCCGATTGTACTTTTGATAAGAGTAATTTTTAATTGCTTTTCTGCCATTTTTATCTTCCCCCTTATCCTAAAATTTCTTCAACGGTTTTACCGCGAAGTGCTGCAACTTCCTCAGCAGTTCTAAGCTCTTTAAGTCCTTCAATAACAGCTTTAACCATATTGATTGGGTTGTTTGAACCGTGAGATTTTGTTCTAATGTTCTTAATACCACATGCTTCCATTACCGCACGAACTGGACCACCGGCAATAACACCAGTACCTTCTTCAGCTGGCATCATTAACACTGAACCACGAGAGAATTTACCAATTACTTTGTATGGAATTGTGTTATTAACGAGAGCAACTTTAATCATGCTCTTCTTAGCTTGTTGTGTAGCCTTTTCAATAGCTTCTGGAACTTCGTTTGCTTTACCCATTCCGTATCCAACTCTGCCGTTTTCGTCACCGATAACAACGAGAGCTGAGAAACGCATTTTACGACCACCCTTAACAACCTTAGTAACACGGTTAACCGCAATTAACTTCTTATTAAGACCATCTTTTTCTTCTGGTCTTCTTGAAGGTCTGTTTTCTCTTGCCATAATTCTACGCTCCTCCTATTAGAAATCAAGACCGGCTTCTCTTGCGCCGTCAGCTAATGCTTTTACTCTACCGATATATAAGTAACCACCTCTGTCGAACACAACTTGCTTAATGCCTTTTGCAAGAGCCTTTTCGCCAAGCTTTTTACCAACGATTGTTGCAATTTCGCTTTTTGATTTGCCTGAAATTTCACTTGCAAGTGCCTTTTCAACAGTTGAGCAAGCAACTAAAGTATTGCCTGCAACGTCATCAATGATTTGTGCGTAAATATGGTTAAGACTTCTATAAACGCTAAGTCTTGGACATTCAGCCGTTCCAGAAATCTTTTTTCTGATACGTTCATGTCTTTTCAATCTGTCTTTATTCTTATCGATTTTTGAAATCATATCATTTTACTCCTTTATTTACCAGCAGTCTTACCTTCCTTACGTTCGATTACTTCATCCTTATAACGGATACCGTAACCATGGTAAGGTTCAGGTTTTCTAATAGCTCTTAACATTGCAGCAGTTTGACCTACGGCAACTTTGTCAATACCACTAACAGTAATTTCTGTTTGTGATGGACATGCTAATTTAATACCAGCAACTGGTGAAAATTCAACAGGGTGTGAAAAACCTACGTTAAGGATAAGTTTTTCGCCTTGCATGTTAACTTTCCAACCTACACCGTTTACAATAAGACTTTTTTCATAACCGTTGGTTACACCAATAACCATGTTTTGAAGAAGCGCTCTATATAAACCGTGTTTTGCACGCACTGGACCTTGGTCGTTTGCACGTTCAACAATAATTTCGTTGCCTTCTACCTTAACTGAAATAACACTACCGTCGTAATCTTGTGTAAGCGTTCCCTTTGGACCTTTAACGGTTAAAAGGTTTTCAGTAATTTCAATACTAACTCCAGCTGGAATAGAAATAGGAGCTTTACCAATTCTTGACATAATAAATTACCTCCTAATTACCAAATGTAAGCGAGAACTTCGCCACCGTGGTGTTCTTTTCTAGCCTTTCTGTCTGTCATTACGCCCTTTGGTGTTGAAATGATAGCAATGCCCATTCCACCAAGAACTTTTGGAAGTTCATCGTAGCCTGCGTAAATTCTAAGACCTGGTTTTGAAACTCTTTTAAGGCCTGTAATAACTCTTTCGCCCTTAGGACCATATTTAAGCTCAACTTTAATTAAGCTGTCAATACCTTCGCCAACGATTTCAAAACCGTTGATATATCCTTCGTCGAGAAGAATTTTTGCAATTTCTTTCTTAATGTTGGAAACAGGAATTTCAACGACTTCTTTCTTTCCAACCAAAGCATTTCTAATTCTTGTAAGCATATCTGCTATTGGATCTGTCATTTCAATTTACCTCCTTACCAACTTGCCTTCTTTACGCCAGGAATTTGACCTTTATATGCCAAATTTCTGAAGCAAATTCTGCAGATTCCGTATTTACGAATTACAGAGTGTGGTCTTCCACAAATGCTACATCTTGTGTAAGCACGTGTTGAAAACTTTGGTGTTCTCTGTTGTTTATTTATCATAGCTTTCTTTGCCATATTATATCTCCTTAATTAGCTTTGAAAGGCATACCCATTGCCTTTAAAAGCTCACGAGCTTCCTCGTCGGTTTTAGCTGTGGTAACGAAACAAATATCGAAACCTCTTACTTTATCAACTTGATCGTATTGAATTTCAGGGAAGATAAGTTGTTCTTTTACACCCATAGCATAGTTTCCTCTACCATCGAATGACTTTGAAGGAACTCCTCTAAAGTCTCTTACTCTTGGAAGAGCGATAGATACCAATTTGTCAAAGAATTCATACATTCTTTCACCACGAAGCGTCACCTTAACACCAACGTTCATGCCAACTCTTACTTTGAAGTTAGCAACTGACTTTTTAGCGGTTGTTAAAACTGGCTTTTGACCTGCGATTTGCGCAAGTTCTTGTTGAACTAATTGAATGCTCTTTGCATTATCTTTAATATCGCCAAGACCGCCATTGATTGTAATTTTAACAAGCTTTGGAACTTGGTTTACGTTCTTATAGTTAAAGTGCTTCATAAGATAAGGTACAACTTCTTTGTTATACATTTCTCTTACTCGGCTAACATATTTCTCGGTTGCAGCTTCTTTAGCAACCTGAGTTTTTTTACCTGCCATAATTCTCTCCTTTATTCGGCGTCAGCCTTTTTCTTTCTGGTTGTTGTTTTCTTTTCGGTTGTAGCTTTTTCAGCTGTTTTCTTTGTGGTTTTCTTTTCTGCCGTCTTTTTAGTTGCAGTTTTAGTAGCTTTCTTAGTAGCCTTTGTTTCCTTAGCTACTTCAAGTGAAGCGCCACAGCCTTCTTTCTTACAAACTCTAATCTTTTTGCCGTCTACAACTTTGTAACCTACTCTTGTTGCTTTACCGCATACAGGGCAAATTACTAAAACGTTAGAAGCATCAATCTTACCAAATTGTTCAACGATACCGCTTGTTTCCTTTGGTGAACGAGCTTTTTTAGAACGCTTTTGAACGTTTACGCCTTCAACTTGAATTTTGTTTTCACTTGGAAAAGCCTTAATTACTTTTGCAACAGTGCCATTATCTTTACCAGTTAGCACTAAAACCGTATCATTCTTTTTAACTTTCATTTTAATGCCTCCCTATTAAAGAACTTCTTGAGCAAGAGAAATAATTCTCATATAATCTTTTTCTCTAAGCTCACGAGCAACAGGTCCAAAAATACGTGTTCCACGTGGTTGCTTGTTTTGATCGATAATAACAGCAGCATTATCGTCAAACTTAATGTGTGTGCCATCTGGTCTTCTAAGACCGCTAGCTGATCTTACAATAACTGCTTTAACAACGTCACCCTTCTTAACAGCTCCACCTGGAGTTGCAGTTTTAACACTTGCAACAATAACGTCACCGATATTACCAGTTTTTCTAAAAGAACCGCCAAGAACTCTAATGCACATAATTTCTTTTGCGCCTGAGTTGTCTGCAGACTTTAATCTTGTTTGTGGTTGAATCATTCTGCTTTCCTCCCAAATTACTTAGCCTTTTCAATAATTTCGGCTACTCTCCAATTCTTGTCCTTGCTGAGCTTTCTGCATTCAACGATTCTTACTTTATCGCCAATGCCACAAGCATTTTCTTCATCGTGAGCTTTGAACTTCTTAGAGGTTGTGATTGTTTTCTTGTAGAGTGGGTGTTTAGCCTTTTGTTCTACAACAACAACTACTGTTTTATCCATTTTGTCGGAAGAAACGATTCCAACTCTTTCTTTTCTTAAATTTCTCATAGTAGTTATCTCCCTTAAGCCTTCTTAATTTCTCTTTCACGGATAACGGTTTTAACTCTTGCAATGTCCTTCTTAACTGAGTTAATAAGCATTGGGTTTTCGAGTTGACCAACTGCGTGACGGAAACGAAGGTTAAATAACTCTTCTTTGAGTCCAGCGAGCTTTAATGTAAGCTCTTCGTTTGTCATTTCATGAATTTCTTTAGCTTTCATTAGCCCTCACCGCCTTCTACAATAGTTTCTTTCTTAATAATTTTTGTTTTAACTGGAAGTTTGTGACTTGCAAGTCTTAATGCTTCACGAGCAACTGCTTCGTCAACACCAGCAATTTCAAACATAACTCTGCCTGGTTTAACAACTGCAACCCAGTATTCAACTGAACCTTTACCAGAACCCATACGAGTTTCTGCAGGCTTCTTTGTTACTGGCTTGTGTGGGAAAATATCAATCCAAACTTGTCCACCACGCTTGATAAATCTTGTCATAGCGATACGAGCAGCTTCAATTTGGTTTGAAGTAACCCAAGCTGAACTATCTGCTACAAGACCGAATTCACCGTAAGCAATTTTATTGCCTTTCGTGCACTTACCTGTCATTCTACCACGGTGTACTCTACGTCTTTTTACTCTTTTAGGCATTAACATGTTAAGACTCGCCTCCTTCTCTCTTTACGCTAAGGATTTCGCCTTTGTATACCCAAACTTTAATACCGATGATACCAAAGGTTGTTAAAGCTTCGCTAAATCCATAGTCAATATCAGCTCTTAAGGTTTGTAGTGGAATTGAACCTTCGTGATATTGTTCACTTCTAGCAATTTCAGCGCCGTCTAAACGACCACTAACCATAACCTTAATACCCTTCACGCCCATTCTCATAGCACGTGAAATTGATTGTTTCATACATCTTCTGAAAGATGCACGCTTTTCAAGTTGAGATGCGATTGATTCAGCAATAAGTTGAGCATCGCAATCTGGCTTTTTAATTTCAATAATGCTAATAGCAACCGGCTTATTTTTAGCAAGTTTAGAAATTTCTTTCTTAATTACTTCAATTTCAGCACCCTTTTGACCAATTAACACACCAGGTTTTGCTGTGTAAACGGTGATTGCTACTCTTTGAGCAGCTCTTTCAATTAAAATTTTAGAAATTGCTGCGTGATAATATTTTTTCTTAATATATTCTCTGATAACGTAATCTTCTTTTAAAAGAAGTCCATATTCCTTCTTATCAGCATACCATTTGGTATCCCATTCTTTAATTACGCCAACTCTTAAACCGTGCGGATTAACTTTTTGTCCCATAACGTCCTCCTTACTTAGCCATTGCATCAAGCACAACAGTGATGTGGCTTGTACGCTTTAAGATTCTAAAGCCTCTACCGTGAGCCATAGGTTGCATTCTCTTAAGAGTTGGACCCATGTCAGCATAGCATTCAGCAACCTTTAAGTCGCTAACGTTCATGTTAAGGTTGTGTTCAGCGTTAGCTGCTGCTGATAAAACTACCTTCTTAATTGGCAATGCGCCAGCTTTTGTGCAGTTTTCTAAAATTGCAACGGCTTCGTTAACACTCTTACCTCTAATAATATCAAGAACTACTCTTACCTTATAAGGAGAGATTCTAATATACTTAGCACAAGCTCTTGGTCTGTTATCACGTGTTTCACGAATACGAGCCGTCTTTTTCTTCATATTTCCAGCCATGTGTTATCTCCTCCTTATTATCTTCCACCAGTGGTCTTACCACCAGCGTGTCCCTTAAAGGTTCTGGTAGGAGCAAATTCACCTAACTTGCAACCAACCATATCTTCAGTAATATATACAGGAACGTGCTTTCTTCCATCGTAAACGCCGATTGTGTGACCAACCATTTGTGGGAAGATTGTTGACGCTCTTGACCATGTTTTTAAAACAGTTTTCTTATTTTCAGCATTTAAAGCTTCTACTCTTTTAAGAAGCTTTTCATGCACGTAAGGTCCTTTTTTAATACTTCTACTCATATTAAATCTCCTTAATTAACACGCTTAAGAATAAATTTGTTAGACTTATTCTTCTTCTTTCTAGTCTTGTAACCGAGTGCTGGCTTACCCCATGGAGTAACAGGACCTGGTCTACCAATTGGGCTCTTACCTTCACCACCACCATGTGGGTGATCGCATGGGTTCATTACAGAACCACGAACGGTAGGACGGATACCCATATGTCTAACTTTACCAGCTTTACCAATACGAACGATTTCGTGGTCAACGTTACCAACTTGTCCGATTGTTGCTTTACAGTAAATTGAAACGTATCTCATTTCACCACTTGGCATTTTAAGTGTTGCAAGCTTGCCTTCCTTAGCCATAAGTTGAGCGCTCATGCCTGCTGCTCTTGCAAATTGACCACCTTTACCTGGTTGAAGTTCAATGTTGTGAATCATTGTACCAACAGGAATGTTGTCGATTGCTAAAGCATTACCAGCCTTAATATCAGCAGTTGGACCGCTTAAAAGCTTGTCGCCAACGCTAATACCAACAGGAGCAAGAATATATCTCTTTTCGCCGTCAGCGTATACTAAAAGTGCAATGTTAGCGCTTCTGTTTGGATCGTATTCAATGCTTCTTACGGTTGCTGGAATACCGTCTTTATTTCTCTTAAAGTCGATAATACGGTATTTAATTTTATTTCCACCGCCGTGATGGCGAACAGTAATTTTGCCTTGTGCGTTTCTACCACCGGTTTTCTTCTTTTCTTCAAGAAGTGACCTTTCAGGCTTATTAGTAGTAATTTCCTCGTAGGTGCTAACCGACATAAAACGACGAGCAGGCGAAGTTGGTTTATATCTTTTAATAGCCATTTTCTTTTGCCTCCCTTAATTAAGACAACGATGTAAAGAATTCAATTTCTTTACTGTCAGCCTTTAATTGAACGATTGCCTTCTTAAAGTCAGGTGTGCGACCTTCGTTGCGTCCCATTCTTTTAAGCTTACCACGGCAATTTACTGTGTTTACATATTCTACTTTAACGCCGAAAAGTTCTTCAACTGCAAGTTTAATTTCAGTTTTGTTTGCCTTTTTAGCAACTTGGAAAACGTATTTCTTGGTTGCAATATCAGCATAACTCTTTTCTGTTAAAATCGGTCTTAAAATAATATCTCTAGCATCCATTATTTACCATAGACCTCCTGTAATTTTTCGATAGAACCCTTAGCGAGAACAACAACGCTGTTTTTAACGATATCGTAGGTGTTGAGTTGTTCAACAGGAAGAGTTGTAACTTTTTTAAGGTTTGAACATGCTCTAATTACTAAGTCGTTTGAATCGCACATAACAATTAAAACAGTCTTTTCAAACTTAAATGCGTTAATAAATTCAATAATTTCCTTTGTCTTACCGTTTGCTACGCTAATTTCGTCGATTGCGAAGAATTCACCGTCGGCAACCTTCTTAGATAAAGCTGAAAACATTGCCGTTCTCTTTGCGGTAAGGTTCATTTTCTTTGAGAAATCTCTTGACTTTGGAGCAAATACAACGCCACCTTTAATCCATTGTGGAGCTCTTGTTGAGCCTTGACGTGCATTACCCGTTCCCTTTTGACGATATGGCTTTCTGCCACCGCCACGAACTTCAGTTCTTGTTAATGAACTTTTTGTTCCTTGTCTTTCGTTGCAAAGTCTGGTCACAACAGCTTGATGAATAAGTGGTTCGTTATATTCAACAGCGAATAATGCGTCATTCAATTCGATTGAGCCAGTTTCTTGCGCTTTCATATTGTATAATTTAATGCTTGACATGACTTAACCTCCTTATGCTTTTACGCTATTGCAAATTGTAACGATTCCGCCCTTTGGACCAGGAACTGCGCCCTTAACCAAAATTGCGTTTCTTGCTACGTCAACTTTAACAATTTCAAGGTTTTGAATGGTTACCCTTTCAACACCGTATTGACCTGGCATGTGCTTGTTTTTGAAAACTCTTGATGGGTTAGAAATAGCGCCCATAGAACCTACTTCTCTGTGAACAGGGCCTACACCGTGAGTTTCCTTTAATCTGTGTTGATTCCATCTTTTAATTACGCCACTGAAACCATGACCTTTGGTTGTTCCAACAACGTCAACTTTGTCGCCAGCTGCAAAAGTGTCAGCAGTGATAACTGAACCAACAGCTAAGTCGCCAATTTCTTCTAAACGGAATTCTTTAAGAATTTTGCATGGTTCAACACCAATCTTCTTAAATAAACCAAGTTCAGGCTTGTTTAAAGCCTTTTCACTTACTTTTTCATATCCGAGCTTAACGGCAGAATATCCATCACGTTCAACGGTTTTAACTTGAACTACTGGACATGGACCGGCAAGGATAACGGTGACTGGGATTACTTTTCCATCTGGGGAAAAGACCTGAGTCATACCTAACTTCTTTCCAATGATTGCTTTACGCATGGTAAAGTTCACCTCCGTGTATTATTAAAAATTTTTTTATTTATTAGTTTAATTTGATTTTTACGTCAACGCCTGCTGGAAGTTGAACACTATCCAAAATTTTAGCGTTTGACGAGTAAATATCGATAAGTCTTTTGTGAGTTCTTAATTCAAATTGCTCACGGCTATCCTTATACTTGTGTGGTGAACGCAAAATTGTAACGATTTCTCTTTCCGTTGGTAGTGGAATAGGACCGCTAACTTTTGCGCCAGCTTTCTTCATTGTTTCAACAATTTTGTTTGTTGCTTGATCAACCGTTGTGTGATCGTAAGCTGAGAGTTTAATTCTAATTTTTTGTCCAGCCATTTTAATTTTTCCTCCAATTTATACTAACTTTTTTGTTGCATAGTGGCTAACTATTTAATCTTTACAAAAAACTTACAACTTTTTTTTGCAGTCTTTTTTGCAAATTTGCAACAACACCGCCGTGTGTATCGAATGCGTCTCAAATAAAAAATCACCTGCGCTGTGTGTAAGCAGATGACCTCATTTGATATCATTCGGTTAGTCGCAGAGATTAAATCTCCACAATTGTCAGCAGAAATTATCTTCCTATTTTTACAAGCCATTTCGAACTAACTTGTAAAGGTTTAAGTAACTTCCTGCCTCAACCCTTATTACACAGCTTTCTTATAATACAACATAACAAATAATAAGTCAACGATTTTTTTGCAATTTTATAAAATTTTTTAAATTATTTTTGTACTTTTAAAATTTGCAAATTTATTTGACTTTTATTGATTTTTTTAAAATAAAAACCCTTAATTATTCGTTAGGCGCTTTCCTATTATATAATATATATAGAAAAATTGTCAATTGATTTTAATAGTTTATAAAAAATAGAAACGCAAAGGCTTTACCTTTGCGTTCTACTCTTTTTAAATAGGAAGAAAAAATATGAAAAACAAAAAAATGTGAATATTCTTATTTTACGAGTTTATTATATACCCCAATTATGTTATTAAAAAGTTATAAATGTGAAATGTTTGTGAAATAAAAAATTCGCCACGTTTTTTATGGCGAATTTTATCAAATATCTAATGCGGTTAAATGTTCAAAACTTTCCCTTTTAACTACTACCCTATCGCTACCTTCGTTAATCATTACAATCGGTGGACGAGGAACTCTGTTGTAATTTGAAGCCATTGCGTAGTTATAAGCACCCGTGCAAAGAACGGCAATTTTATCACCACGAGTTGGCTTGGCAATTAAAACGTCTTCTTGAATTAAGTCGCCACTTTCACAACACCTACCTGCAATAGTGCATTTATAATTACAAGGCTCGTCCATTTTATTAGCAGTTAAAACGGTGTAAGCCGATTGATAGAGAGCATATCGTGGATTATCAGTCATTCCCCCGTCAATGGAAACGTAGTTTTTATATCCTGAAATTTCTTTAATACTGCCAACGCTATAAAGAGTTATACCGCCCGCAGCCACGATTGACCTACCTGGCTCGAACAAAATTTTAGGTAAGTTAACACCCTTATTCTTGCTGGTTGCGTTTAAATGAGCGGAAACGTTAGATAAAGCTTCTTCTAAATCAATAGTTGCGTCGCTTTCGACGTATCTAACGCCGAAGCCACCGCCAAGATTAAGATATTCCGGTTCAAAGTTTAGCTTTGCCTTGGTTTGAGAAATAAAGTCGATCATAATATCGGCGGCATCGCAAAAAGGAGCAATTTCAAAAATTTGCGAACCAATGTGACAATGGAAACCGCTTAAATGTACGTTCTTTAAACTTAGAGCCTTTTCAACTATTTGCATAGCTTGTCCCGTTTCGATTGCCGTTCCAAACTTACTATCTACCTTGCCGGTAGAAATTGCCGTGTGAGTGTGCGGATCAATGCCTGGGGTTAAACGCAAAAGAATTTTTTGCTTAATCGATTTTTCCTTCGCAAGCCTATCAATCGCTAAAAGTTCGTCGGCAGTGTCAACCACAAAATAGCCAATGCCATTTTCCATTGCGTATAAAACGTCGCTATCCATTTTATTATTGCCGTGGAAAAACGCCCTTTCAAGAGGGAAACCCGCACTAACCGCAGTGTAAAGTTCACCGGTGGAAACAATATCCGTTCCAATGCCCTCACTTTTAGCAATGCGATAAATTTCCTTAAAAGAAAGCGCTTTTGATGCATATAAAATTGTTGAGCCTTTTGGGAAAAACTTTGAGATAATCGACTTATATAAAGCCATTTGACCACGAATATGCCCTTCATCTAAAAGCATAAGCGGTGTTCCATATTTTTCGCAAAGCTCTACTGTATTAACGTCGGCAAAATATAAGTTGCCGTTTTTAACGCTTAAATTTGAGTGTAACATAAAATTTATCCTTCGGTAAGAATTAGCCTTTAATATAGTCCTTCATATCAAAAATTCCATTTTGTTTTGAAATGATAAAAGGAACAACCGCCACCGCCCCGTCGGCAAAAAGAGCACGGTCGTATGCGGTGTGTTTTAAAAGAATTTGTTGAGTTTCGGTTGTAACCAAAACCTCGTGTTCGCCAACGATATTTGCCATTCTTAATGCGTGAATACCAATATCTTCCGGCTTACGCTTTCCTTCACCACTTCTGCCAAAAACGAAGTTAGCGTTTGGGCGAGCTTCCTTAACGGAATTAGCAAGCATAAGCGCCGTTCCGCTTGGAGCGTCAACCTTTCTGTTGTGGTGGGCTTCAACAATTTCAATGTCGGCGTTAGGAAAAGCCAAAGCAGTCTTTTTTGCAAAATCAACTAAAAGAGAAATGCCTAAGCTCATATTTCCTGACCAGAAAATTGCAATTTTTTCAGAAGCCTTTATAATTTTAGCCTTTTCATCATCGGTAAACCCCGTAGTGCACAAAACAACAGGAACGGATTTTTCAACGGCGTAATCTAACAACTCCCCACAAAGAGAATGGAAAGAAAAATCAATAATAACGTCGGGCTTGCCTTCAACTTGAGAAAGCGAAGAATAGTATTTATAATTTTCATCGCCCTTTTTAAATGCGTCGACACCGCAAAAAAGCTGACAGGTCGAGCTTGAATTTAAAACGTTTCTAACGTGAGCGCCCATTTTTCCATTTGAGCCAAAAACCAATACGTTTATCATTATAGTTTAATTCCTAATCCCTTCATAATATTAATCATTTTAACGTATTTATCTTCACTCATTGGGGTGAGCGGAAGACGCAAAGTATTAGTGCCAAAGCCCATTGCCGAAGTTGCCGCTTTAACGGGAATTGGGTTAACTTCACTGAAAAGCGCATCGATAATAAAGTGCATATCGTATTGAATTTGAGCAGCGCCCTTAACGTCGCCTGCTTGGAATTTTTTGCACATTTCAACGGTTTCAGCAGGTAAAATGTTCGATAAAACCGAAATAACCCCCTTGCCACCAAGAGATAAAAGCGGAACGATTTGATCGTCGTTTCCACTATATAAATCAAGCTTTCCGTTAACGTAAGCCATGGTTTCAACGATTTTTGAAATATTTCCGTTTGCTTCTTTAATGGCAACGATATTTTCGTGGTCACAAAGAGCCTTGTAAGTTAGCGGTTCAATGTTTACGCCCGTTCTTGAAGGAACGTTATATAAAATTACCGGAGCTTTACTCTTATCGGCAATCATTTCAAACATTTTAATAAGTCCAGGCTGGGTTGCTTTATTATAATATGGAGTAACAACCAAAACTGCATCAGCCCCTTCGTCGCAAGCGTGGCGAGTTAAATCGAGGGCGTATTCCGTATCGTTACTACCCGTTCCTGCAATAACGGGAACTCTTCCGTTAGCAACTTTAACAACGTAGGAAATAACTTTTCTATGTTCATCATCGGTTAGGGTTGAAGCTTCGCCCGTTGTTCCGCAGGCAACTAAGCCGTTAATACCCTTTTCAATTTGCCATTCAACAAGGGCTTTTAAAGCGCCGTAGTCAACGGTTGCATCGCTATTAAATGGTGTGACAAGCGCTGTTGCAGCGCCTTCAAAAACGGTTTTTTTCATTTTTCTTGCTCCTTAGCTATAAAATAAGATTAAAATTGTAATTGGTTTAGTTTTTGATGGTAGTAAACGTTTATCTACTTAAACAAAAACTTAAAAGGTGCTATATTGGCTATTCCAAAAAGAATTAATATCTTACGGCTACCAATAAAAAATAGCTTGCAATGGAACAAGCTAACAAAAATAAACAAAAATATACTTTATTTTTGACAGCTCTCCGTGGCATTCGCCACGACAATTCAACACATCTTATTATGTTGAACCAAGCAAGCGCTCTTTCGCCTAAACGCTTCTTTCGGCAAAACGCACCTTTCACAATAAAAAACGGCGAAGTTCTTAATTATTGCTACTATTTGCGCAATGCACCTCCATCTATGCCCAAATTATAACAAACAAAATTTTGATTGTCAAACGTTTTCGTTATATATTACGCTTATTACCGCTTTTTTGTGAAAAATAAAAGAGCAAGACCAAAACGCCTTGCTCCTTAATTTTAAAATTAGTCAACGATTTCAGAGAAATACTTAATTGTTCTAACCATTTGGCTTGTGTATGAATTTTCGTTATCATACCAAGAAACAACTTGAACTTGATAAGTATCGTCGTCGATTTTAGCAACCATAGTTTGAGTTGCATCGAAAAGTGAACCATACTTCATTCCAATAACGTCGCTTGAAACGATTTCATCGGTGTTGTAGCCAAATGATTCGGTTTCTTGAGCTTTCATTGCTGCGTTAATGCTTTCCTTAGTAATATCCTTACCCTTAACAACTGCAATTAAAATTGTGGTTGAACCGGTTGGAGTTGGAACACGTTGAGCAGCGCCGATAAGTTTACCGTTAAGTTCAGGAATAACGAGACCAATAGCCTTTGCTGCGCCTGTGCTGTTTGGAACGATGTTAACGGCAGCTGCACGAGAACGGCGAAGGTCACCCTTTCTTTGTGGACCGTCAAGTGGCATTTGATCGCCTGTGTAAGCGTGAACGGTTGTCATAATACCGCTTTGAATTGGATAAGCATCGTTAAGAGCCTTAGCCATTGGAGCAAGACAGTTAGTGGTGCAAGATGCAGCTGAAATAATGTGATCGTTTGCAGTTAAAGTTTTGTGGTTTACGTTGTAAACGATGGTTGGAAGGTCGTTTCCAGCAGGAGCCGAAATAACAACGTTTTTAGCACCGGCATCAATGTGAGCTTGAGCCTTAGCCTTTGAAGTGTAGAAACCTGTGCATTCTAAAACAACGTCAACGTCGAGAGCCTTCCAAGGAAGATCGCTTGCCTTTGGACAAGCATAAATTGTAATTTCTTTGCCGTCAACGGTGATTGAACCAGGTGTTACGACAGTTTTGCCATCTTCAGCAAGAACTGAATCCTTGTATTCTACCTTGTGGTCGTTAGCATAATTGCCTTGAGTTGAGTCGTATTTAAGAAGGTGAGCAAGCATTTTTGGGCTTGTTAAATCGTTAATAGCAACGATTTCATAACCTTCTGCGCCAAACATTTGTCTGAACGCTAAACGGCCAATACGACCAAATCCGTTAATTGCAACTTTAACATTTGCCATGATATATTCTCCTTTAAGAACAAATAAAATTTTTTATCGTTATTATTATATATCAAATTTGAAAAATAAGTCAAATTTTTTTAATTCTTTTTTAAGCATAAGCCAATTTTTTTTGTTATTTTTGCTATTTTTTGCTTAAATTGTGTCCTTTTGTTAAAATATTATATTTTAAATTTACTTTTTCCCCACCCTAACCGTTGAAATACCGTAAAAAAATCACCCTAAAAAGAGTGATTAATCTACTATTTTAAATTTTCCGGGTTCAAACATTTAAGCTGGTCTAAAACGAAAAGCCCGTCCTTTCTAATTAAAACGTCGTCGAAATAAATTTCACCACCGCCGTATTCCTTGGTCATAATTAAAACTAAATCCCAATGAATTGCCGATTCGTTGCCGTTATAACAATCGTCGTAGCAACTGCCCGGCGTAAAGTGGATTGAACCGGAAATTTTTTCATCGAATAAAATATCGCCCATTGGTTTCGTAATAAAAGGGTTAACTCCAAGCGCAAACTCCCCAACGTATCTCGCACCTTCGTCGGTGTTCAAAATAGCGTTAAGCTTTTCGGTGTTGTTAGAAGTTGCCTTAATAATTTTACCATTTTCAAAAGTGAGCGAAACGTTTTCAAACTTATATCCACCGTAGCTTGTAGGCGTGTTGTAAGTTATAGTTCCGTTTACGCTATTTTTAACGGGCGCTGAATAAATTTCACCGTCGGGAATGTTCATATGCCCCGAACACTTTTTGCAACCAATCCCCTTAATTGAAAAGGTTAAGTCGGTATTAGGCGCAACTATGCGAACTTTATCCGTTTTAATTATAAGCTCTTTTAAACTATCCATCGCCCTATCCATTTTGCTATAATCTAAATTGCAAACGGAAAAATAAAAGTCTTCAAAAGCTTCCGTGCTCATATTTGCCATTTGGCTCATTGCAGGGGTTGGATAACGCAAAACTACCCACCTTGTGTTTTTAACCCGTTTTAAGTGATGAACGGGAAAAGAATAACCAAGGTTATAAATTTCGTTTTTATCGCTTGGAACGTCGGAAAGCTCGGCGGAATTAAGCCCGCCACGAATTCCAATATAACAATCCATTTCATCCATAATAAAACCATCGTATTTAGCCCAAAAATCGCAGTGAAGTTTGCTCGTTCCCAGCAAAATTTCCCGCTGAATTTCATGGTCACGAAGGGTTACGAAAGGCAACGCCCCAACCCTATAACATTCCTTAACAAGTTCTTTTACTAAGCTATTATCAATGCCAAAAGCCTCAATTAAAACTTTATCGCCCTCGCCGGCGCAAACTGAATAGTTAACCAAGTTTTTGGCAAGAATTTTAATTCTTTCATCCGTCATAAAATTATATTAGTCCCCTTTTAGTCTTTTATTACTACCAATTATTATAATGTTATTGGCAAAAAAAATCAACCCTATTCACCACAAAAAAATTTTAAAATATTTTTAAAAATTCATATAAAACCATTTGACATTCATTTGAATGCGTGATATAATTACCACAATGAGATTAAGGGAGGTGTGTTATGAAAAGGTTTCCAGGTTCGATAATAGATATAGAAAACTCTAACGCAAGTGATTTTTTAAATATATTATTTCTCGGTGGCGACATTGTTATGGCGCAAATTAAAAGCATTACGGGTTTAGGCACGCCAACCTTACAAAATTGGGTTAATCGTGGCTTTTTACCTAATCCAAAGGGTAAAAAATACAATAAAAATCAACTTGCACGCATACTAATTATTAACAGCTTGCGAAAGACCGTTAAACTTGACGATATCCATAAACTTTTATTTTTCGTTAACGGCAACCCTAACGACGAAAGCGACGACATTATTGAAGAAAGCACCCTTTACGTTTTAATTTGCAACGTTTGTCAAAACAGCGAATTTTCCCTTTCAAACGTTGATAAATGCGTTATAGAGGCACTTTCTCAATATAATGAAAGAACTAAAGGGGCAAAAAAGCGTTTGGAAATTGCGTTAAAAATAATTTGCCAAACCCTAATTGCCAACGACCTATTAGATAGTAGCGAAGAATTATTTTTTCAAATTACAAACCAAAACTCAACTCATTAATTAACAAATTATATAAAGGAGATATAAAATTATGTGGTGGACTGGATTAACTCTCGTTCAAAAAATCTTTTTCTTAATTGCCTGCCCTGCATCGGTTTTGCTTGTCGTTCAAATTATTTTGATGCTAATTGGTTTTGGCGGTGAAGGCGACGTTGACGCTGACGTTGATACCGATTTCGACGTTGACGCCGATGGAACCGACGTGACTATGGATAGCGACGTTGGTCTATCAATTTTTACCGTTAGAGGTCTTACGGCATTTTTCACCGTAGGTGGCTGGGTCGGCTTTACCTTAGGGGAAATAAACCCTGCCCTATCAATCGTTTCAGCCTTAGTTTCCGGCACGATTGCATTACTTTTAATGGCGGTTATTTTAAAATGGCTAATAAAACTTCAATCAAACGGCAACGTTCAGTTAAGCGATGGAATTGGAAAAACTGCAGAAGTTTATTTAACCATTCCACCAAAAGATAGTGGTGAAGGTAAAATTAACATTACCCTTAACGAAAAGCTTTGCGAATTCAACGCCATTCAAAAGGGAACCGAACCAATAAAAACGGGCGATAAAGTTAAAATTATCGAAATTATTGGCAATACTTACGTTGTTGAAAAACTTTAAAAATAAAAAAATATTAAATTGGAGGATATAAATGAATAATCTTTTAATTAGTTCCGTTGGAATCGTAGCTCTCGTAGTTATTGTTCCGTTGCTACTCGTAATGATTTTGTTGCTTATTGCCACTCGCTTTAAAAAGTGCCCTTCCGACAAAATCATGGTTGTTTATGGTAAAGTTTCATCTAATAAAGATGGCACTCACCGCTCGGCAAAATGCTTACACGGTGGCGTATCGTTCATCGTTCCGCTATTCCAAGCATACGAATTTTTAGATTTAACGCCAATTTCAATTGCCGTTGACCTAAAAAGCGCCCTATCTCGCCAAAACATTCGTATTGACGTTCCATCGATATTTACCGTTGGTATTTCAACTGAACCTGGCATTATGCAAAACGCCGCTGAAAGACTTTTAGGTTTAAAACTTAACCAAATTCAAGAACTCGCAAAAGATATTATTTTCGGTCAACTCCGTTTAGTTATCGCTCAAATGGACATTGAAGAAATTAATACCGACCGTGATAAATTCCTTGAAGCCGTTTCTCGCAACGTTGAAGGGGAACTTAAAAAGATTGGTTTGCGTTTAATTAACGTTAACGTTACCGATATTTCCGATGAATCGGGCTACATTACCGCTCTCGGTAAAGAAGCAGCTGCAAAAGCTATAAACGACGCTAAAATTTCCGTTGCCGAAGCCGACAGAAACGGTGCTATTGGTGAAGCAAACGCAAGAAAGGAACAAAGAATTCAAGTTGCTAACGCCGACTCCGAAGCAATTAAAGGTGAAAACGAAGCAAAAGTTCAAATTGCCGACTCTATTGCAACCCTTCGTGAAAAGGAAGCCGAAGCTGAAAAAAGAGCCGTAGCCGCTGAAAAAATTAGCCAAGCTCAAGCCCTTCAAGAAGCTTATAAAGCTGAAAAGAGCGCTGAAACAACCCGTGCCGAAAAGGAAAAAGCAACCCAAGAAGCCGACGTTTTAGTTGAAGCTAAAATTAAAAAGGAAAAAATTGAACTTGAAGCGGAAGCGGAAGCTGAAAGAATTCGCCGTAACGCAAAAGGTGAAGCCGACGCAATTTACGCAAAAATGGAAGCTCAAGCTCGTGGTGTGAGAGAAGTTTTAAACGCTCAAGCTGAAGGTCTTGCTCAAATTGTTAAAGCTGCCGGTGGCGACACTAACGAAGCTACTCGCTTAATGATTGCCGACAAAATTGAAAAGCTCGTTGCAACCCAAGTTGAAGCTATTAAAAATCTTAAAATTGATAAAATCACCGTTTGGGATAACGGCTCGGAAAAAAACGGTAAAACTACAACCGCTAACTTCGTTTCAGGTATGATGCAATCGCTACCACCTCTTAACGACGTTTTCCAAATGGCCGGTCTTTCAATGCCCGACATTATTTCACCTAAAAAAATTGACGAAACAAACGACAATAAGGATGAAGAAAACAAATAATTAACAAAAAAACACCCGTTAATCGGCTTATAAGTCGATTAACGGGTTATTTTTATTTAAAATATAATCATACCGCAAATGGCGGAAACAACTATTAAAACTATTGGCGAAAGGTTTTTCTTTTTATATTTTTTGTATAAAAAGGCAACCAATCCTAAAAGGGCCATTAAAATTAAAGCGTTAAAGCTTATGCCTTCAATTGAAAAACTGGTAATTTGTGGCAAAAAGTTTTGCAAGCCAAGGAATAAACCCGTTGAAAAAATCAACCCAACAATAACCGGTTTAATTCCGTTCATAATGCACCTAACCGCTTTATATTTTAAAAAGTTTTTAAACACGCCGACAATTAATAAAATTATAATTATCGACGGCGTTATTGCCCCAAGGGTTGCAACCATACCCCCAAGCACCCCACCTTTAAGAGAGCCTATAAAGGTTGCCATGTTAACTGCAATTGGACCGGGCGTTGATTCGGAAATTGCTAAAAAGTTTAAAAAATCGCCTTGAAGAAGCCAGCCCCTACCAACACTTTCCTGTTCCATTAACGGCAACATTCCATAGCCACCGCCAAAGGAAAACAATCCAATTTTGAAAAAGGTTAAAAACAATTCTAAATAAATACTCATTGATTTTCACCCCCGTTTTCACTTGTCGTTTCAGGGTTATCTTCTTGTTGACTATTTAATTTTTCTTCCCTTTTAGCCTTTGGATAATAGTAAGCAAAGCCACAAGCTCCACCAACTAAAATAAAATAAATTGTAGAAACGTTAACGCTAAAAAGGTCAAAAGCAATTAAAAGCAACGCCGACAAAACTATTAATACAATTGAAAGCCAATTTTTCTTTACTTGCTTTATAAGTTTAATAGAAGCGCTAATAATTAACACTACAACGGCGCATTGAATGCCTTTAAACGCCTTGTTAACAATTTCATATTCTAAAAAACGTGGCAAAAAAATTGAAATTAAATAAATAATTAAAAAGCTTGGAAGAGAAACGGCAATACTGGAAAGAATTGAGCCAAGAACTCCCCCTACCCTATAACCAATATAGGTTGCGCTGTTTATTGCAATTGGTCCCGGCGTTGATTCGGCTATGGCAACTATATCGGAAAACTCCTCGGTTGAAACGTATTTTCTTTTTTCCACAAGCTCGGCGGAAATTAGAGAAATCATAGCGTAGCCACCGCCAAAGGTAAACAAACCTATTTTGAAAAAATCTAAAAATAAAAGAACGTATTTTTTTAGTGCCTTCATTTTTTTCTCCCTTTTTAAATCTATTAAAATTATAGCTTATTTTAGAAAAAAATACAACACAAAAAGATAATTATTTAATACTTTTAACGTTTTTTTCAATAGTCTCGTAAAGATTGCCAAGAGAAAGTAGTTTTTGGGCTTCAATTGGGTTTAAGCGCCTTATAACCACGCCTTTATCGTTAATTAGGTCAATTTCGCAAGGCTTTGAACCAACCACCTTGCAAAGAGTTTTTAATTTTGCACTCTGCAAAATTGCCACCTTTTTAACTTCAACGCCCTTTTTATATTGGGACAATGAAAATTGAGAAAATATTCTTATATACGACGACGTGTTAGGTTTTGTAAACACCCCGAAAAGAATAAATAGTGAAAAAAATAACAACGAAATATTAACCCCGTTAAAACAAGAATAAATGAAAAGTCCCAATAAACACAAGCTGAAAATTAACCCTATAATTTTGCAAATTAAAAGAGATATCTTTCTGCTAAAATATAGGCATAAGGTTGCAAGAAGAACCCTACCACCGTCAAGGGGATAACAAGGCAGTAAATTTATTGTAGCAAGGGATAAATTAACTAATACAACGTAGTCGGTGAAAGCGTAGGTTTCGGGGAAAAACCACCAAAGCGCTGTAAAAATTATAACGATTAAATAATTTATTATCGGCCCTGCTAAACTAACGTAAATTTCATCGGCATATTTAAAGGGACTATCGTTCCCACTAATTACCGCCCCGTAAGGCATTAACACAATTTTATCAAGCTTATAACCGCAACGCTCACTGGCAATAAAATGACCGAATTCGTGAACGAGAGCGGACAAAACGGTTAATATAAAAGAAAATACTTTGCCGGTTAAAGCAAAGTATATTCCAAAAACAAAAAACAAAGGATGAACGATAATTTTTAGCTTTGCCATACGATTGAGCCGTCAACGATAGAATAAGCGGTTATAAGCGTGTTATCGTTATACATTAAAACTTCCGCCCCACCTTGAGAAAAACAAACGGGAACCGATTGATAAACGGCTTCACCCACTTCAAAATAAGCGTAGTCAGCGCCACGAATAATAGTTTTAAAAAGGTCGCTATGGCTAATTGCTATGGTATATTTACCGTCAATTTCGCTAATATCTTCAACCCTACCTTCACAAGGAGAATAAATTGCACCTTCCGAGCCAATTTTCATAACCCCTTGGCTTAATTCAATTTCACTAACCTTGCTTGGGCTAATTGGCGAAAATTCGTTATAAACCCTATTATCAACTTCAATATCCACTTGGGTTTGAGAAAAAGCACCTTTAATTAAATTGTTAATTCCACTATCTTCCCAAAAAATATTGGTCACCATTATAGCGATAACAAGCACGAAAATAGCCACTACTTGGGCGGTTATAATATCGAAAGAAAACTTTTTCTTTTCGGGTTTTTCCACTGCAACGTCGTTATGAATGGAAAAATCACCAGCGCCGTCAACCGATTTATTAACCTTTTCAACAACACGTTTTTTAACGTTTTTCTTTTTGCGTTTTTTTGGTAAAACTACCATTTCATAAGTAGAAACAGGAAATTCAATCATTTCAGCATAATCGCCATTGCTCATAAAACTCACCTCACGTTTAAGTAATAAATACTATGCCTAAAAACAACTGATTATAACCTAATTATAAAAAATTCCCCTTCAATCTTATTAAATAAAAAAAGCGTAGCTACTTAGTAGCTACGCAAATTTTTAAATTTTAATTAGTTGTTTTCAGGAATAGCGTCGTTTCCAACGATAACACCCGTATTATATTTAACTTCAACAAGTTTTTCACAACCAAAGAAACAAGCGGTTGGAATTTCGGTGATTTGAGTGTTAGTTAAATCGATTGATTTAAGGTTGGTGCAACCACGGAAAGCACCTGAATAAATTTTATTCACACTTGATGGTAAACTTACTACGTTTGAACCAAAGCCAAGCATTGAACAACCTGAAAAAGCTTCTTGCCAAATTGTGGTTAATGAAGTAGCTTTGCTAAAATCTAAAGAATATAGAGAATAGCAGTTTGAGAAAGCTTCTTTGCCAATTTCTTTAACCGATGCTGGGAAAGTAAATTTGGTTAAATTGGTCATTCCTGAAAAAGCACCTTCCCCAATATATTCAACGTTGCCTGATAAAACGATTTCCTTAACTAAAACACCGTTAAAAGCATATGCTGGAATTACGTTACCGGTCACTTCAATTTTTGAAAGTTTTTCAGGTAAATAATAGGTTGATGCAGTTGCGCCTGCGGTGAAAGTGTTTGAAACGGCAATTGAATTTGTAAAAGATGAAGTGCCGAATAAATGACAAATTGTTTTTGCGCTGTTAAGAGAATCAGCTTCTTCACCAACGAAGTTAACAACGAGTTCTTCTAAATTTGCGCAACCTGCAAAACAAGCGTTTCCAATTTTTTCAACGTTAGCGCCAATGATAACCTTTTTCAAAACGAGTTGGTTAGTAAAAGCGCCGGCTTCAATTTCTTTAATTGGATAAGTAACGCCGTTTTCAGTATATTCGTTAAGAGTTAATTCTTGCATAAGGTCGGCATAGTCGCCACTTGCAACCTTTAAAGCGTCGGCTTCAGAAAGCGTGAATTTTTCAACGATTGCGTAATCCTTGCCTTCTTCATCGGTTTTAACGTCGCAAACCAAGCCAGTCGTTGCTTCACTTGAATTGTTCTCGTTGGTATTGCCACAACCAAATAGCGTGAACATACAACAAATTGATAGAACGAAAATTAGTGAAAGCTTGAGTAGTTTTTTCATATATTACCCCTTAAAAAGATAAAATTACTTTTTTTACATTAGTTATTTATAACTATGCTTACTAATTTTATCATTTTGCTTTTGTTTTGTCAATGATATTATTATTAAATTAAGCAATAAAATTAAATAAAAAAAGGCGTTTAAACAAAAACGCCCAGTTTTTATATCACCGCTTCGCCGTTAATATACGACGAAAGAAGTTTTGAATGTAAATTAAAAGCCTTTAAAAGGGTTTGTGTTGTAATAATTTGATACTTATATTTTTCAGCTATACCCTTTAACGTGTTAACAACTCTTTCCCTGCCGATTGCATCTTCCAAAGTCTTCATCATGGTTAAAGGTCGATTATAGCAAGCGTTAACGTATTCTAAATCTCCTTCGTATTCGCTTAAATGCTTGTTCATTTTTAAATTAGGACTTTTACCAATAGCCGACAAAAGCTCTTTATAGTTTTGGCAAGAAATTTTTGCGTTTTTAAAAATCAAGCCGGCATCAACGTTAAATTCCCTGTTTTCATCAAAGAAAATTGCCGTTGAATATTCCGTTAACCCTTCGTCGATATACCCTTCGATAAGCTGATTATTCCCAACCAATCCATACCACCATTGGTGGGCAATTTCGTGAACGGTGGTGTAGAGTTTGTTTGTTAAATTTAAACTATCGTTAACGTAAACAAGCCCCGTATATTCCATTCCACCTTCGTTAAAATTGCTTTGACAAACGGAAAAACTTTCGTAAGGATAAGAACAGAACTTTTGGGAAAAATATTCTAACGCCCGTTTAGTTATTTCCATTGTTTTTTCCGGCTCGCCGTCGTTATAATAGTAATAGTTTACCAAAACGCCGTTGCTTTCTTCACTTAAAACGTTATATTTTTGGCTTAAACAAAAACTAAAATCTCTTGCTTTTTCTAAACTATAAGAATATTTGGTTTTCCCACCGTCAACGTCGCAAGAAGTCGCTTTCCCGCTTGCCCCCACGACGAAGGTTGACGGAACGATTAATTCAATTTTATAGTTTGCCACCTTTTGATAAAAGGGGTCGCCTACCTTATAATATTCACATTCGTAAAAGTTGCCGTTTTCAAACACGCAAAGGGTAGGATACCAATTGCCAACGTTAACGGTATTTACGCCGTTTGCTAGCCTATAATTTCCGCTTGGCAACACAACGCCGAACTCAACGTTAACCAAAAAACTTTCACCATAGCAAACCAGGTTAGGCAAACTGACCTTTAAAATATTTTCATCTTTACCACAAATTTCAAAATCGAGTTTTTTATCGCCGTTATAAACGGATATTATTTCCATTTGTCCGTAAGTTTTTTCTTCCCCTTCAATAGGCGTAATATTGGCATCCTTTCTAAAAGCGTTTGCAAACAAATTAAAGGCTAAAACGGAAGTTCCTTCCTTTATATCACAAACGTAATTAAAGGCTAAATGAGCGCCTATAACACCGTTATCTAAATATTCCGCCTTAATTTCGTAGGTGGAAATTTTACTTTCGCTGGGTTTACAACCCACACCTATAAACAAAACGAATATTACTAAAGTTAAACAAATTAGCTTTTTCAAAATAAAACACCCCTTCAAAAAAATTATATTTTGAAAGGGTTAAAAAAATGAATATTAAATTAAATTATTTGCCTTCAATATCTAAATATTTATAAGGGTCAATGTTTTTTCCGTTTTCTTTAACTTCAAAGTGAAGGTGAGCGCCGTCTTTATATTCTTGGCGATTGTTAGTTGAAATTACGCCTAATTTAAAGCCTTGCGAAACCTTTTGACCAACTTCTAAACCATCGATTGGCTCAATTGAATTATAAATTGTGATTAAACCTTCACCATGGTCAACGGTAATGGTAGTTCCCGTTAAATAAGCCGTTTCAATTGAAGTAATTTCACCATCGTAAACGCTAAACACTTCGGCGTTTTCTTCACCGGCAATATCTAAGCCCATGTGTCCCGTATAAACGCCTAAAGTTTGGTTATAAACAACGCTTGCTTGGGTATATTCGGTTAAAACGTAGCCACCGGAAACGGGGTTAACGAACACGATTGGCGAAACCGTTGGTTTTGTTGGTTCGCTCGACGAACTATTTGGCGAAGACGTTTGCGGTTTTGAAGTTGGAACCGAAGTCGACGTGCTTACGCTTTTTGATGCGCTACTTACGCTACTTTTTGGCGCTTCAATTTGATTTGTAGTTTGGTTTGAGGCAATTGCCACGGTAATTGTAATAGCGATTATAACTACGGCAAGAGATAAAAGAATTAAATATAAATTTCTCTTTTTAAGCCCCTTTGATTTTTCTTCCATAATAACCTCCAAAATTTTATGTAGTTAAATTGTTGACCAATTTTTTGGGTTTTATACCTATTTTAAAAACTTCCCCAAATTAACGGACTTGCTAAGGTATATAAACCTAAATTATTAGCAACCTGAACGTTAACTTTATACCCGTTTATGGTTTCATAGTTAAAAATTTTCGGCGAATAGTAATAAGAAGTTAAAATATCCCCTATAACCTCGCTAAAACAAAGGGTGCAATCGAGCCTTAAAATTTCACTATCCACAAGTTGTTTATCCGCCGTTTGAAAACTTTCGCCACACAAATTTTTTAGGTTTTTTTTGCAAGCTTTTGCTTCGGTTAAATCAACCGTTATAATTTGACAATTAGATGAATTTTGCCCAACGTAAAAGGTATAACTTTCGCCCTTTGCCATAAAAATTAACCCCGACTGCGGAAAAACTTTAATAAGCAAAACTATACAAATTAAAACGCACAATTTTTTTAACATAAAAAACCCCTTTGGAAACGCATCCAAAGGGATTATTGACAATTATTATAAAATTTAATCGTTTATTCTAAACATTCTAACACACCGCTATCACTAATTATTTTAAGCAATCCACCACCGATATACGGCGCTAAAATCAAACTGCGTTTAAGCTCTAAATAATCGAACTCGGCTCGCTTTTGTTTTCCTTTATAAATATAGCCGTAGCAAGAATTAAGCTTTTCACATAATTTTCCACACTTTTTAACGAAAAATAGAAGGTCGCTATTTATTAATTTAGAATAAATTTTTTCCATTTCATCATAGCCGATAGGATTATAATTTTTTATAACCGAAAGCTTTGAAACGTTTAGCAAAGTTGAAAGCTGACCAATTCTGCCGTTATAGTTTGGCGAAACCACCGTTTTATGAATAGGATAACTTAAAAAAGCCTCGTATAGCGTTATTATCGGCTTAATTGCATAAAAAGCATTTTCATAAAACGAGCTTTCTTTAATTTTACTTAAAACGTAACTAACGGCGTTTTCACTGCCGTTTAATAGGCTTGGACTTTGGCTTAACGCTACCCCAATTTTAAGCTGGGCGTTTATTATTTTTACAATATTTTTACCGCTTGATGAATCAATTTGACAAAGCCCTTCAATTTGAGAAAGAATAAAGTTAAAATAATTAGGAATTTTTTCATCGGTTAAAATTGCCTGAGCTTTAGCGTCGATTAAAGAAACGAGTTTTGAACAAGCTTCGCAAAACCCATCGGCAAAAACTTGCTTTTTAAGCCCCGCTAAAAACAACAGGTCGACCACCACCTTTTCCGGCTTTTTAACCCTTTCAAAAACTTGCAACCCCTTTTTAATAATTAACGCATTATCGGCAAAAACGGTCGTTACGGAAATGGTCGTTGGCACCACGACTAATTTTGCGTTATGCAAAAAAGCGTAATACTTAACGAAATTAATTAGGTTTGGTTTGCCAACGCAAATTACTAAACTGTCATTTTCAAAGTTAAATAAATCACTATAAATTGAAACGTCTAATTCAACTTGGTCGTCTAAAACGATAGTTTCGCAATAACCGCCAAAATTTTCAATTTCATCTTTAACGGTTTTTGCCAAACTAAAATAATCTAAATCTTGCGATATTAAATAGGTTTTACCCACCTGCTCTTTAAAGCATTCTAACGCAAATTCTCTCGCTTTTGCAAAAACGACACCTTTTGGTGCCGTGTTTAAATTGCTATTCATTATTCACCCCTACCAATCTTTTCAAATAGGGCAACTTTTTCGGCAAAGCCGTTGGTTTTTAAGTTTGAGCTAATAAATCCTTCACAAGTTTGATTTTCACTCATTTCGCTTCCAACTACAACGTAAGCCGACCTTTCCATTAACTCTTTCGAGCGAGCGCACGGATAGCTAAATGCAAAACTTTGGCGTGGAAACTCAATTTCGTAAAGTAAAAACGGCAAAAGTTCAAGTTCTTCAAGCTTATCGAAAAGATAATTTCTTAATTGGTCGTCAACCATATTAGGATCGAAGCCAACGCCGTCGAAACGTTGTTTTTTAACGCTTTCTAATAGTGTTAAAATTCGCTTTTTATTATCCTCTGAGTATTCAAGCAATTTATCAATTTGAAGCTCAAAAGCACAAATTGCACCAAACTTATGGAAATTTTCAACAACTTCGTCGCTTTGTAAATATTCCTTTTTCGCAAAGAAATTTGAACGGAATTCAAAAAGAGCTTTACAAAGGTCGAAATCTCTATAAACGTTGACTTCCATCGTCAATAATTCCCGTTGCTCCGGCGTTAAATTGATATTTAGCGAAGCTAACGTTTCAATAATTTTTTGTGGATCGTAAATTTTTAAAAGTTTTCTCGCAAGGGCAAGGTAGGCAATTTTACTCAAATAAACCCCCTCTTTCCCATTTTTAACCGTTTTTGCAACGTCCTTTTCAAAATCGATTTGAACGTTGAACTTTTTAAAACGCTTATTGATTGCTTCAACCGTAAGTTTTACGTTTTCAATTTGTCTTTTTCTGTATTTTTCAAGAGCGCCTTGAATTTGATCGATAAACCTAACGGCAACACCCATAACGGCAACGTTAGCCAACTTAACGTCAGCTTCGTTAAAGTTAAGCCTAAACTTAGTTCCAATAGAATAAGTTAAACCTAAAATTCGGCTTGCTTTTATAAATTCTTTCGCCCCCTTAAAGGTGTAGTTATCCATGTTTCCGGCAACCCTAAGACCGAATTTATGGGCAACGTAGGCACTTAACGATGGCGAAAATTGAGAAAACGAATGATAGGTGTGAATTTGCAAAGCCGTGTCAAAAGTTTTTTGAACGCTATCAAATTCCTGTGTTTTTGCGATTTTTTTAAGAGCGGACAATCTAACCCATTGAAATTTTGAGTTGAGAGCATCTACTAAACGCTTATTAATCATATTTTTCCTCGACCAAATTTTTGGATTTAACAATTAATTTCTTTTAATTAATATAGTATATTTTCTTGAAAATGTCAAATAATTATATGTAAGGAAGAATAAAAGTAAAAATATCACCAAAATTTCACAAAAAATGGCGAAAATTGAGAAATTTTTTTAAAAAAGCTATTGAAAATTAGTCTAAACTGTGATATAATCAAACTATGAATAGTTCAAGGATATTGAACACAACGGAGGAAAATTATGAATAAGAATGAATTTATCAGAAAGTTAGCTGACAACCAAGGCGTAACCATTAAAGAAGCTGAAGCAAGCTTTGCAGCGTTTGTTGAAACCCTTACCGATTGCCTAAAAGGTGGCGACTACGTTCACTTCTCTGGTTTCGCAACTTTTGAAATTAAAGAAAAAGCTGCAAGAGAAGGCGTAAACCCTAAGAATAAAGAAAAAATCACCATTCCTGCTTGCAAAGCTCCAAGCGTTAAATTCTCTAAATCGTTTAAGGATTTATTCAACTAATAACTAAACTTAAAACAGGCTACCTTGGTAGCCTGTTTTTTTATCGCTTATTAATTCTAATTTGCTTTAACAATTCTTTATTTGAAGCCACTATTCCACCGCCTACGATGGTTGCCATTTCAGCATCTTGAGAAACGTTTGCTTTAACACCCATTTGGCGAGTAAAATATTCTTCAAGCCCAACGGTTTTTGAAACGCCACCCGAAAAATAAACGCCGTTTCTTCTAATATCGGCGGAAACTTCCGCAGGTAGTTTCGACATAACCATTCCCATAATTTGGAAAATTTTATCAAAGAAATCTCTAATTGGTGGTAAAATATCGCTAGACTTAATTGAAATTGCAGTTGGCTTTCCGGTGTTTATATCTCTACCGTTAATTACCATTTGAGTTTGGTCGCCTTCAAGCAAACTACCAATTGAAATTTTCATTCTCTCGCTGGTTAGTGCGCCAATTTTTAAGCCGTATACTTCTTTAATATAGTTTTGAAGCATTGCATCAATAGAAATACCGCCCATATTAATGTTTATTCCGCATATAACCCCATCGAGAGTGACTGCCGCAATATCCGTTGAACCTCCGCCTATATCAACGATAAAACAAGGGTTTGAATTGCTCATTGAAATGCCTAAGCCAAGGGCGGTTAAAATTGGCGATTCAACGAATGAATAGTTTGAAATATCGCAAGAGATTAGCATTTTTTCAAACTTTCTAATTTGAGGAAGCTCAATACCGCAAGGCACTGAAAAAACAACGCTTGGCCTTGCGCTTAATTTTTTAATGGTAATTTTATTTAGAAAATTTTCAAGCATTGCCGTTGCAACTGCTTCATCTTCAATTGCCGATTCAAAAATTGGCGAAACAATGCGTGTTCCTTCCGAAGTTTTTCCCAAAAGTTTTTTCGCTCCACTGCCAATTTCTTTAATTTTTAGCTTGCTATCGTTAGCCACGGCAACGATTGAAGGCTCGCACAAAACAACGCCAACCCCAACTTGATAAATTGACGTTTTAGAAGAACCTAAATCGATTGCAATACTATTAGATTTCATTTCAACCCCTACCCGTTTATTATTTTTTCAATTTTCTCTATTGGTAACCCAATAACGTTGTTTACGCTACCTTCAACGCATTTAACAAAATCGAAACCGTCTTGAATGCCGTATCCACCGGCTTTATCCATTCCTAAACCCAAGGAAGTATAGCTTTCGATAAGTTCATTTGAAAGGTCGTTAAAAGTCACGAAGGAAACGTCGCTTGAAACTATGGTTTCATTTTCCGTTATAAAGGCGTAACCGGTTATAACTTGGTGAGTTTTTCCACTTAATAGCCTTAACAGCTCCTTAGAATTTTCATAGCTTTTAGGTTTGCCTAAAATTATACCGTTAATGGTCACTATGGTATCAGCCCCTAAGGTTGGTTTTTTACATTGGTTAAAAACGCTTTGCGCTTTTTGTAAAGCCAAGCTTTCCGCCACCTGTTGAGGATTAAGCGATAAATCGACCACTTCTTCCTGTTGACTTGGTATTATTTCAAAATCAAAGCCGGCATTTTTTAAAATTTCGCTCCGCCTTGGTGAAGCGCTTGCTAAAATAAACTTCATAATAAATTTATTTTACTATATTTCGCCCTTTTTGTAAATACTTTTTTAAAGATTAAAAATAAAATTGCAAATTAAATTTATAAAACTCTTTAGTAAAAAAACGATACCCACTAAAAAAGGACTTTAATCATTCAAATAAAGGTGGCGTAGCGAAAAGTCGCTACGCCACTAACCGATTGGATATTATTTAACTTCCGTAAGAGAAGCCGCCGCAATAGATTGACCAACACGGCGATTAGATTCATCTGGCATTTCAATATTAACCTTTAAATTAGGGAATTCTTCGTCTAAAACTTTTTTAGCGTTTTCAACGATAATTTGACCGCCAATTCCACTTGTCACCCTGCCTAAAAGTAATAAATGCTTAATTTCATAAAATTCAGCGTAAAAAGGAATTGCATAACCTAAATAAATACCAATATCTGCATAAATTTGCTTTGCCCTTTCTTCGCCACGCTCCATCATTTCTTGAACGACCTTTAATTTTTCCGCAGGAGTTAAGCCTTGGTCGAACTTATAGCCTGAATATTCGCAAAGTTTAATAACGCTATCTTGAGAAAAATATTTAACGCCACAACCAATATCGCCACTCCACTCGTCAGCCATAGCCTCAGGATTAAAGTCAACGGGAACGAAAGCAAGCTCGCTTATCCAGCCGTTTAAATTGCCTTCCATGTTAATGTAGCCACCCGCTTCACTAGTGCCCATTGCAATGCCTAAAACGCCGTTATCTTCAAGGTCGATTGCTCCTGCAAGTGCGGTTACGTCGCCGTCGTTTGCCACTTCAATTGGAACGTTAAGCTCCTTGGCAATATCTAAATACATAGTTTTATAAAATTTATGGTTTTCTTTTGGAACTTTAACGAAAAGCGAAGATACCATAATTTTATTATCAATATAAACCCCTGCGCTGGAAACGCCGATTGCATCGACCCTTGGCATTTTTGAACTTGCGGTTTCAATTGCCTTTTTAACTTCTTCATAGTGATAGTGATAGTCAGTTTGGGTTTTAGGGTGCCAAACGACTTCTTCAGAATAAACTACCTTTCCATCTATTACGGCGCTAACCTTTCTGTCGCTACCACCGGCGTCGAAACCAATTCGGCAACCGTTTAAATGTCCGCCAATTTTTAAAGAGCAAGTTGAAAGTTTAGGGAAATTTTCCTCGGTGCATTTAATAACTTCCATTGGGTGTTCATATACGCCGGACATAAAATCGTAGTCAAAGGCTCTTTCCCCCGTTAAAGTATACGCCTTTTTAATGCCTTCGTAAACGTAGTCGGGACCTAAAACGTAAATTTTATAGCCACCGATTACCCACAAAATCGACTTAATCATTCTTTCGGCAAGGCGATAGCTTTGTTCACGATATTTTTCACCAACCAATAAGTCCATTTTATAAACGTAATTATAGCCGTTAGTTCTTTCAACGCACACTAAAAGCTCTTCCGTTTCATTGGTTTCGCAAAGCTTTCTATAATCACGCAAAACTATTGAAAGCGGTTGAAAGCTTTTATCTAATACAGGATGAAATTTCATTTTTAACCCCCACTAACATTTTATTACTTCAATTATACCAAAGGACACATTTTTTGTAAATAAAGAAAGTTAAATAAAAGTTGAACAAAAGGACATTTTTGCTTGAAAGTTAAGTCTTATTGTGATATAATTACCTTATTATGAAAACCAATGAATTTTATTGCAATCAACTTCATAGCGTTATCAACGTAACGGGAATATATACCATACACTATTTTAAGTATGGTAAAAATTTCACCTTCCCAGAAGAGAGCCATAATTTTTGGGAATTGGTTTTTATTGATAGCGGAAACGCCGAAATTGTTGCGGGAAAAAACAAACTTAACCTTTCACAAGGTCAAATTATTTTCCACAAACCAAACCTTAGCCACACGATTTCAACAAAAAACGAATTTTGTAATTCCGCCATTATTTCCTTTGACGCAACGGGAAGAATGTTAAGCTTTTTTGAAGATAGAGTGCTCAGCTTAACCAACTATGAAAAAGAGCTTTTGCTTAAAATTATTCAGGAAGGCAAGCTTAGCTTTAAAGGAAAACTCAACCTTGCCCACCAAAAGAAAATGGAAAAGCGAGAAGACGCTCCTTTCGGCACGGAACAAATAATTGCAAACAACCTTGAACTTTTATTAATTTCACTAATTAGAAACAACTACGAAAAACACCCAACTCAAAATCAAAATGCTCTTGCTTCGAGCCACAGTCAAAAATTAGTTAATAAAATTATGGAAATTTTAAAAAGTAGAATTACTAGTTCCGTTAACCTTGACGACCTGGCAAAAGAACTCTATTTTTCTAAAACCTACATAAAATCAGTTTTTAAAAAGCACACGCAAACAAGCATAATTCAATATTACAACAGGCTAAAAATCGACGAAGCCAAAAAACTAATTTCCGAACACAAAAATTCATTTACTGAAATTGCCCTTATGCTCGGTTTTTCTTCCGTTCACTATTTTACAAGACTATTTAAATCTTTAACGGATATGACGCCTTCACAATATTTAAAATCAATTAAAGCCGATAATATTTTAGACGATTAAAACAAAAAAACGCTCAATAACACGATTATTGAGCGTTTTTTATTTATTTTCAATTTTAATTCACCTCATTTTTTTGCAACTTTTCCATCAACCAAAGTATAAACTTCGTTAAGATCGGAAACGGTAAATTTAACCGAATCAGGACAACCTTCAAAAGCGCCTTCACCAATTATTTCAACGCTTTTACCAATGTAAACGCTACCGATATTGGTGCATTCTTTAAAGCAATTTTTACCAATGCTTTTTACGTTTTTTCTAAGGTCAACGTCGGCAATACGAGTGCTTTGGAAGGAACTTATTCCAATTGAAATTAAACTTTCAGGAAGTTCACAACTAACGAGCTTTGGACAAGAATAGAATGCAAAATCGCCAATAGTTTCCGTTCCTTCTAAAATTATTACCTTTTCTAAATTCGGACAGCTTGAAAAAGCAATGCTACCAACGTGCTTAACCGTTTGAGGAATTTTAACCGATTTTAAGTTTTGAGCATAAAAGCCTTGGTCGGCAATTGCAACTACCGATTGATTATTATAAGTTTTTGGAATAACCACGTTTTCAGGAAGCTGAACGTCGGTTTTTGCCGAAATGGAATAACCACCTTCCGTTTGAGAAAAAATAAAATAGCTCTCGTCGGTTGGAGTGTAATCCTTTGAAGTTAAAGCGCACGAACACAATGCTAAAATTATTGAGCAAAGTGAAATTGCTAAAACAACGTTTTTAAACTTTTTCATAATTATAACCTGCCTTTTGAATTTAAATTTTATTCGTTAATAATTTTCCATTTAAGGTGTAAATTTGCTTTTGCGTTTAAATCAAGGTTAGAAAAATCGCCTTGTAAATATCTAATATACCCTTCTGCGCCAATCATTGCGCCGTTATCGGTGCACATTGATTTTTCAGGTAAAACTAATTTAATCGACTTATTTGCGCACATTTTAGTTAAAGTTTCTCGCAAATATCCGTTTGCTCCAACGCCCCCGCCCACCGTTAAGGTCGTAAGGTTATGTTCCAAGCAAGCCTCAACGGCTTTTTCGCAAAGAACGTCGATTGCCGAGCACTGAAAACTTTTTGCAAGGTTTGCGTTGTTAACTTCTTCACCCTTTTGTTCGGCGTTGTGAACATAGTTTACTACGGCTGTTTTTAATCCGCTATAAGAAAAGTTATAACCGCCTGCTCCCTTTAACATTTTAGGAAGAACAATTAAGTTTTCACCCTGTTTTGCCAAATTTTCAACGCTTGGTCCCCCTGGATATGACAAACCTAAAACACGGGCAACCTTATCAAACGCTTCGCCAACGGCATCGTCTAACGTGCTACCTAAAAGGGTAAAATTGTCGTAATCGTCAACTTTAATAATAGCCGTATGCCCACCGCTGACTAATAGACTGATAAAAGGTGGCTCTAACTTTTCATCGGCAAGATAAGCCGCCGCCAAATGCCCCCTAATGTGGTTGACTGCAATAAGTGGAACGCCCAAGGAAAAGGCAAGAGCTTTGGCATAGGACAACCCTACTAAAAGAGCCCCTAAAAGCCCTGCGCCGTAAGTCACGGCGATAGCATCGATATCGTTAAAACTAAGCGAAGCTTCGTTTAAAGCGTTTTTTACCACCTTATCAATTGCATCGGTATGATAGCGAGAGGCAATTTCAGGCACTACCCCGCCATATTTTTTATGAATTTGCGCCGAGCTGATAATTTGGTTGGCAATAACCTTTCTTCCACCCTTTAAAATTGAAGCGCAAGTTTCATCGCAAGAAGATTCAATTGCCAAAATAATAGGTTCTAATTTTTTTTCAAGCTTGGCTATTTTTTGTGAATAGTTCATTATGATTTCTTTAAAAATTCCGTTATAAACGCATCGATATTGCCATCCATAACGCTTTGTATATTACCCGTTTCACAACCCGTTCTATGGTCTTTAACCATAGTGTAAGGACAAAAAACGTAACTTCTAATTTGACTGCCGAACTCAATTTTTTTAATTTCGCCTTTAAGTTCTTGAGCTTCAGCCATTTTTTCACTTTCACGGCGTTCAATTAGCTTACCCATAAGCATTCTCATTGCAGTTTCACGGTTTTGAATTTGGCTTCGTTCGTTTTGGCAAGCAACTATAATTCCCGTTGGAAGGTGAGTAATTCTAATTGCCGATTCCGTTTTATTAACGTGCTGACCGCCGGCGCCACTTGCCCTATAAGTATCCACCTTTAATTCTTCCGGTTTAATTTGAATTTCTTCGGTGGAAACTATTTCAGGCATAACTTCAACCGACGAAAAGGAAGTGTGTCTTCTTGCGTTTGAGTCGAATGGCGAAATTCTAACCAAACGGTGAACTCCCTGCTCCGATTTTAAATAGCCGTAAGCATTTTCACCTTTAATGCGAAAAGAAACGCTTTTAATACCTGCGTCGTCACCGGCAAGGCGGTCTAACTCGGTTATTTCATAGCCGTGCTTTTCAGCGTAGCAAATATACATTCTGTAAAGCATTTCCGTCCAGTCGCAAGCTTCCGTTCCACCCGCTCCTGCATGAAGAGTCATAAGAGCGTCTAACCCGTCGTATTTACCCTTTAAAAGAGTTGCAAGGCGAAGCTCTTCAATTTCCTTTTCTACCAAGGCAAGTTCTTTGTCAATTTCCGGCAAAAAACTATCGTCGTCTTCCAAGGCGGCAAGTTCAACTAAGTCGGAAGCGTCGTCTAAGGTTTTATAAGCCTTGTCGAAAGCGCCGATTTTATTGCGAATACTTTGAGCTTTACGAGCAAGGTTGGTAGATTTTTCCAAATCTTGCCAAACTTCAGGCTTTTCTTGCTCTAATTCAATTTCCTTTAACTCACTTTTAAGACCGGCTAAGTCAAAGAGAGTATCCTGCCTCTTGTAAAATTTGCTTTAACTCTTTAAGCTTATCGTAATATAAATCAGTTCTAATCATAAATTTTCCTTTTATTTACCGCAACAGTTTTTATATTTTTTACCGCTACCGCAAGGACATGGGTCGTTTCTACCGCATTCCTTTTGCGATTTTGCTTGGGTTGGCGCACGATTTTCTCCACCGCCACCCATAACCAAGGTGCGAGAAGTTTGCTTTACTTCAGGTTGTTCACGGGTCACTTCAGCTTTTAATAAAACGCCGATAGTTTCGGAACGAATTGAAGAAGTTAATTCGTTAAACATTTCCAAGCCCTCACGCTTATATGCAATTAACGGATCTTCGTTAGCATAGCCACGGAGAGAAATTCCACGCTTTAATTTTTCCATTGCGTCGATGTGGTCAATCCACTTTCTATCAACGGTTTTAAGCATGCAATATTTTTCAAGTTGTAGAAAATCGATATCTTGTTCCCTGTGGCGTTCAATTTTTTCTTCATAACACTCTAAAACCCTTTCAACGCACTTAGAAATCAAATATTCCAAGTCCCAATTAATAAGATTTTCAGGAGTGATAAAGTTTTCGCCGTAAGGCAAGCAGGTTGCTTCAAGGGAAGTGTTAAGCTTGTCGGCATCCCAAGTTTTTGGCTTTGAAGGATCGTCTAAACCGTCTAAAACGGCGTTTTCAACGAATTCAGGAATAAGTTTTAAAATATCTTCGTGAATGTCGCTATCTTTTAAAACCTTATTTCTTTCCTTATAGATTACCATTCTTTGGGTATTCATAACGTCGTCGTATTGAATAACGTGTTTTCTTCTGCCAAAGTTTTGTCCTTCAATGTTCGATTGAGCGTTTTCAATTGAACGAGAAAGCATTTTATATTGAAGTGGAACGCTATCGTCCATTTTAAACATGGTGTATAGCGATTGCATTCGTTCCCCACCGAAACGCTTTGCAAGGTCATCTTCAAGAGAAATGTAAAATAACGAACTACCAGGGTCCCCTTGACGACCTGCACGACCACGAAGCTGATTATCAATTCGGCGTGAAGTCGGAGGCCAAGCGGTCTTAGGAA
>JAZQKQ010000044.1:0-8532 GCA_045542235.1 Christensenellaceae bacterium | reverse complement strand
ATTCTTTACGCTGCTCACTCTTACCTTGAAACCATTTGTCTTGATAAAATGACAATGCACAAAAAGCAAGAGCTTTCAATCACTTTTGCCGAACTCGTTTATAACGGTCAATGGTTCACTCCACTTCGTGAAGCTCTTTCTGCATTCGTTGAAAAAACCCAAGAAAACGTTACGGGTAAAGTTAAGCTTAAACTTTACAAGGGCAATATTATTAAAGCTGGTGTTTGGTCGGATTATTCACTTTATTCTGAAGAAATTGCAACCTTCGGTGAAGACGATTGCTACGATCAAAAGGATAGCGCAGGCTTTATTAATCTTTACGGTTTGCCAATTAAGGTTCAAGCGCAAGTTAACTTAAAGAATAATAAATAATAAAAAAATTGAAATAATCAACTTATACACGGACTTTTTTAGGTCCGTGCATAAGCATTTTTTAAGGAAATATAAATTATGGGTAAAATGTGGCAAGGAAGAACTGCCGGAACAACTTCAAAAATTGCAGACGATTTTAATTCTTCAATCAGTTTCGATAGCCGAATGTATCGACAAGATATTTTAGGTTCGATTGCGCACGCAAAAATGCTTGCAAAACAAAATATTATAACCGCTGACGACGGCGAAAAAATTATTGCCGGTCTTAACGGAATTTTAGAAGATATTGAAAAGGGCAGTTTAGAAATTGATTTAAACGCTGAAGATATTCATATGTTCGTTGAAGAAGTTTTAACCAAACGAATTGGTGAAACGGGTAAAAAACTTCACACGGCACGCAGTAGAAACGACCAAGTTGCCCTTGATTTAAGAATGTATTTGCGAGATGAAACGGGCGATATTATTTCTCTTTTAAAAAAGCTCATTTCAACTATTTGCAAGGTTGCTGAAAATAATAAAGATACTATCGTTCCAGGCTACACTCATCTTCAAAGAGCTCAACCAATCACCTTTGGTCACCAATTAATGGCTTACGCTTTTATGTTTCTTCGTGATATTTCTCGTTTAAACGATGCAATTAAGAGAATGAACGTTTGTCCAATTGGAAGTTGCGCTTTGGCGGGAACGACCTATGAAACCGACCGTGATTACGAAGCCGAACTTTTAGGTTTCGATTCGGTTATGCTCAACAGTATCGACGGGGTTTCCGACCGTGACTATTGCATTGAAATTGGTTCGGCTCTATCAACTATTATGATGCACCTTAGTCGTTTTTCGGAAGAAATTATTCTTTGGTCGTCAATTGAGTTTTCTTTTGTGACTTTATCCGATAGTTTTACAACGGGTTCTTCAATTATGCCACAAAAAAAGAATCCTGATATGGCGGAACTTTGCCGTGGAAAAACGGGCAGGGTTTACGGCAACTTAATGAATAATTTAACCATGCTTAAAGGCATTCCACTTGCTTATAATAAAGATATGCAAGAAGATAAGCAAGCTATTTTTGACAGTGTTGATACGGTTAAAATGTGTTTACAAGTGTTTGAACCAATGCTCGACACAATGAAAGTTAACAAAGAAAAAATGCTTTCTTCCGCCGACGACGGCTTTATTAACGCCACCGACCTTGCCGACTATATGGTTAAAAAGGGACTTCCTTTTAGGTCGGCTTATAAAATAGTTGGTGAAATAGTTGCTTATTGTATTAAAAACAAAAAGACGCTTGACAATATGAAAATTGAAGAATATAAACTATTTTCCGATATTTTTGAAAGTGATTTATATAACGAAATTAATATGAAAACTTGCGTTGAAAAGCGTATTTCAAAAGGTGGCACTTCGGTGAAATCGGTTGAAAATCAAATAGAATTCGTGTTAGGTCAAATAAAATGAAAAAAGTGTTTATTGATGGTCGCCAAGGCACAACGGGTTTAAGAATTTTTGAAAGAATTAATCGTGACGACGTTGAACTTATAGTGCTTAGCGAAGAAGATAGAAAAAATCCTGAAAAAAGAAAATGGGCGTTAAATAATGCGGATATTGCCTTTTTGTGCTTGCCCGACGACGCTTCAAGAGAAGCCGTTTCAATGCTTGAAAATGAAAACGTTGTGGTAATTGACACGTCAACTGCTCATCGAACTAATCCTGATTGGGCTTACGGTTTTAGCGAGCTTTCCCCTGAATTTGAGAAAAAAATATCTTCGTCAAAGCGAATTGCCGTTCCAGGCTGTCACGCAAGCGGATTTATCGCTCTCGTTTATCCGTTAATTAAAAACGGATTTATCAGTAATGAAACCGCTTTAACTTGTTTTTCTTTAACCGGTTATAGTGGTGGTGGTAAAAAAATGATTGGCGAATATGAAGATGAAAATCGCAACGATTTATTAAACGCACCTCGCCAATATGGTATTAGCCAAAACCATAAACATCTTAAAGAAATGGTGGAAATTACCGGTTTGAAAACACCGCCGATTTTTTGTCCTATAGTTGCTCCGTTCTATTCGGGAATGGAAGTGACCGTTCCGCTTTTCAAGAAAGATTTAATTGGCGGTAAAACCATTGACGACGTTAAAAACCTTTATAAATCGTGTTATAGCGGGGTTTTTGTTAAATATAACGATAGTTTAGATGAAAACGGCTTTATTTCGAGCAACGCCTTCTCCGGCAAGGATTCAATGGAAATCGGCGTGTTTGGTAATGAAGAAAGAATGATTCTCGTCGCTCGCTACGATAACCTTGGAAAAGGAGCTTCGGGGGCAGCGATAGAATGCTTAAACATTGTTTTAGGCGTTGATAAAACCAAAGGATTAATCGTTTAACTAATAGGTGAAAATATGAAATTAATTGAAGGCAGTGTTTGCGCTGCAAAAGGCTTTTTAGCCAACGGAATACATTGCGGAATTCGTAAAAATAAAACTAAAAACGACATTGCTTTAATTTATAGTGAAGTTTTGGCTTCGGCTGCCGCAGTTTACACAACTAATCTCGTAAAAGGCGCTCCAATTTTCGTAACCAAAGAAAATATTGCCAACGGCAGGGCTCAAGCTATCGTTTGCAATAGCGGAAACGCCAACACTTGCAACGCAAACGGCGTTTTAATTGCAAAACAAACTTGCGAAATAACCGCAAAGGCTTTAAATATTCCCGCATCCGACGTGGTTGTAGCTTCAACGGGCGTTATTGGAATGCCTCTTGAAATTGAGCCGATTGCTTCGGGAATGGATAGCCTTGTAAAGGGGCTTAACAAAAACGGAAACACCCAAGCAGTTTTAGGTATTATGACAACCGATACCAAACCAAAGGAAGTTGCCGTTGAGTTTACTATTGGCGGAAAAACTTGTAGAATTGGCGGTATTGCAAAAGGTAGCGGTATGATTCACCCAAACATGGCAACTATGCTCGTGTTTATTACAACCGACGTGGCAATTTCTCCAAGCATGCTTCAAAAGGCTTTAAGCGCCGATATTAAAAATACCTTTAACATGGTTAGCGTTGATGGGGATACTTCAACTAACGATATGGTCACCGTGCTTGCTAACGGATTAGCCGGCAACGATGAAATAGTTAGCGACGGGGAAGATTTTAACCAATTTATGAAGGCCCTTAACACCGTTAACGTTAGTCTTTGTAAAATGATTGCAGGAGATGGTGAAGGAGCAACTAAGTTTATTGAATGTGTGGTTAACGGCGCAAAAACTGAAGATATTGCAAAAACGGTTGCCAAAAGCATAATTTGTTCATCTCTCGTAAAAACCGCAATGTTCGGGGCAGATGCTAACTGGGGAAGAATTTTGTGCGCTATTGGTTATTCGGGCGCCCAAGTTGACGTTAGCAAAGTAAAAGTTTGCTTCCGCTCGGTTAAAGGAGAAATTTTAGTTTGTGAAAAGGGCGCTGGCGTTGATTTTAGCGAAGACCTTGCAAAAACTATACTTCTTGAAAAGGATATTGAAATTGTAGTTGACCTTTGCGACGGTCAGTTCGATGCAACGGCTTGGGGTTGCGACCTTAGCTATGAATACGTTAGAATTAACGGCGATTATAGAACTTAATAAAAATAAAAGTTTATAACGGGTAGTTTTATGAAAGATTTTAAAAATGCTGAAAGAGCGCAAGTTTTAGTTGAAGCGCTCCCTTATATTAGAGAATATTACGATAAAATTTTGGTTATTAAATACGGCGGCAACGCAATGCTTAACGAAGAGCTAAAAAATTCGGTTATGAAGGACATTGCCTTGCTTAAACTCGTTGGAATTAAAGTCGTTTTAGTTCACGGCGGTGGACCGGAAATTACCGACCTTCTTAAAAAAATTGGCAAGCAAACGGAATTTGTCGATGGGCTTAGAGTGACCGATAAAGAAACCGTTGAAGTTGTTCAAATGGTTTTAGCGGGTAAAATTAATAAAGGGCTTGTTAATCTTTTAGGAAAGTTTGGCTCCGATGCAATTGGTCTTTCCGGGGCTGACGGTAGAATGATTGAAGCCAAAAAATTAGATGAAAAATACGGCTACGTTGGCGAAATTACCAACGTTAACCCAAAGCCTATTTTCGACGTTTTGGAAAAGGGTTATATCCCCGTTATTTGTTCGGTAGCTCGTGATAACGAAGGAAACGCCTATAACATTAACGCCGACACCGCAGCCGCTCAAATTGCCTTAAAACTCGGCGCTGAAGGTTTGATTTCAATGACCGATATTGATGGAATTTTGCGTGATAAAGATAACCCTGAAACCCTTATTCCAAGGGTGACTTTACAAGATGCCAACAAGCTTATTGCCGACGGCGTTATTAGTGGTGGAATGATTCCAAAAATTGCTTGTTGTATGGACGCTATTAGGGAAGGACTTAAAAAAGTGTTCATTATCAATGGCACGATACCCCACTCGATTATAATTGAAACGTTGACCAATGAAGGTATTGGAACAATGTTCGTTAAGGAATAATTATGGATACTAAATGTTTAGATAAGTCTTTCGTTGCCCCAACCTACGGCAGGTTCGACCTTGAAATCGTTAAGGGCAAGGGAAGTTACGTTTACGATGAAAAGGGAAAGGAATATATCGATCTTTCAACGGGTATTGCAGTTTCTACCTTTGGCGTTAGCGATGAAGAATGGAAAAGTGCCGTTATAGCTCAATTAAACGCCTTTTCTCACACTTCTAACCTTTATTATACACGCCCTCAAACGGAGTTGGCGCAAGCTCTTTGTCAACGCACGGGGCTAAAAAAGGTTTTCTTTTCTAATTCCGGAGCGGAAGCAAACGAATGCGCAATTAAGGTTGCAAGAAAATATTCGGAAGATAAATACGGCGCTGGAAGACACACGATTTTAACTTTAAAAAATAGCTTCCACGGTAGAACCCTTGCCACTCTTTCGGCAACCGGACAGGACGTTTTCCATTCGCTTTTTAATCCTTTGGTTGAAGGTTTCCGCCATACTATTGCAAACGATATAGCCGATTTTGAAAAACAAATTACCGACGGCTCCGTTTGTGCGGTTATGGTTGAAATCGTTCAAGGTGAAGGGGGTGTTATGCCTCTTGAAAAGGATTATATTGAAAAGGTTTACAAAATTTGTCAGCAAAAGGATATTTTGTTAATTTGCGATGAAGTTCAATGCGGAAACGGTAGAACGGGCAAGCTTTACGGCTATATGAATTTTGATATCATGCCCGACGTTGTTTCAACGGCAAAAGGTTTAGCCGGCGGTCTTCCCCTTGGCGCAACCATGTTTGGCGAAAAGGTGGAAAACGTTTTAACACCGGGAACTCACGGTTCAACCTTTGGGGGAAATCCCGTTTGTTCTGCAGGGGCGTTAAACGTTCTTAATAGAATTGATGAAAAACTTTTAGCCGAAGTTAGAGAAAAATCGAAATATATTTTTGAAACTCTTGGCAAGGCAAAAGGCGTTAAAAGCGTTTCAGGCTTAGGGTTAATGATTGGCATTGAAACGGAAAAGGATGCCTCTACTATCGTTAACCAATGTATTGAAAAGGGCGTTTTAGTTATTAAAGCAAAAAATAAAGTTAGGCTTCTTCCTGCGCTCAACATTCCGTTTGACGTGTTGAAAAAAGCTATAAACACGCTAATAACCGTGCTATAAGCCTATTTTATTAAAAAAGGAATTATGTTTATGAATTTAAAAGGTAAAAATTTTTTAAAGCTATTAGATTTTTCAAGCGAAGAAATCGCTTATTTAATTGATAGCGCAATGGAGTTAAAAAAACTTAAAAAACAAGGTGTTAAGCATAACTATCATCAAGGTAAAAACATTGCGTTAATTTTTGAAAAAACGTCAACCAGAACTCGTTGTAGTTTCGAAGTTGCCGCATACGATCTTGGAATGGGTGTGACCTATCTTGACCCAACGGGTTCTCAAATTGGAAAAAAGGAATCCATTTACGACACGGCAAAAGTTTTAGGCAAACTTTACGATGGCATTGAATATCGTGGATACGGTCAAGAAATCGTTGAAGAGCTTGGGGCTAACGCCGGCGTTCCCGTTTGGAACGGCTTGACCAACGAGTTTCATCCAACACAAATTTTGGCTGATTTTATGACTATAAAAGAAAAATTCGGCTATTTAAAGGGCATTAAGCTTTGCTATATGGGCGACGCACGTTATAATATGGGCAATTCTTTAATGGTTGGTTGCGCAAAAATGGGAATGGAATTCGTTGCGTGTTGTCCTAAAAAATATTTCCCAAGCGCCGACTTAATTGAAAAATGTCAAGAAATTGCAAAGGAAACGGGTGCAAAACTTAGTTTCGTTGAAAATCCTGAGATGGGTGCGAAAAACGCCGACGTTATTTACACCGACGTTTGGGTTTCAATGGGCGAACCAATTGAAGTTTGGGAAGAAAGAATTAACGAGCTTAGCCCTTATCAAGTTAATTCAAAATTAATGAGCTATGCAAAGGATAGCGCCGTGTTTATGCATTGTTTACCTGCTTTCCACGACCTTAAAACGACAATCGGCAAGGAAATGGGTAAAAAGTTTAACCGCACGGAAATGGAAGTGACTGATGAAGTGTTTATGTCCAGTCAGTCGATAGTTTTCGATGAAGCCGAAAACAGAATGCACACCATTAAGGCGGTTATTAACGCAACTTTATAAAAAACTTATAAAAATAAATTTTTCGTTAAATTTTTGCATAAAATAATTATTGAAAAAAAATTAAACGTTTGGTTATTTAAAAGTAGCCTAAATTTATAAAGTATGGAGGGTATTATGAATATTTGCGTTTACGGTTCAGCATCTAATAAAATTGACGATAAATATAAATTGGCAACCTTTGAATTGGGCAAGGTTTTGGCTTTGCGTGGACATCATTTGGTTTTTGGCGCAGGCGGAAACGGACTTATGGGCGCAGCCGCTCGTGGTTTCGTTGAAGGTAAGGGTGAGGCGTTAGGCATTGTTCCCGAATTTTTTAAAGAAAATAAAATTGAGAGCCTATATAAGGATTGCACCAAGGTTATTTATACCACCGATATGCACGAGAGAAAGCGACTATTAGAAAACTATTCCGACGCTTATATTATTACACCTGGCGGAATTGGCACCTTCGACGAGCTTTTTTCTGTTTTAACCAATAAACAGCTTGGTCGCCACAATAAACCGATTGCAATTTTTAACGCTTTTGGCTACTATGAACACGTTATTGCTTTGTTAAAGGAATCTACCAAGCAAAAGTTTATTAACGAAAACGTTGAATTGCTATATCAAGTTTTCACCGAAAATCAAGTTGACGAAATGATTAAATACGTTGAAACAAAACCAAGTGATGAAAAAATTGAAAACCTTAAAGATGGTTAAAAAAGTATATTTTAAAGGATGAAATTATGAGCGAAAGTTGTAATCACGATTGTTCAAGTTGTGCTTCAAGCTCTTCTTGCGCATCAAAAATACAAAAAGAAACACCAAACCAATTTTCAAATATTAAAAAGATTTATGCAGTAGTAAGCGGAAAGGGTGGTGTTGGTAAGTCAATGGTAACCTCACTTCTTGCCGTTCATTCAAAGCGTCAAGGCAAAAAAGTTGCCGTTTTAGACGCCGATATCACAGGTCCTTCAATTCCAAAAATGTTTGGCGCACACCAAAAGGCAATGGCAACAGAACAGGGTATTATGCCTGTTTTAACGGGTAGTGGCATTGAAATTATGTCCATTAATTCCCTTTTAGAAAACGATAGTGATCCCGTTGTTTGGCGTGGTCCAGTTATTGCAGGAGCTGTTAAACAATTCTATAAAGACGTTATGTGGTATGACGTGGATACAATGTTTATCGATTGCCCACCGGGAACGGGCGACGTTCCTTTAACGGTATTTCAATCTCTTCCAATTGATGGAATAATCGTTGTCACGTCACCTCAAGAATTAGTTTCAATGATTGTTGAAAAGGCAGTTAAAATGGCTGAGATGATGAATGTACCTATTCTCGGTATAGTTGAGAATATGTCATATTTTAAATGTCCTGACTGTGACAAAACATATAACATCTTCGGCAACAGCAACATCGAGGAGAATGCAAAAAAATATAATATCGATACTATTTCAAAAATGCCTATAAACCCTAACCTTGCATCTTTATGCGACAAGGGTATG
>JAZQKQ010000043.1:0-20264 GCA_045542235.1 Christensenellaceae bacterium | reverse complement strand
TTGTTTTTTACAACGTTATAAGAATTGACAAGTTCTGCGTTAATATCGCTAATATATAGACTTTCAAAGTTGTATTTGGAAAGGATATTAAAAAGCAATGCACCACCACCAACAAAAGGCTCTGCATACTTTGTTAAAACCTTTTCACCGTCCGCAGGAATATATTTTTCCAACTGTTCAATAAGCTGACCTTTACCGCCAACCCACTTAACAAAAGGTTTTAACTCAACAACTTTTTGTTTTTCGTATCTAATAGTTCGCTTATCAATAGGCTTTTCAGCAGTGCTTGGAATAATCCACATATTGCCGACCATCATAGCACCGTTAATACGATCTTCTGAACATAAAATAGCAACTCTTCTCTGAGATATATTCCATTTTTCCGCAGCCTCTTTTGCTGAAATATAACTAAGCATTATAACACCTCAAATTTATTAATTACATTATATTCCAAATCTCGAATAATTGCAAGCAAATCTTTGTTAAAATTATATTTGATTAAATTATATATCTTACTCTCTTTCGAGAGTTGGGGGTTCGAATACCCTAACGGCAAACAAAAAACGCACCACAACAGGTGCGTTATTTGTTGGCGGAGAGTTAGGGATTCGTGAACATTTTGGGAAACACTTTGTGTTTCTTGCAAAGCAAGCTTTGCGCCAAAAGTCACTTATTATATATTTTACTCTCTTTCGAGAGTTGGGGGTTCGAATCCCCTAACGGCAAACAAAAAAACGCACCACAACAGGTGCGTTATTTGTTGGCGGAGAGTTAGGGATTCGTACCCCAGGTAGGTTTCAGCCTACAACGGTTTTCAAGACCGCCGCCTTCGACCGCTCAGCCAACTCTCCATTTTTATTTACGCTTTTTGCGATTGCTAGGCTATTATAGTATATTTTTTTATAAATTGCAACAATTTTTAACCATAAAAATGAAAAAAATTTAAATTATTAATTAAAAAATCACCCTGAACTTATCAAGGTGATTTTTAAACTAATTTTCTTCAGTTTTTTTATCTTCTTCAATTATACTATCAACGTTATCCCAAGTGATTTCTTTTTGTTCAATGCCCTTTTGTTTAAGTTTTTTATCAATTATCATAACGACAAAACCACTTGCAAATACAATTGCCGTCATAAGCCAACCGCAAATTAAGTTAGAAGTTAAATTATAATATTTTCCATAAACTCCACCGCCTTTAATTAAAGCAACAAAGTTCCAAATTACCATTATGGTTAAAGCAATTGGGGCTATAAATTTAATTGAAATTTTAAACCACCAACCAGGCATTTTGAATTTTTGGGTATTCCTATTTACTTCATCTAATACCTTTGAAAGTTTGAAACACCAACCAATTGCAACACTTTCTAAAATACCGATAATAATCATATTGTAGTTATTGCACCAATTGTCAACGATGTCTAACAAGGCAGGACCTGCACCCGTTATGAAAATAAATGAAATGCACATTGATAGCACGCAACAAATAATTGTGGTTTTCTTTTTTCCCGTTTTATATTTATCCGAAATGGCGGTTGCAACCCCTTCAATAATTGAAAAGGCTGAATCGATTGCCAAGGTGCACAAACAAAAATAGAAAACGAAAGCAAAAATTGCGTTAACCCAACCAACGTTTGTTAAGCTTGCAATTGCTTGCGGATAGAAAATGAACGCAGTTGCAATGCCCGATGGACTCATCATATCGAGTTTTCCCGTGCCTGCCATTGTTGTAAACATTACAACGCCAGCCAATAAACTAATTGCTAAGTCAGACAAAGAAATAATAATACTATCTACTGCAATATTGCTCTTATCGTCAAGGAAGGAACCGTATGCAAACATTATTGCCATCATAATAGAAAGCGAATAGAACACTTGACCAAAAGCATCGGTCCATAGTTGCGGATTAGATAGTGCGGAAAAATCAGGAATGAACATTTTTTTAATGCCTTCTATTGCTCCCGGCATAAAAACACCCTTTCCTGCCATAATTAATAAGCAGACAACAGGTAAAAACACCGTGTATTTAACAACTTTACCAACGCTATGAGCGCCATTTCTAATGCAATAGTAAATTAATGCCCACGCAATTATTAAACAAACGAAAACCAAAGTTGAAATTCTATCAAAACCGTGCAACGAAAATTCAATTTCTTCAAGATTAATCGACGCCATTATAAGTTCAGACCATAGCCCTTTAGCTTGCTCAACCGAAGTTATTCCAGCAAACTTAAACGAACAAAGGGTCATTAAAATTACCCAAGCAAAAACTACTGCGTAATATGAAGAAATAAAAAAGGCGTTAGTCGTTGCCGCCCAACCTATCGGCTCGAATTTCTTATTCACTCCCCTTAAAGCTGAGGGAGCGCCTGCACGCATTTTTCTACCAATAGAAATTTCCATCATTAAAAGCGGAATTCCAAAAGCAAACATTGCAATAACGTAAACTAAAATAAACACACCACCGCCGTGCTTTGCCGCAAGACCTGGAAAACGCCACGCATTACCCAATCCAACAGCCGAGCCAATTGCCGCTAAAATAAACGTCATTCGGTTCGACCATGAACCACGCCCTTCCTTTTTTACTACTTCACTCATATTTTTTCTCCGAAATTTATAAAATATTGACCGATAAGTCGATTATTAACGTTTTTAAACGCATACAAGATAGAAAATTGTCGTTAAGCACACCAAACAAACGGCAAAAAATCCGTTAACTAAACTAATGGTTTTATAACCTTTTAGCCTTGTGTTTTTGCTGTCGCTTTGCATAACTCCAACCATTCCACCATAACCCAAAACAAGAGGAACAACGTATCTAAAATCCATTGTGCACCCGTAAGGCATTTTTATATAGAAATAAATTTGACAACAAATTAAGGTTACTATTATCGAACCGAAAACAATAACGGGTAAATCGAAAATTCGTTTATTCTCGAACTTGCGATTGAAAAACGCAAAAACTAAGCTAACTATAAACGTTATATGGAAAAGATAGTGCACGATTACCGCAACGCAGGCAAACGCCGTGCCGTTCCAATAAGAAAATTCGCCAAATAGTGACGATTTTAACATATAATCCCAAAGATTATAATCTTCCCAAGCGTTGGCAAAAGGCTTTTTAAAACAACTGAACGTAGGCATGAAAAACCTATTCCAAACTGACACGTGAGAAGTGGACAAATGTCCGTTTAAATTAGAAAATACGAAGGCAAAAGGTTGACCAAAGCGTTTATATGCATAAACTTGGAACCATAAAGCAATTGGCGCACAAACAACAACGAAAATTGCAAATTTAACGAAAATATCAATAATTTTGCCCTTTTCTTTCGTTTTAAGCCTATCAACGAGAACCATTATCATTAATATAGCAATCGGCAAACATATAGTTGCGCCGTTAAGCTTGGTCATTAATGCTAACCCAATTATAACGGCTAAAACGATAATGTTTAAATAAGTTTGATTTTGATAAAATTTAATTGCCCAATAAACGGCTAAAATGCAAAGCATTATGCACAAAATATCGTTGTTTAACTGACCTGATAGTTGAATGAAGCGTGGGAAGAAAATTATGAAAGCCAAGCCTATTAACCCGCCTATACCTTCAATATTAAGCTTTTTGAAAATTTTACTCGCCGTTACGGTTATTATGGTCACGTATAAAAGAGATAGAGTTTGACAAGCCGAAAAATAAGCTTCGTTGGTCATTTCCAAACTCTTATCAACGCTGGTTGCAAAAATGGTGTTGTTAGCAAATGTAAACGCCACTTTAAAAAATTTCATAAAAATTGATTGAACGAAAGCGTTGAAAGGCGGATGATAAAATTGATAATTATTGTTCGGCGGAAGTTTACCTGAAAGGTAAATTATGTTGGCGTAATCGAAATGTCCGTCGTCGCCAACGCCCCAAGTATCGTATTGACGGGCAACGCCTTCGGTATATAAAATATAGCCAAGTCTTATAATAAAGCTTGCAATTATCATTAAAAATATAATCGTTTTACGGTCAAGCTTTTTATGATTAGCTAAAATCACTAAAACTAAGGATAAAATAACTAACAAACAAATTGCTAAATATTTACCGGCTTCTCCCCTGCCAATATGTTCGTTTCCATTAATAAGCGGAGTAAAAATTAAATAAAAAAGCACGCTTACTAAAAAGGTTGAAACGTAAAAAAGCGTTTCAAATAAATACGGCTTTAGTTTTGAAAAACTAAGTTTTTCCATAAATACCCCCTACGTAATGGTAATAAATACTTAAATAGTTTAACACAATTTACCGAAATTTGCAATTATAATATTAGTGTAAAGTGAATAATTGCATAAAAAATCGACCGCTTTGTAGGTCGATTTTTTCTTTTATAAATTATTTTCGTTAGAATTATCATTTTGCAATTTTCGCTCTTTTGCTTTTTCCGCCTTTTCAATGCAAAACGATAAAAATTTTACAGCTAAAATAATGCAAGCTATAACTATAAAAATTGCAAGCATTCCCTGCCACAAAATATTAAGACTTGACTTAATAACCTCCCAATTCATTGGGGTTAAATTGTCGAATATTCCTAATAAATTAAACATTAATTTCTACCCCCTATTACAATACTAAACCAATAATTAAGCCACCAACGATTGCCGATGCAATTTGACCGGAAACGTTTGCGCCAACTGCGTGCATTAAAAGGTGGTTAGTTGAATCTTCCTTAACACCCATTTTTTCTACTACACGAGCAGCCATTGGGAATGCCGAAATACCTGCCGCACCAACCATTGGATTAATTTTTTCCTTGCTAAATAAGTTAAGTAGTTTTGCGCACATTACGCCACCAACCGTGTCGAAACAAAAAGCAAATAAACCAAGTAACATTATTATTAACGTTTCAAAACGCAAAAATGCAGCTGCTTGCATTTGGAATGAAATCGTTATGCCAAGGAGTAAAGTAATAATATTTGCAAAGGTTGTTTGAGCCGTTTGTGAAAGGCTTTCTAAACAACCGCATTCACGAATTAAATTACCAAACATTAACATACCAACAAGTGAAGCTGAGTCTGGTGCGATTAATCCCGCAATTACCGTAACGATAATTGGGAACATAATACGGGTTAATTTCGTAACCTTCGTGGAGGTGTAATTCATTTTAATTTGACGTTCTTTTTTTGTTGTTATTGCCTTAACAACTACAGGTTGAACGATTGGCACGAGAGCCATATATGAATATGCAACCACAACGATTGCCGAAGTATAGTTAGATTTTAAAATTTGCGAAACCATAATTGCGGTTGGGCCGTCAGCTGCGCCGATAATACCAATAGATGCGGCGTCTTCAAGAGGGAAACCAATCATTGCGGCAAAAATTATCGTAATAAAAATACCAAGTTGAGCCGCACCGCCTAAAATGAATAATTTTGGGTTCGATAATAATGGTCCAAAATCGATCATTGCGCCAATACCGATAAACAATAGCAACGGCATTGCTTCGCTCGCTTCAATACCAACGGCAAAAAGTGAACCAATAATTCCGTTTGATTCAATAACAGGAGTAAGCGGAAGATTAACTAAAATTGCGCCAAAACCCATTGGAAGAAGTAGCGCAGGCTCCATATCTTTTTTTATTGCTAAAAAAATTAGCAAGCCACCAATAAGCCACATAATCGGCTGTTGCCAGGTCATTGCCTTAAAAGCTTCAAGTAAATATCCCATATTTTACCTCTCGTAAATTTATTTCACGACAAGTTTAGCACATTAAAAAAAAACTTTCAACAAAATTTTAATCTTAATCTAAATTTTTAAACAATAAATTTCATTATATTTTTATATTTTCTTGTAAAAAAATTTATATTGTGATAAAATGTTTATATATTCACTTAAAGAAGGTAGAAAATTATGAAAATTGGTGATATTTTTGCCAAAAAAAGTTGTGTGTTTTCAATTGAGTGCTTTCCGCCAAAACAAGTGGCAAGCTACGAAAAAATGCAAAATACCCTTTCTCAAATGAAAACGCTTAACCCCGATTTTATTAGTGTTACCTACGGCGCAGGCGGTTCTCTCGGCGGAGTTGCTTCTTGCGATATTGCGTCGTTTATTAAAAACGATTTACAAGTTGAATCAGTTGCCCACGTGGTTTGTATGGGCTCAGAATTCGATTCTATGGAAAAAATTGTCGCCGACCTAATTGGCGCTAAAATTCAAAATATTTTAGCGCTCCGTGGCGATGAAAGTCCTTTTAGACCAAAAAGCAAAAGTTTTGCCCACGCAAGCGATTTAGTCACCTTTATTAAAAAGCGTGGAGACTTTTTTATTTCCGGCGCTTGCTATCCCGAAGGACACCCTGAAAGCGCCAATTTAACCGACGATATTAACGGACTATTAATTAAACAAAACGCCGGTTGCGATCACTTTTTTTCACAAATGTTTTTCGATAACAACCAATTTTACCGCTTTTTAAATAGAGCGAGAAAAAACGGACTTAATAAACCAATTAGCGCCGGTATTATGCCAATAGTTAGAACAAGTCAAATTGAAAGAACCATTAAGCTTTCTTCAGCGAGTATGCCAAGTGAATTTACTAAAATGATTTCACTTTATCAAAACGACGAGCAAAGCTTATATCAAGCGGGCATTGACTACGCTATCACACAAATTCGTGACCTTATTGAAAGCGGAGCCGATGGCATTCACCTTTACGCAATGAATACCTTTGACGTTGCTAAAAAGGTTTACGAAGGTATTTGCGATTTATTAAATTAAAATGAATTTACAAATTGTTAAAGTTGACAAAAACAGAGTTTTAAAATATATTGGCGAAACCAATCGAGCCGACGTTTTTCAGTTAATAGACCATTGCGAAAAACAAATTTTAAACGTTTGCTCACCTAAAATTGCCACTTTTAAGCTTGATGAAATTCCTCAAAGTTTAATTGTGGGCGAAGATATTAAAAAACACCTTGAAAATTGCTTTGGAATTTACGTTTTTTGCTTAACCCTTGGAACGGCCGTTGACGTTTTAATTAGAAAAGCTTATTACACGGATATTTTTGAACAGGTTGTCTTAGATGCAACCTCTTCCGTTTTAGTTGAGCAAATTGCCGAAAATTTTGAATTGGAACTGAAAAATCAGTTTGAAAAAGAAAATATTTTCACCACGTTAAGTTATGCCCCAGGCTACGGCGACTACCCTATTTCTTTGCTTAAAACCTACCTTGAAATGGTTGATTCAGCTAAAAACGTTGGGGTTAGTTTAACCGATAGCGGATTAATGACGCCACGAAAAACCATTTGCGCAGTTATTGGTCTTTCTAAAAATAAAGTAATCGGGTTTAGAGCTGGTTGCGAAAATTGTAAAATTAAAGAAAACTGCAATTTAAGAAAAGGAGGTAAAAGTTGTGTTAGATAAAATTTTTTCAAGAGATAAATTTCATCTTTTAGACGGAGCTATGGGAACTATGCTTCAAAAAGCTGGACTAAAACTTGGACAAGTTCCCGAAACACTTTCAATTACCAATCCTGAAACGATAACCGAAATTCACTCTCAATACGTTTTGGCAGGAAGCGAAATTATTTATGCAAACACTTTTGGCGCAAACGCTTTAAAGCTTGCTAAAACCCCTTACACCGTTGAAGAAATCGTTACGGCTTCAATTACAAATGCAAAAAAAGCTGCAAACAATAAAGCCCTCGTTGCCCTTGATATTGGGCCACTTGGCGAACTAATCGAGCCACACGGAACACTTACTTTCGATAGAGCCTACGACCTATTTAAAGAAATTATTATTGCCGGCGTAAAAGCAAAGGCCGACCTTGTTGTTTTTGAAACCTTTACCGACCTTTACGAGCTTAAAGCAGGAATTCTCGCCACTAAAGAGAACAGCGATTTACCTATTTTTTGTTCAATGAGCTTTGAAGAAAACGGCAGAACTTTCACTGGGTGCGACGTTATTAGTTTTGGTCAAACTGCCGTTGGGCTTGGAGCAAACGCCATTGGCATTAATTGTAGCCTTGGCCCAAAAGAAATTTTACCGCTATTTGAAAAATTAGCCAAGTCAACCCCTGAAAACTTTCCACTTTTCGTAAAACCCAACCGTGGCTTGCCTTGTGCCGATGGTAGCGGATATAGCCTAAATGCCGATGAATTTTGCGAGTTTATCGACTTATATAGAGACTTAGGCGTTTTATTCGTTGGCGGTTGTTGCGGAACAACGCCTGAATTTATTGAAAAAACGGCTAAGCTTTTAGTAAACAAAAAGCCTTCCTTTAAACCAGCAAATAAGCACGGATATATTTGCTCGCCAACCAAGGCGGTTGAAATTAGCGGGGTTACCGTTGTTGGGGAAAGAATTAACCCAACAGGCAAAAAACGCTTTCAACAAGCTCTTAAAGAAAGCGATTTCGACTACGTTTTAGGTCAAGCCGTTGAACAAGCTAACGCAGGCGCCGACCTTTTAGACGTGAACGTTGGAATTCCCGAAATTGACGAAACGGTTGTTTTATGCCAAACGATGAAAAACATTCAAAGCATTTTAGACCAACCTTTACAGCTTGATAGCTCTAACCACCTTGCTCTTGAAAAAGCGTTAAGATACTATTCGGGCAAACCTATCGTAAATTCCGTTAACGGCGAAGAAAGTTCGCTTAATTCCATTTTACCTTTATGTAAAAAATACGGTTCTGCCGTTATTGGTTTAACCTTAGATAAAAACGGAATACCTGAAACCAGCGAAGGTCGATTTGAAATTGCGAAAAAAATTGTTTCCGCTTGCGAAAAGTTTGGTATTGATAGAAAAGATATTTATATCGATTGCCTAACCATGACCGTTAGCGCAAACCAAAATAATGCAAAAGTCACCCTTAACGCAATGAAGATGGTTAAAGAAAAGCTTGGAGTTAAAACTGCCCTTGGAGTTTCTAACGTAAGTTTTGGATTACCCGTTAGAAACAACGTTAACAGCTGTTTTTTAACCCTTGCAATGAACAACGGACTCGACCTTGCAATAATTAACCCTAACGCAGAAGAAATGATGAGTCAGGTTTTTGCTTTTAAGGCTTTGACCGGCCAAGATGAAAACTGTTCTAACTACGTTGCACGATATAAAAACGCAACCCTTTCAACAACCTTCTCAGCAGGAACACAAACTAAAGAAACTAACTCTGAAAGTTTAAAAGACTGTGTTATAAAGGGGCTTAAAGGCAAAGCGGCAACCCTTGCAAAAGAACTTTTAAAAAATAAAGACGCCCTTGAAATCGTCGACGGAGAACTTATTCCCGCACTTGATGAAGTTGGTAATTCCTTTGAAAAAGGACAAGCCTACCTTCCTGAACTTTTAGCTTCAGCTTCAGCTTGTCAAAGTGCTTTTGAGGTTATTAAAACCCACTTAATCAATAACGGAAAACAAGAAGAATTTAAAGGCAAAGTTATGCTTGCCACCGTTAAGGGCGACGTTCACGATATTGGCAAAAATATCGTTAAAGTAGTTTTAGAAAACTACGGGTATCAAGTTATTGATTTAGGCCGTGACGTTCCCCCTGAAAACGTGGTTAAAAGCTTAAAAGAATACGACTGTAACGTTTTAGGTCTATCCGCATTAATGACCACTACTTTAAAATCGATGGAAGAAACTATTAACCTTGTAAAAAAGGAAAATCCTAACTGCAAAATTATTGTTGGCGGGGCAGTTTTAACCGAAGATTACGCTTTAAAAATTGGCGCAGATTTTTATGCTAAAGACGCAAAAGTTGCAACCGACGTCGTTAAAAAAATATTTAATTTTTAACCTATAAACCTTTTAAAATTTAATAAAAACAATGGGCTATAAGTCGATTAAACGACTTATAGCCCTATTTTTTAATTAAAAATTAAATAATTCAATATATTGATTTTTATCGATTGCGGCAAGGAATAAATATAAACGAGGACCTTGGTCTAAACCGATTAACAAGTTATAGAAAACTTTAAAGAATTTTTGTTGGCGAGCCATGTTTTCTTTTTTCGTTAAGCTTGCATCGTTTATAATTGAATAAAGGTAGGTTTGAATATCTTTATCGGTAAAGTTTTCAGTTTCTTTAATATAATTATAAAGATTTTTTACGCATGCCTTTTCTTCATCATCCATTGTTTCGTAAAAACCAACGTTCTTTTCAGGAAGTAATTTATACATTTTCGATGGTTGATAAACGGTTATCCAATTTTTAACTCTCGTTAAACGGGAAACGTCGCTTTCGCTAAATTCAACCCCTACTTTTTTAAGCAAATCTTTAACAAGTTCTGGATTAAAGTCAACTACGGTTGCAATTGACGCCAAAACGCCAAACGGAACTTTTGATTTTGTTTTTTCACCATCGATTAATGAAAATTCAAATACCGTTTTATTAAATTCGTCGGCGGTATCGTTTTTAACCGATTCTAAAAGTTTATCAAATTCCGAATAGTGGCGAATAATCGTGTCGTCGAAATTAAAACTGAAAGGCGCTTTTGGCTCGTATTTTGCAAAAAGCCATCTAATCATATCAGGTTCATAAACTTTTAATAAGGTTGCAGGAGTAATGTTATTGCCCGTTGAAGAGTGCATATCACCCATTCCTGCAATAGAAAGCCAACCGTAGCCTTGGAAAAGCGGTGGTTCAATTCCTAAAACGTTTCTTGCAATATCGCTTGCAACAACGTATGAACCACTTGAAGCAGCGTGGTCAATACCACCCGGTTCAAAGTCAACCCCTTCAACGCCCCAACGCATTGGCCAGTCAACCTTCCAAACGAGTTTAATAAGGTTATATTCACGAATTTTTACAGTTTTAGTTTCACCGCAAAGTTTGCACTTAAAGGTTAATTCTTCAGTTTCCTCGTTAAATGATAAAACTTCGGTAAAATCCTTATGAGAACAATCGCAATAAACGTTAAGTGGATAATAATTATCCCTATCGCCTTCGTTTGCTTCTTGGGTTTTATAACTCATTAAAATGTCGTAAATTTCTTTACGCTTTTTTAATGCGAAAATAATTCCATCGGCATAGCGACCCGAAGTGTATTCCTTTGCTTGGTAACGATAATCTGGGCTGATACCAAGTTCAACTAATGAATTTTCAAATTCCTTTTCGTTATATTCAGCATAAGAATTATATTGTTTATAAGGGTCGGGAATCATGGCGTAAGGCATTCCAATATAATCGCCGAAATTTTCACAAATTTTAGCAATGTTTGAAGGAACTTTTCTCAAACGATCAAACTCGTCCCAAGAAAATAATAATCTTGCCTTTTTTCCCATTTTTTCAAGAGCTTTGCAAACGTAATAGCTGGTTGCTACGTCACGGAAGTTACCAATATGAACTGAACCTGAAGGACTAATTCCTGCGGCGCAAACGTATTCTTCCTTGTTAGGTTTTTTTGCAATAAGTTCTTCTGCAATTTTCTCTGCCCAATGCATTTTATACACCTCTAATAAATTATAATTTTAACTAATTTTTTCAATTAATCGACTTATAGCCCAATTAATCGTTATTTTTTTCAACAGCTTGTTCAATTAAACAAGCAACTTCGTTAGGAGTTAAGCGAGTGGTATCAATAACTAAATCGTAATTCGACATATCTAAAACGTCTAATCCGTAAAAGGTTTTATAGCGCAAAACTTCACTCTTTCTTCGAGCCGTTAGCTTTTCCAAAGCTTCGTCAACCGACTTATAAGCTTCATCGCTTCTACCGGCACTATAAACTCGTTCAGCGGCAACCCTTGGATCAACCGCTAAATAAACGCTTAAAGTTGACGGAACGAAATGCCAAGCAAGGCGAGAATCGAAAATGTAGTTACCTTCCTTTTGTTCGTAACTATGAAGATAGTCGTCGAGCTGTTTGTCAAAAGCTGGATCGCCTTCCATAAAGCGGTTAAACTGCTCTATAGTAAGCCCCATATTTTTTGCCATTTCTCGCTGAATTGTTCCAGCCGAAACCCTTTCAACTTTATGGCGTGAAGATAAAATTTCCATAACGGTGCTTTTTCCGCTACCTAAGTCGCCTGTAATTGAAATTCTAAATTTAGTCATAACCCACCTATTTATTAACTGAAATAGTATAATATATTTATTAAATATAGTCAACCAAAAACCTATTAAATTTTAATACCTTGTTTAATAAGGAAATTAGTTACGGTTTTTGTTAAGGCTTGAAAATCTCTTTGACCTTCTGGATATATTTGAATAAACAAGCTTTTTATAACTTCTAGCAAACTTTTTGAAAAATTTTTGTCGTTTTTAACGTCGATAACCACGCTGGTCATAAATATATCAGGAATTTGCATTAGTTTCGTTTTTGCAATTTGACTTAACTGACCAAGATTTTTTGATTGTTCAAAAAGATTACTATAATAAGAAATTTCCAAAGCAAATTGCAAATTGTTTTGGCTAACTTCACCTTTTGAAAGTTCCCTTGCAACGATTAACGCTTGTAAAAATTCGTTTGCGTTTGCCATAATTTGTTTTTTAGTAAAACGAACTTTCGTGTTTTGCTTTAAAAATTCATCGTAAAGCATTTCTGAAGCTTCAAAAAATTTTTTTGCCGTGCGTTTTGCTTTTTTGTAATCGATTAAAGGTTGAGAACTAAACAATGAAAGCTGTTCTAAATTATCGCTTTTTTTCACTTGTTTAATTTCTTTATCCTTTTTTATATCGTTAGATTTTTCAGCCTTTTCGCTTTTTGATTTTTCAACCTTTTCAACTTCTTTACTTTTTGGCACTTCTTCGGCTTTTGAGGTTAAAGCCGATTTTTCTTTTTTGTCACTCTTTTTTACTTTAACCTTTTGACTATTTTCAGTTATAGTTTTTTCCGTTTTTACCTTTTCAGTTTTAGTCGATTTTTGTTGTTTATCGACATATAGAGTGGCTTTTTCATTATTTTTTGAAATTTTTTCTTCCACCACCATTCCATCTAAAAGGCTTTTGTCGTAATACTTAATTTTTGGTTTGCCTGGCATAGTTAAAGCAAAACTCAGGTTGAATTGCTCCAATATTTTTAATTGGCTTACCCTTTGAAACCCTCGTGTCTTTTACAATATAAGAAGTTGTGGTATAGTATTCAATTGCCATTCGGTCAATTATGAACAAGCTCATTTCATCGCCAACGTTCATCGTTTTAGCAAACATAACCTTTTCATTATTAACCCTATCGCCAAGTTCAAAAATCTTAACGCCCTTTCTTGCCCTTGCTAAACTTGAAATGTTTGCAAGGGCAACAACTTTAAAGTTACCGTTAGTTGCACCTAAAACAACGCATTGACTTTCCGCCTTAATTTGAGTTGCTAATACAACGCTATCACCATCAACAAGGTCAATACCCTTAACGCCACCGGCAACTCTACCTTGTTCAGGCAGTTTATCCATTTCAGCGTTTAAGCACATTCCGCTACTCGTAACGAAGAACATTGTTGAATTTTCTTTATATTCTTCAACGTGAATAAGCCTATCGTCATCTTTAAGCTTAATTGCTTGATAAATTGATTTTTGAATTGTATATTCCGACCAATCGGTTAACTTAACTGCACCGTTTTTAGTGTAGAACATAAGTTTTCCTTGTGGAACTTCAATGCCCTTAACCGCAAAGAATGCAACAGGAACTTCACCCTGCTCAATCTCTCTAAATAACATATCGAAGCTTACGCCTTCAATTAAAGTGCCTTTGCTTTCTTCTAAAAGTTCCATATCAATTTTATAACAATTACCGTGACTTGTAAATGCATAAATATTTTGATTTGATTTTGCTTGAACGTAGAAGCTGAATACGTCACGAGCGGAAGGTTCACCGTCGCTACAAATACGCTTAAATGTTTGAGGCTTAATTTTACGAATTCTTCCTTTAGAATTAACGCCGACGATAAAGTCTTCAACCATAACGGCATCGGTTGATTTTGCAACGATAATTTCACTTTCATCGTTAACGATAACCGACCTTCTATCATCGTGATATTTCTTTTTAATTTGAAGCATTTCCGTTTCAACAACAGCCATTTGCTTAACCTTGCTGTCGCAAATTGCATTATATTCTTTAATCAACGCTTGAAGTTGTTTTAACTCGGCTTTAAGATTATCAATTTCAAGCTTTGTTAAACGAGCAAGACGTAAATCGAGAATAGCGTTTGCTTGGCGATCGGTAATATTGAACGCCTTTTTAAGATTTTGCCTTGCATTTGCCGTGTCGGAAGAGGTTTTAATTATTCTAATAACTTCGTCAATGTTAGTTACCGCAATAATTAAACCTTCTAAAATGTGCGCCCTTTCCTTAGCTTTTTCAAGGTCGTATTTCGTTCTTTTTAAAATAACGTTTCGTTGATATTCAACGTAGTAGCGATAAATATCTAACAAGCCGAGTTGTTGTGGCTTACCTTCGGCAATAGCTACTATATTAATACCAAAAGAAGTTTCAAGGTTGGTCATTTTGTAAAGATTTTTCAAAATCTTTTGCACGTCGGCATCCTTTTTAAGTTTAATTACCGCACGCATACCCTTTCTATCAGACTCATCGTTAACAGATTGAATTCCGCTGAAAAGTTCTTTCTTTTCTTCACAAAGGTCGTCGATTTTCTTTAATAGTTGAGCCTTATTTACTTGGTAAGGAATTTCCGTTATAACCAAGCTTTGTCTATCGCCATCGCCAACTTCAATATGAATTTTTGCCCTAATTGAAATTTTTCCACGACCCGTTTGATATGCCTTTTTTAGCTCAGAACCACAAATTACGTAGCCACCGGTTGGGAAATCAGGGCCTTTAACAATTTTCATCATTTCATCTAAGGTGATTTTAGGATTGTGCATATATGCAATTGCACCATCAATAACTTCACCAAGATTATGTGTTGGAATATTTGTTGCAAGACCAACCGCAATACCCGTTGCGCCGTTAACTAAAAGATTTGGATATCTTCCAGGTAAAATATCAGGCTCTTTTAAACTATCGTCAAAATTTGGATTCCAACGAACGGTATTTTTCTCAATATCTCTTAAAAGCTCTAATGCAAGCGGTTGCATTTTTACTTCGGTATAACGCATAGCAGCCGCTGGATCGCCGTCGATTGAGCCAAAATTTCCTTGACCTTCAACCAAAGTCATTCGCATATTATAAGGTTGAGCAAGGCGAACCATAGCATCGTAAACCGAACTATCGCCGTGTGGGTGGTATTTAGCAAGACAGTCACCAACTACTCTTGCACTCTTTTTAAAACCTTTATCAGGAAACATTCCCTGTTCATACATTGAATATAAAATTCTTCTTTGAACGGGCTTCAAGCCGTCTTCAACCCTTGGGAGCGCTCTATCTAAAATTACGTGCTCTGCATAAGGAATCATTGAAGAGTGAAGCACTTCTTCCATTGTATTAGAAATTATTTGTTCTCTATTTACTACTTCCATTATATTTTCCTCACAATTGTAAAATATTCTAAAAATACGTTTTAATCGACTTATTTAAAGACTAATCTTGTTTTCTAATTTCAAAATTATCTTCTTTATTAAAGTCGGCATACTTTTGAATATAAGCCTTTCTCTCTTCCAAACCATCACCCATTAATATGGTAATTAAACGTTCAGCTTCAGCGGCGTCTTCAATGGTGACACGCATTAAAACTCTCGATTGTGGGTTCATTGTGGTTTCCCATAGTTGAGATGGATTCATTTCACCAAGACCTTTATAACGTTGGAGTTGATAACCCCTGCCCACCTTTTCAATTTTCTTTTTAAGCTCTTTATCGTCGTAGGCGTATTCCACAACGTCCTTTTTATAAACTTTATATAAAGGTGGCATTCCAATATAAACGTGACCTTCTTGAACGAGCTCACGCATATAGCGGAAGAAGAAGGTTAGTAAAATTGCCCTAATATGAGCACCGTCTTGATCGGCATCGGAAAGAATTATAACTTTATCGTAACGAAGATCTTTAATGTTAAAATCACTGCCAATACCCGTGCCCAATGCGCTGATAATAGTTCTAATTTCTTCGTTTTTAAGAACTTCTTCAATTCTTTTCTTTTCCGTATTTAGCGGTTTACCCCTAAGCGGTAAAATTGCTTGGTGTTGACGATCTCTACCCTGCTTTGCGCTACCGCCAGCCGAATCACCCTCAACTATAAACACTTCGTTAAGTTCTGCCTTTCGAGAAGAACAATCGGCAAGCTTACCAACTAATTTTGCGCCGTCGGCACTGTTTTTAGCTCTTGCAATGTCCTTTGCTTTTCTTGCGGCGGTTCTCGCTTTTTCGGCAGAAATTGCCTTTTCCATAATTTTATCAATTACTTCAAGGTTTTTCTTGTTTCTTGCAAAAGTTCCCAAGTTTGCAATTGTTACGCTTTCAACGGCAGGCTTAACTTCAGGATTTCCAAGTTTGGTTTTAGTTTGACCTTCAAATTCAACGTTTTTCATTTTTATTGAAATTATTGCGGTCATACCTTCACGGAAATCTTCCCCAAGAAGATTTTGATCCTTATCTTTTAAATATTTTCTTTCACGAGCAACGTCGTTCATAATTCGAGTTAACCCCGACTTGAAACCAACTTCGTGCATACCACCTTCCGGTGTTGGAATGTTGTTAACGAAAGAATATATGCTTTCCGTGTAAGAATTGGTGTGTTGAACGGCAACTTCAATTCTAATTTCATCTTTTTCTTCGCAATAGTAAATTGGCTCGTCGAAAAGTGGCGTTTTACCTTCGTTTAAATATTTAACGAAATCGATTATACCGCCGTTATAACAAAATTCTTCCGTTACAGGCGATTCGCAACGCTTATCGGTGAAATTGATTTTTATTCCCTTATTTAAAAAAGCAAGTTCCTTTAAACGCTTGGTAATTAAATCAGCGCTAAACTCAACCGTTTCAAAAATTGTTGCATCAGGCTTAAACCTAATGAACGAACCGGTTTTTTTGGTTTTTTCTTTTGTATTTATTAGTTCAGTTTGTGGAATTCCGGCGTATATTTTGCCATTTCTTCCATCAACCCAGCTTTTAAAATCCATTTTATAAACGGTTTTTTTGTAAACTTCAACTTTAAGCCATTCGCTTAATGCATTGGTTACCGAAGCGCCAACGCCGTGAAGTCCACCGGAAAACTTATAGTTATCGTCGTTAAACTTACCGCCTGCGTGAAGTTGAGTAAATACAACTTGAACACCCGAAACCTTGGCTTTTGGGTGAATATCGGTTGGAATTCCACGTCCGTTATCTTCAACGGAAGCACTACCATCTTTATATAACACAACGTTAACGGTATCAGCGTAGCCGTTTGCAGCCTCATCAATTGCGTTATCAACAATTTCCCATAAAATATGGTGAAGTCCTTTAACGCCCGTGCTACCAATATACATACCCGGCCTGATTCTAACCGCTTCAAGCCCCTCTAAAATAGCTATATTACCTGAGCTATATTCATTAGTCGCCATTTTTTCCTCCTAAATATATGGTTTATTTTTTATTTTTTCTTATTTTAACTCGGTCTATTCACGCTTAACGTCGTAAGCGTTAAAACAAACCTTCAACCCTTGCTTGGTTCTCTTTAAAAAACCAAAATTAATCATTTCGTTCTTTACCAAAATAAAATCGTCGTAAACGTCGGCAATAATTAAATTCACCTGCTTGTCGGTATAAACTTTATTCGGCTTAAACAACTTGACTATTTCTGAAAGAACAACCTCTCTCTTTTTAATTTGAACGGGTAAACTTTTCAGCCTATCGCCACTGTTAAAACATTCGCTTATAACCTGTTTTTTAAACGTATCGGCAGAAGTCGTTTTATTTTCTTCAACGATATCGATAAGCTTTTTTTGCAAAGCATTACTGTTGATTGAATAAATTTGATAATACTGCTCTTTTTTAGACACGACAAAACCAACCGCTTGCAGTTTTTTTAGGTGAAAACTGGCGGTTGACTCGGTTATATCAAGTTCCTTTGCTATTTCCTCAACAAACTTTGGCTTTTCCATTAATAATGATAAAATTTTAAGCCTCGTTCCGTCGGCAACAGCTTTTAAAAGAAGTTCTGCGGTCATAATTTATTTTAAAAAATATCAAATTAAATTTTTATATTTATTATTATACATATAAAAATAAATTTGTCAAGCAATTTTAGCGAAATATAGAAAAAATCAGCAAAAATAAATGCCTTTACTGGTGCGTAAAGGCATTTATTTTAATAGTATTTGACCAACGAATAGATAGTCAACTTTATTTTTAGTTTTTAAATTTTCAATTTCTTCTATCGTTAACTCATTTAAAATTTCCAAGGTTAACGTAAAAATTTCTCCACGCCGAACAATTAAAAGCACGTCGCCACTTTTTGGCGTGCAATTTAAGCGATTATCTAAAATTACAAGCTGTGGCGAAACGGAAAATTTTAAACAAACGTCTAAAAAAGTTTCGTCGGGAGCAATTTTATATAAAGTTTTATTAAAAAAATCAATTGGGGTTAATAACTTCATTACGTTATGAATATATTTTTATATAAAGATTTTTATTCCAAGTTTGAGGTGATATTATTAAAAAAGTAGTAAAAACGGTTGCCCTTGTAACAATTTTTTCGGTTTTTGAAAGATTTTTAGGGTTTTTATATAGAATTTTCCTTTCTCGCAAGTTGGGAGCGGAAAGTTTAGGGCTTTACCAAATTACCCTTTCAGTAGTTGGCGTTTTAGTCACTTTAACCGCTTCAGGCATTCCAATTACCGTTTCACGACTTATGATGAAAGCAAAAGCAATTAAGGACAAAAAGGCTGAAAATCAAGTTATATCCGCAGGAATTTTTACAAGCTTAATTTTAAGTTTGCCTTTAACTATTTTATTATATCTTTTGCGGTCAAAATTGACCTTTATTTTCACCGACCAACGTTGTTACGACATTTTACTCGTTATTTTACCAAGTATTGTTTTAACTTCCGTTTATTCAGTAATTAGAGGAAGCTTTTGGGGAAACAAAAAATTCTTTACATATTCACTTATAGAATTAATTGAAGAAATTTCAATGTTAGTTTTCGGAGTGTTTTTAGTTTCAAAAATGCACTCGCCAACCGACGGAGCTTTAAAAGCGGGTTATGCAATTTTTATTTCTTACGTAATATCCTTTTTGCTCTCCACAACCGTTTTTATTCACCAAGGCGGAAAACTTGCAAACCCATTTAAACAACTCCCACCCCTTTTAGAATCGTCGATACCCATAACGGTAACACGAACTGCAACTTCGCTAATTTCCACGCTAATAGCCATTATTTTACCCGCTCGACTTATTGCCTTCGGCGCAACCAACACCCAAGCCCTTTCCCTTTACGGTGAACTTAGCGGAATGGCTTTTCCATTACTTTTTATTCCATCAACCTTAATTGGCTCGATAGCCTTAGTGTTAGTGCCTGAACTGTCGGAAAATTTTTATAAAAAGCAGTTTAAACTTTTAGAAGATAAAATTTCAAACGCTATAAAATGCTCAATTTTAATTGCCTGTTTTATTTGCCCAATTTTTATAATTTGCGGAGAAGAAATTGGACTTTTAATTTACTCTAATTCCAATGCGGGAAAAATGCTTTCCCTTTCGTCAATTATTATGCCACCAATGTGCATAACCTTAATAACTACAAGCATTTTAAATTCCTTAAACCAAGAAAAGAAAACCCTTTTAATTTACTTTATCGGCGCCGGATTAATGCTTACTTGCGTTTGGTTTTTGCCAAGAATTTGTAGCGTTAACGCACTTATATGGGGACATTTAGCAAGTTATTTAATTACGGCGTTTTTAAATTTAGTTTTATTGGAAAAATTGTTTTACAAAAATTTATGCTATAAAAAGCAAGTTGCGTTTTGTTTGTTTTCCGCATTAATTTCCACCTTATTCGGCTGGCAATTAAAAAATATTTTCCACTTTAAAATTCACGGAATATGGTTAATTTTATCAATTACCCTTTTCGTTTTAATTTACAATTTTATAGTTATGAAAGTTTTAAGCGTTTTTGATATTTTTAATGAAAAAAAATAAATTGCCAAATTATTATATGCCCATAAAAACACTTGACAACGAAAGGGTAATATTATATATTGTTTTTACAAATGCAGAGTAGGATAAACGCGTTAAGTGTTGCAAAACGGGATGTTGTTTGCAAACGAAAGACTTTTGTCTGCGATGGTTATCCGCGTCCGTTGCAAAACAAGCAACTAATTCTCTACTTTTGTGGAGAATTTTTTACTTTTTACGGACCTACACTTGTAAAGTGAGGTTATTTATGTTATCAAATTTATTAAAACCGGCATCCTTTGATTTAGTTGCCATT
>JAZQKQ010000042.1:0-121012 GCA_045542235.1 Christensenellaceae bacterium | reverse complement strand
AAAGCCATCCTCTACTTTTTGCATAGGATAAGCTTTTTCTTCTTGACCATCTTGACGAAGAAGAAAATAACATTCCCCTTCGCCTTCGGTCTTAACAAAAATATTTAATTTTTCATTATTGCATAATGCTCCAACAGGACTTTTGCAAGCCTTGTTTAGTGGGTTGAAAAATAGTTCCATTTTACTGCGAAACCCTATTTAACGGGTTTTATATTCCAAATATTTTTAGCATATTCTTTAATCGCTCTATCACAGGCAAAAATTCCACTGCCCGCAATATTTATTAGCGATTTTTTCGCCCAGCCGATTTTATCTTGATATTGAACGTCCATTCTTTGCTTAGTTTCAACGTAAGAATGGAAATCCGCAAGACACATATAAGGGTCGGCAACGGGCACGTTGGTTGTTAAATAGCTTGCAAAAAACTCAAAGCTTTCGCCTGCATAACCCTTTCTAAGGGACTGAATAACACGCATAATTTTCGGATTACTATTGTAATAAGAGCAAGCGTTATATCCACTACGCCATAGGTCTTCTACTTGGTTAGCTCTCAAACCGAAAATATAAATATTATCTTCACCAACCGACTGATACATTTCAACGTTTGCGCCGTCCATCGTTCCAACGGTTAAAGCGCCGTTTATCATAAACTTCATATTACCCGTTCCGCTTGCTTCCTTGCCGGCAAGAGAAATTTGCTCGGAAATTTCCGCCGCTGGCATAAGTCTTTCGGCAATAGTTACGGAATAATCTTCAAGATAAACAATTTTTAGCTTTTCTCTAATTTTTTGGTTAGGATTTTCATTAATATCTTTTGCCAAATGATAAATAAGCTTAATAATTTGCTTCGCCATATAATAGCCCGGCGCAGCTTTTGCCCCAAAAATAAAGGTTTTTGGTTGCATTTCAAGGTCGGGATTTTCTTTTAATCGCTCGTAAATATCAATGATATTTAAAACGTTTAAAAGTTGGCGCTTATATTCGTGCATACGCTTTGCTTGAACGTCGAAAAGAGAATTAACGTCAACGGAAATATCATTCTTTTCTTTAATAATTTGAGCAAGTTGCTTTTTCTTTTCAAACTTAATGGCGTTAAGTTCCTTTAAAACGGTTTCATCGTTTACATACTTTTTAAGGCTTGAAAGTTTTGAGCCGTCTTTAATAAAGCCGTCGCCAATTAAATCGCAAATTAAAGCGGTTAACTCTTTATTGGCTTGACAAAGCCATCTTCTATGAGCAATACCGTTGGTCACGTTAGTAAACTTTTCAGGAGTAATCGCCGAAAAATCAGAGAAAATTCCATCTTTAATAATATCGCTGTGAAGGGCTGAAACACCGTTAACCTTGTGAGATCCAACGATTGAAAGGTTTGCCATTTTTACCTTTCCGTGAGAAATAATGCTCATTCGATTAATTCTATCCCAATCCCCTGGACAAATATTCCACAAATCAGCGCAAAAACGTTGGTTAATTTCTTTAATAATTGCGTAAATTCTTGGAAGTCTTCTTTCAATTAAATCTTCGTTCCAAACTTCCAAAGCTTCAGCCATAACGGTGTGGTTAGTATATGCCACGGTTTTAATAACTTGCGCCCAAGCATCGTTCCAAGAATAGCCGTATTCATCCATTAATATACGCATAAGTTCAGGAACGCAAAGGGCGGGGTGAGTATCGTTAATGTGAATTGCAACCTTATCGCTTAAATTATCAAAGGTTTTATAGAGCTTATAATGGTCGCTTAAAATATTTTGTAGCGATGCAGAAACCAACAAATATTGTTGCTTTAAGCGGAGCGATTTACCTTCAAAATGATTGTCGGAAGGATATAAAACTTTAGAAAGAAGTTCAGCTTCGTTATTTTCTTTAAGGGAACGCATATAATCCCCTTGCGAGAATGAATGCATATCAATATCGTTAATCGATTTTGCAACCCAAAGCCTTAAAACTGAAACCGCATTACTATCCTTTCCTGAAATCATCATATCGTATGGAATAGCTTCAACTTCCAAAGCGTCAATATGGTTAATTTTAACACCGTTTTCCGTCCAATTTTCTTCAATTCTTCCATCAAATTTAACCCTAAACGACTTATCTGCCCTTTGAGTTAACCAAACTTCGCCACCAGGAAGCCAAACGTCGGGAAGTTCCATTTGCCAACCATCAACGATTTTTTGCTTAAACAAACCGTATTCATAGCGAATTGAAAAACCCATGGTTGGATAGTTTCCCGTTGCCAAACCGTCCATATAACATGCGGCAAGTCTACCTAAACCGCCGTTACCTAAACCGGCATCCGGTTCAAGCTCGTATAAATCGTCTAAACAAACGCCGTAACTTTTTAAAGCATTGTTAAATTCACTTTCAACGCCTAAGTTATAAACGTTGTTTTTTAGCGACCTACCAAGCAAAAATTCCATACATAAATAATAAACTCTTTTTGCTTGTTTCTTTTTTACCAAAGCATTGTGCTCTTTGCGTTTTTCAAGCAAAATATCTCTAACCACCATTACAACGGCTTTATAAAGCTGTTCTTTGCTTGCTTCCGCCTCACTAATACCAAAAAATCTTGAAAGCTTACCTTTAATAAGCTCCTTTGCTTCTTTCTCTGTGAAATTATTTATCATAAATTATTCCATTCTACTCTTAATTAAGTTATAAATTTTTTCATATTCTTTAGCCGACCTATCCCAGCTAAAATCAGCGGTCATAGCCCGTTTAATAAGTCCATTCCACGTTTCTTTATTATTAAACGTATAAATTGCGTCTTTTAAAACGTAAAGCATTTCTTCGGCGTTGTAATTTTCAAAAACAAAGCCAAAACCGCCGTTTCGTTCTTCCGTGTTAAACTTTTCAATACTATCACGCAAACCGCCGGTGCTTCTTACAACCGGTATCGTGCCGTATCGACAAGCTATCATTTGACTTAGCCCACAAGGTTCTTGTTTTGAAGGCATTAAGAACACGTCGCTACCCGAATAAATTTTTGAAGATAAATCCTTATTATAAGCAATTATAGCCTTGCATTTTCCAGGATATTTATCGGCAACGTATGAGAAAAAGCTTTCATAATAGCTTTCGCCTTTGCCTAAAATTACAAGCTGAACGTCTTCGTTTAACAAGTCTTCAATAACGTGCTTAACAAGGTCGAGTCCCTTGTGGGAAGCTAACCTTGAAATAATGGCAATAACAGGCACGTCAGCCCGTTCAGGCAAACCTAAAAGTCTTTGAAGTTCACGCTTACAAACGGCTTTCCCTTCAAGATTTTCAGCTGAATAATTATTAAATAACGCCTTGTTATTTTCACTATTATATAACTCAACGTCTAACCCGTTTAAAATTCCAACGAGTTTTTCTTGGGTTAATGAGATAATATTTTGCAAGCCGTGAGCAAAAAATTCGTGCTTAATTTCTTCTGCGTAAGTTGGGCTTACGGTAGAAACGTAATCGGCAAGCTGAATTGCGCCTTTCATAAGATTTAAACATCCGTCGTATTCAAGGGCTGGTTCAACTTCAACCGGAAGACCAAATAGGTCGCCTAAAAGCATTTTATCGTATTTACCTTGATATTCAATGTTATGAATGGTAAACATTGCCCTAACGTTATCAAATCCGTATGAATTTGCATAAAGGGTTTTTAAATATATTACCGAAAGTGCCGTTTGCCAATCGTGACAATGCAAAACGGTTGGGTAAAAATCTAAATAACCCATAACGTCCATAACGGCCTTTGAGAAAAAGGCAAAACGCTCGCCGTCATCGTAAAAGCCGTAAACGCCACTTCTCTTAAAATAATATTCGTTATCAACGAAATAGAAGGTCACACCCTTTCTTTTATAATAAAACAATCCGCAATATTGATTGCGCCAACCTAAACCAACGTTAAAATTGCCAATAAAGGTTAGGTGCGACTTATAGCCGTCTTCCATGTCGCCGTAAAGGGGCAAAATAACTCTAACGTCGTAATTGTCAAGCTCTTTTAATGCAATTGGGAGCGAGCCTATAACGTCGGCAAGCCCGCCGGTTGCAATGAACGGATTAGCTTCAGACGCAACGAATAGAACGCTTGGCTTTGGCTCAACGGTCAAAAGCTTTGCTTTCGTTGTTTTTTTAGTCGCAGTTTTCTTAGTTGCGGTGGTTTTTGGTTCGGCTTTTTTAGCCGAAGTTCTTTTCGTTGTAGTTTTATTTTTAACAGTTACTTTTTCAGCCATAATTATCACCTATTAATTTTTATCAAACTATGCTATCTTTTGGAACGTAAATTGGAAAACTTTCACAGCCTGCCAATTCACGCCTATCCTTAAACACGGCTCTCTTATCGCAAATTACCGAAGTTAAATTTGCGCCTTCGCCAATAATGCTATCTTGCATTACGATGCAGTTTCTTAAAACTGCGCCACGGCTAACCTTAACGCCACGGAATAAAACGGAGTTATAAACTTCGCCGTCAATTTGACAACCATCGGAAATAAGCGAATTCTTAACTATTGCGTTATCACCATATTTGGTTGGAGCGCTATCTTTAATTTTGGTGTATACCTGCATTTCGCCACCAAAAAGGCTGTTGCGCACGTCAGGATTAAGCAAATCCATGTGAATTTTATAATATTTGTTTAACGAAGATATGTCTTCAAAATAACCCTTATGTTCAAAGCCGTAAATTTTAATGCGTTTAAGGTTGCCAATTAGTAAATCGTTAATAAAGTGGCGTTTACCCCTTGAAATTGCATCGCTTACCAACGAAATAAGCGTTGTTCTTTTAAGAACTAAAACGTCGGCGTAAATTAAAACGTCGCCCCTAACTTTTGGTTCAACCATAATATCGGTAATTCTATTTTCTTCGTTAATTTTAAAAGCAACGCTATTATCACGCAAGTCTTTTTCCTTTCCACGCACGAACATCATCGTAATGTCGGCGTTGTTTTTAACGTGTTCGGTCAAAATTTCATTAAAATCTTGAACGTAAGCCGAATTTGCATCGCACATAACAACGTATTCTTCACTTTGACGCATAATAAACCCTAAAACGGTTTTTAACGCTTCAAGTCGAGTGCCGTAAAGAGCGTTTGAATCCTTTTCGCCAAAAGGTGGAAGCAAAATTAAACCGCCGTTCTTTCTTGCTAAATCCCATTCTTTACCACTACCAACGTGATCCATTAGAGAGCGGTAGTTTCGTTTTGTAATAACGCCAACTCTGGTAACACCGGAGTTAACCATGTTTGAAAGCGGAAAGTCAATTAAACGATATCTTCCGCAAAATGGAATGGAAGCAACGGTTCTAACCCCCGTTAATTCCGGCAAGCTATCATCGTGAATGTTTGAAAAAATCAATCCTAATGCATTCATATTTCGCCCCCCTATTCTACAATTTCCCCAGCTTTAATAACCTGGTTTTCTTTTACAACGTAATCTCTTCCAACAACGGCAATCTTTTTACTTTTATCAAGTGGTTCGCCGATTTTTGCGCCCTTTAAAACGGTTACGCCTTCATCGATAATTGAACCGATAATTTCAGCGTTTTCGCCAATTACCGAATTGCTAAAAATAATACTATCTTTAATAACTGCGCCCTTGCCTACCTTTACGTTATTTGATAAAACGGAATTTTCAACCTTGCCGTAAATTTCGCAACCAAGAGCAATAATAGAATTGGTCACCTTACCCGTTTCGCCAATATATTGCGGTGGCGCAATTGGGTTTCGAGAATGAATTTTCCAATCGGAATAAGAAAAATCAAACTGTGGCTTATCGCCTAAAAGATCCATATTAGCATCGAATAGCGAAGCTATAGTTCCAACATCCTTCCAATATCCACTAAACTCATAAGCGCACATTTTTTCGCCTGCGTTAAGCATTGCAGGAAGAACGTCCTTTCCAAAGTCGTTTGAACTCTTTGGATTAGCGTTATCATCTTCTAAATATTTAAATAGTTTTGAAGCCGTAAAAATATAAATTCCCATCGATGCCAAAGTCGATTTTGGAACTTTCGGCTTTTCTTCAAATTCATAAACCGTGCCGTCAGCATTGGTATTCAAAATACCAAACCTTGAAGCTTGGTCGAGTGGAACGTTAATTGTGGCAATAGTGCAATCAGCCCCCATTTTTTTATGGTGAGCAAGCATATTTGCATAGTTCATTCTATAAATATGGTCGCCGGACAAAATTAAAACGTATTCCGGATTATATAGCTTTATAAAATGAAGGTTTTGATAAATTGCGTTTGCCGTTCCCTTAAACCAATTTGAACCGCTCTTTGCTTGGTATGGCGAAAGAATATGCACGCCACCAAAAACACGGTCTAAATCCCAAGGCTGACCGTTTCCAACGTAATCGTTTAAAATAAGCGGTTGATATTGAGTTAAAACACCAACCGTGTCAATACCCGAATTAACGCAGTTAGAAAGTGGAAAATCAATAATTCTATATTTCCCACCAAAGGTTACGGCAGGTTTTGCTATTTTACTTGTTAAAGCATAAAGTCTACTACCTTGACCACCAGCCAACAGCATTGCAACACATTCTTTTTTAATTGCCATAATTTTCACCTTCCTAACTGTTTTTTGCTCTTTCACGTTTTATTAAGTATATGAAAGAGAACTTTTCAATATCCAATTTAATTGCATATTTTTTACCGTTAAAATTACATTTTTTTGAAGCTATTTTTTTGCGTTTAATTTTACCTTCCCCGCCGTATTTTTCATCGGAAGAACAAAAGGCAATTTCATATTCGCAACTTTCGTTAACTCCAATTTGATAGCCCTTTAAGTCGTTGCCCGAAAAGTTGAAAAAGGCTAAAATTTCTTCACCGCTTTCTCCCTTTCTTAAAAAACTTAGCGAGTTATTATTTTCATCGTCGGCTATAAGCCATTCAAAACCTTCCCACGAATAATCAATTGAATAAAGAGCGTCGTGGTCAACGTAAAAACGATTAAGATCTTTAAAAAATTCACGTAGCTTTGAATGCTTTTCATATTCCAACAAGAAAAACTCCAAGCCTTCCTTATAAGCCCATTCTTTAAACTGACCAAACTCCTGCCCCATAAAAATTAATTTTTTACCAGGATGAGCAAACATATAACCCATAAAGGCTTTAACGTTTTCAAATTTAGCTTCATATTCTCCGCTCATTTTATTAATAAGCGAGCCCTTTCCGTGAACGACTTCATCGTGGGAAATTGGTAAAACGAAATTTTCCGAAAAGGCATACATCATTGAAAAGGTTAACTTATTGTGACTGCCCTTTCTAAAAAGCGGATCAACTTTAAAATAACTTAAAGAATCGTTCATCCAACCCATATTCCACTTATAGTTAAACCCTAAACCACCAATATTGGTTGGCATAGTGACCATTGGATAAGAAGTGGACTCCTCGGCAATCATTAAAGCAAACGGGAATTTACTAAACACCGCTGCGTTTAGTTTTTGTAAAAATGCAACGGCTTCTAAATTAATATTCGTGCCTAAGCTATTCTTTTCCCATTCCCCTTCCTCACGGTCGTAATCTAAATATAACATAGACGCAACCGCATCAACTCTAAGCCCGTCGATATGATATTTATCCAAGTAAAACAAAGCCGAGGAAATTAAAAATGATTGAACTTCAGTTTTTCCATAATCAAAAATTCTCGTTCCCCAACCCTTGTGTTCCCTTCTGAGCGGATTAGAATGTTCGTATAAACAAGTTCCGTCAAATTCATAAAGACCATGCTCGTCTTTAGTAAAATGAGCGGGAACCCAATCTAAAATTACGCCAATACCCGCAAGGTGGAATTGGTCGACTAAATACATAAAGTCAAAAGGCGTTCCAAAACGTGAAGTCACGCCGAAATATCCCGTCACTTGATATCCCCACGAACCATCGAAAGGAAATTCCGAAACGGGCATAAATTCAACGTGAGTATACCCCATTTCACAAACGTAAGAAACCAATGTTTCGGCAAGTTGCCTGTAAGTTAAATAAGAGCCGTCTTTATTAAGTCTCCACGAAAGCAAATTTACTTCGTAAACGTTCATCGGCTTATTGTATAGCGTCGTTTTATTTTTTAAATATTCATCGTCACGCCATTTATAACCTTCAAGCTCGTAAACCTTTGAAGCTGTGTTAGGTGCTTTTTCAGCATAAAAAGCAAACGGGTCGGCTTTTAAAACCCTTCCGTTTTTACCAAACACGGCATACTTATAATTATCGTAGTTTTTAATGCCTTTGATAAAGCATTCCCAAACTCCACTATTTTCCAACATTTCCATTGGGTTTGCACCGTCGTTCCAATCGTTAAAATCACCAACGACACTCACCCTTTCCGCATTAGGGGCGTAAACCCTAAAACAAACGCCCTTTCTGCCCTTTCGCTTTTCAAAGTGACTGCCTAAAAATTCGTAAGAGCAATAATTAGTTCCTTCGTGAAAAAGATAAATTGGAAGCTCCAACATATTCAGCCACCCCCTTGCTTTTTTATTATATTATATAATAAATTTTACGTTATTTCAATAGGTTTTTGAAAAAATTTGGTTAATTTTGTCAAAATTTTTAAAGTTTTCCGCCGTCAACCCTAATAGTTTGCCCGGTAATATATTTCGATTGGTCGGTAGCCAAAAAATAAATTACGTTTGCAACCTCTTTCGGTTGACCAATTCGGTTGAGAGCAACCCCCTCGCAAAAGGCGTTTTTGTCTGCTTCGCTTAAATGATCGTTCATTTTCGTATCAATAAAGCCAGGAGCAACTTCGTTTACCCTAATATTCGATAAACCAAGCTCCTTTGCCAAAGCCTTAGTAAAAGCGGTGACACCGCCCTTACTCATAGAATAAGCAACCTCGCAAGAACCCCCGTCGAGTCCCCAAATTGAAGAAACGTTTACAATTGCGCCACCGCCCAAATTTAACATATCGCCAATTACTAACTTGGTCACCTTTGCAAGTCCAATTAAATTAACGTTAAGAGTTTTTAAAAGTTCTTCATCGCTAACGGTTGTAAAAACCTTTTGCATTGGCGCATAGCCTGCGCAATTTACTAAAATTTTAATTTCACCAAAAAGCCAATGAATTTCATTAATAGCCCTTTCAACACTCTCACCTTTTTCAAGGTTGCAAAATACAGCCTTAACGCCGTATTCTTCTTCCATTTTTAAAGCGTCGGCTTCACTTGAATTATAGCCGATAACCGTGTTATAGCCAGCCTTTTTAAATAAAATAGCCGTTTCTTTACCAATTCCGGTTGCTCCGCCCGTTATAAAAACCGTTTCGTTCATCGTTCACCTATATAACAAAACAAAAAACGGCTTAACACAATGGTTAAACCGCCTTTTAATGCAAAATTACTTCTTAACTCTTTCCATATATTCGCCTGTTCTGGTGTCAATTCTAATAACGTCACCTTCGTTAACGAACATTGGAACTTGAATATTAATACCAGTTTCAAGCTTAGCATTTTTCGTTGCATTTGTTGCGGTATTACCAGCAACGCCAGGATCGCTTTCTACAACCAAAAGCTCAACAAAGTTTTCACATTCAACGCTGAACGCACTACCTTTATACGACTTAACCATAACGCTATCGTTTTCCTTAATGTATGCAAGAGCATCTTCAACTTGATCGTGGTTAAGTGGAACGAGATTAAACTCTTCGTCCATAAAGTAATAAAGGTCGCCGTCAGAATAAGAATAAGTCATTTTCTTTGTTTCGATAACAGCGTTTTCAACCTTTTCAGTTGGGTTAAAAGTTTTTTCCAAAACTGCGCCGGTAACAATATTTTTAAGTCTTGTTCTAACAAAGGCTGCGCCCTTGCCTGGCTTAACGTGTTGGAAATCAACAATTGTGTAAATGTTTCCTTCGTATTCGATGGTAACACCCTTTCTAAAATCGCCTGCTTGTACCATTATAAATTTCTCCTGAATTATATTTTTTTATTTTAAAATTTTTAATTCTAAATCGTCGCTCATAAAACTGTGAACAACGTTATTTTTTAAATAAACGCTATCTTCTATTCTTATTCCAAATTCACCGTTGAAGTATACCCCCGGCTCAATTGAAAAAACGTTTCCATTTTTCAACTTGTAGTCGCATCGTGGTGAAATGGAAGGAAATTCGTGAATTAGCGTGCCAATTCCGTGACCTAACGAGTGAGTAAAATATTCGCCTATTTTTAAATCGGTTAAATAATCTCTTGCAACCTTATCCGCCTCAAAAGCAGTCATGTCGGGGTGAATTTTCTCCCTTGCAATAAGGTGGGCGTTTTTAACCGCCTCGTATACCTTTAAAAACTTGTCGTCAGGCTCGCCGTAAAACAACGTTCTGGTCATATCCGAACAATAACCGTTAAATTTACAGCCGAAATCCATTAAAATTACACTGTTTTTATTTAATTTTTTATTTGAAGTTTGGTGGTGCGGAACTGCGGAATTTTCCCCAAAGGCAACGATAGTTTCAAAGGCTAAACCGTTGGCGCCACGCCTTTTAAATTCATATTCTAACCTTGCCGCAATTTGAAGTTCACTAACCCCTTCCTTAATCATTGGCAAAGTTGCTAAAAAGGCCTTTTCACTAATTTCACACGCCCTTTTAACGCTCTTTAACTGCTTTACGCTTTTTACAGCAATTTCCCTATTAATTAAAAGCTTACCGTCTTTAACGTTGACAATAGCTCGCAATTGATTGTATAGCTCAACGCTTAATATTGAAAAATCGCAGTAAACTGAAGTTTCTTTTGAAAGGGCTTGACAAACCTGGTCAATACCGCCAACTTCAACGGAAAATCCACTTTCAGCAAGCTGAGATAAAGTAGCGTAAAAATAACGCATGTCGGTAAAAGCTTTATTAATTTTACCAACCAATAAAAAGCCTTCGAAATACGCCCCTGTAAAATGCAAAATTTGCTCGGGCAACGTTATTAAAAAAGTTTTTTTATTCGATAACATAATCTAAACCTATATTATATTAACATAAACCGCCCAATAAGTCAATAGCTATCAATTATTTTTTTAATGATTAGTTAAAAATTTCCAAAAAATTCTACCTAAAAACATTAGAACAAACGTTTGACATTATTAAAAAATTGTTATACAATAGAACAAATGTTCGATAAATAGAGGTAGGTAAAATGATTGACGCTCAAAGACTTAAAATTTTAACTGAAAGCGCAAAATTCGACGTTTCTTGCTCATCGTCGGGTTCAACTAGAAGTCGTAAAAACGGTTTTGGAAACTGTAACGAAGGGGGAATTTGCCATTCGTTTACTGAAGACGGAAGGTGCATTTCCCTACTTAAAATTTTGCTTTCAAACCATTGCGTATACAACTGCCAATATTGCGTTAATAGAAGGAGCAATCAAATTCCAAGAACGTCGGCTACGCCACGAGAAATTTGCGAGCTCGTTATGAGTTTTTATAAGCGAAATTACATTGAGGGACTATTTTTATCTTCGGCTATTGAGAAAAATCCTAACGATACAATGGAAAAGCTTTACGAAACCGCTTTCATGCTAAGAAAGGTTTACGGTTTTAACGGATATATCCACGTAAAAGGAATTCCATCAAGTGACAATTTGTTAATAAACAAAACTGCGTCCATCGTTGATAGAATGAGTTTTAACGTTGAATTACCCAGCGAAAAAAGCTTAAAACTTTTAGCTCCGCAAAAGAGCAAACAAGCCATTATTGAACCTATGCGCCAACTTTCTCGTGATTTCGTTAACGCAAAGCTTAACAAAAACAACAAGTTTTTACCTGCAGGTCAAACCACTCAAATGATCGTGGGGGCAAGCGATGAAAGCGATGGAAAAATTTTAAAGCTTACTGAGAATTTATATAAAATGTTCAAACTAAAACGGGTTTATTTTTCATCATACGTTCCCGTTAATTTCGACAATTCGTTACTACCAACTACACAAGTTGGAAGGCTAAAAGAACACCGACTTTATCAAGCTGATTGGCTTCTTCGGTTTTATGGTTTTACCGCAGACGAACTTATTGGTGAAAAGGAAAATTTAAATCCCCTGCTCGACCCAAAATGTAATTGGGCAATTAAAAACATTCATCTTTTCCCCGTTGAAATTAACACTGCGCCACCCGAAATTTTAGTAAAAGTTCCGGGCATTGGATTTAGGGGCGCAAACAAAATAGTTTGGGCGAGAAAATATGGAAAAATTCAGTTTGAACATCTTGCGAAAATGCGAATAGTTTTAAAGCGAGCAATCCATTTTATAACGGTTAACGGTAAATTTTTCGGTCAAGATAGCCCACGGGCAATAACCGCCCTATTAACCGAACACGACGACGAAAACTTCGAGCAATTAAGCATGTTCTCCAACCGAGAAACCGCTTTAAGCTTAATTACGGGTGAACTATGATAATCTATTTATTCGACGGCACTAAAGAAGGCTTACTTTGCTGTCTTTTTGAAAGTTTTACTAAAAAAGAAAAACCAATTTTGGTGACTTCAAACTGCGTTCAACCAAGCTTTACTACTTCAGTAAAAACCATTTTAACAAAGGAAGAAAATAGCAAACGAGTTGAGAATGGATTGCGAAAATGTGGCTCTATAACGCTGTTAAACAAACTTTTTTACGTTTTAAGAAGTTGTGATGAGCACAAGGAAACAATCATTTTCAACGTTGCCTATAAATGTCTTGAACAACGAAAAAACGTAACAATGAATTTTGCCGACGCCGACGTTGTTTTGTTTTGCGATTTATATAAAAAAATAAAATCCGAAGTTCATCGCTTTAAAGGATTTTTACGCTTTCAGGAAACGGAAAGCGGAGCGTTATTTTCAAGCTTTGAACCGGACAACGACGTTTGCGATTTGCTTGCTCCCCATTTCGTTGAACGGTTTGGTTGCCCCTTTATTATTTTCGATTTAAAACGAAAAAAAGCATGTTTAAGCGACGGTAAGCAAATTTATTTAGGTAAAGCCGACAAGCCCTTCACCGTTTTTTTATCTAACAAAGAAAAAGAGCTGGTTAATTTATGGCAAGAATATTACCAATCGGTTAATATTTTAGAGCGAAAAAATCTAAAACAAACCTATGCTTATATGCCCAAACGATATTTTAAAAATCTTCCCGAACGAAAAAATTTTTAATTTCAACATTTTCAACAAAGTTTTTGGTAAAATTTACGAAAGAAAAATTAACAATTGCCATTCGATAAGTTGCTTTTAAATTTTTTGTAGTGTATAATACATATTATATAATAAAAAACGCTTTAATTAAACTTTTTTGGTTTAATTCAAGCAACTTGGAGATTACGATTATGGAAAGAGTTTACAATTTTGCGGCAGGTCCGTCAATGCTTCCCCTTGAAGTTTTAGAAGAAGCTCAAAAAGAACTTCTTAACTTTAACGGAACGGGAATGAGCGTAACCGAAATTAGTCACAGAGCAAAGCCTTTTATGGCAGTAGTTGAAGAAGCTGAAGCTCGCCTTCGCTCTCTTATGAATATTTCCGACGAATACTACGTTTTATTCGTTCAAGGTGGAGCAAGTCAACAATTTGCTGCAGTTCCACTTAATCTTCTCGGTAAAAATAAAAAAGCCGACTATATCGTTAGCGGAAACTTTGCAAACAAAGCTTACCAAGAAGCTCAAATTTACGGCGACGTTCATATTGCAGGAAGCTCAAAAGCCGACACTTATACCTATATTCCAAAGAATTTAGATATTAGAAGCGACGCTCAATATTTACATATCACTTCAAACAACACCATTTTCGGCACACGTTTTGCTGAATTTCCAAAAACAAACGTAACTCTCGTTGCCGATATGTCAAGTGAAATTTTATCACGTGAAATCGACGTTAACAAGTTTGGCGTTATTTACGCAGGCGCACAAAAGAATATTGCTCCTGCCGGCGTAACCATAGTTATCGCTAAAAAGAGCCTTGTTGACGACGTTGAAAATCTTTTACCTGGTTGCCCTACTATGCTTAAATGGTCTACCCAAGCTAAAGACGGAAGCTTATATAACACGCCACCTTGTTTTAGCATTTACATGTCTAATCTCGTTTTCCGCCGTTTAGAAAAGCTTGGCGGTGTTAAAGCTATTCAAAAAATCAATGAAGAAAAAGCTCAAATGCTTTACGACTTTATCGATGGTTCTAAGCTCTTTAAAAACAACGTTAACGTTGAAGATCGTTCTATTATGAACGTTCCTTTCGTTACCGGTAGCGAAGAACTCGACGCTAAATTCATTAAAGAAGCAACTGCAAACGGATTAGCTTCACTTAAAGGTCACCGTTTAGTTGGCGGTATGCGTGCAAGCATTTACAACGCAATGCCGGTTGAAGGCGTTAAAGCGTTAATTGAATTCATGAAGAAATTTGAAATGGAGAATGCTTAAAAAATGAAAAATATTCTTAAATTAAACGCAATCAGCTCAAAGGTAAACGACGTTTTTACCTCTAATTACACTCTAACCGACAATGCTGACGACGCCGTTGCAATTTTAGTTAGAAGCTTTAACATGCACGAATACACCCCAAGCGACAGCGTATTGTGCGTTGGTCGTGCAGGCGCTGGAACAAACAACATTCCCGTTGGTGCATACGCTGAAAAAGGCATTGTAGTTTTCAATACGCCAGGTGCAAACGCAAACGCCGTTAAAGAACTCGTTTTAGGCGCACTTTTCCTTTCTTCAAGAAAAATCGTTGAAGGCATTAACTGGTCAAACGGCTTGGCTGACGGCGAAAAAACCGTTGCTGAACAAGTTGAAAAGGGCAAAAAAGCTTTTGGTGGTTGCGAAATTTTAGGAAAAACTCTCGGTGTTTACGGTCTTGGTGCAATTGGTAGAAAAATTGCCATTTCCGCTTACGCCCTTGGTATGAACGTTATTGGTTACGACCCATATCTTTCACCTAACGATAAAATTGAAGGCGTTAAAATTCTATCTTCCAAAGAAGAATTATTTGAAAATAGCGATTATATTACCCTTCACGTTCCACTAACCAACGAAACCCGTGGTTTAATTAACGAAGCAACCATTTCCACCATGAAAGACGGCGTTAAAATTATTAACTGCTCTCGTGGTGAAATCGTTGATAGCACGGCTATTATTAACGCAACTAAGTCAAAGAAAGTTTCTTGCTACGTAACCGACTTCCCATCAAGCGCCGTTATTAATCAAGAAAACGTTATTTGCATTCCACACCTTGGCGCATCAACTGAAGAAGCTGAAGACAACTGCGCAATTATGGCTGCTGAACAAATTGTTGACTACGTTGAAAACGGAAATATCGTTAACTCCGTTAACTATCCACGCCTTAAAGTTGAAAAAACAGGCGCAAGAACCGTTATTTTAGTTAAATCGGCAAAAGTTGATGAAATTAAGGCGCTCTGCCCTGCCGACGCAACCTTCTCAAGCGCAACAAAAGGCGACTTTGCAGTTTGCTTTATCGATGGCAAAACAACTGTTTCAAGCGAAATTATTGCAAAAATTGAAGCTGTTGGCGTTATTAAAATTCGCCAAATTTAATTAAATAAAAAATTAAGTCGTTCACCTAATCGTGAACGACTTTTTTTATTTTCCTCGCTTATAATAAAAAAGATATTGTTGAATATAGCCGGAGCAATCACCGAACAGGTCAACGAAATATTGCGAAATTTTTTCTCGTGTAGCTAAAACGCCGTTAAAATTTTCGTAGTATATTTTTTCAATCCACGTATCAACGGGAAAGGAATCGGTTTTTGAAAAACCAAAAAGTAAAATACAATCGGCAACCTTTTTGCCAACTCCGTAAAGCGATAAAAGTTTACAACAAATTTCATTGGTAGAAAGAGCTTTAATTTCGTTAATAAAATTGCTTTCAACCAAAAATTTGCTTGTTCTAACAAAATATTTAGCCCTATAACCAAAGCCTAAACCTAAATAAAACTCCTCCGTTTGACTACTTAGTTTTTCAAGGCTTGGAAAGGCGTAAAATTCTCTACCAAAAGCGGTAAATTTTTCACCTAATTTCTCACAAAGGCCTTCTATAAGTCGTTTAATTCGAGGTATGTTATTATTTTGAGATATAATAAAGGAAAAAATTACTTCGTAAATATCTTGCTTTAAAATTCTAATACCCTTGCCGTTTTCCGTTGCCTTCGTTAAAAAATCAACCTTAAAACTTTTTGCTTTTTCATATATTTTTTCATAGCATAAAGCTAAATCGAAATAGTTATAAAAATAATCGTCGTCGGTTGAGTCTAAAACAACGAAATCACCTTCGTAATATAAATAGCACGCTTTATTCTTTGAAAGAACAACGTAGCCACGCTTAAAAGGATAAAATCGAAAAACTTGACCGCAAAAAAGGGTATCTTCAATGTTAAAAAATTTTTTAGAAAATTTAATCATAGTAAAAATAAAAACCGCCTTAAAAGACGGTTTTGGTTAATTAGTTTTGTGCGTATACACTTACTTGCTTTTTATCTTTGCCCTTTCTTTCAAACTTTACAACACCATCGATAAGTGCGAATAAAGTATCGTCACTACCAATACCAACGTTGTTACCTGGATGAATTTTTGTTCCTCTTTGACGAACGAGGATGTTGCCAGCAAGAACCTTTTGACCGTCAGCACGCTTTGCGCCTAAACGCTTTGCAGCACTGTCACGACCATTACGAGAACTACCAACACCTTTTTTATGAGCAAATAATCTGAATAAAAACATCTTATTACCTCCAAAAAATAAATTAGTTTGCTGAAATAGATTCAATTCTAACAGCTGTGAATGGTTGTCTATGACCTTGCTTTCTTCTTTCGTTTTTCTTTGCCTTATACTTAAACACGATAATTTTCTTAGCCTTATCTTGTTCAACTACTTGACCAACTACTTTGAAGCTTGCTGCATCGCTGCCAACCTTAATAGCACCTTCTTCAGATACGAGTAATACGTTGAATTCAACCTTGTCGCCAACGTTTGCGTTTAACTTTTCAAACTTAACAACTTGGTTAGCTTCAACCTTGTATTGCTTTCCTCCGTTTTCGATGATAGCGTACATATTTTTTACCTCCCTGTCCAATCTCGCCAAATGCAAGGCGTTGCTTAAAAAAAGCACACTTAAAAAAGCCCGTTCTGAGCGGTTCTTAAATAATTTATCATAAATTATATCTTTTGTCAACGAATTATTACATAATTTAAGCAAAAATTGATAATAATTAAATTATAAGGAGTTTTTTATTATGAACGAAAACGTAATTAATCTTGTATACAAAAATGCACACGTTGCCCTTCAATCAATTTCTAACGTTTTACCTGAAACGGCTAATAAAGATATGCGTGACGAGTTAAGACGACAATATGAAGGCTATGAAAAAATTATTGGCGAAATTTCTGAATATATGAGCCAAAAAAGTTTTAAACCTAAAGATATTAATCCAATGAAAAAAGCAATGCTTTTCACTTCGATTAAAATGAACACCCTAAGCGACGATTCTAAGTCGCACATTGCCGAAATGATGCTTAAAGGAACGATTATGGGAATAACCGAATTACGGCAATTAATTTCAAAACACGAAGGCTCCGTGGACAGCGAAGTTATCGATTTTGCTAAAAAATTATTAAATCTTGAAGAAGATTACGAACAAACTTTAAAACAAATGCTTTAAAAAAAAGCTTTCGATTAGAAAGCTTTTTTCTTTTTATTAAACCGTAGTATTAAACAAGCTAAAAGGTTCAATCGCCTTTAATAAATCGTTAATTTTTTGCGATTTTTCACTATCCAACCCATAAATTAAGTCGTAAACGTCGATTGTTAAAAGCTCGTCAATTAGCTTATCCGCCGACTCATCGTTAGTTTTTTCAAGAGAAACTTGGTTAAAAATAAGCATTTCGCCTAAACTCATAGTTTTAAGACAAGCAATTTCTTCTTCACTTAAAACAATTTGATTTTCACCTTGATTAGAAAGCTCTAATATTTTATCGTAAGTCAAGCTAAATTGACCTTCAATCGTTTGGCTATATTCAGCAATTTTTTGTTCAATAAATTCTTTATTATCTTCAATTTGAACTTTGGCAAAAGCTGTTAAATCTTGGTCTTTAAGTCCGTTAATAAAGGCTGAAAGTTCACTAATTTTAACACTTTGATAATCGTTAGAACCGGCTAAAAAACTATTTAAACAATAAATAACGTCGCTTAAAGTCAACCCGTCGACAACCACGTCTTCACCATAGGTTGAGTCAACGTAAGATAAAACGTCGAAGGTATATAAAAGAGCTGTTTCCATTTGTTTATCGCTTAAACTAATTGCATCTTGAATTACCCCAAGGGTTAACTCTCCACTGTTAGGATTTGATAAAAATTCATTAGAATAAGCTGTTAAAGCTTGGTTAAGTTCATCGCCGTATAGAGCCTGAAGTTCGTTAAAAAGTGCCTCTATATGTTCGTTAACTTTAATTTCGCCGTTTACAAACTTTTCGTTTTCAGCAAAAACACCAACGTTGCAAGTTGCTAAAACTAAAGTTTCAACCGTGTAAGAAATTCCATCGACAACCAAAGTTTTTGATGGAAGCAAGCTTTCGTTAACGCTTTCCGAATTGAGCCAATTTTTTGCAACTAAAATTGTAATTACATCTTCACCTAAAGTTGAATAAGCCACGCCGTAGCTTAATGCGTCTTTAAATGAAATATCATCGCCACCGTTAACTTTTTCTGTGAAAATTTTTAGAAAATCGTTCAGCGTGCTATCGCCTGCTAAACCGTGCAAAACAATTATTTTTTGGCTATAATTGCCCGTTAAAAAACTGTTCCATTGATTTAAACTTCCGTTAATAACGTTGGCAAAAAAAGGATTATATGAATTTAAAAGTTGTGTTGCGCTTGCAGTGTAGCCGGCAAAGTCGATAATCTTTGAATTACCGTAAGCTTCAATGTCGGCTTGGGAAATTTCAAGGGGAACGGAATTATCAAGGTTATAGTTTAAAAGTTGATTCATAACCTTATGGGATTTTTTTCCCGTTGAATTATTATACCAATTACCATCGGAATAGTATGAAAAACCATAAAGTTTTCCAATGTTTGAACCGGCTGGAAAACTATTATTTGCAATTGAGAAACCAGAATTAACTATATCGCCAAGCTTATAACCGCTTAAAAGTGGCAAAAGTTGACCGTTATTTCCCATTTCTTCAAGTTCACCCATATTATATTGAGAAAAAATACTCTTCAAATTTTCAATAGAAAACTTAGAGCGGTCAATCAAATCGTATCCGTTGCCCGATTGAGTCGTTGATTGAACGGCGCTACCGCCACTGCTTGTTTGATCGATATTTTCATTGTTGTTTTTTGAACACGCACAAACAACTATCGTTAAAAATAAAGATAGCGCTAACAATATAACGTTAAATTTTTTTAATGAATTTTTCATAACTAATCCTTTTAATTTTTATATAATATTATACTACATAATTTTATAATTTTTGTCAATAAAAAAGACTGCCTTAAAAAAGACAATCTTTTAGTCAAAGAGTAAGCTGGTCTATAAGCCGAGTTCTGTTTAATGCGACTATTTATCTAGACCGTTTGTTACCAAACGGCTCAAGCGACGTTTTGCGTTTACACATAGCGAGCAACTTGATAGTGTAAACCTATCTTGCTTCAGGTGGGGTTTACACAGCCCCCGTTGTCACCAACGAAGCGGTGAGCTCTTACCTCGCCTTTTCACCCTTACCAAAATTTGGCGGTAATTTTCTGTTGCACTTTCCTTAAAGTCACCTCCACTGGACGTTATCCAGCACCCTGCTCTATGAAGCTCGGACTTTCCTCATGAAACGGTAACCGTTCCCCGCAGTCGCACAACCAACTTACTTATTTAAGTTTAACACATAATATAGTTTTTGTAAACTAAATTTTACTTCTTAACCCCTTGTATATCCTTTAACACAAAACCGTTATCTAAGGTTTTAACAGACTGCTCCGCCCTATTAAAATTAGAAAGAGCATCTTCAATTAATCCCGTTAAAATTCCCATAAAATCACTTAATTTATTGCAAAATAAATAGTAGGCTAAACTTCCGGGCACGCTGTTAATTTCATTAAAATAAACTTGGTCGTCACTTAACAAAAAGTCAAACCTAACTATACCGAAAAAACCTAAACTTTTATAAATTTTTGCTGAAATATCTTGAATTTTTAAAGCGCTTTTAATCGAAATATTAGCGGGAAATTCCTTAACGACCCCTGTTTTTGCCCCCGTATACTTATCTTTAAAAGTTAAAATTTCGTTTATCGTTATCGGTTTTTCGCAGGCCGAAACGACAACTTCATTCCCCTTTGAGTAAACTGCGCAGTTAATATCAACGGCATTTTCAACGTATTTTTCGCAAACTACGAAATTGTCAAAATCGAATGCGCTTTCTAAACTACTTTCAAGCTCGGAAAAGTTTTTTGCAACGGAAATTCCTATGCTCGAACCCGAACAACAAGGTTTTACAATTAACGGAAAACAAATTTTATCAACAATTTTTAGCATTTCCTTTTCTCTTGAAAATAAAAACGCACCCTTTTCAACTAACGTGCTTTCACAAGTTTTAACGCCTAACGCACCAACTACTAAATTAGTTAAACTTTTATTTATTGAAAGGCTTGAACAAAAGGTATTCGGCGACGCAATTGGAACGTTGCAAAGTTGCAAAAGTCCGCATATAGCACCGTCTTCGCCATTTTTTCCGTGCATACAGTTAATTGCGCAACTAATTGAACAAAGCTGTTTTAGCCTTCCGTTTTTGTTTTGATAAAGCTTGTTATCGCCACAAATTAAACATACCTTTTTTAATTTTTTAAAGTTAACGTTTTTAAAAAACGAAATATTAAACAGTTCTTCACCAATAAAAAATTCACCATTTTTTGAAACGTAAACCGCAATTGGGTTAAACTTTTCTTTATCAATTGAATTTGCCGTTAAAACACCCGTTATAATTGAAATTTCGTGTTCTTGGGAAACACCGCCAAAAAATATTAAAACGTTTTTCATAATATGTCCTTCTTAGTAATATATGAAAAACGTAAAAAAAAGGTTAAAAAAATCGACCAAAACAGGTCGATTAATTTTTATAAAAATCTATCGGGTAAATCGTTTTCAAACAACACAACGTCGCCTTCGCTAACGATTTCACCAAGTTTTTCTTTAGCTTCGTCAAGGGTTTTGCACATTATTATATCGTTAAAATTAAAGCCGTTTTCAAGTAGTCCCAAACGCACGTTATAAGCCCCGTAACTACCGACCAAAACAACCTTTTTAGCAAAACCACTTAAATATTTACCAAAGTTATAGTTTTCTTTTTCTTCAATATCACCCATTTCCACAAGGCCGGGCGTTATTACGATTAAGCTATTAGAAAACTTTAAGCAAACGTCAATTGCCGCTTTATAGCCAACCACGTTGCAATTGTAGCTATCGTCAATAATAGTAAAACCTTTATCATTTTCAACAACTCAAAGCCTATGCTCAATAGGTGAGATATTTGCAATTCCTTGGCAAATTTCTTCATCACTAAGCCCAAGCTCAACAGCCAAAGCAACCGCTAAACAAATATTAGAAACGTTATGTTCGCCTAAAAGTTTAGTTTTACAAGGCAATTTTCTTCCGTTAATATTTAACACGAAAGATGAACCTTTCTCGCTTACTTCAACGTCTTGGGCGAAAACCTTTGCCTGGTCGTTTAAACCTGCGGTTATAACTTGGCAATTTGGGTTAAACTCACCCATTGTTAAACAATATTCGTTATCCGCCGAAACAACGACTTTTTTACCAGATAAAAACTCAATTAATTCAGCCTTAGTTTTTACAACGTTATCAATGGTTTTAAAGGTGTCGATATGTTGGGCGCAAACCCCCGTTATAATTCCGCAATCTGGGTTAACGAGATTGCAAAGTTCTAAAATATCGCCCCTATTTCTCGCACCCATTTCGCAAATAAAAACGTCGAAAGTTTCGTCCAAACCGTCGTTAACCGCCCTGCATACGCCAAGGGGGGTGTTAAAAGATTTCGGCGACGATAAAACCTTATATTTAACGCTTAAAATTGAATGTAAAAGGTTTTTAACCGTTGTTTTTCCATAACTGCCCGTTACTGCGATTTTAATTAAATTTTTATTTTGATTTAACTTGTTTTCGCAAGAAACGTAATATTTTTTTGAATAAATTTTTTCAAAGGGTTTTGCAACCTGGTTTGCTAAGATTACAATGTTTGGAACAACCAAAACTAAAATTAAAGAAAAGCTAAAACGAAGATGATAAAAAAGCTTAACTTCAACTATGCAATTAATTATATATTCCCCTAAATAAATTGCTAAAAAGGCAAAAATAAAGGTGAAAATAAAATAGCAAACGACTAATCTTTTAATTCGTGAAGTTATTTTTAAAGGAATTTTATCTTTATGTTTTTTATCGCCAAAAGCTAAAATTAGAGTAAAGAAGCCTAAAAACGCAACACATAAATATCCAATCCAGTTAAAGGATAAAAACCCAAGAGCAATTGAAATTAAAAGATAAACTAAAAAGGTTAACATAAACAAAATTGGAAGTTTTGTTTTGTAAACGTTTCCCTTTCGTTTTAACCATCTTTTAAAATCGGTTTTTTCGTAGTTAGATTGCTGAATAATTTGAAAAAACTTTTTGCCAACGACGGTTAAACAAAGGGCAACGAAGAAAGCAACCACTAAACTTTCAACAACCGTTAGAATATTAAATATTAAGTTAAAATTCGTTGCATTTGCAAAGCTCATTATAAAAATTCCTTTACTAAATAATTAAATTGATTTGAATTTTCCAAAAAGGCAAAATGTCCGCCGTCAGCGATAAAAAGCGTTGAATTTTTAACCTTTTCATTTATTTTTTTCGCCATATATAACGGCGTTTCTCTATCAAATTTACCGTGATAAATTAAAACCCTTGCATTAATTTTTGGCAATAAGTCGTCGAGATGGCAGTTGACAATTTTAACAAAACTCCGTTTTTGTATTGGGCTTAATTTTTTATAGTCAAGAGAGCCCATTTTGTTAGCAACCTTTAAATTTAAAAACTTTGCCAACTTAAAAAGCTTAATTTTTAAAAACTTTTTAAGGCTAAATTTCGGTTTTAAGCCAGCAGAACCCGTTAGCACGGCGCTCTTAACTAAATTGGTAGTTGCCATTAATTTAATAGCCACCCTACAACCAAACGAATGAGCTAAAATATTAACTTCCTTTTGACCTAATTCAAAAATAGCATTTTTTACAAAATTAACGTAGTCGTCTAAGGAATAATCCCACTCCATAGGTTGATTATTATAACCTAAAAAATCTAAGGCAACAACCTTATAAAATTTAGAAAAAAAGGCAATTTGATTAGAAAAAATTTCTTTTGAACACAAAAACCCGTGAAGTAGTAGCAAAACGTCCCCTTCACCTTCAACAATTGCGTTCATGTTTGCAATTTTGGTTAACAATTATACCTCTTTTAGCACCCTTGCCATTACAATTGCATCTTCGGTATTTTCGTAATATTTTTTTCTTTCGCCAATAGGTTTAAAATTAAACTTTTCATAAAGACGTTGGGCTTTTAAATTAGATTTTCTAACTTCTAAAAAACATTGTTCAAGGTTTTTAGATATTAAAAAATTTATACTTTCGTTTAACAGTTTAGAGCCAACGCCCTGTTGCCTAAATTCAGGTCTTACGGCAACGTTTAAAACGCTACCATCCCACTGGTCGTAAATTATACCAATATAACCAATAATTTGACCGTCGTTTTCACAAACGAAACCAACGAAATTATTAAGATTGAAAGTGCCTTCAATCATTTCCAAGGACCAAGGCGATGAAAAGCAAACTTTTTCAAGCTGGCTTATAGCCAAATTATCTCCCTTAACCCAATTTCTTATAATCATAGTCTACCTTCTTCCGCTTGTGAAGCTCTTAAATAAAGCGGAGATAATAAATCAGCTTCAATTAAATTATCGGCTAAATTAAAGCAAGCGTTAATCAGTCCTTCAACGGGATTAACAATTTCCGTTTTATAACCGTTAATTTCGCCGTAGCTTAAAAGAGAATAGCCACTTTTTAGCCTTTCAAATTCTTCTTTATTTACAAAGGTAGGCGAAACAACGACTTGCCCATCTATATAGCCACACACGTAGTAATTGTCGTGTTTTGCGTCGATAACCGACATATAGCTCCCTTTTTGTTTAGTATATGCCATAACGGAAAAAGCTGTGATTGGCAAAGCTTTAACGTTAAATGGCGCACAAAACCCCTTAACGGTGGCTATGCCAATTCTAATCCCCGTAAAAGAACCTGCGCCAATTACGCAACCAATAAAATCGAGTTGAGAAATTTCCATTTTAAGCTGACAAAGAACGTCTTCAACGGCATCGAGTAAATTTACTGAATGTTTAAAAGGGCTGTCGGTAATATGGCGAAAAGCTGTTTTTTCGCCGTTATACCCAACCACAACTAAAAACTCTTGAGAACAATCAATAGCTAAAAATTTCATAATTCAATTTCCCTTTGACTATCGCCAATAACCTTGATATTTACAACTTTTGCATTTATAGGCAAAACCGATTTAATGTTTTCCGACCATTCGATAACGCAAATGCCGTTCATATAAAAATAATCGGTTAACCCCATAGCTTCGGCTTGCTCGCCACTTTCAATTCTATAACAATCGTAGTGATATAAAATTCCGTCGTAATCGTTCATATAGGCGTAAGTTGGGCTTAAAATCGGCTCGTCAATGCCAAGGGCTTTTGCAATCCCCTTAGTAAACGCCGTTTTACCTGCCCCAAGATCGCCTTGTAATAAAACAACGTCGCCCATAGACAAGGTTTTTCCATAACTTTCGGCAATAGAAAGTGTTTCTTCGTAGCTATTAGATATAACTTTCATAAACTATTTTATATTCATCCTTTCAAAAATACGCCCAATTCGTTTATATAAAACGATTATTAAAAGGCTAACCAATATAGATTTAATTAAATTAAACGCAACCAAAAACCACACCACGCTATTAAAAAGGTCTGCCATGCCGTAGAGCGGAAAGGTTATAAACTTATTAACTAAAAGAGCAACCGCCGTTTGCATTAAACAAGCAACGGCAAGCAAACAATAAACAACTTTTCTACCTTTAAATTTAACGTAGAAAATTGTTGGAGGTAAAACGTAAGCTAAAATTATGGAAAAATTTGCAATTTCTCCAACGCCAAAAGTTGACGAACCGATTAACCTAAGCAATTCTTTGACAATTCCAACGAATAACGCAACGATTGGGCCATACATAAACCCGGCAAGCATAATAAAAACGTTAGAAAAATCAATTTTTAAAAAAGGAACTTGCGGGAAAATTGCAAATTCTAAAAAAGAAATGCAATAAGCTAATGCTGTAAAAATTGCAATACCGGCAATTTTTCTTGCGCCAAAAGGCTTTTTTGAACTTTGTTCTTGTTCGTTTGTTTTCATAACAACCACCTATACCTATAAATTATTAAGTGGATATTCTAAAAAAAACGCCCAAATTTAATTGGGCGGCAAAAGTTTACTTATTTAACAAGAATTTATCTTGAATAGAAAATAACCTTTTCCCATCCGGACTATACCGTCGGTATCGGAATTTCACCGATTCGGGGAAACCTTTTGGTTTCCTTCGCAGACTATACTGCCGGTGAGGAATTTCACCTCGCCCCAAAGAATATTCACTTGATAACATTATATAAAGAAATATCTTTTCAGTCAAGCAAATTTTTACAAGCCCAACGCATTTAATATAATTAAAATAAAAAACCTAAGCAAAGCTTAGGTTTAATTAAATTATTCAATAAAAAATTTATGGCTTTTAATGGTCACGTCGCAATTTTGCTTTAAAGCAAAATCTAAAAGCCTTAACCCGTTTATAAAAACACTTTCGTCTTCATTAAAACTTTCCCAATCAACACCTGAAAAATCATCGCTTATTCGAGCGCATTTATTTAAAAGAGAATATGTAGAAAACCGAATTTCAGTGGCAAATTGGTCGGCGCAATTAACGCAATAGGCCGAGCCGTTTGAAAAGGAAAAAAACACCCTATTTTCAATTTGTTCGCCACAATTACAACACTTTGAAAAGTTTAACCCATAGCCTTGAAATTCCATTCCCTTTAAATAAAAACAAATTAAAATAAGTTTTGGGTCAACGTTAGTTTGACTTAGGGTTTTAAGTGCGTTTACAACCAATAAAAACAGCTTATACGACTTAATTCCATCAAGTAAGAAACTTGAAACGAATTGAGCAATTGCCGATGAAGCGTAAAGTTTATCGGCATCGAGACGAATGGAATAAAAGCTGTCGATTTGATTAACTTCTTTAACCGTTCTTCTTCCGTCCTTTTCAATTAAAACGTATTCGCCGAAACAAAAAAGCTCTCCCGCCCAACCCAATTTTGAGTTAGCCTTTTTAGCACCCCTTAAACAAGCGGAAACAAGCCCGTTTTCCAAAGTGAACAAATTGAGCATTTTATCGTTTTCTTTATAATTAGTTGAACGTATTACAATGGCGTTATATTTTTCTTCCATAACTATTCATCTTTTAATTTTTTATAAAGCAAGTAATAATTAATATCGCCTGTTTTTTCAAACAATTTCCAACAAATGTCAACTGGTCTATCTTTTTTCATAATCACTTAACTTTAATTTAAGCAATTATAAACTTTTTATACCCTAATTTAAATCTTCATCGGAATAACCGAAATCACGAAGGCGTGAAGGATTGTTTCGCCAATCTTCTCGAACTTTAACGAAAACCGTTAAAAACACCTTGCTATCAAGAAATTTTTCCATACCTTCACGAGCAAAAGAAGAAATTTCTTTAATTTTCTTGCCCTGTTTTCCAATAATAATCGCCTTATGGTTTTGCTTTTCACAAACGATATCGAGATTAACGTCGTAAATGCCGTTATCTCTCCTTGAAAATTCATTAATAACGATTGCCACACCGTGAGGAATTTCCTTGTCGCACAAAAGCAAAATCTTTTCACGCATAATTTCACTAATCATAAATCTTTCCGAGCGATTGGAAATTACGTCGTCACTATAAAGTGGTTCGCCTTCTGGCAATAAATTAACAATTTCTTTTAAAAGTTCTTTAACGTTCTTACCCTTTCTTGCGGAAACGGGAATAACTTCAACGTTATCAATATCGGCAAATTTAGTTAACTCTTCATACATTTTTTCTTTTGGCATAATGTCGATTTTAGAAAAAACGCACAAGGTTTTAATGCCAAGCGAAGCATATTTTTTTAGGGTTTCTAAATCACCTTCTTTAACCCCTTCGTGTCCGTCGATAACGAATAAAATTAAATCGACGTCCTTAACGGAATTTTCAGTGCTTTTTTGCATTCTTTGGTTTAAGAGATTGCTCGCCTTATAAATTCCGGGAGTATCAACGAAAACAATTTGATAATCATCTCTCGTTAAAATGCCTAAAATTCTATCACGGGTGGTTTGTGGTTTAGGTGAAACAATTGCAACCTTTTCACCAACTAAAACGTTAATTAAGGTTGACTTACCCGCATTTGCTCTACCTACGACTGCAACAACGCCACTTTTCATCGAACTTGCCCTACCAAACTTAAAATTTCTTCTTCTTTTTCACGCATTTGCGCTTTATCTTCATCGGTCATATGGTCGTAACCAAACAAATGAAGCATTCCGTGAACGGTTAAATAGCTAAGCTCACGACTAAGCGAATGACCGTATTCTTCCGCTTGCTCTTTAGCCCTTTCAACGCTAATTACGATTGAGCCGATAAAAACGGCTTTTTCATCTTGATCGTAATCTAAAAGGCAATCCTTTTTCTTTAAAATTTTACCACGAATACCATCGAGCATTGGGAAAGAAAGAACGTCGGTAACTTGGTCAACGTTTCGAGATTCCTTGTTTAAAACCTGAATTTCTTCTTTAGAAACAAAACTCAATTCAGCGTAAATTTTAATTTTTTGTTTTAATACCTTTTCAACGGCTTGCGCTATTAAAAGTTGGTCTATATAGCCGTTATCGCAATAAATTTTTAATTTAGACATAATTTTCCTTAGTTATTTTTTGGTGAGTCGCTTTTATTTTCACCGCTATTTTCATTACTTTCAAAGGTTGCTTGATGACCAATTTTTAATTTTGGATAGTTAATTCTATCGTGATAAACACCCGAAAGATTATCTTCAATGGTTTTTCTAATATTATCAATATCACGCATTGTAATTTCACAATCGCTAAATTGGTCGTTGTTAATTCTATCTTCAATAATTCTTCTAACAACCATTTCAACCTTATCAGGCGAGCGGTCGTTTTGAGCACGAACTGCCGCTTCACAAGCATCGGCAAGCATAATTATTGCCGCAATTTTAGTGCGAGGCTTTGGTCCTTGATAACAGAAATCGTCAATATCAAGCTCCCCATCGGTAAATTTTTGCGCTTTCATATAAAAATATTGAATTGGAAGCGTTCCGTGGTGTTCCCTTGCAACGTCAGCTAAAATTAGTGGTAAATGATATTTTCTAATAAGGTCGTAGCCGTCGGTGGTGTGAGCACGAATAATTTGAGTTGAAAGTTCAGGCGTAAGATCGTCGTGAGGGTTAACTCCGTGTTGATTTTCGGTAAAATACATTGGTTGCTTTAACTTACCAATGTCGTGATAATAGGCAGCAGCTCTTGCCAAAAGGGCATTATCGCCTATTGCCGATGCACAGGATTCAGCAAGGGAAGCAACCATTAAGCAGTGGTTAAAGGTGCCTGGTGCTTCATCTTTCATTTTTTGAATAAGCTTTGATTTATGGTCGGTAATTTCAACTAAACGGTAGTTAGTTAAAATATTAAACAACCATTCGAAAACAGGAATTATTGCCATCATATAAACAACGCTAGTCACACCGCTCATCAAACTATATAAAACGGTTGGCATTAGCTTTGCAAATTCCGTTCCCGTGTATAATTCAACGGCAACGGTTGAAAAAATAATTGGAATTGCAATAATAAAACCCCTTGAAAAAACTTTAATTCTCGAACCAATTTCATCAACTAAATAAATTGCAACTAAGTTCGTTGCAGAGCCGATTATTAAAGTTAAGAATACTGGAATAAAACTTGAAAAAACTTGGTTTGCAAACACGTCGACAACAAACAAAAGTAAACTGAAAGTAAAATTAAAATAACGGGCGGTCGACTTATTTACAAGTAGTAGCATCAAAAGTGTGCCAAGAGCAAAAGGTCGTGCGTAAATGCTAACGTATTTTCCAGTTATTAAACAAATTATTAATGAAAACTCCATTACGATAAAAACAACCGCAATGTTCTTTGGTCGAATTAAAAAATCTCTAAATTCAAAAAAGAAATATAAATATATCATCGACACGATAAACAAAATAGACAAGCCCAAGCAAACGAATCTTTGCCTATTTGCCGTGTTTACGAAATATTCCTTAAATTTATCTAAACTTTCGCAATTTATAAAGATAAATCCAACTACTATTGCAATTAACAATACGAAATGAATTAAAAATTGCAAAATAGATAAAAAGTAATCCCCTTTGCCCCACTTGGCAAATTTTTGTGATTGCATAAACATAGTTTTACCCCTAAAATTTTATGGTTTCTTTTTCTCTTCATCAAGAGTATAAGCTTTTATTATTTCCATTACTAGCGGATGGCGAACAACGTCTTTATGGGTTAGGCGCATAATTGCAACGTCGTCAACCTTTTCTAAAACCTTAATCGCATGCTTTAATCCGCTTGCCTTTCCTTCAGGTAGGTCAATTTGAGTAACGTCGCCGGTGACGATAACCTTACTTCCGTCGCCCATTCTCGTTAAAAACATTTTCATTTGCTCTTTGGTGGTATTTTGCGCTTCATCTAAAATGATAAAGGAATTATTGAGCGTTCTACCACGCATATAAGCCAGCGGAGCTATTTCAATTGCCCCTTTCTCCATTAATTTTTGATAGGTTTCTAACCCAAACATTTCTTGAAGAGCATCGTAAAGCGGTCTTAAATAAGGATCGACCTTCGACTGCAAGTCCCCCGGTAAAAAGCCAAGCCTTTCACCAGCCTCAACGGCAGGTCTTGTAAGAACGATTTTTTCAATTTCTTTTGCTTTAAAGCTTGCAACTGCCATAGCTACCGCAAGGTAGGTTTTTCCCGTTCCCGCAGGTCCAACGCCAAAACAAATAGTATTATTTTTTATGGCATCAACGTAAGCTTTTTGACCAAGAGTTTTGCATTTAATTGGCTTTCCCCTTGAAGTTATGGCAATTACACCACTCATTAAGTTTTTATAGTCAAAATCGCCCCGTTCTTTTGCAAGTTCAATTAAATAAATAATTCTTGCTTTATCAATCGTTTCGCCACTTGCAACAATTTCCAAAAGTTCTTCAACAACTCTTTTGGCAATTTCTACTGCACTTTTATCTCCCGAAAAACAAATTTCATCGCCGTCAACGAAAATAACCGAGTGAGTTTCCCTGATAATTAGCGTTAAATTTTCATCAAAAGAACCTAAAATACGGCTTAAATGCTCTGCGTTATCAACTTTAATTTTTTCAACGTAATTTTCCAAAATTTATTCACCTATTTTTAAAACGAACGTAATATATACTTCATAACTTGAAAGGGTGGCGTTTTCCTTAACTTCAACCTTTTCAATTTCATATTTTTCTTCAATTAAAAACTTTGCCTTTTCAATGGCTTCCGCTTTACTTTCTACACTAAAATTTTTAACCTTTTGCTCAAAGAGAACAACGTTTTCAATTTCAACGTAACCAAAAGCAAAACCTATCTCGCTTTTTCCTTCAAGCTTAATAGTTCCGTCAATTAAAAGGTCGCCCTCTTTTACTTTTTGCCCAACCGAAACGACGCTCGTTCCCTTGTAGGCAACTATTTTTCTAACCGTTCCGCTTATCGGCGAAGTAATTTTATTTTCAAATTTTTTTATCGAGCTATGTTCGTTTTCTTTAAAAACGTCGATAATCAACCTATTTGACGACTTTTTTATGGTTACGTAGTTAATATCTTCATTGATAGATACAATTTTTTTCTTAACTTCATTAAACTGACTTTCGTTAACGATTGTAAATTTTTTAAAGTTTTCATTTTCTAAAAAATTTAAAATTTCAACCTTTTCATTACCGTTAACCCCGTTAATTTCAACTGAGAAAATAACGCCACTAAAATAACAAGCAATAATAAAAAACAAAACCAAGCCAATTAAAAAACCAATTCTATTTTTACAAAATTCAACTAAAGCCCGTGTTCCCGTATATTTTATCAATTTATTATACCACACATTATTTAAAATTGCAAAAACTTTTTTGCAATCTTTTGCTTTAACGACAAGAATAATTGTTTTTTCATTAATATTTTTAATATTAATTAGGTCGATTTTCGCTTTTTTTAGCTTTTCAAACAAAATATTAAAATTACGCCCTTCAACTAAAATTTCACAATTACCCATTTTCTACGCTCACCCTAAAAATTTCACCAACAATTAATACGTCGCCACCAACGTATTTTTTTATTTTCAACCCCTTACCGTTAACTATTAATTTTACACTCTTGGTTAAAAATTCAATTTGGCTAACGTCAAATGAAATAATTTTTTTTACACCTTCAAAATAAAGACTCTTTCCGTCGATTAACGTGCAACGGAAAGAGCTTGAAATGTTATTCAAATTACAATTAATTTCTTCAAAAACGTTCATTTTAACACCAACTTATAATAAAAGTTTATGCTAAAAACAACCCTTTTATTATTCAGTTAGTTCAACTTCTTTTAAAACTAAATTTGAATTTAAATTCTTTGTAAAATATTTACAAACGATATAATTAAAAAGTAAAAACGATAAATAAGTAATCAATAAAGCAACGACAACGTCAGTTAAATAATGAGCACCAATTGCAATTCGAGAATATGCAATAAATAATGAATAAAATACAGCAATAGAATTTAACAAAATTTTCCATTTTACAAAAGAAAATCTTTTAAAAAAATTTTTTAACGAGCAAATTGAAAACATAATTGAAGCACAAGCCGTGTGCCCCGATGGAAATGATTTATAACCGTCAGAGCCGATAACTTGTTTAATAAAAACTTTTTGCTTAGCGGTTAAATTGTTTAATCTAAACCATTTATTATAAAATGAAAAATCGTTAAAATAATTTAAGGTTCTAAAACGAACTCTTGCAAAAATCGGTTTAACGCCGTGGACTATTCCTTGGGATAAACCTGCGGTAAAAACAACGATTAACGACCATATAGCCAAGCATTTAATAATTTTTTTATCAATTTTAACGCAAATTAAATAATAAAAACCAAAAAATACAACCCCTGCTAAAAAATAATATAAAGTCATTAAAAGAGTGTTGGAAACAAAACTAAAATAATAGTGGTCGAAAAGGTTTGCGCTAACTTTATAGGTTGCGAAAACGTTAAAAGCATAACAAAGAAACGCCGAACTAATTTTAATTATAAGCCTACCGATTTTATTGGCTACGATAGATTCCCCGTTAGATAAATAAATTATAATAAAAGAAAAGCTCAACAAAACGTATAGCACTATTTCGCCAAAAATTTCAGTTAAAACCAAAGGGATATGTTTTGAATAATATTCACCCATTTGCAAAACGGATATTTTGCTTGAAATTTGCAAATCGAAAAAAGTGCCTAAAATTAAGGCTATTAAACATAAACTAATTAATATAATTGAAAATAAATTTTTTTTAATCTTTTCCATAACTTCACCTTTTTTATTATATCACTAAATAAAAATTTTTTCAACTATCCGTTTGATATTCGCTTTTAACCTTTACTTTTATTTAAATTTTTTATATAAATATAAAAAAAGTATGAAAAAATAGTGGTAAATATGAGTTATATTTGTTATAATTATGTGGTTAAATAAAACATATTATGGGGAATTTTATTTATGAATATGTTAGAAATTGAAAAAAAATGGCAAAAAATTTGGGCTGAAACCAATTTAAACAATTTTGATGAAAGCAAAATTGATAAAAAGTTTTACTGCTTAGAAATGTTTTCATACCCATCGGCAGCTAAACTTCACGTTGGACACTGGTATAACTATGGTCCAACCGATAGTTACGCTCGCTATAAAAAAATGAAGGGTTATGCAGTTTTCCAACCAATGGGCTTTGACGCTTTTGGTTTACCTGCTGAAAACTTTGCCATTAAAACGGGCGTTCACCCACAAGATAGCACCATTAAAAATATTGACACAATGGAAATTCAACTTCAAAACATTGGCGCTATGTTCGATTGGACTAAGGAAATTAAAACTTGCATGCCCGACTACTATAAATGGACTCAATGGTTGTTTTTAAAGCTTTACGAACACGGTTTAGCTTATAGAAAAGAAGCGCCTGTTAACTGGTGTTCAAGTTGTAATACCGTTCTTGCTAACGAACAAGTTGTAGATGGTAAATGTGAACGTTGCGGAACTGAAGTCGTAAAGAAAAACCTAACCCAATGGTTCTTTAAAATCACCAACTACGCCGAAGAACTTTTACAAAAACTCGACGAACTTGATTGGCCGGAAAAAACCAAATTTATGCAAAAGAACTGGATTGGTAAATCAGTTGGCGCAGAAGTCACTTTCAAAACGGAAAACGGAGAAAGTTTTAACGTTTTCACCACGAGAGCAGACACTCTTTTCGGCGTTTCCTTCGTTGTATTAGCACCTGAACACCCACTCGTTCAAAAACTAACAACCCCAGAAAACAAAGAAAACGTTGAAAAATACGTTGAAAACACCGCTAAAACAAGCGAAATTGACCGACTTTCTTCTACTCGTGAAAAAACGGGCGTTTTCACCGGTTCTTATGCTATTAACCCAATTAACGGCAAGAAAGTTCCAATTTTTGCCGCTGATTACGTTCTCTATTCTTACGGAACAGGCGGCGTTATGGGCGTTGCCGCTCACGATGAACGTGACTACGATTTTTGTGTAAAATATAACCTTGATATTTGTCAAGTTATAACTAATAAAGAAAACAACGCAACCCTTCCTTACTGTGAAGACGGCTATTTAATTAATAGCGACGAATTTAACGGAACTTTTGGTGAAGAAGCTCGAAACGCAATTATTTCCAAGTTAAAATCTCTTGGTTTAGGCGATTTCAAAGTCAACTACCGTTTGCGTGACTGGCTTGTTTCTCGCCAACGTTATTGGGGTGCTCCAATTCCAGTTATTCACTGCGACCACTGTGGTATCGTTCCCGTTCCATACGAAAACTTACCAGTTGAACTTCCTTACGACGTTGAATTTAAGCCAGACGGCAAAAGCCCTCTCGCTAAACACGAAGGATTTATGCAAACAGTTTGTCCTAAGTGCGGAAAACCAGCTCGCCGTGACCCTGACACCTTAGATACTTTCGTATGTTCAAGCTGGTATTATTTAAGATATCCTGACGCACACAATAGCGAAATGCCGTTCGACCCTGAACTTATTAATAAAATGCTACCTGTCGACAGATACGTTGGCGGACCTGAACACGCTTGTATGCACCTTCTTTACGCCCGTTTTATAACTAAAGCGTTAAGAGATATGGGTTACTTAAAATTTGACGAACCATTCAAAGCTTTAACCCACCAAGGCATTATTTTAGGACCTGATGGAAATAGAATGAGTAAGTCAAGAGGAAACGTAATTTCACCTGATAGCTACGTTTCGGTTTCCGGTTCCGACGTGTTCCGCTTATACTTAATGTTTGGCTTTAACTACACCGAAGGCGGTCCATGGAACGACGACGGCATTAAGTCGATTACCAAGTTTATGGATAGAATTGAAAAACTTGCCGAATTATCTCGTAATGAAGTTATCGACTCGCCAATTTCAGCTGATGAAAAAGAACTTAATTTTGTTTTACACAGCACCATTAAAAGCGTTGATAGAGATACCGATTGCTTTGCATTTAACACTGCAATCGCTCGCCTTATGGAACTTGTTAACGCCCTTAAAAAATATGAAGCGCTAAACAAAGGCAACACTTCAACCTTTAAAAACGCAGTTCAAACGTTAATTAAGTTAATTGCGCCTTTCGCTCCACACTTCGGTGAAGAGCTATGGTCGCTTTACGGCAATACAACTTCTATATTTAACGAAGAATATCCTTTATGTGATGAAAAATGGTTAGTTCGTGACGAGTTTGAATATGGCATTCAAATTAACAGCAAAATGCGCCATAAAATCGTTCTTTCAAACAGCTTAACACAAAAGGAAATTGAAGAAGCAGTTTTAAACGATGAAAAAATTAAAGACCTATTAAATGGTCAATCGCCTAAAAAAGTAATTGTAATTTTAAAACGACTCGTTAATATTATCGTTTAATTTTACAAAAAAGCCTTTATATAAGTCGATTAATATTAAATTCATAAAAAAATCCCGCAACCCAAACGGTTGACGGGATTTTTATTATTATATAAATTTTCCAATTTCTTCACTGATAATTTTGTAGCCTTCGGCGGAAATATGCAAACCTTCAATGGTATATTTTTCATTAAGCTTGCCCTTTTTATCAACGAGCTTTGAATAAACGTCGATAAAGTCAACGCCATTTTCTAAACAATAGTTTTTTAAAATTTCATTAACCTTTTTAATCTTGCCGTTAGTAGCGTATCCGAGAAAAATAAAACTAAAAAATTTTTTTGAAAAATTAACCGGATAGAGTGAAACAACCTTAACCTGCGTTTTGGTTTTTATTCTTTCAACTAAATTTATAATATTTTCGGCAACCTTTTTTGGATTTGGCGGTAAAAAAGTTTTTATTAAATCGTTAACCCCAATTTGTAAAATAACCATTTTGGGGTCTAATTGCAAAATGCCTTCAACTCGTTTTTCAACTTCACAAACTCTATCGCTTGCAATTCCACGATTAATAACGTCGGCTCTACAAAAAAATCCGTTAACGGAATAAAAATCGGTTAAAGAATCACCCAAAAACACAATTGGGTTTTTGGGTGCAATTTTATTTAAAAGGTCGTGAGTGTTTTTCCTATCTTTTAAAAATAAATTTAAGTAAACCCAAAGGCAGGTTATAAAAAGAAGAAAAACAACCACAAAAGTTATCAATGCAGTTAAAACAATTTTTTCCATTAGTTAAATTCATTCCTTCTATTTCTTGCAAAAAGAGCTAAAAGGGATTCCTTCCAATCCATACCTAAAAATAAAGTGTTATAAATTGCGTTTGTAATTGGCAAATCGACGCCATTTTTATCGCCTAAAAGCTTTAACGCTTTAGCGGTCATAACGCCTTCACTTAACTTTGAAAACTGTTCGCCTTTAACAAAAGCTTCCCCATAGCGACGATTATTAGAAAAAGCGGAAAACAAGGTTGTTTCATAGTCACCGAGATGACATAAGCCGTAAGCGGAAAGTTCGTTTCCACCAAGAGCTTTAATAAGCCTTGCCACTTCCCTTGCTCCACGGGCCATTAACGGACCTTTTAAAGTGGTTAAACCAGCGCCGTCTAACATACCGGCGGCAATACCCATAACGTTTTTAGCCGCAGCGCCAATTTCACTGCCAATAAGGTCGTTTCCATAATAAAAACGAATGAGCTCGCTTGCAAAATTATCAACTAAATATTTAACGAGCTGAGGGTTTTGAGAATCAATAACCATGCAATTAGGCTTTTCTTCAACAAATTCTTGAATATGCCCCGGACCAACCCAAACTGCAATATTATCGGGATTAACGCCTTCTTGTGAAACTACTTGGCTAAGTCTTAACCCGGTTTCGCACTCTACGCCCTTCATACAAAGCACAATTTTTTTATCACCAAGCCCGCAAGCTAAAACCCTTTTAATAAAAGAGCGCAAATTTTGCGAACTAATTGAAATTACAATAACTTCAGCGTGATCAACCGCCTTTTCAAGGTCACAAGTTAGGGTTATTGCCTTTGAAAGTCCAACGTAGGCATTTTTTCCAGTATCCCTAAGCTCAACGTATGCCTTTGAGTCGCTGTTACCGTATAGATAAACGTTATTTAATTCTGAACGAGAAAGATACCAACTTATAAAAGAACCCCATCTTCCTGCGCCTAAAACGGAAATATTCATAATTTTTTTCCTTTGATTTTATTCACTTAAATTTGAAGCTATTTCCCTTAGTTTTCTTAATCTATGAGAAAGACAGCTTTTAGTTATTCCCAACTCTTCGGCAAGTTGAGAAAGTGGCTTATCCCCCGAATTAAGCCTTGCTCTCGCAACAACTTGAAGCCCTTCGATAAGGGAATTAATGCCGATTATTTGGTCAATTTGTTCAATTGCTTTTTTATCCATTATAGCAGCGTCGATAGCCTTGCTCATATTGGACATTTCGCAATTTTGAAATCTGTTTAAATTATTTTTTAATTCTTTATATACAATAATATCCGTAAGTTCTAAACTCGATTTAGTTGCCCCGAATAAAGTTATAATATCGTTAACGTTTTCAGCGTTATTAAAATAAATAACGTGGCTATTGTTTCGCATTATAACCTTTGGCATAAACCCTAACTCAACGAAAATTGAAATTATAACGTCTTTAATGCCAGGGTTAGAAATATCAAACTCTAAATGATAGTTAGTGGAGCTTTTAGTGTTAATTTTAGGAACGGTTACCGAGCCTGCGCCCAAAAAAGCACCGCAAACAAAAGCAATTTTACAACATTGACTTTGTTCAAGAACGCTATCGGGACTAAATTTTATAAAAACGCCTTCTTCTCTCTCTTCTAAAATTTTACAATCTACCATCAATTTATGGCTTTGAGAAGAAATCATTTGGCAAATTGAACGGTTTTTACTATTTCCAATTTCAAAAACTTCGGGAGTTTCCCCATAGGCATTTTTAATTAGTTTGCAAACGAATTTAACGATATTATTATCGCATGAAATAGAAAAGCCGTAAACACCGTTATGGCTCAACAAATTACCGTTAGTGCGAATTAACGCCGCCAAAAGCGAGAGTCTACAACAATCCTTATAATCTCTCTTGGTTATTTCATTTTTTGTTTTCGTTGAAAAATTCATAGTTTTTTCTTAAATTCAGCAAATCTTAAAGTTGGCAACTCATCGCCCAAGTTAACTATTTTTTCAATTGGAACGTTTACTCTTGAGTTTAATTGATTAAACAGTTCCATATCGCCAATTCGCTTTGTTGAATGAGCATCGGAATTAATTATAAACTTACAATCGGTTGAAAAAACTTCTTCCCATTGTTTATCGCTTAAATGAACTTTTTTAGTGCTGATTTCTAAATAAGTTCCGTAATCAGCGCAACATTTAGCAACCTCTTTAGCATCGCAAAAAACTAAATAGTTTAAATGAGAAATAAAATCGATAGGATTTTTCTTAATTGCGTTAATATAAAGCTTGGTCGTATAGTTAATTAAATTTTTCGAAGGTTTAATTTTTGTAAGAGAATAAAAAATGGTATCCCCAAGAAGACGCAAATAATCGTATGGGGTTTCGTAGTAAACGAAACGATGCACCCCTGCGCCGAAAACGTCAAGAGCTTCATAGTCGGTTGCCTTAACGTCGGTTTTTCCACTTATTCCGCATATATTCGACTCAACTCCAAGCATCACCTTAACGCCCGTTTGCCTTTCAGCCTCAATGCAGTCAGCTCTCATTTTATCTAATTTTTTTCTTTTCATACCAAAAGCGGGGTGAGAAAAACCATGATCGGTTATGGCAATTCCTTTAAGCCCCTTTTCTTTTGCGGCAATTGCATTTTCTAAAATTGTGCCTTTACCGTGACTATACGTGGTATGTGTATGAAAATCATAAGTAATTTGCATTAAAATTCCCCTATGTATTTTATCTCTTCCTTAAGATTTACGTCGAGTTGAATTTTTACAACTTTTTTAACGTGTTGAATTAAATTATAAATATCTTTTGCGCTACCGTTTTCGTTTATAATAAAATTTGCATGATTAGGCGAAACGAAAGCACCGCCAATTCTATACCCTTTAAGCCCCGCTTGGTCAATTATTTTACCGGCAAAATAGCCGTCGTTTAAAAAGACCGAACCGCAAGAATTTCCTTTGGGTTGTTTGTTCTTTCTCTGCTTGGAAAAATGTTCAATTTTTTGTTCAATTTCTTCAATTTCGTTATATTTCAGTTTAAAACCAACCCCATAAATTGGTTCGTTAAAAAACCTACTTTTTCTATAATCAAACAAACAATTTTTATTGTTATAAACGCCGTTTTTACCAATTACGTAGCAACATACGTCGCTTGCCGACTTATTATAACAGCCGGCGTTCATTGCAACGAAACCACCAACCGTTCCGGGAATTCCAATTGAAAATTCCAGCCCTGAAAAACTGTTTTCTTTTGCAAGCATAACGGCCTTTTTAAGCCTAACGCCACACTCGGCAAACAAAACGTTACCCTTTAAACATAAATTATTTAGCTTGCAAGTATTAATAACGTAGCCGTTAAACCCCTTATCGCTAACTAAAAGGTTTGATCCTGCGCCTATAATTACGTAATTACTACCGCACCAATCAATAACCTTAAAAAATTCTTCTTTGGTTTTAGGAAAAAACATAGCCTTGCACATGCCCCCAACCTTATAGGTTGTGTATAAGCTTAAACTCTCGTTTATCTTACATTCCACGCCAGGGCAAAAAACGTTATAATTTTCCACCACTACCCCCTATTTTACACTAAATTTCAAATAAAAACAATATTATTTTAACGTTTTTTTTATTTCATTTAATTTTTCTTGTTCATTTTTTCTTTCATCACCTAAAAACCTTTGTATTTCAACAATTTTTTCACTGCTTGTAAAAATATTAATGGTTTTGTCAATTTTAAAATTTTCAAACACCTTTAATTCTTCAGGTAAATTATCTCTGTTATAAAGAGATATCATTCCAATACTTTTCAGCTTTTCGTTTGATAAATTTTTTAAAAAATTTACAAATTTTTTAGATATTTCAACCTTCTCTTTATTAGTTGACGTCACACCGGCATATTGAATTATATCGCTAAATCCGTTAATTAATTCAACGGTGTAATCTAAACCTTTATTTTTTAATCTATAAATATCCCTTTGAGTTCCAATTAAGGCAACGTTTTTGCCATTTATAAATTTAGTATATGCATTAATTGGCGATAAAATTTGCATTGAGTTAAATCTTTTATCGCTTAAATAATAGGCAACTAACGGATTAGTGAAAGCGGATTGGGAAACGACTAAACTATTACAATTTTCTCCCTTTTTTTTAAACAATAAATAACCACCGACACACCAGGGAACGGCATAGGTTTCCCCGTTATAATTGCCACCTAAAAAACTTTCTTTTTCAATTGGCAACACCCCTTTTTCAAAACCTTCCAATCCGCAGGAAAAAGATAAAACGTCGGGGAAAATTCCCTTTTTAAATAAATTTTCGGCACTTTGTTTCGTATGCACGTTTACCGATATTTGCACGTTTTTATTTTGTTTGGTAAATTCTTTTCCCATTTTATACAAAAAACTTTGCCTTGAAGACGTGCCCCCTTCAACCATATCAAGTTGCCAAATTTCTAAAATATAGTTTGTTTCGCAAACTTTTTCACTATTAAAAATTGAATTTTTAGCAAAGGGAAAAAGTGTAAATATAACTACCACTAAAACTAAAAGAAAAATAAATTTAAATTTTTTCATAATTAAACTATATGTTTTTATAAATAAAAAAATCACCCAAGAAAACTCAGGTGATAATAAAATATTTAGTTAATCGACTTATTTAACCACTTTTTTAAATTTTTCCGTTAAAATTATTGCGCAAAAAATTTTTAAACAATCAAAAATTACAAAGGGGAAAATAAAGGTGGAAAGCACGTAAATAAATTTTGAAACGTCGTTAAAATAAATTAAAACCGCCCAAACCACACCTATAAAATAGCATAAAATTAAGCCAACTAATGAAAAGAAAAATTTTGACAGAATAGAATTTTGTAAAGATTTTGTAATTCTAAGAAAAATGCAAATTGCAAAAAATCCAATTAAAAATCCCCCCGTTGGCGACAATAATACACCTATCCCCGAATTAAAACCCGAAAATACGGGAACGCCAATTATACCAAGCAATAAATATGAAAAAATAGTTATTAACGAACAGCTAAACTTCAAATTATAGCAAAGTAAAAACAGAGCGAAAATTTGCATTGTAAACGGAACTATGGTTGGAATTGACAACCACGAGCAAATTATTAAAACCGTTAAATAAATAGCGCAAAAACTTAAATCTCTTGCGGAAAAAGGCTTATTTTTCATAAACCGCTGGTTTTAAAATGCCAATGTATGGAAGGCTTCTATATTTTTGAGCGTAGTCTAAACCATAGCCAACCACAAATTCATCGGGAATTTCAAATCCAATAAAATCAACGTTAACTTGGCTTTCACGCCTTGAAGGTTTATCTAATAGAGTGCAAATTGCAACTTTTTTAGCCTTTTTAGAATCGAACAATTCCTTTAATTTAAATAACGTATTACCGCTATCAATTATGTCTTCAACGATTAAAACGTTTTTACCTTCAATGTTTTGTTCAAGATCACGCTTAACGCTGATAAATCTTGAAGAAGCCGTTCCCGAGCCATAGCTTGAAACTTGCATGTAGTCGAGAATTACCGGACAGTTAATTTCCCTAATTAAATCGGCTGTAAAAATTAAACTACCTTTCATAACGCAAACGACAATTAGTTCTTCGCCATTGAAAGTTTCATCAATTTTTTTTGCAATTTCAGTTACTTTTTTTGCAATTTCTTCTTGTGTAATTAAAATTTTTTCAATATCTTTATTAATCATATCTTTTGCAAACAACGGTAAAAATTAACCTCTAAATTCCTTAACAATTTTATATTCTTCTTGATTAATATAACCTTCTTCAAGGGCAACTTCAGCTAAAACGTTAAAGTTTGAAAGTGAAACGTTTTTGCAATTTGCAGCTTGAAGTTTTTCAATACCCTTTGGCAAACCGTAGGTAAAGATTGAAGCAATACCCAAAACGTCAGCTCCAACTTCTCTAAGGGCGTTTACAACTTCAATTGAGCTACCGCCGGTAGAAATTAAGTCTTCAATAACGACAACCTTTTTACCCGTTGGAACAACACCTTCAATTTTGTTGTTTCTTCCGTGTGACTTGTTTTCACCACGAACGTAACCCATTGGTAAATTTAAAATTTCAGATACGATTGCAGCGTGTGGAATACCTGCGGTGCTCGTTCCCATAACAACTTCACATTCAGGGTAATTTTCTTTAATAATTGAAGCTAATCCGTTTTCAATTAACTTTCTAATTTCAGGGTAAGAAAGGGTTAAACGGTTATCGCAATAAATTGGCGACTTAATGCCTGAAGCCCAAGTGAAAGGATCGTTTGGGCGAAGGAAAACTGCTTTAATTGATAAAAGTGCTTTTGCAACTTGTTTTTCTAAATTACTCATAATAATCTCCTAAAATGTTTAATAATCGACTTATAGACAGCTTTTTATAATCCTAAGAATTGTTTCCTAACAAGCTTATAAGTTTCAAGTGGGTTTTCAGCATCGGTAATGGTTCTACCTACAACGATGTATGCGCTACCAAGTTCTCTTGCCATTTCTGGGGTTGTCACACGCTTTTGATCGCCAACGGCATCGGTTGCAAGGCGAATTCCAGGCGTAACTGAAAGCATACCCATTTCTTTAATAATAGGCGCTTCAAGTGGAGAACAAACAACTCCGTCAAGACCGGCTTCTTTTGCGTTTTCAGCATATTTTTTAACGGTATTGGCAATTCCTGCGTCAATTAACAATTCTTCTTTAAGCATTCTTTCATCGGTGCTTGTTAATTGAGTAACGGCAATAAGCTTTGGAGTTTTGCCGTCAACAGCCCCTTCAAGCAAGCCCTTTTTTGCCATTTTCATCATTTCAATACCACCCGAAGCGTGAACGTTTGTAATTTCAACGCCAAGACCTGCAATATTACGCATTGCTTTATAAACGGTGTTTGGAATATCGTGAAGTTTTAAATCTAAAAAGATTTTAAAACCACGTTTTGCAAGGTCGGAAACAACGTTGCTACCCGTTTTATAAAATAATTCCATACCAATTTTAATATAAGGCTTTTCATCGCCAAACATTTCTAAAAAGCTATAAAGTTTTTCCGTGCTTGAAAAATCACAAGCAATAATTACGTCTTTCATAATTTCACCCCATTAAAATTTATGTGATAAACCAATAATATCGGTTAATTTTTCAATATTATATTTAGCCATAACCAAAGGAAGCTCGTCAATAATATTTTTACAAACGAAAGGTTCAACCAAATTTGCAGCGCCAACCATAACGCAAGTAGCCCCGGCTTCCATCATTTCAATAACGTCTTCCGCCTTGCTAACGCCACCCATTCCAATTACGGGAATTGAAACCGCCTTTGAAACTTGATAAACCATTCTAAGTGCAATTGGATATATGCCTTCCCCACTATAACCGCCCGTTTTAACGCTAATTATAGGTTTACCCGTTCTTAAATCGAGGCGCATACCAACGAAAGTATTAACCAAGCTAACTGCATCGGCGCCGGCTTTTTCTACCGCCTGAGCCATTTTTACAATATCGGTCACGTTTGGTGAAAGTTTAACGATTATTGGCTTTGTGCAAACGGCTTTAACCGCTTTAACAAGATCGAAAGCAACCTTTTCATCAGTTCCAAAAGCCATTCCACCGCCTTTAACGTTAGGACAACTTATGTTAAGCTCAATTGCAAAAACCTTGTCAACGTTGTTAAAAGCAGAACAAGTTTTTGTGTATTCTTCGGTGCTGTGCCCACCAACGTTAGCAATAACTTTATCACCATAAACCTTGCTAAGTTCAGGAATTTCGTGGCTAATAACCTTTTCAACCCCTGGGTTTTGAAGCCCTATTGCGTTAATTAACCCGGCAGGACATTCGGCAATTCTTGGAAGTGGATTTCCATAGCGTGGTTCCAAGGTCGTTCCTTTTAAGGAAATGCTACCTAAACAATTAATATCGTAAAGGTCGCTAAATTCATAACCAAAACCAAAGCAACCGCTTGCCGGAATTATTGGGTTTTTTAGAGTGTGACCAAAAAGTTTAACTTGTCTATTCATAAATCACCTCGTCAGCCATAAATACGGGACCTTCTTTACAAACTCGTTTATAGCCACTAACGGTTTTAATAGAACAGCCCATGCAAGCGCCAAAACCACAACCCATTCTCGCTTCGAGAGAAAGCTGACCGTTTTTAGAATAGCTTGACAAAGCTTTTAGCATTACCATAGGTCCGCAAGCATAATAGAAATCAACGTTATCCAAGGTTTTTAATCCGTTTAAAGAATTACCTTTTAAGCCAACGCTACCGTCGTCGGTTGCAACAATAACGTTTGCAATTTTTTCAAACTCTTCAAGGTAGAAAATTTCATCTTTATTTCTAAACCCTAAAACGACGGTTGGTTTAACGTTAATTTTTGAGAAGGCTTTACAAAGACCATACATTGGCGCAACGCCAATTCCACCGCCAACTAAAACGGGATTTTTTGTTAATTCTAAATTAAAAGTATTACCAAGTCCTGTTAAAACGTCGAAAACCTCGCCCTTATTAACCTTAGTCATTTGGTCGGTTCCACCGCCTACTACTTTATATAAAAGAGTTAAAAAACCATTTTCATAGTCGGCAACGCTAAATGGACGACGCAAATATTTGCCCGGAAGTTTAACTTCAACGAACTGACCTGGAAACATATCTTCCGTAACCCCGCTTAAAATCATTTCATAGGTTGACGAATTTAATTTTCTGTTGGAAACAACAGTTAGTTTTTCTTGTTTCATATTAATCCTATTTTTACAAAAAAGTGGGCAATAAGACGTTTATCACCCACTTTTAGGTTATTTATTTAATTACTGAAACGCTCATTGTAATTTCTTCAAGAACGTCTAATAAAGCGTTAACCGTGTCGAGAGAAGTAAATAGTGGAACGTTATTATCAACGGCTGCACGGCGAATTGAAACACCATCCTTTTGAACGGTTCCAACCGAACCACCGGTTAAGTTAACAACGTAAGTTACGTAGCCCTTTCTTAAACTTTCTAAAATTTCTTCACTACCTTGTGAAATTTTTCTACGAACACGAGTTCTAATTCCGTTTTTCTTTAAGAATTTAGCAGTGCCTTCCGTTGCTTCAATGTTAAAGCCAAGGTCGTAAAAACGCTTAATTGCAGGAAGAGCGTCTTCCTTGTCCGTGTTAGAAATAGTTGCTAAAATCGTTCCGTAATTACTCATTTTTAATCCGCTTGCTCTAAGCGATTTATAGAGTGCACGGTTGAGCGATTTATCGTAACCAATAGCTTCACCGGTCGATTTCATTTCAGGTGATAAAACAACGTCGAGACCGCTTAATTTAGAATAACTAAACGCAGGAGTTTTAACGTACCACCAATCTTTACGAGGACAAACACCAACGTAGCCAAGTTTTTTAAGACTTTCCCCAAGCATAACCTTGGTTGCAATGTCGGCAATTGGATTGCCCGTAACTTTTGCAAGGAATGGAACGGTTCTACTACTACGAGGGTTAACTTCGATAATATAAACCTTATCGGTATCCTTATCGACAACGAATTGAATGTTAAACGGACCTTTAATTCCAAGGGCAACGCCAATTCTATTGGTATAATCGATAACGGTGTCAATAACGTTTTGTGAAAGAGAATAAGTTGGATATACGCTCATACTGTCGCCACTGTGAACGCCCGCTCTTTCAATGTGTTCCATAATACCAGGAACGAAAACGTCGGTGCCGTCGCAAACGGCGTCAACTTCACATTCTTTACCTAAAATGTATTTATCAATTAAAACAGGGTGTTTTTTATTGATTTTAACAGCTTCGGATAGAATTGGAACAAGAGAATCTTCATCGTAAACGATGTGCATCATTCTACCACCTAAAACGAATGAAGGGCGAACTAAAACAGGATATCCAATTTGTTTTGCAGCCTTTTTACCGTCTTCAATGTTAAATACGGCTCTGCCTTCAGGCATTGGAATTTTAAGCTCGTTAAGGGCTTCGATAAATAAGTCCCTATCTTCCGCTTTTGCTATTGAATCGTTATCCGTTCCTAAAATTGTAACACCAGCTTTATGAAGATCATCGGCAAGGTTAATTGCAGTTTGACCACCAAGGGCAACGATAACACCCTTTGGTTGTTCAAAATCAATAATATTCATAACGTCTTCAAAGGTTAAAGGCTCGAAATAAAGCTTGTCGCTTAAAGTATAGTCGGTTGAAACGGTTTCAGGGTTGTTGTTAATGATAATAGCTTCGTAACCGGCATCTTGAATAGCCCAAACGGCGTGAACGGTTGAATAGTCGAACTCAACGCCTTGACCAATACGAATTGGACCTGAACCTAAAACGATAACCTTTTCTCTTTCGCTTCTAATGCTTTCGTTTTTGCTTTCGTAAGTTGAATATAAATATGGAATATACGACTTAAATTCAGCAGCGCAAGTGTCAATCATCTTGTATACAGGATAAAGTCCCTTTTCCTTTCTAAGGTTATAAATATCGAAATAATCAACGCCCCAGCATTCAGCAATATATTCATCGCTAAAGCCCCACTTTTTAGCCATTTGAAGGGTTTCTAAATCGTTTTTGTTTGCCTTAATAACCTTTTCAAGCTCAACAATATGCATAAGTTTATCAAGGAAATAGCGGTCGATTTTAGTGATGTTGTAAATATCGTCAACGGAAATATCTTGACGGAAAGCTTCGGCAATAGCAAAGGTGCGCTCGTCGGTATTTTTAATAATAAGTTCAACTAAATCGTGCTTGTTAAGTTTTTTGAGCTTTGGAATTTCAATGTGGCAAAGACCAATTTCAAGAGAACGAACGGCTTTAAGTAAAGCTTCTTCATAAGTTCTACCAATACTCATAACTTCGCCCGTTGCCTTCATTTGAGTGCTTAAAACACGGTTAGCGTTTGTAAATTTATCGAATGGGAAACGTGGGAACTTTGCAACTATATAGTCGAGAGTTGGCTCAAAAGATGCGTAAGTGTTGGCAATTTTAATTTCGTCAAGTCTTAATCCGCAAGCAATTTTTGCAGAAACTCTGGCAATTGGGAAACCACTTGCCTTACTTGCAAGAGCCGATGAACGAGAAACACGTGGGTTTACTTCGATAACGTAATATTCAAAGCTGAACGGATCTAAGGCAAATTGAACGTTGCAACCACCTTCAATTTTAAGAGCTTTAATAATGTTAAGAGCAGCTTTTCTTAACATTTGATATTCTTTGTTAGTTAAGGTTTGGCTTGGCGCAACTACTATACTATCACCCGTATGAATGCCAACCGGGTCAACGTTTTCCATACAACAAATGGAAATTGCAGTATCGTTTTTATCACGAATAACTTCAAATTCAATTTCTTTAAAGCCCTTAATTGATTTTTCAATTAAAACTTGCGTTACAGGTGAAAGCTTTAAAGCGTTTTTCGCAATAACTTCAAGTTCTTCATCGTTATCGGCAAAGCCACCACCCGTTCCGCCAAGAGTAAAGGCAGGGCGAACGATAATTGGATAACCAATTTTATTTGCCGCTTTAATACAATCTTCAATGGTGTTAGCCGTGTAACTATCGATAACAGGCTCGCCAATTCTTTCGCAAAGGTCTTTAAAAAGTTGTCTGTCTTCAGCTTGAGCAATAGCTTGATAAGAAGTTCCTAAAAGTTCAACGCCACACTCGTCTAAAACGCCCTTGGTTGAAAGTTGCATGCCAAGGTTTAAGCCCGTTTGACCACCGATTGAACAAAGAAGTCCGTCAGGACGCTCGTAGCGAATAATTTTAGCAACGTGTTCAAGGTCTAACGGTTCCATATAAACCTTGTCGGCCATGTTTGTATCGGTCATGATCGTTGCAGGGTTAGAGTTAACTAAAACAACTTCGTAACCTTCTTCTTTTAAAGCTAAGCAAGCTTGAGTGCCAGCATAGTCGAATTCAGCGGCTTGACCAATAACGATTGGACCGCTACCAATAACCATAATTTTTTTAATATCTGTTCTTTTTGGCATTTTTTCTACCCCCGCATGCTTTCATAAATGAAATAAACGTTCCGTAAACGTAGCCGGCATCGGCAACGTTTTGAGCAAAATCTGGATAATATTGAACGGAAATAACCTTGTTCTTATTGTCAATTAAGCCCTCGATTTCCCCATCTAAAAGGTTAACGTGAGTTACTGAAAGACCGCTTTCCTTTAAAGAATTTTTATCAACGGTATAAGAGTGAGCTTGACAAGTTATTTCCACTTTATCGGTCAATAAATTTTTAACGGCTTGGTTAGCGCCACGGTGACCGAATTTAAGCTTTTTAATTTTAGCGCCGTAACAACTTGCAACGATTAAATGACCTAAACCAATACCTAAAAGCGGAATTTTCCCAACGAAAGCTTTAACCGTTTCGCTTACGCAAGCAATATATTCAGGGTTTGAAGGACCGCTTGAAACAAAAATTCCATCAGGCTTATATTTTAAAATTTCTTCTTCTTTAACGTCATATGGGAAAACAATAACGTTGCAACCGCAGTTATTTAAGCTTTTAACGTTAGTTAACTTAACTCCACAATCGATAATAGCAACGGTATATTCAGGATTTCTCGTTCTTGAATACCACATTCTTTTGCTTGATACTTTTGCAACGAGCTCTTTGTCGCACTTGTGTTTTTTAAGTTGGCTAACGGCTTCGTCAACGTTTTTATCCGCATCGCAAATCATAGCTTTCATCGTGCCTTGATCACGAATGATAGAAACGATTTCACGAGTGTCTACTCCGCTAATACCAACCACACCGTTGTCTTCCATTTCTTGCGCAAGAGTTTTTGACGCACGGAAATTGCTTGGTTGATCGTTATATTCACGAACTATAAGTCCACCTAAATAAATTCCGTGACTTTCATAGTCTTCGTCGGCTAAACCGTAATTACCAATTAGCGGATAGCTCATAACCACCATTTGTCCGCAATAAGCCGGGTCAGATAAAATTTCCTGATAGCCCACCATTTGAGTGTTGAAAACAATTTCACAAATACTTTCGCCTTCAGCGCCGAAAGCATCACCCAAAAACGAGCAACCGTTTTCCAAAACAAGCAGTCTTTTTTTCATTTTTTTCTCCTTTTTTCTATATGCACTATATTATTAAACTAATTTACGCTTGGTAGCGAATTTTGCCACCAATTATCGTTAAGGTGTTAAAGCCGTAAAGCTTAAACCCAATAAACGGCGAATTTTTACTCTTTGATAAAATTTCTTCCCGTTTATATTCCCTTTCCGTTTCAATATCTAAAACGGCAATATCGCAAAGTCCCCCTTCCTTAATTTCGCCGTGAACGAGCCCAAAACGTTTTGCCGGCTCATAAACGGTCCAATCTAACAGTTGAGCGTGAGTTGCAAGCCCCGTTTTTACTAAATAGGTATAACAGGTTGGAAACATTGTTTCAAAACCAATAATTCCGTTTGGACAAAGGTTATATTCCCTTGCTTTCTCTTCCGGAGAATGAGGTGCGTGGTCGGTTGCAATCATAGTTGCAACACCGCCCAAAAGAGCTTCAACCGTTGCCTTTCTATCTTCTTCACCCCTTAAAGGTGGGTTCATTTTCCAGTTTCCATCAACGATTTGACTTTTATTTAAAAATAAATGGTGAGGCATTACTTCACAAGTGACGTCGAGCCCTTCAAGTTGAGCCTTTTTAACCATTTCAAAACTTTTTGCCATTGAAAGATGGCAGAAATGATATGAACAAGGGTTTTTTCTTAAAAGTTCAAGCTCCCTTTCAACCGCCATATATTCAGCTTCTTCTTTATCCTTTGCTTCCTTTGCTTCTGCGTGGGATAAAATTGGCTTTTCAACTATTTTCATAGCGTTGGCTAAAACTTCAAGATTATTAACGCAAAGCCCGTCGTCGGTAAAGGCGCAAACAGCGCCGTTTAAACTTTCAATATCGCTAAGTTTTTCACCTTTTTCGCCAACGGTAACGGAAGCACTTGGGTAAACCCTAATAAGAGCGTCACGGTCAATAATATCTTGTTGAACCTTTAAATTTTCCAAACTATCGGGTGTAGGATTAAGGTTTGGCATTGAAATTATAGTTCCAATTCCCCCTTTCGCAGCGGAAAGCGTTCCCGTTGCAACCGTTTCCTTATGTTCAAAACCCGGCTCACGAAGATGGGCGTGAACGTCAACCCCACAAGGAATTATCCATTTTTTTGAAACGTCGATTGTTTGACAGTCAACGTTTTCAATCGAATCGGCAATTTTTTTAATAAATTCGCCTTCGATTAAAACATCTTTTTTTACAAGATTATCGCCTTGTAATATTAATCCGTTTTTTAATAAAATCATAACAAACCTTCAAAAACCATGTGCATTATTGCCATTCTAACGAACACACCGTTGGTCATTTGAGCAAATATACGACTATTTTTTGCCTCAACCACAGAATCGGCAATTTCAATTCCCCTATTAACCGGCGCTGGATGGATAATAATTGCCCCTTCCTTCATTTTTTTAGCTCGTTCTTCGGTCATTCCATATTCGCTGTGATAGTTTGCTATTGAAGAATTTTCATTATTTTCATGGCGTTCAAACTGAACCCTTAAAAGATTTATAACGTCGCATGTTTTAATTGCTTCGTCAAGGCTAATTACGGGCGCAGTATCGTCTAAAAAGCGGTCGGGACCGGCAATATAAACTTCCATGCCAAGTCTTTTCATAATTTCCGCATTGCCGTGAGCAACACGAGAATGGCTAATATCGCCAACGATGCAAACCTTTAAACCTTCAAACCTGCCGAACTCTTCGTAAATGGTCATAAGGTCGAGCATGGTTTGAGTTGGATGATCGCTTGTGCCGTCGCCTGCGTTAAAAATTGGAATATTAACGTTTTCAAGTTGAGAATAATATTGATTTTGAGGGTGGCGGATTACAACGCCGTCGTAACCAATTGCTTCTAAGGTTTTAACCGTATCGTAAAGACTTTCACCCTTGTTTACGCTACTCGTTGAAACGTTAACGTCCATAGGGGTAATTCCAAGTTTTAACATTGCCATTATAAAACTTGAATGAGTTCTCGTGGAATTTTCAAAAAATAAAGCCACCACATTTTTTTTATGAAATGCGGTGACTTTGTTATTTTTAAAATTAATAGCAGTGTCAATAATACTTTGAATAGTTTTAGGGGTATATTTTTTTAATGTTAAAAATCCTTTCATTCTATTCTCCATTTAAAAAATCGGCTAAAATTTTACCAACTTTTTATTAATTTTTTAAATTATACCATAGCCTTAAAATTTTGGCAATTATTTTTTACCAACTTACACCAAAAAATCAATAAAATCGACAATTTTTAATTGAACTTTGTTCAATTAAAAATTTACGCCCATATTTTTGGGCGTAAATTGATTATTTTTTATAGTTAACGTGTAAAAGATGGTGGCTATCACCTTTGATAATTTCATCGTAAATTTGTTTAATGGTTGGGTTTTGTCCACTAATTTTAATTTGTTGAACTTTATCGATTCTATATAAACCAATAGCACGCTTTTTCCTATCCTTAGTATAATTACATGGCTGACCGCCACCTGCAATACAACCTTCAGGACAAGCCATTACTTCAATAAAATCGTAATAAACTTCGCCATTATTTAATTTTTCAATAAGTTCACCGGCAACTTTTAAACCGTAAACGATAGCAACTTTAACTTCCCTTTCACCAACTTTGATTGTTAGGGTTTTAATCGTATCGTTTCCACGAGCGTCGTTAACAACGCAACTTTGAATTTCACCACCCAATTGAGAATTTACGTGGCGAACTACCGCTTCGGTTACACCTCCGGTAACACCGAAAATCATACCGCCACCAGAAGCTATACCAAACGGCATATCAACAGCGTCGTCTTCAAGTTCATCAAAAACGATACCTGCACGCTTAATCATTTTAGCAAGTTCGGTTGTAGTTATAACTAAATCGTTATCCTTAACACCGTTATGAATAAATTCTTCACGGTCGGTTTCATATTTTTTAGCCGTGCAAGGCATAATTGAAACGATATAAGTCTTTTTACCGTCGTTTTTATCGTTGTAATATTTTCTTAAAATTGCCGAAAGCATTTGCATTGGCGACTTACAGGTTGAAAGATTATCAATAAGTTCAGGGTGAATTTTTTCAACGTATTGAATCCAACCAGGACAACAAGAAGTAAACATTGGAAGTTTACCGCCGTTATTAATTCTTTCAATAAGTTCCGCACTTTCTTCTAATACGGTCAAGTCAGCCGAAAAAGAAGTATCGAAAACTGCGTCTGCTCCTAATATTTTTAAAGCGGCAACGATTTTACCCATAACGTTTTCGCCTTGTTTAAAGCCGAAATGTTCACCGAGAGCTACCCTAACCGCAGGAGCAACTTGAACTACTACTCGACTATCCTTTTCGTGTAGCATCGACCAAAACTCATCGGTTTGGTTTTTAATTGTAATAGCACCCGTTGGGCAAACTGCCGAACATTGACCGCAATTTACGCACGCCGTTTGATTAAGTGGCATATTAAACGCCGGCATAACCCTTGCTTTTGCACCACGGAATGCAAAGTTTATTGCGCCAATACCTTGAACTTCTTCACACATTCTAACGCAATCGCCACATAAAATACACTTGTTTGGATTTCTAACTATACCCTTTGCGCTATCGTCAATTGGCATTTGAGGGCGAGTATCTTCAAAGCGAATTCTTTCAATACCAAACTTAAATGCAAGAGATTGAAGTTTACAAGCACCGTTTTTCTCACAGCTTGTGCAATCCTTACAGTGAGAAGCTAATAAAAGCTCTAAAATCATTTTGCGGTGCTTATGTAATTTTTCCGTATCGGTATAAATTACCATACCATCTTTTGGTGGTGTTGAGCAGGAAGTAAAAACGCTTCCCCTATCGTCTTCAACGATACACATTCTACATGCGCCGTAAACCGGAAGTTCTGGGTTATAACAAAAGGTTGGGAGTTCAATACCCGCTTTACGAACAACGGCAAGAACGTTTTCTTCATTTGTAAACTCAACTTGTATGCCGTTAATAGTCATATATCCCATTGTTTACACCTCCTTAATTGCGCCGAATGGACAAGCCGTTAAGCACGCTCCACACTTCAAGCAAGCCGTTTGGTCAATTTCAAACGGACTTTTAATTTGTCCCTTAATTGCGCCGGCAGGACAATTGCGAGCGCATTTTGAACAGCCTTTACATAAATTTTTATCAATTTCAATTGTTTTGAGTTTTGCGCAAACGTGAGCAGGACATTTTTTATCCACTACGTGGGCAATATATTCGTCTTTGAAATATTTTAAAGTTGACAATACAGGGTTTGCCGCACTCTTACCAAGACCGCATAAGCTTGCTTCAGAAACGGTTTCAGCAACTTCTTGTAAAAGTTCTAAATCGCTTAACTCACCTTTACCTGCAACGATTTTTTCTAAAATTTCCTTCATGCGCTTAGTGCCTTCACGACATGGAACACACTTTCCGCAACTTTCATTTTGAGTAAAGTTCATAAAGAAACGAGCAACTTCAACCATACAGGTATCTTCATCCATAACGACAAGACCACCCGAGCCAATCATTGCGCCAACGCTCTTTAACGAATCGAAATCGAGTGGAAGGTCAAGATGCTCTTCCGTTAAGCAACCACCGCTTGGTCCACCAATTTGAACGGCTTTGAACTTTTTGCCGTTTTTAATACCGCCACCAATGGTGAAAATAACTTCTCTTAAAGTTGTTCCCATTGGAACTTCAATAAGACCGGTATTCTTAATATTACCGGTTAAGGCAAACGCCTTAGTTCCCGGCGAGCCGTTTGGACCGAAGCTTAAATACCAATCGCCACCCTTTTCAATAATTAGCGGAACGGCTGCAAAAGTTTCAACGTTATTTAAAATCGTTGGCTTGCTATAAAGCCCCTTTTCAACCATTCGTGGTGGCTTAACTCGTGGCATACCACGATTACCTTCAATTGATTCAGCCATTGCCGAACCTTCACCGCAAACGAAAGCTCCCGCACCTTGGTTAATGTGCATATTAAACTCAAAGCCACTACCTAAAATATCCTTTCCTAAAAGACCAAGATTAGTTGCTTGTTCAATAGCCGTTTTCAAACGTTGAACGGCAAGTGGATATTCGGCACGAACGTAAATATAGCCTTCGTGACATCCTGAAGAAATACCTGCAATAAGCATACCTTCGATAACCGAATGTGGATTGCCTTCCATAATACTTCTATCCATAAATGCGCCAGGATCGCCCTCGTCGCCGTTACAAACAACGTATTTTGGCTCTTCGGTTTGGCGTTTAACTTGTTCCCACTTACGCCACGTTGGGAAACCACCGCCGCCTCGACCACGAAGGTTGGAAATTTTCATTTGTTCGATAATTTCATCTTGATTATATTCAAAAAGCGCCTTTTGAAGAGCAACGTAGCCACCCTTTGCAATATATTCGCCAATATCTTCACTATCAATATGTCCGCAGTTTTCTAAAACGACACGGGTTTGTTTTTCATAGAAAGGAATTTTATCTTGTTCGGCAAACCTTGGATTATTTTCATAAATTAAACGTTCAATAAGCTCGCCTTTAATAAGAGATTTTTCAAAAATTTCCTGACAATCGTCAAGGCTAACTTTTGTATAAAGCCAACCCATTGGATCAATTCTAACGAGAGGTCCTAATTCGCAAAATCCGTTACAACCACTCTTTTTAATACCAAAATCAGGGTGATCAACGTGCTTTTCAAGTAAAACTTGAACGCTTTTACCACTATTTTCACAAAGTCGTTTTAATTCTTCGTAAATTTTAAGAGAACCACCCGCCATACAGCCGGTTCCTGCGCAAACTAAAATTTTAATTTGTTGATTTTCAAGTTCAACCTTACATTTTTCTCTAAACTGATTAAGCGCTTGGCTATTAGCTAATTTCTTAAACATTTTCGCTCTCCCTTAACGATTTAATAAGTTCTTTTGCCTTTTCACCAGTCATTTGTTGGTGAACGACGTCGTTTACGGTTAAAACGGGAGCTAAACCGCACGCCCCTAAACAAGAAACCGTTTCCAACGTAAAGAGCATATCGTCGGTGGTTGTTTTGCCATCTTTAAGGTTCAATTCTTCGTTTAAAGCGTTTAAAACCCCTTGAGATTTTCTAACGTGGCAAGCCGTTCCATCGCAGACACGAATAACGTATTTACCCTTTTTTTCAAGAGAGAAATTTTCATAAAAAGTTGCAACGGCATATACCTTTGCTTGACCAATTCCAAGTTTTTTTGCAATGTAAGTTAAACATTCTTCAGATAGGTATCTATATTTTTGTTGAATTGCTTGCATAATCCCAATAAGATTAGTCGCTTTGTTTTCAAACTCGTTGAGAACGCTATCGCAAAACTGAAAATCTTGTTTTTCCATTAGTTTAAACCCCTTTCGTTTATTACGGCTTTTAAGCCTATCTTTGCCATTATAACACATTTGAAAATAAATTACAATAGTAATTTTAAATTTATTACAAATTTCTACAAAAAAACGCAATCAAAAACAATTGGGTTAGATTGCGTTAATTTCGTATAAATTTTTCCGCTTCAATTTTTGTTGTAAAACCTTTAAAAAAGCATTTTTCACCTTGAACTCCGTCTAGACTTGCAATAATTTCCTTTGCCCTATCCCAATCGTTGCAAATAACTAAATCGGTAACGTGTTTGATGGCGTAATACTTGCAAAATCTTTTTTTCTTATCCAAAACGTATCTAATTTTAAGCTTGGAATAAATTTCCTTTTGGCTTTGTATTTTTTCCTGCTCTTTAACCGATTTTTCGTGCATTCTCATAAGGTCTGAAAGCTTTAAATTTTGAATATTAAGCATGTTAATAACTTGCGAAGCCCCGCTTTTTGTGAGCCTTCCGCTAAGGGTTAATTGTTCAAAATCTATTGGTGAAATTTTGCTTTTTATAAGAGCAATTTGCTTTTCGGTTGCATCTTCAAACTGCCAATCTACGTTTTGGTTTAAATCCCAAAACGCCCGCTCGTTTTCATAGTCCCTGTAAAAAATAGTAAAAGCAAAATCAAGAGCTTGTTGAAGATTCATTTCTTGTGAACGAGAATATTCAAAGCCGTTGATTTTATCGTTAAAAACATAGCGCATAACGTAAGTTTTTCCAAGCTCGTCAATTGCTTTAACGCCAATTCTATCACCGCAGTTAAATTGATAAACAAGGTCGCCGTTTGGTTTTTTAACCCAATTAACGTTGTTGCAATTTACCCCTTGTTCTTTGGCAAATAGATTGACAAATTGAGCGTTAAGAACCCAATTAATCGGGCAATTTGAAGCTTGTTCAAAAATTTCCGGCATATTTAATAGCATTCCCGAAACGCTATCTCGCTTATATTCAGGAACGTCCGCCATATCAAGACCAATGAGCGACGGCGCTTGACAAATTTCGTTTTTCTCGGTCACGCCAACGCAATCGATTAAAGTTAAATGTTTTTTACCTTTATTAAGCCTTAATCCCCTGCCTACCATTTGAGCGTAGAGAGAAGAATTTTGGGTTGGTCGGGCAATAATTATCGTTTCGATAAGCGGAATATCCGTTCCTTCGGTAAAAATCATGCAGTTTACTATGCACGGAATTTTTCTATTGGTAAAATCGTCAATAATTTTTTGGCGATTTTTTGTTTTTTGACTAACGACCACAGCCCCTTCAATTTGTTTTGCAATATTTTCAGCGTGGTCAACGGAAGTTGCAAAAATTAAGGTTTGACCTTGGGCGTATTTTTTATATATTTCGCCAACTTCTTGGTTAAATTTAGAGTTGTTCACCGCTTGAGAAAGCGCCGTTGGAGCAAAATCGCCCATACTTTTTTTAACCTTTCTTAAATCGTATGAAGCACGAACTCTTAAACATTTAACGTTTGAAAGCCAACCCTGTTCAATCCCCCATTTTAAATTGCGAACGAAAACTATTTGATCAAAAACGTCGTCAAGTCGAACCTTGTCGCCTCGGTTTGGCGTTGCCGTAAAACCAACGTGAAGCCTTGGCTTGAAATAGGCGTAAATTTGTTTATAGGTTGGAGCCGCAGCGTGGTGAGCTTCATCGGTAATTATAATATCAAAATCGGTAGGACTAAAATTGTTTAATCGGCGAACTAAGGTTTGAACGCTTGCCGAAACGACCTCTTCACCGTTTGACCGACTTTCCGCTTTTTCTACTCCAAAGGAACAATCGTAATATTTTCTCGGTTGGTTAACAAGTTCTTCTCGATGGGACAAAATAAGCACTCGACCACGGCGTTTAAGCTGAGAAAAAACAACGGTTTTCCCAAGCCCAGTCGCCATTGAAACAAGCACCCTGCCACCCTTTAAACTATTTAGAACGTTTAAACATTCTTTTTGATAATCTCTTAATTCAACCATATTAATATTTTAACACGTTAATATATTTTTTGCAACAAATTACGTTTAAGCAATTTTGCAATAAAAAACGTAAACAGCTATAAAAAAATTTTTATTTTATATTGCAATAAATAAATTTTTATGATATAATTTACAAAAAATTTTCAGGTGATTTAATGAAAAAAATTATTATTTTCATTTTATTAATATGTTTTTTTGCACTACATTTTTCAGCTTGCTCGCAAAACGGCGAAACCAGCAACAAAGCAAGCGAAAATTCGGTTAGCGTTAGCAAAACGAGCATTGAAAAAAGTTCAAACGAAAACCTAAACGATAGCAAAAATAATAGTTCAAAAAATTCCACTACTACTAATTCGGTTGCCAATTCGATTGCTAATTCGGTTAATACTTCAATTAACGGTTCGGTCAACAACGAAGAAAGCTCAATTAAATATAGTGAAAAAGGCGTTTTCTTTTCATCCCATGCTAATTCTAACGGCAACGGAAGCTATGAAAAACCTTACAATTCTTTAACCGACCTATCAAAGGTTAAATTTGAGCCCGGCACCCATCTATATTTTGAAAGGGGAAGCTCGTTTTTAGGAAGTTTGGCAATTAACGACGTTAAAGGAAGCGTAAATAGCCCCGTTGTTATTACCGCTTACGGAAAGGGTGAAAGACCAAAAATTGATGGAAACAACTTGGTTGGTAGCGGAGTTCTCTATATTTCTAACTGCGAAAATATTATCGTAGAAGAACTTGAACTTTTCGATTCAGCTACCACCGAAAACGACAGGCGTGGAGTTTTAATAACTTGCGATAACAACGAAAATTCACAAGAAATTATCACCTATAAAAATATAACTTTAAACAACCTATACGTTCACGATATTAACGGCTATTGCGATGCTGAAAATAGCGGAATGGCAATGACTTCAAAAATCACGGGCGGAATTCACGTTTGGTCTAACGACGGTTTAGGCAGAGTAGACAACCTTAAAATTACCAATTGCCAAATTTCTAACGTTTCTAACGTTGGACTTGCAACTTGGTATCACGTCGTTAGAAAAGACAATTCCGTAACCATAAAAAAAGTTAGCCCATACGACGCTGATTTTTATAACTACGCCCACCTTAACGTTCACGTTGACAACAACCAAATTAACTATATTGGAAAAAACGCAATTTTTGCCCGCCACCTTTACGGCGGTATAATTGAAAACAACGTAATTCACGACACGGCTATTCGTTGCGTTTCGGGCAACACCATAGTCACTTCCTACGTTGATGGAACGATAGTTCAATATAACGAAGGCTATCGCAATATGGCAAGCCCACGCCCAAGCGATGGAAAATATCAAGACGGATGTATGCTCGATGCCGACCTTGCCAGTAAGGATACTATTTGGCAGTATAACTATTCTCACGACAATTCTTTCGGGCTTTTCCTTAACTGCACCTACAACAACTCAAACTTTAAAGACGTTGCCACCGTTAGATATAACCTATCGGTAAACGACAAAGGTAATAAAGGCGTAATTTACGTTAACTACGCTTCTAACGGAATTTACGTTTACAACAACACTATCGTCACTTCAACGGACACGGTATACATAATTCAATCTAACGCCGAAAGAAAATCCTTTTTCTATAACAATTTAATTTATAACCGCTCGCCAAAGGCTAAATTTCTCGTTGAAGATGGTTGCGGTTTAAAGGCTTCAAACAATCTTATATTTAATGAAAATAACTGCAATATAAGCGGTTTAGACTATTTTAAGTCGGTTAACGAAAACGGGATTTACGATAAAAATCCACTATTTTTAGGTCAGTTGCCAACCGAGAGCGTTTTGGGAATTAAAAACCTTGACTGCTATAAATTAGCAAATAACTCACCTGCCCTTAACGGGGGAAAAACCCTTGGTGAATTTAAAGATTTTTTTGGCAACGATTATAAAAATTCAATTGGTTTTTATTGCGGAAATTAATTGATAACTTTACCCTAAATTTAATCAATCAAAAAAGCGCCAACTTTCTAAAAATGAAAGTTTAGCGCTTTTTTTATTTAGATTTTCTTAGTTTTACAACGTTGATTAAAATATAAATTCCAATGAGTATCGCCACCGAAGCTATCATTACGATATACATTGCCGAAATGGGAACGGCTTTACCAAAAAAACTTAAATTGCAATCGATTGAAGCTTTTATACCTTCAATTAACTCTTGTGGTAAATTTTGTTTTTCCATTTCTAAAAACACGCCTTTAATTGAGTGATTTCTTATTAAGGCAGTGCCGTAAGTTCCCGGTAAAAACATCAACGTTCTTTGTAGCCCAATTGAAAAATTTGAAATTGGCATATAAGCACCGCAAATAAAACCGTAGCCCGAGCTAACTATCGTTCCAACTGCGCTACCCTGCCCTGCGGTAGAGAGCGGATAGTTTATTATTGATGAAAGAGCTGTGCCGAAAAGGACTAAAATTAAAACGTCAAAAATTAATAAAATAACGTCGGCAAGGCTTAAATACCACCCAATTATGCCAATGTATACCAAACAAATTGCAAGGGCGGTATAGCACACTATTAAGGTAGTTATTGCGGTAGAAATAAAATAACTTAAATATAAAACGTATTTAGGGGTTGGCGAAACTAAAAAATCTTTGTTAATTCCACTGTGCTTGTCGTTTACCATTAGTAAATTAGAACAAAAACTAACCGTCACACAGCTAACTGCCAAAATTGATGAAACTAACTGACCGCCAACCGCTCCGTTAATTAGTTTTTCATCAATGGTAAAATCCTTTAAAACGCTCGTAAAAACGTCTTTATAAACGTCACCTAAAAAAGTAACGTATAAAACGAGTAAAATTACGGGAGTTATCAAACTGGTTAAAAACATAACCTTATCGGTAAAAAATATTTTACAATTTCTTTTTATTAACGTTGATAGAGCCATTAGTTTTCACCCCCTTGTAAAGTTTTTCCCGTAACGGCTAAAAACACGTCGTCCATTTTACCCTTTGTAATTTCATAATCAACGAAAATTTCAGGATACGCCGTTATTAACTTTGTTGCTTGAAGGGTATTTTCTATTTCAATTTTAACAAAATCCTTGCCACGGGTAAAATTTAAACCCAATTCATCCAATTTTTGGCTTGGATTATAAATTATTATGCTGTCCTTTGCGTATTTATTTTTAAGTTCTATCGGCGTGCCCCTTGCAACGATTTCACCTTTATCTAAAATTACAACGTAGTCGCTGTCAGTCGTTTCTTCCATATAATGAGTAGTTAAAAAAACCGTTAGACCTTGCTCCTTCCTAAGTGCGTCGATAACCTGCCATAAATTTTTTCTGGTTTGAGGATCTAACCCGGTGGTAGGCTCGTCTAAAATTAAAATTTCAGGGTTATGTAAAAGGGCTCTGGCAATATCTATTCGCCTAAGTTGACCACCCGAAAGTTTTGATACCTGCCTATTAATATAATCTTCAAAATGAAAAAGCTCGACGAGTTTATTTAATCTATTTTTAAAAGTTTCCCCCGTTATTCCGTAAAGCCCTGCTCTATAACGCAAATTATCGTAAACGGATATTGACTTATCTAACGCTGAATTTTGAAAAACAACACCAATTTTCGATGCAATTTCCTTTGAGTTTAAAGCCACGTTTTCACCGCAGATTTCCACGTTTCCGCTATCGAAATCAAGTTGAGAACACATTATGGAAATAGTTGTGCTTTTCCCTGCGCCATTCTCACCTAAAAAAGCAAAAAATTCCCCCTTTTTTACAACGAAACTTATGCCGTTAACGGCTTTAACGGTTTTAAAGCTTTTGTGCAAATTATCAATTTTTATAACCTCTTCCATTTCTATTCCTCTCTATTACTAAACCTATGTTTTAAACCTAAAAAAACGTCGGTTAAAACGGTTGATATTAATTCTTCACTATAATCAAATTGGTTTGAAACAATCATTACGGCAATTCCATGAACTAAAGTCCACGTTTCTAAATGAAATAATTTTGCATTTTCTTCGCTGATATTAAAGCATTCTCTCAAAGCGTTTATAACAAAATTATTTTCCTTTTCCGCTTCAATAAAATTACCCTTTCCGCTCATAAAAAGCAATTTAAAAATTTCCTTTTCTTCCTTGGCAAACTTAACGTAAGCCATGCCACTCATTTTATAAGGCGGATAGGTTGATTTTTCCATTTCTCTTTTTAAATAGCTTAAATGATAGGCATAGCAAGCTTCAATAACTTGAACTTGTAAGTCTTGCATGTTTAAAAATAACCCAAAAATAACCTTTGGCGACGCATTGAGATTTTTTGCAATATTTCTTGCGGTTAACCCCGAAATTCCATCTTTCCTAATTATATCAATTCCCTGATTGATAACCTGCTCTTTCGTAAATTTGTTTTTTGGTGGCATATTTTCCCCTTTAAATCGTTAAGCAACAAATGTTGCACAACACTTGTTTCCATTATAAAGTAAAATCAAAATAAAGTAAAGAAAATTTTATCATTATTTTAAAAAATTTTATCATTATTTTAAAAATATAAATAAACAGTTGCATAAAAAAAATAAATATGGTATTATACAAAAGCAATTTAAAACGGCCTCATGGTCAAGCGGTCAAGACGTCGCCCTCTCACGGCGAAAACAGGGGTTCGATTCCCCTTGGGGCTACCAAAGAACACTTTTTAGTGTTCTTTTTTAATGTCGTTGGGAATCGAACCCCCAACTTGCGAATGCAAGTAAATTATATAATTGATGATTTTCGATGCGGAGCTAAAACACGCAGTGTTTTTCGAAATATCAACGATTCCCCTTGGGGCTACCAAAGAACACTTTTTAGTGTTCTTTTTTAATGTCGTTGGGAATCGAACCCCCAACTTGCGAAAGCAAGCAAATTATATAATTAATGATTTTCGAATTTTATTAAAACACGCAGTGTTTTTCGAAATATCAACGATTCCCCTTGGGGCTACCAAAGAACACTTTTTAGTGTTCTTTTTTAATGTCGTTGGGAATCGAACCCCAAACTTGCGAAAGCAAGCAAATTATATAATTAATGATTTTCGATGCGTAGCTAAAACACGCAGTGTTTTTCGAAACATCAACGATTCCCCTTGGGGCTACCAAAGAACACTTTTTAGTGTTCTTTTTTAATGTCGTTGGGAATTGAACCCCCAACTTGCGAAAGCAAGTAAATTATATAATTAATGATTTTCGATGCGTAGCTAAAACACGCAGTGTTTTTATATTTTAACGTTTATATATTTACACGTTCACATATTTTCATATTTAATTAAAAAAACAACCTGCTAAACTTTTTATGGTAGCAGGTTGTTTTTTATTTATTCAATTTTCAATTCAATTTTTGAAAAATCGCAATTTTTTAGGTTTGTTTTATCAATTAAAAAATAAACGTTTGAATATATTGGTAAAATTGGCTCGTCGGCAAAATATTCCACCTTTAACAAACAAAATTTATCATTATCGTAATCGAAAAAACATTGACAATAGGTTTCTTCTTCCGTAAACTCAACTAAAATTTCATCAATAACGTTTTCATAACAATCAAAGTCTTCGTTAAAGGTTGTAAAGCCGTCGAGTTCATCTAAATTAAACAATCGAACAATGCCCTTAAAAGGCTTTTTCTTAAAGTCGATGAAAAAACACATAACCCCACTTTTAGGAAGAAAATTTAAAGGCATTTTTTCATTTAATTGACTTAAATTAATTTGACAAACAAAAAGTTCATCGCTACCGAAAAAGCCCTTTTCAATAAGGTTTGAAGGAAGGGCAATTTCTCCAAAAAATTTACTATCGGTTAACTGACCTTCTTTATCAAAATCGAAATCTAAAAACATTTTAATCACCCTTTAAAAGTTTATAAGTTTTATCAAAGGAAAAATCACGTTCCTTTTCGTAATTTCCGCCAAGCCATTCAATAGCAATTTTCAGTTCTTTAAATTCGGCATAGCTAACGTCTTTTTCAATAACTTGGTATAAAGCGGGCAACAATTTATCGTTATTAAACTTAATAATAAACGAACAAAATTCAAAAACGTGTTTTTTATCGGATAAAAAAATTTCTTCAAACTTTGAAACGACCTGATCAGTTTGCTCGGTCACACAAGATAAAATTTCTCCGGCGAAAAGCAAAAAATCTTCTTCAATGCGCCTACTGCAAATTTCGCTTGCAATTAAGTTTGCGTTTTCACAAAGTATATCTAAAATTAAATTTTTAAGTTCATCACCTAATTTTTTGTTAAATAGAAGGTCTATAAGTCGATTAAAGTGACTTTTACAATTTTTTAAATAAAGCAAATTAACAATTTCAGCAATATAAATTTCATCAAAATTTTCGTTTAAATTATCAATTAAAACTTCGGCTGAAACGTGCTCTACAATTGCATTTTGCAAAAAACCGTTAACCGGAATATCCCTTTTAACGTGTTCTTTTAAAATTTCAATTAGCCTATCTTTTTGAGAGTTATAATATTCGCTTGGGGTTAAACCACCAATATTTTTAATTTTTAAATTTGAAAATTTTTCAAACAATTTTGGCTGGATATCTTCAACCTCTTCAGCTGAATATTTGCCTGCAATTTTAGATAAAAACTCGCTTACGTATTCATCGAAAAGACCATCGAAATCAATAACTTTCATCATCCACCCCCGCAAGTTCTAAAACGTAAAAAACGTCTGATTTTTTAGTATTGAAATATCTTGATAAAATTGTAATATCCGTAGTGGTCCTAAGCCCCGAGCAAAACGCAATTGCTGCGGCAAGAGCGTTAACGTCGGTAATTTTTCTTATATTACCATTTTCTTTCAAAGCATAATAAAGCTTATAACAACTATCGCAAAGTTTATATTGGTTTTTATCGGTAACGGGAGCAATTAATGAAAACGCCCTTGCATAAGCCTTTGTGAAAATTTTATTCTTTTCTTTATCTAATTCCACCTTTAAAAGCTCAATCGTTGTATATATGCCACCAAAAACGACACCTACCCTTTTATTGTAACCGTTTTCAACAAGTTTTTCTATAATTAGAGTTTTTCTATTATCGCTAATCGTTTGGTCTAAAAGCTTTTCAATAAAATATTTTCTAATTTGAAGGTAAGGATTAGTTAATAAACATTCAATAATATCCTTTTGCCAATTGCTATCAAAGGAAAACGCCCATTCAACGTATTCTAAAAGTTTATTTTTATCGTTTTTACCAATAAATTTTCTTCCGCCTTTTAGCGCTTTTTCTAAAAAGTTAAAGCGTTTTTTTGCTTCATCGTCATCAACGTTAAAAGTAAACTCAAGAGTTTTAAATTTAGAATCGTCCTCCGCCATTTTAGAGCAAAGCTCCACGTAGTATTTAGCCGATGGCGAGCGAGTTACGGTATAACACAAAACAAACTTTTCTTTCGCTTTTTCAAATTCCTTTAAATTATAATAGGTTAAACCTAAAAGAAAGGAACTGTTAATATCGTAAAAATCATCTTCGAGAACTTTTTCAAAAATTTCCTTTGCTTTTTCTAACCTACCAATTTCACAATAAGCCGGCGCTAAACGAGAAAGAGCGTCAACGTCTAATTCCTCGCTCTCAATCATTTCAAAATAAGGTAAAGCTTCTTGATGCTGATTTTCAGAAAGCAACATTCCAATTAGAGTTAAAATACAAGGAATTTTTTCAATATCTTGGGCTATAAGTCGATTAATTCGCTCTTTAGCAACGTCGAATTGGTTGTTATAATATTCACTGGTAGCCATTTTTAGTTGGGCTTCACCATAATTTTCCGAAACCGGTAAAACTAATTCAAAAGTATTTATAGCTTCGGCGTATTTACCTGCAAAAAACAATTCGTCGCCCTTTTCAATAATAGGCTCGGTATCGACTTTTTCAGGCGGATAGCAAACGGAAAACTCCGGTTTCGTAAGTTTGACTAATTCATCGTAATATTCCAACATAACGTTATCAAACTCGTAGTCTTTGTCGTTTGAAAGGTTAATTTGTTTTTCAAAATAGAAACCGGCAAGATGAAATTCATCTAAATAATAATAGCACGCACCAAGCCCGTTAAAAGCAATTGCCTGCTTGTTTTTTGGACAGTAATTTAAAAATTTATACCAATATTTAAGGGCTAAAACGTTTAAATTTATTTCCATATAGCACTTGGCAATTTGCGCAAAAATATCTATAAATTTCGAGCCTCTATCTTCAAGATTTAATAAAATTGACAAAGCCCCGTCAACGTTTCCACCCTTTCGCTTTTCTATTGCTAAGGATAAGAGATCTTCTTCAAAGTTATTTAGTTGTATAACGTTAGCTTCACTCATTTTTTACCTAAAAGTATGTCGATATCCTTTTTATAATAAACGTATTTTTCCGGACAAAAATGGCAATTTACTTCCACCTTTCCTTCTTTTTCAACGGTTTCGTAAAGTTCCACCTCACCTAAGGTGATTAAAACCTTATCAATTCGTTCTTTCGAGCAAGAACATTTATAAACCGTTGAATATTCGTTAAATACAACGCCTTTAAAAAATTTGTTTTTAATTTGTTCAACGCCCATTTCCTCAATTAAAGTGCTAATATTTGTAAAATTAGCAAGCAATTGTTCGGCTTTTACAAGATTTTCTTCCTTTGCGTTTGGAAGGGGTTGTAAAATTAGCCCCCCTGCCCCAATACATTTTAAATTTTTTCCAATTTTAACACCCAAAGCAATTCCCGTTGGCTGTTGCTCTGAAAACGTATAATAGGAAGCAAAATCTTCGGCAATTTCCCCCGTAACGATATTAGAAGTCCCAACGTAAGGCTTTTTTAAACCTAAATTTTTAACGACGGTAATTCTACCTTCGTTGCCAACGAAACCTGAAACGTCGAGTTTGCCGTTTGGCTTTAATGGAAGTTCAACCTGTGGATTATCAACGTAACCACGAACCGAATTGTCACTTTCACCGCAAACCACAACGTGTCCGCCCACCCCGTTTCCACTAATGGTAACGGTTAAGCTGTCGCCTTCGTTTTTTAAGCTCGTAGTCATAAAAGAAGCAAGTGTTAAAGTTCTTCCTAAACTTGCAGCCGCTACGGGGCAAAGATTATGAAATTCTATTGCTTTATTAACAACGTCGGTTGTGTCGAGTAGCGAAACGGAAATTTCGTTTTCAAACATAAGCGATTTATAAATTTTACCCATTTTACACCTTTTTACAAATATATTCAATGCGTTGAGATTGGTTTGTTAATTTATTGCCTAAATGCTCGTTATTTTCTAAAATTTCAAAGCCTGCTTCAACTAAATATTGGGCTATAAGTCGATTATCGTGAATATATTGGCGATGACTTTCTTCCTTTTTAACGTAGGTTTCGCCATTTTTAATAAAGAAAACAAGGTCCATATCAATATATTTTTCCGACAATTTGTTAAACCACATATAGGATAAATTTTCGTGGTCTTCACCAAACATATTATTGGCTAAAACGTTTTTAATTTTATATTCCGAAGAAAAATCGAAAAAGAAAATTCCGCCCTTTTTTAAGTTTGAATTAATCGTTTTGAAAGTTTTTAAAAGCTTTTCTTGGGGAATATAATTAATTCCATCGTTTATAACGGTGGCAAAATCGACCTTTTCAAAAAGTTTAAGTTTGGATATATCCATTTTTAAAAAATTAATATTTAGCCCTTGAGAAGTTGCAACTTGCTGTGCGTTTAAAAGCATTTCTTGACTGATATCAACGCCAACTACTATATAACCTGCTTTTGCTAAATTGCGTGTGAAAAAACCACTACCGCAAGCCAAGTCAACACCCGAAACCCCGTCGTTATATTGCGCCAATTTTTCTAAAACATACTGCGACCATTTATCATAGTCGCAGTCACAAATTAAATATTCATAAACGTTAGCTAAAACGCTATAAGCATTTTTCATTTTAAATACCTAAATTACTCTTCAGTAACAACTTTGTTTTTATCAACGTTTTGTTGATAGTATTTATCGCTATCCTCACGCATTGCTAAAATGCTCTTTTCCGTAGCCTCAACGTCGGCTAAAGTATAAACGGAAGGGATAACTCTAATTTGCGGATCATCTTCGGTAAAAGGCTTAATTGGAAGGGATGCAAGACGTTCACGAACAACCTTTTGATGAGCTTCTCTTCTTTCAGCTTCCGCCTTTGCCTTTTCGTTATCGGCACTTTGCTCGTAGGTTGTATTACCCGCAAGAAAACGCTCGTAAATCCAATGAGAATAGTTTGTCCAAACTAAAAGTATATAAGATAATCCAAATACTACGATAATTATATACCCTACCATTGCGAAAACGCCACCAAAGAAGGTTAAAAGGAATGGAATTGCCGCAATTGCCATAATGAAAACGTTGATTGGGAGCAATAAAAACGAAATAATAATGGTGTTTTTAAAGAATCCTAACACGCTAACTTTATAAGTAACGGTCATAACAACGCCGTTAAGGAACATTAAAGTGAATAAACAAATTGAAACGTAGCTTGCGATTTTCGCAATGGTGTGCCAAGTTTGACCAATACCCGTTGCCATTGCAAAATCTGCGTAAGTTATTGCCATTATACAAACGCTCATTATAAGCGAATATATTAGCGTTATGATTACAACGTTAAAGTTTTTGGCAATACCTTTGAAAAAGTCTTTAAACACGGAAACTTCTTCAAGCCATAAAATATTACGCATAACGTAAAGACCGCCAGCTAAACCAAAACCTAAAAGCAATCCTGCAATTGGTAAACGCTTGCACAAGAAAAGATTGGTTGATAAAACTATGTTATGCTTTAAACCTGCAAGCTGAGTATACGGCATATATCCAAACCCAAGATTTGCTGAAAAAGGTGCGCTAACGTAAAGTCCGCTAAGTTGCATATTTCTATTTAATAATAGATATAATAGAAAGGCTGAAAAAACTAAAAGCAAAAGGTTTAAAATTATCATTTTGCCAATATACGCCCTGAACACTTGATAACCAAACTTCCAACGTGATCCGTCTAAAGTGGTAAATCTGCGATTATCAATTGAACGTTTTTCAACGAGTTCTGAAAATAAATTTCTTTTTTGAGTTTTAGCCATAATATCTCTCTTTATCCTAAAAACCTTAATTTTTTCATTATAATTTAAAATTTAACAAGTTGGTTTAAACTCCACAACCTTATCCATTATATATAATAAACTAAAATTAAAATATTTACAAACAAATTTAAGCCAAACCAAGAAAAAACTTTGCTTTTTACCTTTTATTATGCTACAATAATTTAAAATTAATTTAAAAGGTGATTTTTTATGAATATTGCTGTCGTTGGCTGCACCGGAATGGTAGGCCGTAAATTTATTGAAGTTTTAGAAGAAAAAAAACTTAACGTTGAAAACTATTACATGTTTGCCTCAAAAAAGAGCGCTGGCTCAACCGTTACTCTTTTAGGCAAAGACTACACCGTTATTGAACTTTGCGAAGAAAATATTAAAGGTAAAAAAATTGATATCGCCCTATTTTCAGCCGGCGGTAACGTAAGCTTAGAATACGCTCCAATTTTTAAGCGTGAAGGTGCAATCGTTGTTGACAACTCGTCGGCATGGCGCATGCACGATGAAGTTCCTTTAGTAGTTCCTGAAGTTAACGAAGAAGATATTTTAAAACATAAGGGTATTATTGCTAACCCTAACTGTTCAACAATTCAAGCTATGCTCGTTTTAAAGCCTCTTGACGAAGCTTTTAAAATTAAACGTGTTATCTACTCGACTTATCAAGCAGTTTCAGGCGCAGGCGTTGCAGGCTGGTCCGACCTTGAAGGCGGAATTAAAGGTGAAGAACCAAAGAAATTCCCTGTTCAAATTTTCTCTAACTGTATCCCTCATATCGACGTTTTCTTAGATAACGGATACACAAAAGAAGAAGAAAAAATGATTAAGGAAACCAGAAAAATTCTTCACCGCCCAGATTTGAAAATTACCGCAACAACCGTTCGTGTTCCTGTATTTAACGGTCATAGCGAATCAATTAACATTGAATTTGAAAAACCAACCACCCGTGAAGCGGTTATGGAAGTTTTAAAAAATGCCGAAGGCATTATCGTTAAAGACGATGCTAAAAATGCAGTTTACCCAACCGTGTTAGACGCTAACGGTCACGATGAAGTTTGGGTTGGTAGAATTAGAAAAGACGAAAGCGTTGAAAGCGGAATTAACCTTTGGTGCGTTGCCGACAACATTCGTAAAGGCGCTGCGTCAAACGCAGTTCAAATTGCAGAAAGAATTATTAAGCTTGGCTTAGTTAAATAACGATATTTAGGTGAAAAAATTATGATTAACGTTTTAATTTGTGGAATTAGTGGCGAAACCGGAAAAAGAATTTATTTAACCACGAAAAAATATGAAAATTTAAACGTCGTTTGTGGTGTAGACAAAAATTTTAATTCTAACATTGAATTCGACTGTCCCGTATATGCCGATTTTGACCAAGTTAAAGAAATGGTCGACGTTATAATTAACTTTTCCACACCCGAGGCGCTTCCTTCTTTGTTAGAATTTGCAAAAGAAAACAATTGTGCTATCGTTGAAGGAACCACGGGATACACTCAAAAACAAAAGGATTCAATTTACGACGCAGGCAAAGCTTTACCAATTTTTATTCCTACTAACGTTTCGCCTGGAATTAACGTTTTAAGAAAACTTTGCGTTTTAGCAAGCCAAACCTTAGGCAATTTCGACATTGAAATTATTGAAGAATATAAGGCGGATAAATTAAACGCCCCTTCAATGACTTCTAAAATGCTTGCCGAAGCAATTAACCTTGCTTTTAACGGTGATAAAAAAGTTTCTTATGGAAGAAAAGGCATTGGTGAACGCCCTGAAAATGAAATTTGTATTCACTCAGTTCGTGGTGGCAACATTTCAGGCAAAACCCAAATTCTATTTATTGGCGAAGGTGAAACGATAACTATCACCCACGAAGTTCACCACAGAACGTTGTTTGCTCAAGGCGCATGCGACGTTGCTTGCTTTATAATGAATAAACCTGCCGGAATTTATAACATTGAAGATTTTTTTAAAGAGTAAGTTTTAAAAGCTGTTGTTTTTGCAACAGCTTTTTTATTAAAAAGCCTTTATATAGGTCGATTATTAATAATATTTTAATTTTTAGGTGTTTTATGGCTACAATTTTAATTATTGACGACAATGAAAATATGCGAACCCTTTTAGAAGCTCGCTTAAAAAATTTATACACGCTATATTTATGCGAAAATGGTAAAAAAGCTTTCGATATTATTCAACAAAAGCCAATCGACTTAATTTTAGTCGACGTTATGATGCCCGTTATGAACGGCTATGAATTTTTAAAAATTTTGCGTGAAGGCGGAAACCAAACGCCTACAATTATGATTACCGCAAAAAATTCCATTGGCGATAAAACCATTGCATACAACCTTGGCATAGACGATTATATTACCAAACCAATTGACTTTGACGAATTAAAATTAAGAATTAAAGCGCTACTAAGAAGATCGAAAATTTCCTTTGAAAAACAAATTATTATTGGCTCTATCATAATCGATTACGACAGCTATTCTATTATTAACGGCAACGAAACTATACAACTTCCGCAAAAGGAATTTCTGCTTTTATTTAAACTTCTTTCCTATCCAAATAAAATTTTCACAAAAGAACAACTTTTAAACTCTATTTGGGGCGTTAATTCCGAAAGCGATGAAAGCACTATTAGAACTCACACCAATCGACTTAGAGAAAAAATTTCTAAATTTAATGAATTTGAATTAATAACCATTCACGGCATTGGCTATAAAGCCGTTATAAAAGGATAATTATGAAAAATAACGATAAAATTACCCCATCAAAAAACACCAAAAAAAAATATAGAAACAACCTTTTCGCTTTTTCGTTCATCACTGCTATTATAACCACCGTTTTGGTTGAATTTATTTATATTATGTTTTTTGAAGTTTCTGGGTTTGGCATTGAAAGCATTTATTTAGTTTACATTGTTCCCGTATTAGTAGTTTTAATTCCTATAATGATTAATTTTGGTTTTAAAAACGACTTTGATAACTTTGCAAAAATTGAAAAAGCTCTTGATAAGGTTGCAAACGGCGATTTTACCACGAGAATTAACACTACAAGAAGCGGTGCGTTTGAAGAAAGTTTTAACAATTTTAATAAAATGGTTGAGGAACTTGAAAAAAATAAAATTTTAAAAGAAGACTTCATTCAAAACTTTTCCCATGAATTTAAAACGCCTATTGCTTCAATTAAAGGGTTTGCCGACCTTTTGTTAGAAGAAAATTTAACTCAGGAAGAAAAAATTAAATATTTAAAAATTATTTCCACAGAATCACAACGACTAACCCATCTTTCTGAAAACGCCCTTCTATTTTCAAAAATTAATTCTGAAGCAATTGTTTCAAATAAAACCATTTTCAACGTGGGCGAACAAGTTAAAGAATGCGTTGCCCTACTCGACGGTTCTATAACTAGAAAAGACCTTCAAATTTATGCTGAAATTGAAAATTGCAACGTTTATTCTTCCCAAGAACTTTTACAAGAAGTTTGGCTAAATTTACTAAACAACGCAATAAAATTTTCTAATCAGCAAGGGAAAATTGAAATTTCAGTAAAGCAAATTGATAATAGCGTTATTGTTTCAATAAAAGATTACGGCATTGGAATGACAAAGGATGAACAAAACAAAATTTTCAACCAATACTATCAAGCCGATAGTTCTCATAATAAGTCAGGATTTGGTTTAGGTTTGCCAATTGCCAAACGAATTGTAAACCTATTTAACGGTGATATTTTTGTTGAAAGCGAAAAACACAAAGGTTCAACTTTTACCGTTAAATTACCGTTAGGATTTATGATAAATTTTAATAAATAAGGGGCTATAAGTCGATTATTGCTTATTTTTAACAAATTATTAAACATATTAATAAAAGGCGTTGTCAAAAGATAACGTCTTTTTTAATATAATATATATTGTTATAAATTAAAAAATAGTTGTGTTTTTTTATTGGTTATGTTAAAATAAACATTATGAAACAAATGGAAATTAAAAATAAACTAACGAAAAAACTTAAAGAAAAAAACGTAATAGATTATTTTAATTTATTAATGATTTTATCATTAATAATTTTTAGCGTGTTTTTAATTTTTAATTTTTCATATCAACTAAAAGGAATTTTCTTTTTCGACACTCACGATTTTTTAATGGATTTTTTCAACTCCATTCGTGACGTTTCCCACGGAAGTGGCGTTTACACTGAAAAAGGGGTAATTTACCCACCGCTTGCCAACTTAATATTTTTAATTTTTTCAAAATTTTCTATCACGGAATATTTAGCAACCGATTTCGACGACAGATATACTTGGTTTAACTACACTGAAAATATTATTTTAGTTATAGTTTTTTTACTTATTTCCTTTGCAATTTATTATTTTGCAATTTTAAAACACAACCAAGGAAAAAGCTTGCAAAACGTTTTATTTTTAGTTTTTACCGCTATAAACGTTCCACTACTACACACTTTAGAGCGTGGGAATTTAATTTTATTAACCGTTGCATTTATTGCCTTTTTCTTTTATAACTATAAAAGTGAAAACAAAATTTTAAGAGAACTTAGTTTAGTTAGTTTAGCAATTGCTTTCGGTTTAAAAATATATCCTGCAATTTTTGGTTGGCTATTAGTTTGTGACAAACGGTATAAGGAAATTGTTCGAGTTGTTTGCTATGCTGTTTTAGCTTTATTAATTCCATCATTCTTTTTTGGCGGTCCAATTTGTATTTGGTGGATGGTTAGAAACATTTTCACCTTTTCATTTTCAAGAATTTCAATCAGCATTGAAATTCTTAACATAATTGGAGAATCAAAATTTTTACAAATTGCTTACGAAATTTACAGCAAACTTTCCATTATAATTTTATTTTTAACCGTCTTCGTATTTTTATTCTATTCATTCAAAGTTAAACAAAATTGGAAATCCGTTCTATACGTTTGTTTGATTTTTATTTCCCTTCCACCTGTTAGCGCAATATATAATTGGCTAATATTTATAGTTCCAATTTCAATGCTAATAAAAGAAGAAAAGCTCAATAAATCAAACGTTGGATATTTTATAGGAATGGTTTTACCATTTGTTTTTATACCAAAGTTTATTTCAAGGGGCGAATTTAACATTGTGCAAACAAGCAATAGTTTAATAATGAAAGCTTGCATTATAGCCCTTTCGGTTATGTTTATTTACGAAGCTATTATTTTTGCAGTTAAATTTTTCAAAGAAAAATCTATTTCAAACAAAAAAATCGACCTATAAGTCGATTATCTCAAAAAAAGAGGAAAAAATGCAAATTAGTAAGGATAACAAAAAAAAGATAAGCGACCTTATTTTTAACGTTTTGGCAACGCTTATTATGAACTGCGTTTTACAGTTTTTGTGCTACCCAATTTTTGAAAGAAAACTTGGGGAAGAAATTAACGGAATTGTTTTAACGCTAATTTCAATAGTTTCCATAACCGCAGGAACTCTTGGTTCAGCGGGAAACTATTCTCGGTTAGTCACCGAAAACGTTCACCAGCCTTCAAACGGTGATTATAACGTTATTTTATTAATTGGCTCAATTATTTGTTGCGTTATTGGCGTTATATTTTTATGGACCAAAAACCTTTTAACCCCACTTTACGCCATCACCTTTTCACTTCTTTTAATTTTTACCGTTTTTCGCTATTATAGCGACGTGGAATATAAAATTAAAACGAACTTTTTGCGATATTTTATTTTTTATTTATTCATTTCCGTTGGATACGTTTTAGGAATAATTTTATTCAACCTAACCGGGCTTTGGACGATAGCAATTTTACTTGGCGAAATTTTCGCCGTTGGCTACGCCTTTTTTTCAACGGATATATTTAGGAAACGGCAAAAACCTTCGGTTAAGTTTAAAATTATTTTGCAAAGCTGTGGTCTGTTAATTATTTCCATTTTACTTGAAAATTTAACCCTAAACGCAGACAGACTTGTTTTACTTTCCCTAACCAACGGAACTAACGTTACCTATTACTACGTTGCTTCGCTTTTTGGGAAAGTTGTTGCCCTATTGACCGTTCCAATTAATTCGTTGGTCATTAGTTATTTAATTCGCTACGAAGGCGATTTAACAAAAAAACTTTGGTCAATTTTTACTGTTTCCGCCCTTGTTTTAGGGGTTTTAGCCGTAATCGGATGCTACGTTGGCTCAATTATTATTTTACCAATTCTATACGATTGGTTTGCCGTTGTTAAGTCTATTTTAATGCCTTCTATTATTTCCCAAGTATTTTTCTTTATTTCCAGCGTTTTACTTGTTATTTTACTTAGGTTTTTCGGCGAGAAAAAACAATTTTTGCTTAATTTAATTTATGGTATAACCTTTTTTATAACGACTATTATATGCACTAAATTAAACGGACTTAACGGATTTGTATATTCAAGCTTAGCCGTTAACGGATTACGACTTTTAATCGTTATTGTTTTTGGATTTATATTTAAACCTAAAAAAGAAAGAATGCAAAATTAATTTGCATTCTTTTTATTTTTTATTAAATTTTTTGTTTGAAAAACAATTGTTTCAACAACAAGACCTAAACTTAAAAGAATGAGTGAAAAAGTTGAAACTACTTGATTAATTAAAACTGCAAAATCCTTTAAATAATAACCTAAAAAAGCAGGACAAACGGATAAAAATAGCAACGCCATATAGAAATAATCAATTTTTGATTTTTCTTTTTCTAATAAAAATTCGTAAATTGGAATTATTAAAAAACACAAAGCGTAAGCAAAACTTATGTTTGGGAAGAAAATTATAATAATGGTGACTAAACATAAACTTTGCCAAGTTTTTTTAGCAAATAGAGAGCTAATTCCCAAAAATACTAAAATTATTATCGGCAATATTTTTTGCAAAAGTGCAATTGTTTCATTAGAGGTAAATAGCTTATGCCCAAAAAAAGTTGCTATTATTTCAACTGTGGAAACTATTGAATAGTTATAGCCATAGTCGGTCAAATTGCCTGAAAAGGCGGTTAACCAATATAAAAATCGTTCAATATTTGAAAATCCCTTTTCAAAAAACAAAAACGGAAGAATTAAAATTATAACTGAATAACAAGCCGTTCTTATAAACTTTGCAAACTTTTTTTCCTTTAAAAGTAAAACCGCAAACAAGCACGGATATAACTTAACGCCTACGCTACACGCAAGAGATATTAAAGCAATTTCGCTTATAAACTTATTTTCATGATTGTAAAAACACAAAAATATTAGCGAAAAAAGCAGTGCGTAGATTATATAATTGCCCCGCTCAAACTGAAAGATCATTGGAGCGGAAATAAAAAAGCAAACTAAAACAATGGCTATATGCCAATTTTTCCAACTATCCTTTTTAAATAAGTAATAGGTAAGAAAACAAAAACTTGCAAAGAACAATCCGTAATAAATAACTACTGCAACAACGCCTAACGGCTGAGTCACAACCGTGCCGTATCCCTTTGAATAGTCGCCAAACAAAGCAAAAAACTTTGCTAAAAACAAAACGAAAGGCGGATAGCTCGACTGGTCTTCAAAATATGGACTATTTTCAAAAACCATATCGTTAACGTGGTAAAAATCGGAAAATAAAATATTTCTAACTCTTTGAAATAGCGGATATTCAAAAATATATTTTGCGTTTACCGCCGAAAAGATAAATTGAAAAATCGTTATAAAAACACTTAAAATAAACACAGACAAAAATATGAAATTTATTTTTACACTCGTTGAGCTGTTTTTATAAAGATTAATATATTTCTTTATATTATTCTTCACTATTACCACCCTTATTTTCCTTATGTAGCGATATTACAATAACCACGATAGAAGCTAAAATTGCAACGTAGCCTAAAACGTGGAATTTATACGCCTTTAAAGTATTAATTGGGCTGTTAATTAAAGATGTAGGCGTTTTATTATTAAAATCTATAAGCGTTGATTGATTAATTCCCGAAGCGTTGGCAACCTTTGGCAAATTGCTATTAACTAACGCTGAAAATTCGTCACTCTTAAAATATTCGGTTTCAAAATATCCACTTTCAACACATTCACCAACGAAAGTTCTTGGAAGATATTGACCGAAATTAGAATAGCTATAAGCAATTTTAACCGCATTATAGCTTACTATTGGCAATTCCTTTTCACCGTAATACCAACAGCCAATTACGTAGCCGTTAAAATTGTCGGCAATTCCACCCGCTCTTATTCCTTCAATTTTACAGGTTGACTTGCAATTAATAATCATTGCGTCGAAAGAAGATGCGTGGCTTGCAAAAGAACCACAACATCCGCCTGAAATTTGTCCACCCTCTAAATTCAAATTCATAACGACGCCGGCTAAAAAACCAAACAAGCCGTTGTTTCCACCACCTTCTAAAGTCGTAATTGAAATGTTTGAAATTGTATAGCCACGGCCGTTATAATAGCCTTTAAAAACGTTTTCACTGCCGTAAATTCCAATTGGCATAAAATCAACGCCTGCCATATCAATATCGCAGGTTTGTTCAACGTATTTATTGTTAAAAAGCATTCCGCCGTTAACGAGATTGGAAAATTCTATAAGATCTTCCTTGCTTGAAATTAAATAAGGGCTATCTTTTGTTCCGTGACCTTTAAGAGAGCAATCGCCATTCTTTTCGAGAATAACGCTAACGATTTGTATTGAACAAAAAACAAAAATAAAGACGAGAAATATTATTAAACCAAGCCTTAATTTTACATTTGATAGAAATTTTAAGTTCTTCATTGAAAGCCTCTTTATCATTTTTTTATATTATAAATTAATTAAATGGCATTGTCAATATAAAAAACCAATCCTTCGATTGGTTTTTTTCTTAAATGTTTTGTTTAATTTTTTTATCAAACTTCGACTTATATTCAAGGTCTGGTTTTTTTGTTGGATATTCGCTTGTGAAACAAGCAACGCAATAATCGTGACAAGCGTGACACTTTGGAATTTTTTTAACGTTTTCAACGCTTAAAAAACCAAGGGAATCAACGTTAATAATTTTAGCAATTTCTTCCGTGGTGTGCATGTTCGCAATTAAACGCTTTGGCGAATCGATATCAGTTCCGTAATAACAAGCATCGATAAACTTTGGAGCCGTAACGCACATATGCACCTCTTTTGCCCCTGCTTCACGCAAAAGTTTAACGATATATAAACTGGTTGTTCCACGAACGATTGAATCGTCAATTAAAACAACACGCTTTCCTTCAACGGTTTCCTTAATTACGTTAAGCTTCATTCTAACGGCTTTTTCACGTTGACTTTGGCTTGGTTGAATAAAGGTTCTTCCAATATATTTATTCTTTAAAAATCCAATACCATAAGGAATGCCACTTTCTTCCGCATAACCTAAAGCACCGTCAAGACCGCTATCAGGAACGCCGATAACAACGTCGGCATCGATTTTATGTTCTTGAGCTAAAAATCTACCAGCTCTTTTTCTCGCTTCGTGAACGGAGCTTCCGTCGACAACCGAATCAGGGCGAGCAAAATAAATATATTCGAAAATACAAGCTCGTTCAGGAACTTTTTTGCAGTTATCTTTAATTTCGCTAACTATAACTTCATTATTTTCGCCTTTTTTGAAAACGATAATTTCGCCCGGTTCAATATCACGAATAAACTTTGCACCCATAACGTCGAGAGCACAAGATTCCGAAGCAATAATATAAGTTCCATCTTCAGTCACGCCGTAGCAAAGGGGTCTAAAACCAAACTTATCACGACAGGCAATCATTTTAGTTGAAGATGAAATTACCAACGAATAAGCCCCTTCAAGCACGCCCATAGCACGATTAACGGCTTCTTCAATGGAATTTGATTTAATTCTTTCACGAGTGATAACGTAAGAAATAATTTCAGTGTCGCTTGTGGTGTGGAAAATTGCGCCACTAAGTTCAAGCTCACTTCTAAGTTCAGCGTAGTTTACCAAAGTTCCGTTGTGAGCGATTGCTAAATTACCTTTAATGTGATTAACGACGATTGGTTGACAGTTAATTGCGCCCTTACTGTCAGCAGTGCCGTAACGGCAGTGACCAACGGCAATGTTTCCTTCGCCCAAACTTTCAAGGGTTCTAACGTCGAAAACTTCGGTGACTAAACCGTTATTTTTATGCAAATTAAAAACGCCTTGGTCGTTAACGGCAATACCACAACCTTCCTGACCTCTATGTTGTAAAGCGTGCAATCCGTAATAAGTCATTTGAGCAACGTTTTGCTTTTTAGTGCCAAAAATACCAATAACGCCACATTCTTCGTTAAGTTTACGCATAAATTACTCCTAAAACAAAAATAAGTGGGAAAACGCCCAACTTTTACAAAATAATTATACGCTTTTTAAAAAGGAGTGTCAAATAAATTTTTATCAATAAAATAAGTTATCAAAAAAAAATATAAAATACTCAAAATCGCCCATTATAAGCCACTTTTTGTTTTTTTAGCAAGTTGAACAAACAATTTATTCACATTTTACAAATACCCTAAACTACAACCATTTTTTTACCAATTTTTAAAAAATTTATTAATTATTTGACAAAGTTTATATTTAGTTTACAATTATGTTATATAATTATAATTAGGAAAATATTGGGAAGTAGAATTTTAGTGAAAGAAACTAAGGAAAAAAAGAGAATAATTTATTATAGCGACGAGCTTAACGATGAATTTGCCGGCGACAATATTAAGCCGAAAAAAATTGACGGAAGCTACGTTTATTATAGAAATTCAATTTGGTTTAAAATTTTACATTTTTTCTATTATCGAATGATTGCCACTCCCCTTGCCTGGATTTATTTAAAGCTTAAATTCCATCATAAAATCGTAAATAAAAAGGTTTTAAAACCCTTTAAAAAGCAAGGCTATTTTTTATACGGCAACCACACCCACAATTTAAACGACGCACTTATTCCAACAATGGCAATAACCCCAAAAGATACCTATATAATAGTTCACCCAAACAACGTTTCAATGCCCGTTTTAGGAAGAATTACACCCTACCTTGGGGCACTCCCATTGCCAGACGATTTTCAGGCAAGCAAAAACTTTGTTTCAGCTATTGAAAAAAGGTTAGCGGAGGGAAACGTTATAACTATCTACCCCGAAGCCCACATTTGGCCTTTTTACACCAAAATTCGACCTTTTACCGACCAATCTTTTAGATATCCTTGTAATATGGATAAACCAACCTTTTGTTTCGTTAATACCTATCAAAAGCGAAAGCGTGGGAAAGGAATTAATATCGTAACCTACGTTAGCGGTCCGTTTTTTGCCGATAAAAGCCTTTCGCCAAAAGAACAAAAGGCAAAGCTTAGGAACGAAGTTTTCAGCGAAATGGAAAAACTTTCCGCCCATTCAAACGCACAAGTAATTACTTATATAAAGAGAGATAAGCAAAATGATTAACGTTTTATTTTCAGGAAATTCAGGTGTTTTCGATGGAGTTTTAAGCTGTGTTTTATCAATTTTTAAACGTAGCGCTCCCGACCAATATAATTTTTATATTATGACCATGGATTTAACACGAAAGGATGCAAAATACACGCCGATAAGCGATGAACATATTGAATTTTTGCAAGAAGTAGTTCATTCATACAGCAAGGATAGCAAGGTTATTAAAATTGACGTTACCGAAATTTATGAAAAGGAATTTGGTTATTCGCCAAACGAAAACGCCTACTGCTCGCCTTTTACGCTACTAAGACTTTTTGCCGACAAATGCAACCTTCCCGATAAACTTCTATATCTCGACGTTGACGTTTTATTCAATAGAGATATACATTTATTATACGACACGGATATCGAAGGGGTTGAATATGCCGCTTCTCGTGACCATTACGGCAAGTTTTTGATTAATCCAAACTACATAAACGCAGGCGTTTTGCTTTTTAATATGAAAGAATGTATTAAAAACGACCTTTTTGAAAAAGCTCGGCACTTAATTAAAACAAAAAAGTTAGTTTTTGCCGACCAAAGCGCATTAATTCGTTCAACCACCAAGAAAAAAGTTCTTTCTCAACGATTTAACGACCAAAAGTTTTTACGTAAAAAAAGAACGGTTGTAAGACATTTTACAAAACGACTTTTTTGGCTTCCATATCCACACACGGACAATATTAAACAGTGGCACGTGAGCAAAATGCTTAAAACTTTTAAATATTTTTGCTTTGAAGACGTTATTTTTGAATATATTTATTTAAAAAAACTTTTTGAAGAAAAACAAAAGACTACTAATTAAAGGGGCTATCTATGAATAATAAAATTAATGTTTTTTATGCAGTAGACGATAATTTTGCTAAATATACTATTGTTTCAATAAGTTCTCTTATTGAAAATTGCAACAAGGATAAATTTTATGAAATTTCCATTTTAAACACGGGAATTTCAACCGAGCTTAAAGAAATTGCTTATAGACTACAAAAGGATAACGTTAAAATTAACTTCGTTGACGTTAGTAAATATCTTGAATCAATTTCCCACAAGCTTCCACTTAGGGACTATTATTCAAAAACGACCTACTACCGCCTTTTTATTGCTGAAATGTATCCTGAACTTGACAAGGCGCTATACATCGACAGCGACACGATTGTCAACGGCGACGTTGCTCCGCTTTACGAAACGGAATTAGGAACCAACCTGGTTGGAGCGTGCCACGAGCAAGCAATGGTTCAGGTTAACGAATACGGCGAATACGTTGAATACGTTTTGGGAATTTCTCGCTATAACTATTTTAACGCCGGCGTTATGGTTATTAACTGCAAACTTTTTAGAGAAGAAACAATTTTAGATAAATTTATCGACCTATTGGGAACCTATTCTTTCATTGTTACGCAAGATGAGGACTATCTAAACGTTATTTGTGAAGATAGAACGCTTTTCGTTGACCAATGCTGGAACTGTGAAGCACAATTTAAAGTTCCCGTTGAAGAAAAGGACTATAAAATTATTCACTACATAATGGTTGCAAAGCCTTGGCACTACGCCGAATGCAACCTTAAAGAATATTTTTGGAAATACGCTGAAAAAACAGAAGTTTATCAAAGTATTTTAAGCGACTTTAACAGCTATACCGACGAGCAACGCAAAAAGGATATGGAATCTTGCGATAGACTTTTGCAAATGGCTATAACCGAAACCAACCGTGAAGATAACTATTTTAACGTTATGGCTATCAACCAAAAGAAATCGCCTGAGCGAATGAGAATTTTGGAAAAAATTGAAAAGCTTGAACGTGAAGGTAAATTCGATCAAGACGTTGAGCTTGACCCACCTTCAAAAGAGCTTTTACCCGATGCCGTTGACTATATGCGCAAAAGCTTTTTAAAGCGTTTCCAAAGCAAATTTGCCTTTATGATTGCAAGGCGTTTCGTTAAAAAACTTATTAAAAATAAGCAAATGATTATTAAGGAAATTAAAGGCATTGAGCACTTTAAAAACCTTGAAGGCGGCGCAATTATAACCTGCAACCACTTTAACCCATTCGATAGTTTTGCTATCCAAATGGTATACGACGCTTCCGAAAAGAAAAAGAAGTTTTATAGGGTTATTAAAGAAGGAAACTACACTTCTTTCCCTGGATTTTACGGCTTTTTAATGCGCCATTGTAACACCCTTCCACTTTCAAGCAATTTTGAAACTATGAAAGAGTTTTTAAAAGCTACTTCAATGCTTTTAAAAGATGGAAATTTCGTTTTAGTTTACCCTGAACAAAGTTTGTGGTGGAACTATCGCAAACCAAAGCCACTTAAAAAAGGTGCGTTTAACCTTGCAAGCAAAAATAAAGTTCCCGTTCTTCCTTGCTTTATAACCATGGAAGATAGCGACGTTAAAGATGAAAACGGATTTTTCGTTCAAGAATATACCGTTCACGTTTTACCACCAATTTATCCAGACGAAAACAAGCCTGCAAGCAAAAACGCCGATGAAATGTTAGATAAAAACTATAAAGCTTGGAAAGAAGTTTACGAAAGCGTTTATAAAACAAAATTAACCTATTTGTGTGATAAATAATGAAATATAATTTGCAAATTTTTACAAATAACGTTGATGAAAAATCGTTAAATCAAATTTATCAACTCCTTAAAGAACCTGCTTTTCAAGGTCAAAAGGTGCGAATTATGCCCGACGTTCATTTAGGGCTTAATTGCGTTGTCGGCTTTACTTCAACTTTGGGAGATAAGGTTATTCCTAACGTTATTGGAGTTGATATTGGGTGCGGTATGCTTTGCGTTAACCTTGGCAAAATTGACGTTGACTATGAAAGTTTAGACAAATTTATTAAAACCAATATCCCCCACGGTAGCGCATACGATAAAAAAGCCTGCGAAAACGGTGATTTTTTTAAACGACTCTACTGCTACGACAAACTGACAAACCATAAACGACTTTTCGGGTCTTTGGGAACTCTTGGTGGCGGAAACCACTTTATTGAAATTGACGTTGACGATGAAGGTAATAAATATTTAGTAATTCACACGGGTTCGAGAAATTTAGGAACTCAAGTTGCTAACATTTACCAAAAAATGGCAATAGAATCCTGCAAAAACGCCGGTGAAGCTGAAAAAGAAGAAATTTCTAATAAACTTAAACTTGAAAACAAACAAGATTTAATTCCCGATGCGTTAAAAGAAATTAGCAAAAAATATGCCCACAAAACTAAAATTTTGCAACAACTTTGCTATCTTGAAGGCTATGAAATGGAACTTTACATGCACGACATGCGCCTAACCCAAGAGTTCGCAAGAAAAAACAGAGAAATTATAGCCGACAAAATTTTGAAATTTTTAAACGTTAATCAATTTGATAGTTTTGAAACCATTCACAACTTTATCGATGAGTTTAATATTGTTCGTAAAGGCTCCGTTCCCGCCTATAAAGGACAAAAAATTATAATTCCAATGAACATGCGTGACGGCTCTTTAATTTGCGTTGGATTGGGAAATGAAGAATGGAACTGCTCTGCTCCCCACGGCGCAGGAAGAATTATGAGTCGAAGCAAGGCAAAAGAAACCCTTAGCTTAGATAAATTCAAAAAGAATATGCAAGGCATTTTCACAACCACCGCAACCCTTTCCACCATTGACGAAAGCCCCGATGCCTACAAGCCAATGGCTGAAATTATTGAAGCTATTAAACCAACTTGTGAAATTATTAAAATTATTAAACCCGTATACAATTTTAAAAGCTCAGAATAAAAAAATCTTCAAGGAAAATTCCTTGAAGATTTTATTTTTTTAATAATTTTCAGCTTGAACTTCAAAATAGCTTTGTGGATGAGCGCAGGTTGGACAAATTTCAGGAGCTTTAGTTCCAACTACTAAATGTCCGCAATTTCTACATTCCCAAACCTTTACCGTTGATTTTTCAAAAACTTGTTTTGTTTCAACGTTATTTAAAAGCTTGCGATATCTTTCTTCGTGGCTCTTTTCAATTAAAGCAACCAAGCGGAATTTTTCAGCAAGTTCAACAAATCCTTCTTCTTCGGCTGTTTTAGCAAACTCAGCATACATATCCGTCCATTCATAATTTTCACCTTCAGCTGCGGCAACTAAATTTTGAGCCGTATTTCCAATACCTTCAAGTTCTTTGAACCACATTTTAGCATGCTCTTTTTCGTTTTCAGCAGTTTTTAAAAAAAGCGCTGAAATTTGCTCGTAACCCTCTTTTTTAGCAACGGAAGCAAAATAAGTATACTTATTTCTTGCTTGAGATTCACCTGCAAAAGCGGTGTGTAAATTTTGTTCGGTTTTAGTTCCTGAATACTTTGACATTTTTGTTCTCCTTTTTTATTTTATTCTTTAATTTTTTTAAATTTTTTGCCTAAATTACGTGTTAAAATTTCATTAAGCTCTTCCAAACTACCTTCTGTTAAATAGTCTTTAAAAATAACGTGAGCTTGAGCTTTAGAAATATATAAAATATAACAATCCTTTTCTTCCGCCACTTCATATAAGTAGTTATATTTTGCAACGGCGCTTGAAGAATAATCGTCACCTTTAACGGTTTCCATTTCAATTCTATCTTCAAAAAAACGAAATTCTTCTCGGGTTTGATCGCTAAGTAGGTTTAACGATTTATCAAGATTTTTTTGTAAAACCTTAGTTAAAAGTTTACAAAGCGGAAAAAATCCAATACCGAAAATAATTAAAAAACCACCAAAGAAATATTCGCCCCATCTAATATTTAACAAGCCGATAACTAAAAATATAGCGGTAAATATAAAATATAATATTCTAATTTTCTTCATTTGGTGATTGTTCATTGCCTTAGTCACGTCGCTATTGAACACTGTGTTAAATTTAATCATAACGACCTCCGTTACATGGTTATTCCAAGTCGATTTTCAACTTTTGCATCAATTATAAACTTGCCAGGACGAATAGAATATTTAACTCCGTCCTTTTCGGCTGAGTGAAAGGCTTGTTGTTTTACCATTTCACAACCGTATTCTTCAAAAACGGCATCGAATTCTTCAAAGGTTGAATTAATAGTTAACCCAAACAACACAATGGTTGGATCGGTTATAACGATATTAGTAACGTAGCTTCCCCCGTCGGCATAGTCGGGATAAGCGGTAATTGAATATTTAACGCACTCTGCCGGGTCAATCATTTGACCTTGTTCATTCTTTTCCACCTTGTATTTAGAACCGTAATAGATGCGCACGCCAACGTCGTAAATTTGATTAGTAAAACTTGAAAAATCAAAATCCTTAACGTCTTGCAAAATCCAAAGCTCTAAATTGGTATCTTGGGGTTTTTCAATCTTTTTATCTTGCTTACCACAGCCACACAAAAAAAGCATAACTACGGCTAAAACTAAAACTAAAATTTTCTTCATATTTCATTCCTTTGTTTTATTCACTTATTTAGACTAATAATTAGTCTAAAAAGGGACTAATCTTTAACTTTTATTGTTTATTTTTTACAATTTTAAACATTTCGGTTATATCGTCTAATAACGCAAACCTTTTCTCGCTAACCGAATTTATAGCAAACTGTTTTTTAACAAGGTCGATATACATTGTAAATTGACCGTCGTCACCCATGTAATAGCTATCAAAATCAGCTTTTGGAATTTGTTTTTCAATTTCCAGCTGATCAATTGCTAAATTGTCGAAAGAAAGGACCTTAAAACCTTTTGATATTTGCAAAACGTTTTCTTTTAAATAATCAATTTTTTCTTTTACCGAAAGCGAATAATATCTTATTCCCCTTCCAAATTCCTTATAACCCAAAATTAAAATTTTTAAATTTTTATAACTTAATTTTGATAAAATTTTCTCGGTCACTATTCCCGCAATTAAATGAATTACCACACTACTATTTTTAATGGCAAATTCTATAATTTCATCAATATAGCTTTCGTCAATAACCGATATTCCCAAACCATAAATAAGCGATTTTTCTAAATAAAACTCAATTTCCCTTTTATGCTTTACAAAATGAGCTTGATTTACCGTTATATTGCAAATTACGCCTTGATTTTTCATTTTTGTTAAAAAGGAAAACAAATCTGGGTGCGAAAAGGGATTTCCCCCGCCTATTGCTAATTCCGTTCCCCTTTTTAAAGTTTGTAAAAAAGGATGATTAAAAGAAGCGTGCTCACCTAAAATTGAAGAGTTTTCGTGGCACATTGCGCAATTATTATCGCAGTAGTTTGTTATTTTTAAATCAACGCTTTCCGGAAAAACAGCGTTAAAACTATCTTCTAAGCTAAACCTAACTTTACTGCCGTCGTTAAAAATTTTAACGAGATAATTACCGTTTTTATAGGTGTAAAGAAGGTCGTTAAAGGCTTTCATACGGCAATATTATTCCATCTCCATAAATAAAATCGTAAAGTTTTTCATAAAGGGAAAGTTTGTCGGTTTCATCTTCATACAATGCGTGCAATTGCTTTAACCCTTCATCGGTTGAAATATCGATGGCTAATAATTTCTCGAAAAAATCATCCCTAAGCGACATTTTAAAATAATTTTTAAACACGCTTTTAAAACAACAATCGCACTCGTCTAAAGTTCCGTTAAAAAAACTTTTTCTACAAAACGGCGGTTCGCTGTAAGGACTTTTCATAAATTTTTGTCTAAATAGCTCAATGTTCATTAAAATTTCTTCTTCTTTGTTATCCTTTAAAATTTTAATAAACACTTCATATTCATCTTTCATCCAATTAAACTCATGATTTTCCTTATTAAACATATCGGCTAAAAAATAGCATTTTTCTTCTTTAGTAGTAATAGGCTTGCAAAACCCGCCAATCGGTCTAAAATATTTACTCTTTTTCTTTATGTATTCTTCCTTATCCTTTTCCAAATCCCTTTCGTTTGTTAAAATTAACGAATGATGTGATGATGAATTGGTTTCAAACGAACCATTCCTAATTGAAATTTTCATAAATCTTTTCCTTAAATTAATTTTTTCTCTAACTAAGTTAAACGTTTTAAATTTAACTATTTTGCGTTTTATTTAAGCTCTTTAATTTTTACTTCAATTTTATTAATTATTTCTTTAAAAAAATCATCACTTTTACCCGTTGGGTCTTCAAGCCCCCAATCGTCATCGAACTCCCTGCCGATAAATGGGCAAGTCACTTCACAACCCATAGAAATTGCTAAGTCGGGCGCAGGAATTTTTTCAATGGTTTTACTAAACTGGGTTTTTTCCATATCAATTCCATAAAGTTTTTTTATTAATTTAACTGCCTGCTGATTAATTTGAGGTTTCGTTTGCGTTCCTGCTGAATAAAATTCAAATTCATCGCCCCTCAAAAACTTGCCCAATGCTTCAGCAATTTGACTTCGACAAGAATTGTGAACGCATATAAAAGCTATTTTCTTTTTCAATAAAATGGACACCTCTCTTTTATACATTGATTATTAAATTTTTTAGTTGAACAGGCTATTTTTTCAAGCTCCATTTCAACACCAAATTTCTCTTTAACAAATTTCACCGCCTCGGTTATTGCTATGTATGAATTTCGCTTACAACACCTTGGACCACCAATTTCACCAATTTTCATTAGCGCAAATGCAGTCATTTGGTTTGATTGACCCCACGGCTTTATTTTTAGCGGTGTCGATTCAGTAATAATTGAAACAAACGTTCCTGCGCTAATGCCAGCGCCACACGCACCCCAAAAACCACATGCGCCACCAGGAACTTTTTTACCCCGAACTTGCATTTCAACAAGGGCTGATTCAAGATTAATTTCACCGCCTGCATTTTTATATGCTGTTAGCAAACTTGCTCCAACAAGTATATGATGTTCAGGTCCGTGGGTGTGACAAAAGGGAAGACTAAAAAGCTGTTTAAAAATTTTATAAGGGTTTTTACTTTTGCTTTCAAGGCATACGCCAATTATAGAGTCAATTCCCTGTGTGTGACAATCGCTACAAACGTAATGTCCCGCTTGACATTTCGTTCTGCTCATCTCCTTTTTATGACAAACACAACACTCCATCATTTCTTCTTTATTGGCATATATAAGCGGAGCTTTACAAATTAAACATTCTTCATTCATTTATTTTACTCCTTAATTTTTTAATTAATAAGTTAAAAAGCCTATTTTACGCTCGCAAAGTGAAGTTAAGTTTGCCCCACTTCGCCGTTAGGCGAAACTTCACTCACGCAGTGAACTTCACTGCCGAAGGCAACTTCACTTGCCCGCAAGGGCAAACTTAGTTGTTGAAAGTGCGTGTGAGACACACCACACTCTCGACGTGTTTACATTGAGGGAACATATCAAATGGAGTTATGCTCTCAATTTGGTATAGATTGTTTCCGGTGCCGTTAATTATTTGTTTGCCGTTGAAAACTAAATTGCCTAAAATTAAACCTAAATCTCTTGCAAGACTTTGTGGACTGCAAGATACGTAAATTATTCTATCAGGTAAACTTTTTAAAATTTGATTAATTATTTTTTCATCAACGCCCTTTCGAGGAGGGTCTAAAATTAAAACGACTTGGTTATTTTCAGCTTTATATTTTTCAATAACCCCTGGCAAAATTTCGCCACAATCACCACAAACGTTTTCCATTTTTTCGCTTAAACCGTTTTGCTTAGCTAAAAGGTTTGCGCTTTCAACGGCTTCTTTTATAATTTCAACCCCAACGGCTTTTTTAGCTTTTTTGCCAACCATTGCAGTTAAAACCCCTGCCCCCGAATAACCGTCGATTACAACGGTATTTTCGTTAATTTCACAAAGCTGTAAAACCTTATTGTAAAGGTTAACTTTTTGGTTTTGGTTAACCTGCATAAACGATTGAGCGCCTATTGAATACGTAATTCCAAATTCAGTTAAATTAATTTTTCCGCTACCATAAAGCGTGGTAAACTTATCGCCAAAAATAACGTTGGTGTTTTTTAAATTTTCATTTAAAATTAACGAAAATTTATCAAATTTAATTGAAAGTCCTTCTATAAGGCGATTAACGAAAGGAATTTTTGTTCCGTTAACCACTAAAACAATTAAAAGCTCGCCTAAAACTTCTCTAACAACAAGGTGTTTTATAAGACCCGAATGAGCTTCTTCATTATAGCAACTAACCTTGTTTTCTTCAATATAATTTTTAATTATTTCAATAATTTGTTCCGCCCAAACAGGGTGCAAATTACACTTTGAAATTTCAATTATTTGATGACTATTTTCCCTGAAAAAACCAATTTTATTAACGCCCTTTTCCGAACGAATTGGAAGCTGAAGTTTGTTGCGATATTCATATTCGCTTGGCGAAGGAACGCAACTATCAACGTTAAATTCAACGTGACCAATTTTTTTAAGACAATTTTCAACCAAACTCTTTTTAAACTCAAGTTGAGCGGTATAACTAAGGTGTTGAAGCTGACAACCGCCACATTTTTTAAACACCGGACATTTTGGCTCTACACGACTGCTCGAACTTTGTAGCACGCTTTCAATTTTTCCGTAAGCAATTGAATTTTTAGCTTTTAAAATTTTAACGTTAACGGTTTCACCGGGTATACAAAAAGGCACGAAAACCGTCGTGCCGTCAGCATGAAAAACACCTTCGCCATTATAGCCTAAATTTTCAATTTTAGCCTTAATAAATTGGTTTTTCTTCATTATAGTTTTAACCTTTTTAAAATTAAGTTTATATAGCGCTGAAAACGATCAATAAAAAAATCGTAAACAAAAAACGCTAAAAAGCCACCTACAATTAAAATTAAATAAACAAATTTTTGAAGGTTGCCAAAATCAATTATAAGTAGCTCGCTTAATTTTTGCATTAAACATAAAACTAACACGAACCAAACGTCCTTAACCAAAAAAACCACCCATTTATTAAGCTTTTTTTCTTGTGTAAAAACGTTAACTATGGGATGAAACCCAAAAAACAAAAGATAAGGAAGAACAATTTGATAGCGAAAGCCCGAAATTAACAAAGTTAAAATTCCTGATGCAATAACCACCAAAACTCCACTTACGTAAGATTTTTTGCTAAGCGGTAGCATTATAACTAAACTTGCCATAAATAGGGCGGATAGGTCGAACGTTGGAAAATACGCCCCAACCGAAAGCAAAATAACGCTGAACCCGCAAGCAATGCCTGAAAGGGCAATTAATTTCGATTTATTCATAACTAAAAGCCGAATTAATTACAATTACAACAACAATTAAGAAGCATATTGCAAGCAAGCATTTGACAGCAAAAATCTAAACAACTTCCCCCGCCCATTTGTGGCTCTGGATCGGAATATTGTCTACTTTGACTACCCGACTCGTAATAGTTATCCTTAGGCTTTTCCATTTGAGCCTTTAATTTTTCATAAGCTTGCTTATATTTTTCGTTTTCTCCATCCATAGAGATGGCAATTTCAAGTTGTTTTTTACATTCGTTGTTCCAATTTTTTCTATGAAAAACAACGCTTTGTAAATAGTGCCACTTTGCAGTTCTTTCGTTAAATTGATCAAGTTTTTCTTGAGCAAGTCTAATATCGCCTGCCTTTATAGCCTTTTCAACTTCACCGTATAAACCGTCGTTATCAAAGTCGTTTTGGTGGCGATATTCCATAATTTCGCTGTAAGCAACCTGAACTTCGGTTAAACGTTTTGCAGCGTAATTACCCGCTTCACCTTCTAAAAAGCGGTCCTTTCTATATTTTTCAATTAATTCGTTATATTTTAATTCAATTTCTTCATTTGTGGCAAATTCGCTAACGCCTAAAATTGCATAATTATTTTTCATCGTTTAAAATCCTTTTAAAAATTTCGTTTGTCCTTGTTGGAATGCCTCTAAGTAAAATATTTTCAATTAAATCCTTATTAAAATTAAACTTTACTCCCCTTAAATTTTTAGCAATATTTTCTAATATATCGTTAAAAATAAAGTTAATATCACCACTATTTTTAGTTAAAAGTTCCTTTGCTGAACTTGCTAAATAAGCATAGTAAAAAGGATTATAATTACCCTTTTTAATATCTTTATCAAAGTCGTCTAATCCGTCAATTAAATATATCCATTTCCCAATATAATAAAACAATTGCTTAGTAGAAAGCGTTGATTTTTCGCCTAAAATTTCATTAGAAATTGCTTCTAACATGGTGGCAAAACAATCGGAAACCTTATCGATAACACCATCTTTTCCATCTTCTAATCTTCTAAGAGTGGTGTAATTTTCGCAAATTATTTTATCAATTTCAGGACATAGTTTTTTCGCCCTTTTATAACCTTTATCAACGACTAATTTTTTATATTTCCCCTTTCCATTATCAACAATATCGTCTTCCGTTTTATAATATGCAAGCAAAACGTTAACGCAAGCCATTTTTTTCGATATTTCATCGACCTTGGCAATTGGGCGACTTTTTATTGGATGGGCAACGCATCTACCCTTTTTAATTTCAACGTCAACACCTAAAATATTGTGTATAATTGCGTTCAAAAATGCAATATCGTAGGTTAAAGTAAAGCGTGCAAGCTCACCGCAAGTAACTTTAATGCTCTTGCAAACGCTACAATATAAACTTTTATATAACTTGTCGTCTTTTAAATATAAATACGGCAAGTCGGGCTTTATATAACCAAACATATTACACCTTTAATTAAATTCCTATTCAGGAAGAACTAAACCAACCTTTTTGTAAACTTTTTTAAGCATTCTATAAGCAATTCTCGAAGCCTTTTCCCTGCCGTCACGAGCAACTTGATAGAGATAATCTTTGTTTTTTAAAAGGTCTTGCTTTTTGGAGTTAATTGGAGCTAAAACTTCGCTAACAGCTTCACCAACGGCAATTTTAAAGTCACCATAGCCCTTATTTTCAAAATCTTTTTCAATTTGAGCCATTTCTAAACCGGTGAATAAACTGTAAATTGACATTAGGTTAGAAATTCCCGGCTTATTTTGTTCATCAAAATATATTCTATTATCACTATCGGTAACGGCACGCTTAAACTTACGAATTATAACGTCGGTTGTGTCGCTCATAGAAATAAAGCCGTTTTCATTAGAATCGGACTTGGACATTTTTTTAGTAGGCTCGCTTAAACTCATAACCTTTGCACCCATTTTTGGAATAAAAGGTTCGGGAACGACGAAGGTTGGGCTATAACGATTGTTAAACCTAATCGCCAAATCCCTTGCAATTTCAAGGTGTTGCTTTTGGTCGGCTCCAACGGGAACTAAATCGGCGCTGTAAAGTAAAATATCGCTCGCCATTAAAACGGGATAGTCCATAAGTCCCATATTAACGTTTTCTGCATGGCGCTGACTTTTATCCTTAAACTGAGTCATTCTTGATAGCTCGCCCGGATAGGTTATGGTGTTTAAAATCCAAGTTAGTTCGGCGTGTTCGTGAACGTGTGATTGAATGAAAAGCACGCATTTTTCAGGATCTAACCCGCAAGCGATATATAAAGCCAATAATTCAAGAGAGCGTTGTCGAAGAAGAGCTGGCTCCTGCTTAACGGTTAAAGTATGCAAATCGGCAATGGAATATATGCAGTTAAATTGGTCTTGAAAGTCTACCCAATTTTTAATTGCTCCAACAAAATTACCAATTGTTGGAATTCCACTTGGCTGAACCGCCGAAAACATTGTTTTTTTATCGTCCATAACACTCACCTATATTTTTAAAGTTGTTTTTATAAATTGTAAAATCGGCAAGCCCTGCGGACTTGCCGATTATTAAATAAGCTTAAATAGCAAATTGTTTAAGATAGCAAGGCAAATCTTCCTTGGCAATACTTACTGTTAAAACTGCTTTAAAGCCATATTCCTTTTCAAGGCGTTCAATATCTTCAAAGAAAGCTTTAAGACCAGCTTCATCATCTTTAATAATTCTAATAACTCCGTCGATAAATAAATATTCAATGTCAGAGTTGCCGGCTACTAAACCGTTTACAAAGCCACGGAAGCTTTCAGCTGATGCAATTTTATATTCCTCTGCATAAACGCAACGAACGTTAAAATCAATTTTTGAAGAGTTGATTTTTTTATCGGTAATAAAAACAACGTTACCCTTTGCTACCTTTACAGATTCATCAATTTTTTCAAGAATAATTTTTGTTTTACCTGTGCCCTTTGGTCCACAAATAATGTTAATCATAATATTTTGCCTCCAAAATTTTTAACTAAATAGATTATAACTTATTTTTGCGAATTTTTCAATACTTTTTGAGAAAAATTTTATAATAATTTTTTATTTTCACTATATTTTTTTTATTTCATCACAATTGATTACTTAACCTGTTGTAAAAAGCTTTCAATGCGCTCAAAACCTTTAACGATATCCGTTTCCGAAACTGCGTATGATAACCTTATACAATTATCGTCGCCAAACGGTAAACCTGGAATTACCGCTACGCCCATATCTAAAAGAGCGTCTGCCATGTCGATTGAACCGTTAATTACCTTGCCGTTAAAACTCTTTCCGTAATATTTTGAAACGTCGATAAATAAATAGAAAGCGCCTTGTGGCTCAACGAAAGAAACGTTTTTAAGTTTTTTAGCAAACTCAACCATAAGCAATCTTCTTGCAGAAAAAATGCTTTTTGCATCTTGAGTAAATTGATCCGCTTCGTTAAGCGCTACCACTGAAGCATATTGTGAAAGAGAACATGCGTTAGAAGTGGTATGGCTTTGAACGTTGGTCATTGCCTTTGCAATTTCAACCGAAGAAGCAGTATATCCAATTCTCCACCCTGTCATAGAATATGCTTTACTCATTCCGTTTATTATAATGGTTTTATTTTTTGCTTCTTCGCTAACCGATGCAATTGAAACGTGTTCAACGCCGTAAACGAGTTTTTCGTAAATTTCATCGGAAATAATATAAATATCCTTTTCAACGCACACCTTAGCAATAACAGCAAGTTCTTCCTTAGTGTATACCGCACCCGTTGGATTTGACGGAGAATTAATAATTACCGCTTTGGTTTTTTCCGTTATATTTTGTCTAAAAAGCTCTTCAGTTAACTTATAACCCGTTTTACTTGTGTTAACGAAAACGCACTTTCCTTCAGCAAGTTTAACTTGTTCTTCATAAGTAAGCCAAAACGGAGTTGGAATAATAACTTCGTCACCAGGATCTACGATAGCCAAAATTGCGTGATAAAGCGAACTTTTTGCGCCACTTGAAACTACGATTTGATTAGGTTGATAAATTAAGCCGTTTTCCCTTTCAAGCTTTTTACAAATTGCCGTTTTAAGTTCCGGCATACCAGAAGCCGGAGTGTATTTTGTAAAGCCTTCTTTTAAGGCTTGCTCACAAGCTTTTTTTACAATTTCAGGCGAATCGAAATCGGGCTCACCTGCGGTAAAACCAATTATAGACTTGCCTTCTTGCTTTAATTTTTTTGCCTTAGCCGTAATTGCTAAAGTCATAGATTCTTTAATGCTTCCTGCTAATTTTGAAATTGCCATAATTTTATCCTTTCGCACGAAAAAGTGCGCCTATATATTCGTAAACTCAACTTTTTAATCTAAATCGCCACCGGTTAGCTTTGCTTCACGTTCAGCAATTAATAAAGCTTCAATCATTTCGTCCATATCCCCCATTAGAAACTCTGGAAGGTTATAAATGGTTTTATTAATTCTGTGGTCGCTTACCCTACCTTGTGGATAATTATACGTTCTAATTCGCTCCGAACGATCGCCCGTTCCAACCTGATTTTTACGATTTTCAGAATATTCGCTTTGATATTGTTGACTATAATAATCGTAAAGTCGACTTTTCATAACCTTCATTGCCTTTTCACGGTTTTTAATTTGGCTACGCTCGTCTTGACAGTTAACGACAATACCCGTTGGAATATGCACCATTCTAATGCAACTTTCAGTTTTATTAATATGTTGACCACCTGCGCCACTTGAACGGCAAGTTTCAATTATTAAATCCTTTTCATCAATGTTAATTTCAATATCTTCAACCTCAGGCAAAACGGCAACGGTTGCAGTTGACGTGTGAACTCTACCTTGCGATTCCGTTTCAGGAACTCTTTGAACTCTGTGAACGCCACTTTCAAACTTTAAGCGAGAATACGCCCCCTTTCCACTAACGGAAAAGGTCACTTCCTTAATTCCGCCGATTTCCGTTTCACTAACTTCAATTTCTTCCGTTTTCCAACGGTTTCTTTCAGCATAGCGAACATACATTTTATATAACTCATAGGCAAAGAGAGCAGCTTCTTCACCACCTGCACCGCCACGAATTTCTAAAATAACGTTCTTATCGTCGTTTGGATCTTTTGGAATGAGCAAATATTTAAGCTCTTCAGTAATTTTTTCAAGCTTATCTTTACAAACGTAAACTTCTTCTTCAAGCATTTGCTTCATTTCCTTATCCGTTTCAACGGCAGCCATTGAAGCAGCGTCTTCCTGCTCTTTTTTAACCTTTTTATATTCTAAATATTTTTCAACGGTTTCTTCCATATCGGCACGCTCTTTGGCAATTTTTTGCCATTCGTCCATTTTTGCAATAACTTGTGGATCGGAAACCATTTCGGTTAATTTGTTAAATTTTTCAAGTATTCCTTCTAATTTAGAAATCATATTTATCTCCTATTTTTGATATTATACATTGTTTTTCACCAAAACACAACTGTTTTTGTGACAAAAACAAAAAAATAATTAAATATTTTTCAATAAAAATCAAAAAATGCAAGACTATGCCTGCATTTTTTATAAACTAAAAGGTTAAAAAACAGCTTTCACCATTCTTTCAACGCCTTGTAAATCTTTAATAATTTCAACGGACTTTGCATTTTGGAGCATTTTTTCAATTTCTCTTGCTTGATTATACCCGCACTCCATTAATAAAACGCCCTTTTCAAACAAGAAATTTGGTGCATTTTTGCAAATTTCTCTGTAAAAATCTAACCCGTCTTCACCGCCCGAAAGAGCAATTTTTGGCTCGAAAGTGACTTCTCTTTGTAAATTTCCCATATCGGTTGCGCTAACGTAAGGTGGATTTGAAATAATTAAATGGAATTTTTCTTCACCTAACCCTTCAAACATATTGCTTTCAATAAAATCAACCTTTGCGCCTAACGCCAAAGCGTTTTGCTTTGCTACTTTTAAAGCTTCACCGCTAACGTCAACGGCGGTAACGGAGGCTGACTTTTCAAGATTAATAGTTATGGCAATTGCTCCACTACCCGTGCACATATCCAAAACTTTTGATTGGTCGGTTATGCAGTTTAAAGCGTTATAAACAAGTTCTTCCGTTTCTGGGCGAGGAATTAAAACCCTTTCGTCAACGACGAACTTTCTACCGTAAAATTCCGTGTCGCCAACGATATACCAAAGGGGTTTGCCCGTAGCCCTTTCCTTTGCAATTTTCAAGGCTTTTTCAGTTACGCTTGGCTTAACGTATTTTAAATTACCGCTAATTTCAGAACGATTAACCTTTGCGCAAATTGATACAATCCACTCACCGTCGGCGGTATCGGTAACGCCACCGTCGGTTAAAATTTTCTCAACGTCTTTATGTAAATCGCAAATTTTGCGAGCGGTTATAAAATCTTGAGTAGAAATATTTTGGTCGGCTTCCATTTCTAAAACGGTTGTAAAAGCCTTAATTGACACTTCAATCATATCGTCGGTAGGCTCGGAAGTGGTTATTCGTTGAAGAAGAAGTCCTGGAAGTTTAATTGGATAGAAAATCCACCAATCGGTTTTTGCAAGCCCCTTTAAAAGCTCGTAACTAAGCCCTGCTACAAGTGGCAAGAAAGCAATTTTTACAAGGGCACGCAAAAAGCCCGTTACGCCTAAAAATGAGTTTGTAAGCGAAAAAACTAAAATACTAACCAGCATTACGAAAAACATAAAAGTAGTTCCGCATCTATCGTGAACACGTGTGCATGAACGCACGTTTTCAACGGTTAGCTCTTTACCTTCTTCATAGCAAGAAATGGTTTTATGTTCTGCGCCGTGATACATATAAGTTCTTTTTATATCCTTCATTAAAGAAGTTAACAATATGTATATAACGAAAATTACCATTCTAAGACAGCCTTCAATTAAATTAAAAGCAAAACTCGTTTGGGAAATCCCCGTTAATCGACTTATAAGCTCACTTGCCCATTGTGGCGAAAGAATAAAAAGCAAAACTGATAAAGCCAAACCTAACGCAACGCCAATAAAAATAATAACTTGCATAACGTCGATTTTAAGCTTTTCCGAAAGCCATTTATCAAACTTAGTCGGCTCGTCGCCACCGTAAACTTCGGCAGAACGCATTAAGGTGGTAATACCGCCAACCATTGAGTTGAAAAAGTTAACAACCCCACGAACAATTGGTAGTTTAACGAAAAAATTCTTTTTTTCAGGAGCTTTCAAACGCTTCGTTTCAAGACGAATAGCCCCCTCTTCATCACGAACAGCCGTTGCCATTGAGGTTGCGCCACGCATCATAACGCCTTCAAAAACCGCTTGACCGCCAATATTCGTTCTATTACATTTTTTTGATTTTTTTGCCATAATATACCTTTACATAAGAAAAACAACTCTAAGCCCAAACTTAGAGTTGCTACCACGGAATTAAATACCGTATCTTTTTTTGAACTTATCAACACGACCACCAGTGTCTACGAGCTTTTGCTTGCCAGTAAAGAATGGGTGGCACTTTGAACAGATGTCAACCTTAATAACGTCAACGTTTTTCGTTGTTCCTGTTACGAAAGTTTCACCGCAAGCGCACTTAACGGTCACTTGCTTATAATCTGGATGAATACCGTTTCTCATTTTTTTCACCTCGGAAATTTGTTACATCGTTGCCCGAGCTTCGATGCCGTAGACAATTATATTATAGTTTTTACCATAAGTCAACTATTTTTTACCTTTAAAAAGTGAATTCCTAAAATTTTGACAAGTTTTTTATTTAAAATTCACCCAATTTTCTCATTTTAAGTTTTTAAGCAAAAAAATGCTTGCTAAAAAATTGATTGTATAGTAAAATTATTATACTTTTTACAATAAAATTCTTTTATTGTTACTAAATTATTAAGGATTGTTATGGACGGAATTCATATTACAGCACCCGGTGCAATTTCCACAACTGAAAAAAAGGAAGTTTTTGAAAACCAAAACAGCGTTAAGGTTAAAGTTACCAAATGTATGTTTATTGAAGAAGATTTTCAAACTTTTATGGGTGATCCAAGGGTAGAATACCCTATTACCCCAGGCAGAGTTGCAATTGGTAAAATCGTTGAAACAAGCGGTGAAAATCCTTTTGGGTTTGAACGTGGTATGACCGCCTTTTTACACCCTACTACCAATTGTGGCGAATGCTACGAATGTGCTAAGCATAACGAAAAAAAATGTGTAAATTTTAAAATTGCAGGAAAAAACAGCGATGGTTTTTTGCGTGATTTCGCTATTATGGACAATAACGATATCACCGTTTTACCGCAAAACGTTTCCGAGCGTGACGCTTTGTTTATCGATCACGTTGCCCTTGCTAACCGCATTGTTGACCAACTTAACTTTAGTAAAGGCGACCACGTTATTATTGTTGGAGCCGACGTTTTGGGTATTATTTTAGCTCAACTCATAATTTATTATCAAGGCGTTCCAATTTTAGTTGACAACAACCCACAAAACCTTGAACTTGCTAAAACCGTTGGCATTTACTACCCTATTTTCGCTGATAATAGAGTAGAAAAAACCATTGCCGAATTAACGGGAGCAAGACTTGCGCCCTACGTTGTTTACATGACCGGAGCCAACCTTAACACCGATATTGCCCTTAAACTTGCAGGTCATAACGCATCGGTTTGTTTTGCAGGATTCGGCAACCCTAACGTTAGAGTTAACTTTAATATTGCGCTTTTAAAACAATTAAATTTCAACTGCGTAACCAACGGTTTCGGCGCTTTTAATTCAGCAATTAACGTTCTTGCTAACAAAGCTATCAACACCGAACATTTTAATATTGCAACGGTAAAAAGCACTGAAGCTATCAGCAAAATTAAAGAAATGGGAAAATCTATAAGCTATACAGCTTGTCAAAGCATGCTTATTGTTGAAATGGATAAATTTTAATAATTAAGTCGGCTAAACACCGACTTTTTATTTTGTAAATAAGGGTTAAATTATGAAAAAACTTGTGCTTGCAAGCAACAACAAAGGCAAAATTAAAGAACTATTATCGCTCCTTCCTAACGGCTACGATATCGTTACCATGGAAGAAGCCGGCTTTACGGACGAAATTGAAGAAAACGGCAAAACCTTTTTCGACAATGCGCTCATTAAGGCAAAAACCATTTCTCAAAAACTTAATTGCGATGCAATTAGCGATGATAGTGGACTAATGGTAAATAGCCTATTCGACGCTCCGGGCATTTTTAGCGCTCGCTACGCAGGTGAACATGGAAACGACAAGCTAAACCGCCAGCTTCTTTTAAAAAATTTAGAAAACGCCCAAGATAGAAGCGCTCGCTTTCATTGTTGCGTTGTCCTTTACAAACAAGATGGTAGCGTAATTTTTGGCGAAGGCGAAACCTTTGGTGAAATTTTATTTAAAGAAGTTGGTTCAAACGGCTTTGGTTACGACAGTATTTTTTACAGTTACGACCTAAAAAAATCTTTTGGCGAAGCAACCGATGAAGAAAAGAACGGCGTTAGCCACAGAAGGCGTGCAATTGAAAACCTTCTTTCTAAACTATGAAAACAATAACGATTTTTTCCGATACTCACGGCAATAAAACCCTACTTAAAAAATGCCAACAAATTTGCAACGAATGCGACCTTATTTTACACGCAGGCGACGGCAATTGCGACGTTTTTTCTATTGACGGAGCCTATGAAAAAGCAATTATCGTCGACGGCAATTGCGACGGCGGTTTTGCAGGCTGTCACGAACAAATTATTGAAATTGAACAAAAAAGAATTTTGCTAACCCACGGTCACCTATTCGGCGTTAAAACCAGCTTAAAAAGCCTTGTGGCGTATGCAAAAAGCAAGGAGTGCAACGTTGTCGTTTACGGACACAATCATAAAATGAGAGTTGAAGAAATTGACGGCGTTTTGACCATTAATCCGGGAACGCTTTCACGAACCAGCGCCTATAAAAGCTTTTGTTATTTAGTTATTAACCAATCTAAAGCAGTTGCCACCCTTAGAGAAATTTATTAGCAAAAGAAAGTATAATTAGTAAAGAAAAATTTTTTGAAAATTTATTGAAATTTTTGTAATATATTGGTTAAAATCGTTTGACAACAAACCTTTCCTTTGGTATAATTTGTTAGCATTGTGTGAAGTGCGGGTGTAGTTCAATGGTAGAACCCCAGCCTTCCAAGCTGGTCGCGAGGGTCCGATTCCCTTCACCCGCTCCACCATTATATTAGGCAGAAGCGCCGTGCATATTACCACATGCGCCTGTAGCTCAGTAGGATAGAGCAACGGCCTTCTAAGCCGTGTGTCAGGGGTTCGAATCCCTTCAGGCGCGCCAAACGCTTTATGGCGAGAATAGCTCAGTTGGTTAGAGCGCCAGATTGTGGTCCTGGAGGTCGTGGGTTCGATTCCCATTTCTCGCCCCATTTAATTTAATATTGGGGTGTCGCCAAGCGGTACGGCACTGGATTTTGATTCCAGCATTCGTAGGTTCGAATCCTGCCACCCCAGCCAAAATAATTTAAAATTTGCCTATTTTGGCATTAATGATTCATTAGCTCAGGCGGTAGAGCACGTGACTTTTAATCACGGTGTCCGGGGTTCGAATCCCCGATGGATCACCAGCACCTTTAGCTCAGTTGGTAGAGCAACTGACTCTTAATCAGTGGGTCCTGGGTTCGAGTCCCCGAAGGTGCACCATTTCACGTTTACCCTGTTTCTGCAATACATTTGCGGGGGCAGGTTAAATTTTTAAGTAATCCCCATGTGGGATGAATGCGGCAGTGGCGAAACTGGCAGACGCGTAAGACTTAGGATCTTATGTCCTCGACGTGGGGGTTCAAGTCCTCTCTGCCGCACCAAAGAAAATACATACCTTTTGGTATGTATTTTTTTATTTAATTAAAACGAGAGGACTTGAACGACTGGGAAGTTGCAAATTTAAATTAAATTTAAGTTTTTCTCATTAATTTGCAACCAAAAGTGCCAGTGGCACTTTTGCAGGGCTGGCGTGATAGCAAAGTTTACTTTGCAGAGCAAGTCCTCTCTGCCGCACCAAAGAAAATACATAACTTTCGGTATGTATTTTTTATAAATTTTTAACAAACAGCCAAAATTAAGACAACCCTTCGAGTGAAGGGTTGTTTTTTAAAATTCATAAGGTGTAACTTGATAAACGTAGTAATTGAGCCAATTTGTGTAAATTAAGTTTGCCATACTCACCCATTTCATATCAACCGACGTAAAGGAACTATCGGTAAAATAATTTTCAGGCGGTGCAATTTTTAAGCCCTTGTCAACGTCACGAAAGTATTCTTTTTTTAAGGTGTCACGGTCGTATTCAGAATGACCGGTGAAAAAGAATTTTTTGTTGTCTTTCGACTTTATTATTGCGCAACCAGCTTGTTTTGACGATGCTAAAACTTCTAAATCCTTACAATTTAAAAGGTCGGCATCGTTAATTTTCGTATGCCTTGAATGTGGAATATAAAAAACGTCGTCACTGCCTTTTAAAAGTGGATCGTTAACGAGTTTTTTGTGTGGGAAAACGCCAAAAAGCTTGCTTTCGAGAGAATGTTTTTTAATTCCATAGTGATAATAAAGCCCCGCTTGAGCCCCCCAACAAATATAAATCGTGCTGGTAACGTTGGTTTCGGCATAATCCATAACGTCCTTTAATTCCTGCCAATAATCAACCATTTCAAACTCAATGTTTTCAACGGGCGCACCGGTAATTATCATACCGTCGAAATGCTTTTCTTTAATTTCGTCAAAGGTTTTATAAAACCTATCGAGATGGGTTTGAGAAACGTTTTTGCTTTCGTGGCTTGCCATGTTAACAAGAGTAACGTTAATTTGAAGTGGTGAATTTGAAAGAAGGCGCATAAGCTGGGTTTCCGTTTCAACCTTGGTTGGCATTAAGTTTACAATTGCAATTTCAATTGGCCTAATGTCTTGTTGAATAGCCCTTGCCCTTGCCATTACGAAAATGTTTTCTTCTTTTAAAATTGAAAATGCGGGAATATCTTTTGGTATTATAATTGGCATAATTCCTCCAATTAGATTAAAGGTTTTTTATTGCTTGACTAATATCGGCAATTATATCGTCAATATGCTCTATACCGATTGACAAGCGAATTAAGTTTTCTGGAACGCCAGCTTCAATTAAATCCTTATCAGAAAGCTGACGGTGAGTTGTTGACGCTGGGTGAATAACCGAACTTCTAAGGTCGGCAACGTGAGTAACTAAAGCTAAAAGCTTTAAATTTGAAATAAACTTTTCAGCCGATTTTCTTCCACCTTTTAAACCAAAGGAAAGCATTCCGCCTGCTCCACCGCTAAGGTATTTAACGGCGGTTTCATATTCTTTATCGCCTTTTAATAAAGGATATTTAACGAATTCAACAACGTCTAACGATTTTAAAAATTCAGCAACCTTTAAAGCATTTTCTGAAGTTCTTTCCATTCTTAAATGGAGAGTTTCCGTTCCTAAATTAGTTAAAAAGGCGTTCATTGGCGACATCATCATTCCCGTGTCACGAATGAGTTGAACACGAGCTTTAACGGTGAAAGGAGCATCGCAAGCGGTGGCGTAAACAATGCCGTGATAGCTTTCATCTGGCTCGTTAAACGACTTATAGCGTGGGTTTCCTTTAAAATTAAACTCACCTTCAACAACGCAACCGCCAACGCTCGTTGCGTGGCCGTCCATATATTTAGTGGTTGAGTGAGTTACGATATTTGCGCCTAAACTAAGTGGTTTTGCGTGAATTGGCGTTGCCAAAGTGTTATCGACAACGAACAAAATACCATATTTTTTTGCAACGAAAGAATATTCTTCAAAATTTAAAACGGTGATTGCAGGGTTTGCAATTGTTTCACCAAAAATAACCTTCGTGTTTTCTTGAACGGCATTTTCCAATTCTTCAATGGTAGCATCTGGACGCACGAAAGTAATGTCGATGCCCATTCTTTTTAAAGTAACTGAAAAAAGGTTACTTGTTCCGCCGTAAATGGTTTTTGAACAAACGATGTGGTCACCTGCCGAGCAAACGTTTAAAATTGCCGTTAAATTTGCCGATTGACCGCTTGAAACGCAAAGACCCGCCTTACCGCCTTCTAAAAGAGCAATTTTCTTTTCTAAAACGTCGCAGGTTGGATTTCCTAAGCGAGAATAGAAAAAGCCGTTATCTTTAAGGTCGAAAAGGTTAGAAAGTTGTTCAGCTTCTTCATAATAAAAGGTCGTTGATTGGCAAATTGGCGCAACACGAGGCTCGCCTACGTTAGGCGTATAACCTGCTTGCACGCATAATGTTTCAACGTTTGTGGTTTTGCAATCTTTTTTCATAATACTACCCCTATTCTTTCAATTACATAATATTTTAACACACAAACGCCCCTTAAAGCAACCAATTTGCATTTAAAAGTTTATTTTATTGATAAAATAAGTAAATTTATAAATTTGTATTGACAAGGAATTAATTATGATTTATAATTAATAATATTAAATTTGTCGAAGGAGAAAAATTATGGCAAAAGAAAAAAAGAAGGGCAGTTTTTGGGCTGATTTTAAAAAGTTCATTTCCCGTGGAAACATTATTGACATGGCAGTCGGCGTTGTTGTCGGCGGTGCTTTCGGTAAAATCGTTACCGGATTCGTAAACTACATAATTAACCCATTTATTGGTTTATTTATTAAAAATGGTAGCCTTGATAGCATTAAAACCATTATTACACCTGAAGTTCTCGATGAAGTTACGGGCGCAGTTGTAGTTAAAGAAGTTGCTATTTTATGGGGAACTTGGCTTCAAACTATTATTGACTTTTTAATTATTGCTTTATGTATTTTCGTTTGCGTTAAAATTATTTGCTCAGTTCAAAATAAAATTAAAGAAAAAGAAATTAAAGCAAAAGAAGAAGCCGATAAACTTGCCGCTGAACAAGCTGAAAAGGACAGTAAGGCTCAAGCTGAAGCCGACGCTTTAAAGGCTGAAGAAGAAAAAGCTTTCAGAGCTTCTATTGTCGCTCAAGAATCACTTCTTAAAGAAATTTTGTTAGAGCTTAAAAATAAATAACTAAAAAAATTCCTTGATTTTTTCAAGGAATTTTTATTTACGCAAAAATTATTGCAATATGAGAAAAAATATGATAAAATTAATTCATTACTTACAAGGATAAAATTATGAGCGACGATTTAATTTTAGAAAACGAGCAAAGTCAACCGGAATTGCAAGAAATAACCGCTATCGATTCCCTGCCCGAAGAAGAAATAATTTTAAAAAAGCCACAAAGCTATAAAAGTTTGTTTTTTTACAGCTTGTTTTGGTCGTTAGCCTTTTTAGTTTGCGCACCACTCGGCGCAATTATTAGCGGAGAAGGCGTTGAGATTTTTAAAAATTATTATTACATTTTAATAACTCCTTCAAAACTCGTAACCGACTATTTTAACGTTGGTGGGCTTGGAAGCACCTTTCTAAACGCAGCTATTTGCGGTTTATTCGTTAATTTAGCCATAGTTTTAACTAAAACTAAAACCACGCCAACCGTTCTTGCTTCCTATTTTTTAGTTGTTGCTCACTGCTTTTACGGATTAAATATTTTAAACTTTATTCCACCTTTTTTAGGAGTTTTTGTTTACAGTATAGTTAGAAAGCAAAAGTTTTGCGAAAATCTTCACATTGCTAATTTTGCAACCTCCCTTGCTCCTTTCGTTAGCGAATTTTTATTCCGCTACACCATTAGCGATTATGCTTTCGGGCAAGTTCATATTACGGTTTTGGGGGTTGTTTTAGCTTTACTATTCGGCATTTTCGCTGGATTTATCGTTCCTGCGCTACTACCTGGCACAACGAGAATGCACAAGGGCTTTAACCTTTATAAAGCGGGGCTTGCAATTGGTTTATTGGGGTTATTCGTTTATGCTCTTCTCTACAAAAACTTTGGTTTTTCCAGCCCGGAAATAATTCAACGAAACAACGTTTTATACCTTAAAAATCAAAAATTATTTGAATATTTTATTAACGGCTTTTTCGCCTTTATGTTTATAGTAACCCTTGTTTTAGGGTTTATGAAAAACAACAAGTCCTTTTCAGGATACAAAAAACTACTTGCCGATTCCGGTCACGATATTAACTTCGTTGAAGAATTCGGAAGCGGACTAACGTTTATAAACGTTGGCTTATACGGAATTATGATTTTAATTTATATTAATCTCATTTGTCTTTTTACCGAAGGCGTTGGATTTACAGGCCCAACCACGGGGGTTATTATTGCGGCAATAACTTTTACCGCTTGCGGTCAACACCCTAAAAACGTGTTCCCAATTATCGTTGGCTATATCGTTCACTACCTTCTTTCTTATTTTATTAGCTACGTCGTTGGTTTTGAACTCGGTTGGTCACTTTCTTCTCAAAACTATATTAACGGCTTAGCTTTCGCCACGGGACTTTGCCCGTTAGCGGGAAAATACGGAATTAAAGTTGGCGTTATTGCAGGTTTCGTTTGCTCGATAATTTGCTCGTCAACGGCGGCTATGCACGGCGGATTCGTTTTATATAACGGCGGTTTTAGCGCAGGACTTACCGCAATGATTTTAGTTCCAATTTTAGACTTTTATAATATTAAACAAAAAAATCCAAACTAAAAAACCTTGCTTTATGCAAGGTTTTTTATTATTACAAACTCATTTCTAAAATTTTCTCAACGTCGGCTGGATAAAGCTGAATAAAACCGTTAATAACGTTAAATTTGCACGCTTTTTTCGCCATAATTTCAAAGTGGGTTTTATCAATATTAATTTGCGATAAGGAGCTTTCAAGTTTAAGAGTGGAAAATAAAAATTCTTCCATTTTTTCAATTACCTTTTTGGCAATTTCCATTTTTTCAAGCTTACTATCAATTTTAAACACGTTAACGCCAAGTGAAACGTAGCGGTCGACCGTTTTTTCATTTAAAGCGTATTTCAACCAACGTGGGGTTAAAATTGCCAAACCTAAGCCGTGAGGAATGTCGTAAAAGGCGGAAAGTTCGTGTTCGATTGGGTGACAAGACCAATCGCATTTTTTACCGCCTCGAATAAAGCCGTTAAGCGCCCAAGTCGAAGCCCACATTAAGTTTGACCTTGCCTGGTAATTAGTTGGCTCGTTCATAGCAATTGGAGCAAACTTAATTACCGTTTCAATTAAACTTTCCATAACCCTATCTAACATATATAGGTCGGGGTTAGTATTAAAATATACTTCAAAAATATGACTAATTATATCGGCTGCGCCACAAGCGGTTGTGTAAGGACTAACCGAAAAGGTGTGTTCAGGATTTAAAAATGAAGCCCTTGGCAAACACGCCCTACCCTTAGTGCCGTATTTATCGTTAGTTTCAGGGTTGGAAACAACGCTGTTAACGTTCATTTCGCTACCGGTTGCCGAATTGGTTAAAATTGTAACAAGCGGAATTGCCGATTTAATTACCTCTTCACCGGTATAAAATTTCCAAGGGTCAAAATCAACCATAGCACCGGCGCAAATACCCTTTGAAGCGTCGATTGTAGAACCGCCGCCACAAGCTAATACCACGTCGATTTTATAGTCTTTACACATTTGAGCGCCCTTTCTAACCGAATCGATTTTTGGGTTTGGCTCAATGCCCGAAAGTTCGAAAAGGTTTAACCCTGCGCCCTTAATTTCCCTAACTATTCTATCGTATAGCCCTATTTTTTTAATTGAACCGCCACCGTAGGTCAAAAGCACGTTTTTACCATATTGTTTAAGCTCGCTACCTAAACTACTTAATTGGTCGCCATAATAAATTTTCACCGGCGCATCGAAAATAAAATCAAACATTAGTTATCCCCTTTAAGTTATTATATACATTATACCAAAATTTTAAAAAAAATCAATAGGAACTAGTAAAAACTAATTCCTATTTTTTAATTTTATTTTATTCAGTTGTTTGGTTTTGCGGTTTTATTAACCCCGATTGATATTTCCATTTTCCCGAAAGAAGCCTAATTCCAAAGGATACGCCACGAACAATCCAATCGGCAATCATTCCCACCCACAATCCAAGAGCGCCAATTTGAATTGACAAAAGGTCGGTGGTTAAAATGAAACATAGTCCAACACGCATGGTTATCATTGAAACGATTGAAACAACCATAACGAACTTAACGTCGGAATTGGCTTTGAGCATTGCCGATGCTCCAAAGGACATTGGATAGGTAAATAGTTGAGCTAAAAAACACCAATTTAAACATTTTTGCGCAAGAATGCTTGCTTGTTCTGTCACGTTATACATATTTATCAATATTGGCGAAAGCGACCAAATTAAGCAAACGCTCATAGCGTTGCAAACGTAAGAAATTGAAAGCATTTTTTTCATATAATGCTTAACCTGATTTTCATCGCCCGTGCCTACCGCTTGACCTATAACCGTTAACATACTTGTGTTAATGCCGTTTCCAACAATGCAACCAAGGGTGTTAATGCTCATTGCCACCGAGTTTGCCGACGAATGAAAATTTAAAGTTAAACCGTTAACAACAATGTTATAGCACTTGATGGAAATAAACGATAAAACCATTATTTTTCCAAGTTGGAAAAAGGTGTTTTCAATACCGCTTGGAATTGCTAAACGCAAAATGGTTTTTACCATACTTCCACTAAACTTAAACTTTTCAAAAATTTTAATTCTAACTAAATTATCCTTTTTAGAAAGCAAAATTAAAAGGAATGCCGGCGGGAAAATTCGTGCAATAAGAGTTCCAAACGCCGCACCTTTAACCCCTAAATTAAACACGTAAATAAACAAGGCGTTCAAAGCTATATTTAAAATAAAGCTAAAAAATGCACTGGTCATTGTGTTAAGGCTTTTTCTTTGTGCCCTTAAAAGGGCTGCGCAAGCGTAAAACACGCCTAAAAGCGGATAAGAGCAAACGGTTATGTAAAAATATTCATAGGCAAAATTTAACGTGACTTCATCTAATTCGCCAAAAAACAAATTGATTATTTGATGGTTAAAAATTAACCCAAAAACAGTTAAAAACAGCGAAGCTAAAACCATTAAAACAATAAGCTGTTTTGCACTTTTGTTTGCTTCGTCAACTTTATTTGCTCCTAAAAATTGAGAAGTTATAACCGCACCACCAACACCGAAAGCGGAAAATAACTGAATTATTAGGTTAGATATTTGGTCAACGTAATTCACGGCGGTCAAAGGTGCGTCGCCTGCCACTCCTTCAACGTTTGAAACCATTAAACCATCGAAAAAGCCCAAACTCATATTAAGCGCCGATTCAATTATTATCGGCACTATTAAAAATATTAACGCTTTTGCAGTAAATAACGTATATTTCGTTTTAACTTTTTCCATATTGACCACCAATCCTTTTTAGTATATTAATTTCTACCAAAAAAGTAAAGCAAACAATATTAGTCTATTAATACTTTTTAAATAAACTATATTTTTAAGGTTTGTCCGCAATATAAATAACTAAGCTTATTTTTTAAAAATTCTTTTAAAAGATTAAATTGTTCAATTCCCGTGCAATGACAAGTTATATAATTTGTTGGATAGTTATTTAAAACCAAAGCAAAGTTTTTAAAAAATTCAAAATTTTCTTCCACTTGAATATCTTTTAGGTGAAATCCTCCAATTAAATAGTTCGGCTTAAAAAATTCACAAACGTTCATAACCCCAACGTGAGAACAACCGCAAAATACGTAGCTTTTTCCACCTTCTTTAATTTCTAAATGTTGTTCGTGCAAAAACTCGTCTAATAAAAACTCACCTTTCTTTTCATATAAGCCTGGACAAGTAAAGGGATAGACCTTTTTAATTTGGCTGTTTGAAAATATGCGCACGTTTTCATCAATTTTCACCATATTTTCAGTTAATATTAGCCGTGACTTATCGATTAACTTATTTAAGCCAATATATTTTTCCTTTCCGTTATAAAAATCACCAAAGGCGTGTTTTGAAAGGTAAACCTTTGCCTTGCTATTTTCTTTTAAAAAATATTCAAGCCCACCCCCATGGTCGTAATGCCCGTGAGAAATAATCAAAATATCAACGCTTTTTAAATCGACGTTTAAAAGCTTTGCGTTTTTTAAAAATAAATCGCTTTGCCCAAGGTCGAACAAAATATTATGGTCGTTGGTTTTTATAAAAAGGCTTAAACCATGCTCCCTTTCAATATTTGAATTTATACAATGGTTTTCTACCAAACATTTAATTTCCATTTTTCACCGTTAACTAAGTTAGTTTTTACTATATAAAAAAGCTTGCAAAACTACAAGCTTTTAGTTTATTTCAATAAATAATCGCTTAAAATTTCGGTTGCTAAATAAACCAAATCGGCGCAAGGGCGTTTTTTATAATAAGTTTCGGTGCGCTTTTCAGGGCTTCCACCGCTTTCTACTTGGCAGTTTGCACCCTTTAAAAGCTCCTCACAAATTAAACTACCAACGGCTTCTTTAAAGCGAGAACAAACCTTTCTCGTTTCCTCGTAAATTTCTGCCTTTGAAAGGTTTTTTTCGCCTAAAATTAAGCCTAACGCCATGCACATTCCGCTAACGGCACCACAGGTTAAACGTTGCCTACCTAAGCCTCCGCCAAACGGGAGAGAAAGGTTAATTAAATCGGCTTGACTAACCTTTGTTAAGTCGCTAAAAGCAAGCAAAACCGCTTGTGAACAAGCGTAGCCTTCTAAAAAATATTGTTTAGCCTTTTCTGCACGAGTCATAATTTCGCCCCCCAATTGGTATTATAGCACTTTTATAATTTAAGTCAAATTGAAATTTACAATACGAAAAAATAAATTGACAAAAACTGCAAAAATGTTGCTATAACGCAAAGAAAATGGAAAATTGAATGAAAATATTTTTTCTTTTTGCCAAGGGCGTAAATTATCGAGCCAACGGTATAGAAAATACCGCCCGAAAGCAAAAGAATGAAACCGTGAAAACCTAAGCGCTCAATAAGAGTATTAAGTGCGATAACTATAACCCAGCCAATAATAACGTAGCAAACCACTGAAAAAGAAGCAAACTTTTTTAAGCTTATTGCGTTTAAAACTATACCTAACAACCCTAAGCCCCAAACTATTGCAAAAATTATTTTTCCAATGGACAATCCCCCCAACGTTATTAAAGTATACGGAGTATAAGTTCCTGCAATTAAAATAAATATGGTGCAGTGGTCGATTATTCTAAAAATTTCTTTGGCTTTACCACTTTTGAAAGAATGATAAAGGGCACTCGTTAAATACATTATTATAATGCTAACACCAAAAACGATTGAACAAAAAAGGTTAAGTAAGGTGGTCGATTTAATTAAACAAAGAACCATTGAAACAACCCCAAACACAGCGCCCAAACCGTGGCTTATTGAATTAATTAACTCTTCCGATAAAGAATATTTTGGTTTAACGTCTTCCATTACAAGTTGATTTTTCATATTTTTGCACCTCGCAATATAAATATTACCGATTGTGCAAAATTTTTACAAGCGAAACGAGAAAATTAAGTTCTACAAATTAAAAACACCTGTTCGCTTAAAAAGAGAACTGGTGTTTTTTCGCATTATATCTTAAATTTTAAGCTATTATTAAGCCAATTAGCTTTTGGGTAAACAAGCTTATTGGATAAACGTAGAAGAAGGCAAAAATGCCAAGAGCAAGCATGCAAGCCATTGCGCAAACGACCTTGTTTAAAAGGTTTTGACATTTTGGGAACTTTTTAAGAACTAACCAAAGTCCAACTAAAATTATTCCACCTAAAACACAGCCAATGGCGATATATTTATAATATGGCGACTTATAAGTTAGCTCAACAACGTTCTCGCCTTTTTCAAGCTTTACTAAAAGGAATTTAATTCCGTTGTCAATAACTTCGGCAGGCTTGCCGTTGACTTTGGCTTCAAAACCTTCAATTGAAACGTAGTTAAGTAAAACGTAAGTATCGTCGTTTTCACTGGTTGCATTAATGGTAAACTTGTTTCTACTTTGAACGTATGAGCAAGCTCTACTATCTAAATATTCGCTAAGCTTTAAAACCGTGTCGTTATCGATAACCTTTAAGGTTATTGAATTTTTAACCGTTTCTAAATCGAGCGGAACGTCGCCTTGATTTTTTAAACATAAACTATAAAAACCGTTATATTTCGTGTTATAGCCAAAGTTTACCGCATCGCCAATAATATTTGAATAGTCTAAACTCCACTTATCGTAAGCGGTGCTCGTGTTATAACCTACCCAATATTCATCAGGGAAATCGGCGTCGATATAGTATTGACCATCGAACACGGTGTTAATTTGAAACTTATAAATAACTTCACCCGTTTCTTCGTTGGTTAAAACGTCGATAAAGTTTAAATGCTCGTCCTTATTTTCGCTAAATTTAACTTCTGTATAAAAACTACCTTCTCCACCAAGAAATTCGTAAAGTTCTTGTAAATCATCGCAAAAATCACCACTATCCATTTTCAATACGCCACTATCAACCGTGTAGCAATTTGGGAATACACCGGTGTTTTCATAGGCGCAGAAATTTGCTTGTTGAGTATCTTCAAGTTTAACTAAATAATCACGCTTTAAGGTGGTGTATCGCTCGCTTTCTCCGTTAACGTCGGTATGAACGTAGAAATACTTATAACCTAAAAGAGAATCGCTAAAGAAAGTTCCACCTGCCGTTTCAATTGAGTTGGTTTGGTTGCCTTCGTAACTAAACATATTCGTGACTACGAAGTTATCGTTATCGATAACCGATGAGAACACCCCGAAAGAATTGGTGTGAGTGTTTAAAGCGGCGTCGTTAGTTATTGCGGCGTTGTTATCTTTAACCCTGAAATATCTTCTATCGTCGTATTCGTCAATGGTAGACATAATTGCGTTATATTGGTCGTAACGAAGGGGATTAAATGCGTTTCCCCTAACGAGATGAATGTTATAAAAGGCAACTTGAACGCACAATAATCCAATTAACGAATAGGTTACGATTTTTAAATTGACAAGTTTAAATTTATAAAGTAGCGAGCCAACAACGAACACGGCAAACACCACGAGAGCAATTTGATATATAATTTGTAAACCGCCCGTTGAGTGAGCAAAACTTCCCGAGAAGTTTAAAATTGCATCGCTTTCAGAACCATCGGCATAAACTATGCTGTTGTTTAAATTAATTATAAAATATCCCGCAAAGAAACAAAGAAGAACGAACAGTGCGCCAAAACCCCAATTAACCTTTTTATTTACCTGTTTTTCTTTAACGGATGAAAGAAGCCTTGCGGAAATATAAAAGGAATAAGTTGCGTTTAAAAAACCAAAACGAAGCGAATAACTCATATATGAGCCTGCATTCATAAGGTTGCAAACTTCATCGACTAAAACTGGGCACATTAAAACTATGCCGGCAACCATTAAAAATAGGTCGAATTTTGTTTTTAATCTATTTTTAATAAAATAAATTACAGTCAAAATAACAAATGCAGAATCGGTTAAAATATAGGTCATTTTTGAGTATAAATGGTCAACCGACAAATTATTTCCCATATTTTCAAAAAGACCTGTGTTTCTTCCCGACCGCATATACGCAAAGAGCGCAGGAACTAAAATTGGAAGAGAAATTGCCACGGCTATTAAAAGTGAATAGCACATGTTTGCAAGCATTTCTACCCTTTCGCCTTTTTTGCCAACTATTAAAACGTAGGCAATAAAAATTATAAAAATTAAAAATAACGCAAAACAAGCAATGGAAAAACAAGCATACATCATAAGAGCGTAGCTAACGCCGAAATATAACACCTTTTTTTCAACCACAAGCTTTTTAAACCCAATAACCACAAAAGGCATATAAATTAAAAAATCAACCCAGTTTATATAGGTGTTGGCAACGAACATATAACCGCAATAAGCATATAAAATTGCCATAATAAGCATTGCGTATTCATTGACGTTTTTAAACTCTTTTTTCAATAAATATAAAGCGGAAATACCCACGCAAGAAAGCTTTAAAGGTAAAATAAAACTAACCGCATTATAAACCGAAGTTCTTCCAAAAAACAAGAATAAAAACGTAAACGGACTAACCGCACAATATGCAAGAGTTCCAAAAACGTCGGCGCCACCTGCAATTGCCGGTGAATAAAACAAACTCGATTTACCATCGATAACGTCGTAAAAATGTTCATAGAAGGGAACGATTTGCGCAAGAAGGTCGTAATTGGACATATTATCCGTTCCAAAAGGATAAATATTCATTGAATATAACACGCCGAAAAATAACGCAAAAATTAAAACGGGAACGGCAAAATAAAGCCATTCACGAGAAACGAAATTAACCGTTTTTTGCATCCACGTTGGCATTTTATTATAGATTTTTTCTAAATATTTAGAAAATTTACTATTCGATTGTTTTGTCGATGGCTGAACTTCAGTTTGAGGTTCAGCCACAGAGGTTTGGATTGTAGTTAACTCTTCCATTTAACACCTGCTACCAATTTTTATATATAAAAATTTTACCATAAAGCAAAAACTTTTTCAAGCATTAGTATATTGCATTTTTCGTTTTTACGCTTTTTATTAGCAATTTTTGCGTTTTTTAACTAAAAAATTTTATTATCGTTGATTTTTTTGGTATTTTTTAGTATAATGTATTAAATTAATTTTAATTTAAAAGGATTTCTTATGACCGATAAACTAAAACTTGCGCCCGGGCTTTGCGCCTGTTATTATGCGCTTTTATGTTGGCTCGATTATCAACCAAATAAAGCCTACCAATTGGTTTTGTCAACCAGCTTTGACGTTTTATGCCACCAAACTTCAAGCCTTAACACAATTATTCACGGCAAAAAAGTAGTTGAAGAATATATTTTAAAAGGCGAAACGTTAAGCGACGATTATTTTAAAAATCAACCTCTAAACGAAAAATATTTTAGCAAATTTAAAAAAATCGTTGCCAAAAATTTTAAAAACAACGCCGAGCTTTTTTCCGCCGTTTTACAGTGCGCCGTTTCCCTTCACGATTATTGGGTTATGGAAAACACTGAAAAATATAATAGAAACGATAAAAAAGCCTTTCAGCATCTTCCCGCCTTTTTAATTGGTCCGGAAGAAATTGCAAAAGACCTTACCTTTATTTCCCCCTTACTTAGACTTTTAGGAATTGACGTTGGGGACTTAAATTATAAAACTAATAGAACTTTTTTACCAAGCAAAAAATTTCTATCGTTCTACGAGCAATACGTTTTAGATAACGCTAAAAAATATGAAATTTTTAACCGAGACCAACTATATAATCGACTTCCACAAATTATAAACGAATATTTTGCAATTCAAGAAGAAAACGCAATTTTCCATAAAGATAAGGCTATAAGTCGATTAAACTATCTTCTCGACGATAAAATTATTAAAATTTTAACCGAATCTATTTACCAAAACAACAAGTTTTTATTTAAAAATAACGGCTAAGAATTTTCTTAGCCGTTATTTTATTTTTAACTTAATTTAAACGATTTAAGATAAATTACGTCGCCAACTTCCCCTTGGTCAAAATAATCAAAGCGAATTTGATTAAGGTTTCCGCTAAAATAGTTTAGCTTGGATAAGTCGATTTCAAGCTTGTTGTAAGCCCCGTTTTTAACTAACGTTGAGCGAACCATTTTGCTTCCGTCAGGGTTAAAGGTTTGACCTGCGCATATAAACGTATCGCAATTATAACTTGAAAGTGAATTGGTTGATAAAATTTTATATTCAACGGTCAATTTCGTATAGTTTTCGCAAGAAAGTGGCGTTGAAAGCAAACTATAATTTAAATACACATAGCAATCCGCCCCTAAACAAGTTAGCTTAACCGCTTTTTCACTTTCATCGTAAGCTATTTGAGTGTTATTAGGATTGGTTAAAAGACTTTCGCTTCCCTTTAAACTAAAATCTATTGCAGGGCTAATTTCTTCATCGGAAACTCGCTTTGAAATTGAGTTTAATTTCAAACTTGAATTAGACGCAAAATTCTTGTTTTGCGAAAATATTTCCCTTATTTGAGCGTTTGTTCCCGTTGTCACTAAATAGCTATAATCCAAGGCTTGATAACTTTGTAATTTAATGGTATTAACCGGAGCAACGTAGTTACAAGCCGTTGAATTGGCATCCATACTGCCGTTATATGCGTGCCTTCCGGCTAAAAAACTATCAACGTTAGGAACGAACAACCCTATTCCATAGCCACTTGTTTTATTAGTCCACGAACACCAAGTTTCCGTGTTCGATTGCTTTAACGGAAAAACACATTCTCGTCGGTTTTGAGCTTCGCCCCAAAACGGCAACGATTGTTCTACGCTTAAACTATCGTTCATCCAAGGCTTTGTCCCGTTATAATAAGAAAATTGGTCGAGATAACTAACGGTATAAAACGCTGGCAATTCTTGGTCGGCATAAGGATGATCCCAACCTGAAAAATCAATAAAACGATTGTCAACTTTTAAATAGTCGCTTAAAAGCGTGTAAGTATTTTCCATATACGACGGGGTTAATTTGTTGTTTTGAGCCCAATCTTGCGGTTGAGCTTTAACGTAAACGGAATTGCCACTTACAACCACGTCGATAATTCTACTGCGATTTTGATAAAGGTCGCCACCTTGAACGGGGTTATAAGGCCACAAAGTTCCGTTATAATTTCCGCTAACGTATTCGTCGTTTGTGTGAGTGCCGTAATAAGACTGCTGAACGAGTCTACCCGTGTCGGCTTGGTTAATTAAATTTTTAAGACCGCTAACGGGAACTTGTTTATCTTCAAAATAACAAATTCCACCGCCCCATAAAAGCCGAACGCCCACTTTAAAACGTGAATTCTCAAGGTAGAAAACGTCGTTTGAAATAACGCTGATTTTTTCAGTTGAAAATTGTTTTAAGCTAAACGTTACCAATTGGCTTTTAATCGGCTCAATTTCAATTTTAACTAAATTCTTACCAAGTTCACCTTGTAAATATTCGCCTATAAGCCCGTTAAACACCTTTTCTCCCCCTTCAATGAAAAACTCGTCGAAAGCGGAAGAGCTGTTTTTAGTATAATAAATTTTAAGTTTTAACGGCGAAGACGCTTGATAGCTAACGGCAAACCGATTAAACTCGTTAACAAAACTTTGCGCTGAAAAATTTATTTCTAACTTTGAAGAAAACGAGAATAAATTTCCACTTTTTTCACTATAACCTTGCGCAGTATAACTAATTCCATTTTCCGTTTGAAGATTGTTGCCAACCGATGAAGATTCAGTTGATTTATCACTTGAGGAACTAAACTTTTCGCCACTTGTTTCAACGCTTTTTAAACTGTTAGCAATTGATTTTGTTGAAATGCTTTTTTGTTGCGATTTAATTTGCGAACTACTAAAAATTGAACTTTTTTCCACCGATGAAAGGTTTTGATTTCCACAACCGCTTGCAACAATTAAAACAAAAACCGCCAATATTATAAAAATAAATTTAATTGGTTTCATTTTTTCACCTTATTATTTATTATACACTTATTTTAAGGGTAATTGATTAAAAAGTCAAGTTAAATAAATTTTATTAAAGTTCGTTTTTTTTAAATTGTTATTTTTTGCTCCTAAATAGTTGATTTTTTAAAAAAGTTGTAGTAAAATGGTGAATAAGCAAAGGGGTTTCAAGGTAGGTTTTTAAGGTGTCCCCCTTGCCTATTAATTAGTTCACCGAGTTGTGTTCGGTGGGCTTTTTTTATTTAAAAATTATTTAATGTTAATATCTTTTAACACTTAGTCGATTTGTGCTTGCGTTAAGCCTATTTTGCGTAAAGCTTCAATAAGTTTAAGCACTTCACTTAAAACTATTTCGTTTTGCTCCTTGTTCATTTTAACTATTTTTTTAGGTTAAAAGTCTACTTATTATATATTTTACTCACTTTCGAGAGTTGGGGGTTCGAATACCCTAACGGCAAACAAAAAACGCACCACAACAGGTGCGTTATTTGTTGGCGGAGCGTGTGAAACGTAAAACTACTATTAAAAGTTATTTTTTTATAGCGCCACACGCAACTAATTCATCGATTGAATTTTTAATAGTTGTTTGGTTAAATTTAGTAAAACTTTCTATTGAGTCGATTTTTTTACTAAATTGATTTTTATATAATTGCTCTTTGTACAAGCCTAAATCATTCCAATCTTTAGGGTTATCGGCTTTGTTTTTTAGAGCTAAAAATATATTTAGGGAACGAAAAGCAAATAATTCTAGATCTCTAAAGTTAGTAATTTTTATATGAGTTTTAATATAAATTGCTTCATCTGATTCAGAATTAATTTTCAACTCTTCAAAAACTTTTTCATATATTTGACGACGAGAAATATACGAATCTTCCAATAAGGCTACAATACCAAAAGATTTTTTTTGCTCTACTTTTACTATATCGGCAAACGGATAAAATGCCCCATTATAAAAATCTTTTACACGATTATAAGCCTGAATAACATATTTTGCATATTGTAAAACTGTTTTTTCAATAGTTTGCTGATTAAACTTTCTTAATTCTAATTTTGGGGTTGATAGTTTTGTATCTATTAAACAAAAATATGAGTCTTTTCTAATTAGAATATCAGGTGTGTCAAACCTTTTTTTGCCTTTATAATATATAGATTCTGGCAGAACTTCATCATATATGGAAGCTTCTTTAAAGATTGTTTCTATATACGATTGAGCAACTTCTTTTCCTATTATTTCACGAATAGAATTATTATCATACGTAACTCTCGTTAACAAGGATTCCGTAACTGAATCAATAATTAAGTATGGTAACGGAAGAAAATAGTGTTTTTGAAATTCTATAAAAGGGTATGGATGTAAGTAGTTAAAGCCATAAATTGTATTTTCAAAATTATCATCAATTTTTTCTTTTTGTAAGCTTTTATATTCTTCTCGTGATATTTTTAGAAAATCAACAGCATTTTTATATTTTATTACTAAATATCTTATTATATCTGCCGTTGGATAATTTAAACTAGCATAGAAGAAAATCAAAACACCTAATTCTAAAAAACTAGAATATGTTAAACCTTGAAAACTCTCTTCAAACAGTTTAGGCATATCAATTTTATCATTAATAAAGTTCCAAAAATAATTATACCGATAAAGCCTGTCGAGTATATTTTCTTGTGTTTTAAACTGTTGTAATCCTGTTACCATAATAAAAGCATTAGCAAAATCCATATTTGTTCTTGCTCTCAAAAATGGATGTTGATAATTTCGAATAGTGTTTATGATTTTTATAAATTCTAATTCTTTATCAATTTTTATGCTTTTTGTTGCACAAGGGGCATCTGCAAACAAAGAAAACTCGGCAAAAACTTCTAATTCCCAAGGATAAATAGCATCAGTTTTCTCAATGAAGTTTAATTGAGATGGATTCATAATGTATGTTGCATATTTTTGGCAAAAGCCCATTTTTTCAACAAATGGATATTCTTTTAATTTTTTTATTATTGTTTCAAGGCTATATCTTCTACCCATAATCTATTTCTTAAACACAAACAAATACTCGTGGGCGAGCAGTAAAAAGTTGTGTTTTATACTATTCGTTTTCCAAAAGCCTGTTGCTTTGCAGTTGTGTTGTTCTTTTATAATTATTTCTTTTGTCTTAAAACCTGCAAGTTCAAAAATTCGCATTGTTTCAAATGCAAGTGGTTGCACCATTCCGTTTTTACGAGTATCGCCCATTAAAATAGCGCAAAATTTACCTTTTTTTAGAACTCTAAAACTTTCTTCTGCAACTTTGCCTATTTCCATTAAAAATGACTTTATAGGCAAATGTGATAAATCGCCGTCAATATCTTCGCTATATTGAATAATATCGGCATAAGGTGGGTGCGTGCAAATCAGGTCAACGCTTTCGTCGAGTAAATCCAATTTTCGAGCGTCGCCAAGTCGAATAGAAATATCTACGTTAGAATCAAACTCAAAATTACATTTGTTGCTAGATAATTCTACTGCATTAGGATTTATATCAATACCGATAAAATTTCTACCTGTTAGTTTAGATTCAACGGCAGTTGTTCCACCGCCTACAAACTGATCTAAAACGGTATCGCCCTCGTTAGAATAGCGCAAAATAACGTTTCGGGGAATATAAGGCGACCAATTGCCACGATATTTGGCGTCGTGAGTTGCCCATTTTCCACGATTAGGGAACGCCCAAATAGTATTTGTTTCAAGCTCGAAATTTTCGGGTTGTAAAGGAATTTTCTTTGCCATATTATTCAGCGAAAAGCGTATCAACAACGCCGTTTTCCATATCGGAAATGCAATAGATATTATCCATTACGTCAAACGTTTCTTCTAAATTGTGTCGAGCAGAGTGCCAACCTTGTCCATCGGTAAACCAAACAAACGCAAAACCTTGAATTTCTTTTGACTCTAACGCAATAGTTTTATAACTTCTTGCTGTTTCGTTAAGTTTAGAACCACCGCCTGTATAGAAATTAGTTTCAATGCCGTAAATAGTAGCACCTTTTTTAACAACGAAATCAAAACGCTTTTCTGATTTGCCTTGATTTGAAATATTTGAAAGGTCAATAGACCACTTTTTCTCAATGTCGGATATATACATTTCTTTGAAGTAGTCAACGCCTTTAATTAGACCTGCTTTTTGTAAATAATCTTCAACAAGATTTTCCATTAAATGTCCGCCACGATTTTTACGACCATTGCTATCAAGACCGACTTCAACTCCCGTAACGTAATCAACAAGATTATTTATAACGTGTTCAGATATCAAAGAGAAAAGCCCTGTTTTTTTCATAAACATTTTATATTCTTCAACGGAATAGTTCATTTTCTTAAAGTTGAAAAGATATTCGCCGTCGCCGTCAATTGTATAAATTTCACGACCTCTAACAGCTAATAATACGGGAATACATTTTAATACTTGCGGATAATCCGTAAGCAATTTTTCAAAATCTGCCTCTACATTTTTAGAGCCGATAAGCGAATTAAGAATATTAAGCTCGACCTTAATCGTTTCTACGTTTCCGTAAACTTTGTTAAAGTCAACGTAATAACCGTAATCACAAATGCTATTTCTAAACGTTTTTAACCATTCTTTAAAATCTCTTTTCATAAGTGTAATTCTCCCTTAATTACAAATAAGCAATTCTTTTATCTTTCCACGGCTATCGCCTTTACTGTTTATTGCTCTTGTTGCTTCAACCTTGTTTATTGTATATGATTTATAAAGTTCCTCGAAGAAAGTATCTTCGGGATTTACGTTTTGCGGATCAGAATTACTTAACATTATTTTTGCACCGCTTAAATTTATTTCATCAATAAATTTTGCAAGACGTATCTGCTCATTATCATCAAAGCAATCAGCGTTATATGCTGTAAAGCCTGCCGTTTCAGAAATAGGACGGTAAGGGGGATCAAGATAAACAAAAGTTTCTTTATCGATAAAATCTTTTGAAAGAGTATAATCGCCACAAACGATAGTAACATTTTGTAAAGCCTCAGATACGTTGCGCAAATTGTTTTCATCACAAATACTTGGGTTTTTATATGCGCCCATAGGAACATTAAATTGTCCTTTCTTGTTCACACGATAAAGCCCATTAAAGCAAGTCTTGTTTAAGAAGATAAACAAAGAGGCTTTTTCGACTGCAGTTTCTTCAGTAATTTGCAAAGAATTAAATCTATCTCTTGCTGTATAGTAATAATATTTACGTCCGTTTTCATCCATAGGAACGAACGCAAGTTGCATTTCAGTCAACTTCTTTATAAGTTCGTCAACGTTGTTTTTTACAACGTTATAAGAATTGACAAGTTCTGCGTTAATATCGCTAATATATAGACTTTCAAAGTTGTATTTGGAAAGGATATTAAAAAGCAATGCACCACCACCAACAAAAGGCTCTGCATACTTTGTTAAAACC
>JAZQKQ010000041.1:0-54767 GCA_045542235.1 Christensenellaceae bacterium | reverse complement strand
TTTTATTTTTATTCAATTATATTTATCCACAATAGAATTTTTATTCAAAATTAGACAATGAATAAAAGTATTAAAATTTATTTAAAAAATTATTTTATATTCATAGCATAAATTTTAATAATATTGACAAATCGTCGTCTTTATAATATAATTAAAAAAGGTGGAATATGAAAATTAGAATTATTGGAATTTCCGGAAGTGGAAAAAGCTTTTTAGCTAGAAAAATTAAAGAAATTTTAAAAATATCTCATTATGATATGGACGAGTTTTTTTGGGATAATTCGGGAAATAATTATAACGTTAAACGTCCCAAGGAAGAACGGTTTGATTTATTGGAACAAGCTTTAAAAAACGATCAATGGATAATTGAAGGCGTTTATTTTGAATGGGGCGAGCAAACTTTTATTCAAGCTGATAAAATAATTTTATTAAAAGTTCCTTTCAAAAAATGCAAACGGCGCATTATAAAAAGGTTTTTTAGGCGTAAACTAAAAATTGAAAAGGGCAGAAACGAAAGTTTAAAATCGGTTAGAGAATTAATTAGTTGGGCTGAAGAATTTTATAAAACTTCGATGCCGAAAATTGAAACCATGCTTGAAAACTTTAAAGAAAAAGTTGTTATTTTACAAAACGAAAAGGAAGTTGAAAGCTTTTTAAAATCCTTGCAAAGTTAATTTTGCAAGGAATTTTTTTGAATAATTTTTGTTAACAATGTATTTTTACTTCATTATTTATTCAGTTTTTTTATTAATGATTTTTTCATAAAAATACAATGTGGATAACAAATTTTGCATATATATGCTAAAATTGTGGATAATATCAACATAAGGAAATAATAACTAAAAAAAGTGGAATTAAAAAACTTTTTAACATAAACTATATTATGAAAAAAAAGTTTAAATTGAAACTAATTTTAGCATTTATTATTTCGATAATTTTAATTATTAAAGCTTACTCTGGCTCCAACTATATTCTAGTTGAAAAAGCTAAAAGTGTGTTTTTAGCAAATTTATCAACTGCGGTTTATTTAGCAATTGAAAGCGAGCTTGAAAAAAACGGAGAAATTAAAAATTTTTTTAACATAAGTTACAACGAGCAGGGAAACGTTAGCTTTATTTCAAGCGATAGCTTTCAAATTAATTTACTTGCTAAAAATATTTCTTTAAAAACGTGTCAAATTTATGAAAAAAACTATGGTAAAACCGTTGAAATTCCAATTGGAGCTTTTTTTGGCGTTGGTTTTTTAGCAGGTGTAGGTAAAAAAATTAACGTAAACTTAATTTCAATAAATTCGTGTAAATCAAATTTTTTTATGAATTTTGAAAGCGCAGGAATAAACCAAACAAGACAAACTTTGGTTTTAAAAATATATCCCGACGTTGATTTCGTTTACATGTTTTCAAAAAATTCATTTCAAACTGAAATTGAAATTTTAGTTTACGACAATTTAATTTGTGGAAACGTTCCTTCTCATTATTTTGGCGGAATAACTTTTAACGGCGGTTAACGCCGTTTTTTTTATTAATTTTTTTATAAAATTGGTTAAAAATAGCAACATTTTGCAATTTTTCCTTTGACTATTGAGTTTATATTTTATATAATATATAATTATAAATAAATTAAAAAGGAAAAACTATGAAAGAAAAAATTGCAATTTTACTTGATGAAGCATTAAAGCAAATTGAATGCGCAAGCACAAACGAAGCTTTAAACGAAATTAGGGTTAATCTTCTTGGTAAAAACGGTTCCGTTACAGGGCTATTAAAGGGAATGAAGGACGTTAGCAAGGAAGATAGACCAAAAGTTGGGCAAATGGTTAACGAGTTAAGGGTTTCAATTGAAACAAAACTTAGCGAAAAAACGGCTCAAATTAAAGAAAAAGAGCTTGAAGTTAAGCTTTTAGCTGAAAAAATTGACGTAACTTTGCCTGCAAAAGCTAATAAAATTGGTGCGTTAAGTCCAATAACTTTGGTTAAAAACCAATTAATTGAAGCTTTTAGCGGATTAGGTTTTGAAATTTTTGAAGGACCTGAAATTGAGCTTGATGAAATTAACTTCCAAAAACTCAACATTCCAAAGGATCACCCTGCTCGTGACATGCAGGATACCTTTTATATTACTGAAAATATTTTACTTAGAACGCACACTTCTCCTGGTCAAGTTCGTGTTATGACCGAGAAAAAACCACCGATTAAGGTAATGTGTCCGGGCAGAGTATACCGTTCTGACGACGATGCAACTCATTCGCCAATTTTCCACCAAATTGAAGGTTTAGTAGTTGACAAAAATATTTCCCTTTGCGATTTAAAGGGTTCGCTTGAACAAATATTAAAGCATATTTTTGGCAAGGACATTAAAACCCGTTTAAGACCTTCATATTTCCCATTTACCGAACCAAGCGTTGAAGTTGACGTTTCGTGTTTTGAATGCGGTGGAAAGGGTTGTAAGCTATGTAAAGGCACCGGTTGGATTGAAGTTTTAGGCGCAGGAATGGTTAACCGCAACGTTTTAATTAATTGCGGAATCGACCCTGATGAATACACCGGTTATGCTTTTGGTATTGGTCTTGAAAGAATTGCAATGCTTAAATATCACGTGCCTGATATTCGCATGTATTTTGATAGCGACATTCGTTTTATTAAACAATTTAAGTAATAGGGGGCGTGAAAAATGAAAATTCCAAAGTCATGGTTAAACGATTACGTAAACGTTTCAGATATTTCAAACGCTGAACTTGAAGCAAAGCTTTTTTCTTGCGGATTTGAAGTTGAAGAAGTTATAGAAGTAAATAAAAACGTTAAAAACATTGTCACTTGTAAAGTGATTGAAAAGGAACGCCATCCTGATGCTGAAAAACTTTTTGTTTGTAAGGTTGATGCGGGTAAATACGGCGTTTTACAAATTGTAACAAACGCAACTAACGTTGGGGTTGGCAATATCGTTCCGGTTGCTCTCGTTGGGGCTTGCCTTGCCGACGGTATGGAAATTAAAAAGGGTAAACTTCGTGGCGTTGAATCGATGGGTATGTTCTGCGGTGGTGAAGAAATTGGTATTACCGACGAATATTACGACGGAGCAAGCAACGATAGCGTTTTAATTTTCAACGATGAATTCGAGCTTGGCGCCGACGTTAGCGAACTTTTAGATATTCGTGAAACGGTTTTTGATATTTCAATAACGGCAAACCGCCCTGATTGTCAAAGCGTTATAGGTATTGCAAAGGAAGTTTCAGCAGTTTTAAAAAGACCTTTTAAAATGCCTAATTTAACCTATAAAACCTCATCGGTTGCAACGACTGATAAAGTTGGCGTTAAGGTGTTAGATAGTGAATTATGTTCTCGCTATATGGCAGGTTACGTTGGCAATATTAAAATTGAAAAAAGTCCAAAATGGATGCAAAAACGCCTTGCTTTAATGGGTATTAGAGCAATTAATAATATCGTAGATATTACTAACTACGTTTTAATGGAAATTGGACAACCTATGCACGCATTTGACTACCGTGAATTAACCGGTAAACAAATTGTTGTTCGTAGAGCAAACGAAGGTGAAAAAATTGTCACCTTAGATGAAAAAGAATTCACTTTAAATAATAGTAATTTAGTAATTTGCGATGCTGATAAGCCAAGTGCTCTTGCAGGTATTATGGGCGGTCTTGGAAGCGGAATTAAAGAAGATACTTGCGAAATTGTTTTCGAGTCGGCTCGCTTTAAGAGAGATAATATTAGAAAGTCGTCAAAAGCACTCGGTCAACGTTCCGATTCTTCTTCTCGTTTTGAAAAGGGTGTTGACGCATATACCACGGAAATTGGTTTAAAGCGTGCGTTAAGTTTAATTTGTGAACTTGGCGCAGGGGAAGTTTGTTCATCTTATATCGACGTTAACGCATCTAATATGAACAAAAAGCAAATTAACACCACTTTTACTAAAATTAACAAGCTTTTAGGTATTGAAGTTCCAAAGGAAATTGCAGTTGAAATTTTAACGTGGTTAGAATTTGAATGCAAAGTTGACGGCGACAATTTAGTTTGCACCGTTCCGCTTTTCCGTGAAGACGTTGAAGGCTATCCTGACCTTGCGGAAGAAATTATTAGAATGTATGGCTACGACCATATTACGCCAAAGCTTCTTGATAACGCTCAAATTACCATTGGCGGAAGAAATATGCTTCAAAAGAAGGAATTGGAAGTTAAAGACTTTTTAGTTCAAGATGGTTTTTGCGAAATTATAACCTATTCGTTTATTTCACCAAAAGATTACGAAAATTTTGGCTATAATTTAGAAGAAGTTAACCCAATTAAGCTTTTCAATCCGCTCGGTGAAGACGTTAGTTTAATGAGAACCACTCTTTTACCTTCAATGGTAAACGCAGTTTATAAAAATGTTAACAGAAAAACCCTTAACGGCAGACTTTTTGAGCTTGCTAAAGTATATTTAAAAGATCAAATGTCCGCTAATACTTTGCCAACTGAAAAACTTTCTTTATCTCTTGCCGTTTTTGGTGAAAATGAAGACTTTTTCACTTTGAAAGGCGTTATTGAAGGAATGTTAAAAACGGCAGGTTATTCAAAGGCTGTAAAATACGAACCAAGCCAAAGAACGTTTATGCACCCAGGTCGTTCGGCTGAAGTTTTATCTTGCGATGGGGAAACCGTTGGTTATATGGGTGAGCTTCATCCGCTTCTTTGTGAAAAACTTGGCTTAAGCGGAAGAATTTACGTTGCCGAAATTGATTATAATTTAATTTCAAAAGATTTTAATAAGGTAATTTGTTTTGAAAGCTATTCAAAATATCCTTCAATTGAGCGTGACCTTGCGTTAGTTTGTCAAGAAAGCGTTTCAAATCAACAAGTTATCGACGTAATTTTATCGGCAAAAGTTAAGGCTTTAAAATCGGTTGAAATTTTCGACGTTTACACCGGTGAACACGTTAATAAGGGGTATAAAAGCCTTGCATATCGTTTGACTTTCAGTTCTATTGAAAAGACCTTAGGAATGGAAGAAGTTGACGGATTTGTTAATAAAATTTTGAAAAAATTAAAGGAAAACGACATAGTTTTAAGATAGTATGGAAATTCTTGCGCCTTGCGGTGGAAAGGAAAGCTTTTTTACCGCAATTAACAACGGTGCTAATGGGGTGTATTTAGGGCTGGATAATTTTTCAGCCCGAAAAAATGCCGATAACTTTAACGTTGAAAACATTAGCTATTATATTGCATACGCCCACCTTTTTAACGTTAAGGTTTACGTTTGCGTTAACACGCTCATTAAAGATTTAGAAATGGGCGAGTTTGTTGATACCGTTGAAAAGGCGTATTTAGCCCAAGCCGACGCATTTATCGTTCAAGACCTATTTTTAGGTAAAACGCTAAAAAATCTTTTTCCCGAAATTTGTTTGCACCTATCCACCCAAGCCGGGGTTTGTAATTTAAAGGGCGCTGAAATTGCCAAGGACTACGGCTTTTCAAGAGTAGTCGTTGCAAGGGAAACCCCCGTTGAAGAAATTAGTAAAATTTCAAAAATAATTGAAACGGAAGTTTTCGTTCACGGCGCTTTATGTTCGGGCTTTTCCGGCCATTGCTACTTTTCTTCGGTGATTGGGGGAAATAGTGGAAACAGGGGGTTATGCAGACAACCTTGTAGACAAAAATATGCCTATTCTTTTAACAATAAGCCGTGCTACGCTTTATCTTTAAGCGATTTGTGTTTGGTTGATAAACTTGAAGAACTAAAAAAAGCAGGGGTTTGTTCGTTAAAAATTGAAGGCAGAATGAGAAGCGCAGAATACGTTGGCTCAACGGTTAGTCTTTATAAAAAAGCCCTTTTAGGCAAAGATTATAAAAGGGAGTTAGCTTTGTCGAAACGAGCATATAATCGTGGGGACTTTACAAGTGGCTACGTTTTTGGAGAAGATAAAAACATTTTATCAACCAAAGTTCAAGGTCATTTAGGTGAATTCGTTGGTAAGGTTGAAACTTTTAAAAAGGGAAAAATTAAGCTAAACAAACAATTTTTAATTGGTTGTGGCTTTAAAATTTTGCGTGATGGAATTGAGGTTGGAAGCGGAAAAATAATTGACGAAAAAAATCTACTTTCATATAGCGGTAGCGTAGCAGTTGGCGACGATATTTATATTACCAAAGACCTATCTATTGCCGGCGATTTACAACAAAAGTTAGTTAAAGAGTTTTCAGTTGAAGCAAGGTTTATGGTGGGTGAAAGAGCAATGCTTACAGCTCTTGGAAAAACGGTTTATTCAAGCGAGATTTTACAAGAAGCTCGTTCTATTCCACTTGATAAAAAGGCTTTATTTGATAATTTACAAAGGGTTGACCTTTTTCCTTTTAAGGTGACCGACCTTTTTCTTGAAACAAACGGAGTTTTTATTTCAAAAGCCGAACTTAATAAATTAAGAAAAGCATTTTTTGAAAGTATTTTCTATGGTGAACAAATTACAAAACCCGTAAATAAAACGCCTTTTGATTTGCCGAAAATTGAAAGGGGAAATGGGCAAAAAGCTCTTGCGGTTATTTCATCTTTTCCGCTAAAAAACCACCAAGAAATTACTCATTTCGTTTTTGCGCCAAATGAATATAATAAAGGCGTGGTTGAAGAATTTTTAGCCGAAATGCAAAGTTTTAAAGGTGAAAAATATCTCTATATTCCTTGCTTTTTAACCGATAGTGAAATTGAAAAAATTAAAACGCTTGCTCGTTATTTCGTCGGTTTTTACGTTGAAGGGATTTTTGGTGTTAAGCTTGCAAAAGAGTGTGGCGTTAAATGTTTTGGTGGAATTGAACTAAACGTTTTTAATAAAATTGACCAAGCTGAAATTATGAAAGTTTGCGATTATTATTGTCATTCAAAGGAACTTAGTTTAAAGGAATTTGAGCCTAACGGTTTTGTGTTTACACTTGGATCAATTAAACTTATGAGTTTAATTTACTGTCCTAACGGAAGAAATTGTAAAGGTTGCAACGTTAGCAATTTGGAAACTTTAACCGATTACGGTTCAAGAGTTTTTCCCGTAAGGCGATATAAAACTTCTAATTGTAGGTTTGAAGTTTTTAATCAAAATATAATGTGTTCAAAAAAATATTTTGATAAAATGATTTTCGATTTTACTGGTTTAAATCAACAGTTTGCTCAAGAACTTTTTAACGTTTATTTAACCGAAGGTTTTAAAGGCGTTAGCTCAAAGTTTAAATGCACTCAATATAGTTTAAATAATGGAATAAATTAAAATGATAAATAAAAAAACTCTTTTAAGTTTAGAATACGACAAAATTTTGTCGCTTATAGCTGAATTTGCCGTTTTGCATAAAACCAAAGCGGAAATGCGAAATATAACACCGTTTTCCAATTATAGGGAAGCGGTTATTGAGCTTGAAAAAACTCAAGAAGCGCACAAACTTTTGTTTAATTACGGTATTAGCGGTGTTGAATTTTTCGACGATATTACCGATGAACTTGATAGGGCGAAAAAGGGTTCAACCCTTAACATGGCTGAACTTTTAAGAGTGGGAAGACTTTTAAAAAGTTCAAGAATAGTATCCAACGGAATTTTATCAATTTCCGATAGTGAAATTAAATATCTTCCCGAAATTTGCGAAAGACTTTACTGCGATCAATATTTAGAAAAGGAAATTACTTCAAAAATTTTAGCCGATGACCAAATGGCGGACACGGCTTCGGAAAAACTTTACGAATTAAGAAAAAAAATAAAAAAACTTAACGAACAAATTAGAGAAAAACTCGCTTCGTATATTCGTTCTGGCAATAAATATTTACAAGAAAATATCGTTACAATGCGAAACGACAGATTTGTAATTCCCGTTAAAAGCGAACATCGAAGTCAAGTTAACGGTTTCGTTCACGACCGATCGCAAAGTGGCTCAACGGTTTTTATCGAACCAATTGAAGTTTTAGAACTTAACAATCAGCTTAGAATGACCGTTAGTGAAGAAGCCCTTGAAGTTCAGGCAATTTTACAGGATTTATCCCATAAAATTAGCTTAATAAGCGATAAATTAAGCTATAATATTGAAAACGTTGTTGAACTTGACACTTTGGAAGCAAAGGCAATTTACGCCTATAAAACAAAGAGTGTTAAACCAAGTTTAACAACGGATAAAGTTATTGAAATTCAAGGGGGTCGCCACCCTTTAATCGATAAAGATAAGGTTGTTCCCCTTAACGTTAGTTTTGGAAAAAATTGCAATTATTTGCTTATTACAGGACCTAACACGGGCGGTAAAACGGTCACTTTAAAACTTACGGGACTATTTGTTTTAATGGCTATGAGCGGAATGTTTTTGCCTTGTTTACCAGATAGCAAAATATCGTTTTTTGAAAGTGTTTTTTGTGATATTGGTGACGAGCAAAGCATTGAGCAAAGTCTTTCAACTTTTTCTTCTCATATTAAAAATTTGGTTTATATAACCGAAAACGTTAACCAAGATAGTTTGGTTTTAATTGATGAAATTGGCGCAGGAACCGATCCTGACGAGGGAAGCGCTCTTGCACAAGCGGTAATTGAATATTTGCTATCATTTAAAAGCTATGGAATCATTACCACTCACTATTCAAAACTTAAGGAGTTTGCTTTCGTTGACAAGCGAATTATGAACGCTTCAATGGAGTTTGACGCTCAAACTTTCGAGCCGTTTTATAAGCTTAGTATCGGCACACCGGGAACTTCTAACGCCATTGAAATTTCGGCAAGATTAGGACTAAGCGAAGTTATAACGGGGGGTGCATATTCGCACCTTTCAAAGGAAAAGGTTTCTTTTGAAAACGTTTTAAAAGAAGCTGAAAATATGCGCCAAAAAAGCAAGGAAGAGCTTGAAAACTATCAAGCTTTAACCAAGCAAATTGAAGATGAATATAAAAGGGTTAAAGCCGAAGCCGATGCTTTAAAAATTGAGCGAGAAAGGCTTTTAGCTCAAGCTAAAGCGGAAAGTAGGCGAGTGGTTAACGAAAAAGCTGAAGAAGCCGACGAGCTTTTAGAACAAATTAAGGAAATTCTTAAAAAGGAAGAAATTACTTCGGGCGATTTAATTAAGGCTAGAACTTTAAAAAATAGGCTTGAAGATAAGAAATATAACCTTGAAGACGACCAAGAGCTTCCAACTAATTTAAAGCCTTTAACCAAGGAAACGACCGTTGTTGGAAGACAGGTTTTCGTTAAAAATCTTTCAAGCGTTGGTGAAATTATTGCCGTTAACGAAAAGCGAAAACAAATTGTTGTTTTAGTTAGCGGAATGAAGTTTACGTTAAAAGAATCGGCTTTGTTAGATTACGGTGAAAAACCAAAAACTAGCTCGGTTTCTTCCGTAAAAATAAAAAGGGAAATAAATTCCGATTTTAAGCGAGAAATTAACGTTATTGGACTTGATAGGATTGAAGCTTTAATTGAAGTTGAAAAGTTTATTGACCAAGCAATTGTTTCTAACGCCGGGCAAATTACAATCGTTCACGGCGTTGGTATGAAGGTGCTATCAAAAGCAATTCACGACTATTTAAGAAAGCATAAAAGCGTTAAAGAATATCGCTATGGAAGCTACGGGGAGGGTGAACACGGCGTTACGGTCGTAACCTTAAAATAATATGGAATTAATTTATTTAGACAATGCGGCAACAACCAAGCCAAATATTAACTTGCTTGAAATTTGCTCAAAATACTCTGCTGAAAATTTTTATAATCCCTCTGCGTTATATCGCCCGGCAAGAAAGGTTAAAGAACTTTTAACTGAAAATAGAAATAAAATTTTAAATTATTTTCCTAACCATAATTTAATTTTTACTTCCTGTGGAACGGAAGCGGACAACACGGCTATTTTCGGATTTTTCAAGCGTGGCAACGCCGTTACGACAATGGGCGAGCATTCCGCCGTTTTTCAAGCCTTTGAAACTTTAAGGGCAAAGGGAATGAACGTTAGATATGCAAAACTAAACAAAGATGGAAGTGTAAACGAAGAAAGTTTGCTTGAACTTGTCGATGAAAACACAACTTTTGTAAGCGTTGTTCACGTAAATAACGAAACGGGGGCAATCAACGATATTTCAAGACTTGCAAAATTGGTAAAAGCCAAAGCAAAGCGAGCAATTTTTCACAGCGACGGCGTTCAGGCGTTTTGTAAAATTCCTTATAAAATTTCAAGTGACGTTGACCTTTACAGTGTTTCGGCTCATAAAATTCACGCTCTTAAAGGCGTGGGTGGTTTGTTTTATAAAAAGGGGTTAAACTTGCCGGCTTACTTAATTGGCGGTGGACAGGAAAACGGACTTAGAAGTGGAACTGAAAACCTTTTAGGAATTTATCATTTTGCGTTATGCGTTGAAGAGCTTTATCCTAAAATTGAAGAAAATTACCAGAAAATTAAAGGCTTAAAAGAACGGTTTATTAATGGTTTAGATAAAAAAATTAAGGTAATTTCATCAAGTCAAGCCTCGCCTTACGTTGTTTCAATAACTTGTTCTAACCTTCGTGGCGAAGTGTTGCAACATCTTCTTGAAGACGACGGGGTTTTGGTTGGAACGGGCTCGGCGTGCTCTTCAAAACATCCTCATTCAAGAGTTTTAAAGGCCTGCGGATATACCAGTGGTGAACTTGACGGTGTGCTAAGAATTAGTTTTTCAGTTGAAAACAATGCCGGCGAAATTGATTTTGCCGTTGAAACTATAAACAAAGCGGTTAATAAGCTATATAAGGTAGTAAATAAAAAATGAAAAAAGTTATTATTGTAAGATATTGTGAAATACATTTAAAGGGTAAAAATAGAAGTTATTTTCAAAATTTACTCATAAAAAACATAAAGAGAAATTTGCGTGACGTTGAGTGTAATTTAAAAATTTTAAACGCAAGATATTTAATTGAAGATTTTAACGAGCAAGATTATCCTTTAATTTGCTCAAAACTTGCTAAAATTTGTGGAATACATTCGTATAGCTTGGCGTATGTTGTTGAAAGTGATATGCAAAAAATTAGCCAATGCGCAAAAAGTTTAACGGAAAACAAGGCTTGCTCGTTTAAAATTGAAACTAACAGAGCCGATAAAACTTTTCCGTTTAATAGCATTGAAATTTCAAGAGAAATTGGTGGGGATTGTTTAGAAAATAATCCAAACCTTAAAGTGGACGTTTTAAACCCTGAATTAGTCGTTAGAATCGACGTTAGAGAAGGGGGCGAAACCTTAATTTATACCGACGTTATTAAAGGTTTGTCGGGTATGCCAACCGGTTCGGCGGGTAGGGGGATGCTTATGATATCGGGGGGTATTGATAGTCCTGTTGCTGGTTTTATGCTTGCTAAGCGTGGAATGAAGCTGGACGCCGTTCATTTTTTCAGCTATCCTTACACAAGCGAACTTGCCAAAGAAAAGGTTATTTCTCTTTCGGAACAAGTTGCAGAATATTCAAACGGAATTAACCTTTATATGGTTAAATTTACCGAAATTCAAGAAGCTATTCACGAAAATTGTCCAGAAGAGTTAATGATTACGATGATGCGCCGTTTTATGATGCGTATTGCCGAAAAATTAGCTGGGGAAAGCGGAGCTCAAGCCATTATTACTGGTGAGAGTTTAGGTCAAGTTGCTTCCCAAACTATTGAGAGTATTACAAGTTCAAACTCCGTTGTCACTTTGCCTGTTTTACGCCCGCTTATTGCTATGGATAAGCTTGAAATTATTGAAATTTCTCAAAAAATTGGCACTTATGAAACTTCTATTTTACCTTACGAAGATTGTTGCACGGTATTTTTACCAAAATATCCGGCAATTAAACCAAGAATGAAAACAATTCTACAAGCTGAATCGAAACTCGACGTTGAAGGTTTAATTGAAAAAGCTCTTAAAGAAACTGAAATTATTAAAATTTAAAACAAATATATAGGAGAAAATTATGGAAAAAAGAATTTTAACCGTCCAAGACGCATCTTGCGTTGGACAATGCTCACTTACCGTTGCTCTTCCAATAATTTCCGCTTGTGGAATTGAAACAGCAATTTTACCATCTGCTTTGTTATCAACCCATACCGCAGGTTTTACCGGTTTTACCGTATTAGATTTAACTGAAGAATTTCCTAAAATTATTAATCATTGGGAAAAAGAAAAAATTACTTTCGATGGTGTTTACACTGGTTATATTTTGGCAAGTCAAATTGATTACATTAATCAAATTTGTTCAAAATTTAATAAGGGGTTAAAAATTATTGATCCCGTAATGGCTGATCACGGCGCTTTTTATTATGGATTTGATAAAAATTTTGCAAAAAAAATGGGTGAACTTTGCTTCGGTGCCGACGTTATTTTGCCTAACTTAACCGAAGCTGCATTCCTTCTTGATGAAGATTGCCATCTTTTTGGTTATAACCAAGAATATATTGAAAATTTATGTAGAAAACTAAGTGAAAAGTTTAACGTTAAAACCGTTGTTTTAACCGGCGTTTCCTTTAACGAAAAGGAGCTTGGAGTTGCCGTTTTAGATAAAGGTGAAATTAGCTATTATTTCGGCGAAAAAATTAGTCGTAATTTCCACGGCACCGGTGACATTTATTCTAGCGCTTTTGTTGGCAGTTATCTTAACGGAAATTCTGCTTTAAAGTCGGCATCCATTGCCGTTGATTATACTATTGAATGTATGAAATTAACCATTGACCATGCCGACAAGCATTTTTACGGCGTGTTCTTTGAAAAGGCGTTACCGCTACTTATTTCAAAATTAGGACTCAATTATAATGACAAAAACTGAACTTAAAAACTATGCTAAATTAATTGCAAAAGTTGGGCTTAATATTCAAAAGGGGCAAGACTGTATAATCGACTGCGAATTTGACCAACCTGAATTTATTTTAATGCTCGTTAAAGAAATTTATAAGCTTGGTGCAAGGCGAGTTTTCGTTGATTGGAACTGCCAAAAAGCAACCAAGTTAGATTTTGAATATTGCTCAATGAAAACCCTTTCGTCTTACGAATCTTTCGAGCTTGAAAAGTGGAAATGGAAGGCTGATAATCTTCCTGCAATTTGCTATATTATTTCGGAAAATCCCGATGGTTTGAAGGGAATTGACCAAGCTAAAATAACTCAATCGAAAATGGCTAAATATCCTTTTATAAAGCCATATCGTGACCAAATGGAAGCAAATTATCAATGGTGTATTGCCGCCGTTCCCGGTGTTGAATGGGCTAAAAAGGTCTTTCCAAATGATAGAAAAAGCGTTGCCGTTAAAAAGCTATGGGATGCAATTTTAACTGCTTCACGAGCGAAAGGAAATCCAATTAAAAATTGGCAAGAACACAATGCGCTTTTGAAAAAACGTTATACTTTTTTAAACGAACAACGTTTTACTCATTTAAAATATACTTCTTCTAACGGCACAAATTTAACCGTTGGTTTAAATGAAATTGGTGTTTTTACGGGTGGAACTGAAAAAACGCTTAAAGGAACTGAGTTTAATCCAAACGTTCCTTCTGAAGAAATTTTTACTTCTCCAAAAGCTGGGGTTTGCGAAGGGATCGTTTACTCAACTAAACCCCTTTCTTATGAAGGGCAAATTATTGATAATTTTAGTTTGCAATTTAAAAATGGAAGAGTTTGTCAGGTTAAAGCTGAAAAAAATCAAGATTTACTTGAAAAAATCGTTAAAATGGACGAAGGGGCTTCAATGCTTGGGGAATGCGCTTTAGTTAGCTATAATAGTCCCATTAATCAAAGTGGAATTTTATTTTACGAAACTCTTTTCGATGAAAACGCTTGCTGTCATTTAGCCCTTGGAAAGGGTTTTAGCGAGTGTATTAAGGGCTTTGAAAATATGAGTTTAGCAGAGCGTAGAGAAAAAGGGTTAAACGAATCGATGATTCACGTTGATTTTATGATCGGTTCAAAAGATTTAAATATTGTTGGCGTTAAAAACGACGGCAGTGAAATTCAAATATTTAAAAATGGCGATTGGGCTATTTAATACGAATATATAAATAGGAAGGAAAAACAAATGAATATATTAAGAGTTCCAGAAATTTTATTACCAAAAAAGGGTATTGACCTTAAAAAATGGTCGGTTATTGCTTGCGACCAGTTTACAAGCGATAAAAAATATTGGGCTGAACTTGAAAACTACTGTGGCGATATTTCAACCCTTAGAATAACTTATCCTGAAATTTATTTAACCGATAATCAAGAAAAACGTATTGAAAACATTAATAAAACAATGGAAAAATATCTTGCTGACGGAATTTTCGATAGCTATAAGGGTTTTATTTTGTCGGTTAGAAAAACCTCTTACGGCAACGTTAGAATTGGTTTAATCGTTTCCTTTGACCTTGAAGAATACGTTGTTGGTGAGAAAAAGGCTGTTAGAGCCACCGAAGCTACCGTTAAGGAAAGACTTCCGGTTAGAATTAAAATTCGTGAAAACGCATCAATTGAGCTTCCGCACGCTTTAGTTTTAATTGACGATGAAAATAAATCGGTTATCGAGCCAATTTACGAAAATCGCCACAACCTTAAAAAACTATACGAAACTGACTTAAATATGGATGGTGGACACGTTGAAGGTTATTTAATTGAAGATACCGATTCGGTTATGAAAATTATTGAAGAAGTAACTTCAACAGAAAATTGCCAAAGAAAATATGGTAGCGATATTCCTTTTACCTTTGCCGTTGGCGATGGAAATCACTCAATTGCAACCGCAAGGGCTTGTTGGGATAAAATTAAGCAAGGTTTAAGTAAGGAAGAGTTTGAAAACCACCCTGCAAGATATTGTTTGGTTGAAATTAACAATATCTACGACGATAACCTTAAATTCGAGCCAATTCACCGTGTCGTATTTAACGCCGGAGAAGAATTTGTTAAGGGTTTAAGCCAAGCCGTTAGCGGTAACGATGAAATTGAAATTTACTATAAGGGCAAAATTTCAAGCCAAAAAGTAAATTCAAATTCCGCTCAAGCAATAAGTGAAATTCAAGGATATATCGACGAATATATTAAAGCTAATCCATCGGTTTATCAAGACTACGTTCACGGCAAAGAAGATGCTTTTTCCGTTGCTGATGAAGAAAACGGCGTTGCAATTTTAATGCCAAAGCTTAAAAAGAACGATCTTTTCCCATACGTTGCAAAAAATGGAACTCTAACGAGAAAATCATTCTCTATGGGTGAAGCAAAAGAAAAGCGTTATTATTTTGAATGTAAAAAAATTAGATAGTATTATGAAATTTGTTGAACTTACGGTTACCACTACAAATGAAGCTGAAGAGCTTGTTGCCGATATTTTTTGGGAATACACAAATTACGGCGTTGCTATTTCAGCCGTTGACGAAGTTATTAAACTTTTAAACGGAAAGGTTATTTACGACTACTATGATAAAAGTATTTTAGAAGGCGTTAAAGGTGTATCGATTGTAAAAGGATACTTTGAAATAAACGGCGCCGAAGAAAAGGTTAATTCTGTTAGAATTCGTTTAAATGAAATGGCAAAAACCTGTGCTTTAAACTATGGAACTTTAGAAACCGTTGTTAGGGTTGTCGATGGCGACGACTGGCTTGCAATTTGGAAAAAACATTTTAAACCAATAAATTTTGGATTAATTACAATTTGCCCTGAATGGATTGATTGTAAAGCGGATAACGTTGTTGTAAAAATTGATAGCAATATGGCTTTTGGAACAGGTGAGCACGAAACCACTTCAATGGTTATTAATTCAATGCAACCGTATATTATGCAAAACACTGAAATGCTCGACGTTGGAACGGGTAGTGGAATTTTAGGCATAAGCGGGGCAATGCTTGGAGCAAAAAAGGTTGTTATGACCGATATTGACGAAGTTGCTTGCGCCGTTGCAAAAAAGAACGCTGTTCTTAACGGGGTTGAAGATAGGTGCGAAATTTTATGTCAAGGCGACCTTAATAAAATTGAAAAAACTTTCGATCTCGTCGTTGCTAATATAACTTGCGAAGTGTTAACCGTTTTAGCAAGTTCAATGTGTTCGGTTACCAAAAAAGGCGGACGTTTAGTTTTAAGTGGAATTTTAAACGATAGGGTTGAAAGGGCGGTAAATGCGTTTATAGTTTGCGGTTGTAAGCTTGTTAGTAAAAATTCCGTTGGAGAATGGTCTTCTGTAGTATTAGAAAAATTATGATAAACATAAAAACATTAAAAAATGCTTATATAATGCGTAATTTTATTTGTTTTTATAAATTGAGTAAGGTGGTATGAAAGCAGTTGTATTTACGTTAGGATGTAAGGTAAATAGTTGCGAAAGTTCTTCGATTATGAATGGTTTAGAAAGCCTTGGATACGAAGTTAGCGACAAATTAGAGTTTGCCGACATATATATAATTAACACTTGCGCCGTTACCGGCGAAGCTGAAAAAAAATCTCGCCAGGCGGTGGCGAGAGTGAAAAAATTTAATCCTTTTGCTAAAATTTTTGTTTTGGGGTGCGCATCGCAAAATAACCCAAACGCCTTTATTAACAAAGAGGGCGTAGAAGTTGTTATGGGAACTGCGTCGAAGGATAAAATTTTAAAGCTATTAGATAAAAAGGGATGCTTTATTGAAGAGCCAACTTCATATTATGAAGAATATCTTCCAATCAAGGTTACAAAAAGTCGTTCTTACGTTAAAATTCAAGATGGTTGCAACAATTTTTGTTCTTATTGCTTAATTCCATATCTCCGTGGAAGAATACGTTCAAGATCGGTTGAAAGCATAATGAGAGAAATTGATTATTTGCAACCTGAGGAAGTTGTTTTAACGGGAATTAATTTATCGGCTTATAACTATAATGGAATTGACCTTGCGGGACTATTAAACCTTTTAAAAGGCTATAAGTGTCGAATTAGGTTAGGCTCGTTAGAAGTTAACGTTGTCGACGAAAGGTTTTTAAATGCTTGTAAAAATTTATTCGATTTTGCTCCGCATTTTCATCTTTCTCTTCAATCGGGAAGTGACAAAGTTTTAAGAGAAATGAATCGCCACTACACCAAGGAAGAGTATTTAAAAAAGGTTGAGTTAATTAGATCTTATTTTCCTTTAGCAGGGATTACGACTGACGTAATTTGCGGATTTTCAACTGAAACTATCGAAGATTTTGAAGAAAGTTATGAAACGTGTAATAAAGCCGAGTTTAGCGATATTCATTGTTTTACATATTCAAAAAGAGAAGGAACAAAGGCATTTTTATTAAAAGAATTGTCGCCTGCTGTAAAGCAAGAACGACTTGAAAAAATGTTAGAACTTAAACAAAAATTAAAAGTCAATTTTTTAAACAAACTTATTGGAAAGGAATTTAGTTTTTTACCTGAAAGTTTTAAAAACGGTTATACCGAAGGATATACGGAAAATTACGTTAGGGTTTACGTTAAAGGAAAGGTTAGTAACCAAATTACCAAAATTAAAATTATTGAAATTTTTAACGACGGTTGTTTAGCTGTTGAAATTTAAGGAGATTAAAATGGATTGTTTATTTTGCAAATTTATTAGTGGTGAAATTGCCGTTAATAAAGTTTATGAAGATGAAAACTGCATAATTATTCGTGACATTGCGCCACAAGCTAAAAATCATTTTTTGGCAATTCCTAAAAAGCATTTTAAATTTTTAGCCGAAATGAGTGAAGACGACGCTAAAATGGTTGGTAAAATTTTAGCAACTATTCCAAAGCTTGAAAGTCTTTTAGAGCTTGAAGGTGGATATAGATTAGTAATTAATCAAGGGGATAATCCCGGTCAAACGGTTCCTCATTTACATATACATATATTGTCAGGTCAAAAGATGGGCTGGACTCCGGCTTAATTTGGTAAAAATTTGAAAAAAGTTGATTTTTATTGAAATAATCGCTTGACAACCTATTATTAGACTTGTATAATTGTTTTGTTAAATTTTGAGCCAGAGGGCAAAGGAGGGGTGTATAATGTCAACAATCAAAGTAGGTGAAAACGAAACTCTTGATAACGCACTTCGCCGTTTTAAAAGAAAATGTTCTCGTGATGGTATCATTGGTGACCTTCGTCGCAAGGAATTTTATGAAAAACCAGCAGTAAGACGTAAAAAGAAAGCTGAAGCTGCAAGAAAGAGAAATAAGAAAATGTAATTAATTTAAACACTCGCAAAGTTTTGCGGGTGTTTTTATTTTTCCGTTAAGAAATTTGTCGGAAATGGTCGAAAAACTAAAATTATAGCTTAAAAAGGTGAAAAATGAAAAGAAAGTGTGAAAGTGAACTAATTAAAAAGGCAAAAGAAGCTAAAAAACGAATGAAATCGGGGTTTTGGCAAACTTATGGTGATAGAATTAACGAAGTTAGAGAAAAGGCGAGAGCGGAAGGAATTAATATGTCGAGGGTGGTTGAGTTTTACGAAGGTAAAAATTCAAACCAAGTGACTATTAAGCAAACCACACAAGACGATTTTTACGAAAAGGTTGTTAATCTTTTAGAAACGGAAGGGGAAGTTAGCAATGCAATTTGGCGTTTGATTGACCAAGAATACTATAACACTTTAGACTATGAAAATAAGCAACGGCATTTGTTTGAAATTTCGGCAAAATATCGAAATGCCGTTGAAAGATATAAAAAGGAAAAAGCAACTTTAAAAAATTAAATTTATTTTAACGGTTTTATAAGTTTTTTTGTTGAAAAAAATCGACTTTTATGTTATTATAACATAATGAGGGAAATTATGGAATATTTAAAGAAGCTTAATCCACAACAAATACAACCCGTTTTAGACACCGAGGGCGCAGTTTTAGTTTTAGCTGGTGCAGGAAGTGGTAAAACGAGAGTTTTAACAAGTAGAATAGCCTATTTAATTGATGCAAAAAACGTTCCGCCTTATAACGTTTTAGCAATCACTTTTACAAATAAAGCGGCTTATGAAATGAAAGAGCGTTTATGTAATATGACCGAAGGCGGTAGTGAAGTTTGGGTTTCAACCATTCACAGCATGTGCGTTAGAATTTTGCGTTCTTTTATTGAAAGATTAAACTTGGGTTATACTTCTAATTTCACAATTTACAGCGATAGCGATAAAGAAAGGGTTTTAAAGAGAATAATAACCGATTTAAAAATAACTAGTGAAAACGCTATTAAAAATGCAAAATTCCACATTTCAACAGCAAAAAACGATGGTTTAACACCGGAAGAATATTTAAAAGAACATCCTTACACGGCTGATATTGAAAAATACGTTGGTGCGTTTAAAGCCTACAACGAAGAGCTTCGCAAATCTAACGCTTTAGATTTTGACGACCTTTTGGTTATGACTTATAGGGTTTTAACCGAGAAGAAAGAAGTTTTAGATTATTACGCTGAAAAATTTCATTACATACACGTTGATGAATTTCAAGATACCAATAAAATTCAATGTCAAATTATTCAGCTTCTTTCAATTAAGCATCAAAATATTTTCGTGGTAGGCGACGACGATCAGTCAATTTACGGCTGGCGTGGCGCAGAAATTAAAAATATTTTAGAATTTAGAGCGCTATATAAAAACGCAAAAATTTACAAGCTTGAACAAAACTATCGTTCAACCAAACGAATTTTAGATTTAGCAAATACTATTATAAAAAACAATACGATTCGTTCTAAAAAAGAGCTTTGGACCGAAGGAGAAGAAGGCGAAAAAATTGAAACTTTTTTTGCCGACGAAGAAAGCGGTGAAGCGGCTTACACGGCAATGCAAATTAGAAGTATGGTTCAAAACGGCGATTATTCATATAGCGATTTTGCCGTTTTAATGCGAATTAACGCTCTTTCTCGAACCTATGAACAAGAATTTTTAAAATACGGCATTCCATATAAGGTTTACGGCGGTTTTAAGTTCTTTGAACGCAAGGAAATTAAAGATTTAACCGCATATTTAAGGTTGCTTTCAAATCCTCTTGATAACGAAGCCGTTTTGCGAATTATAAACGTGCCTAAGCGTGGTATTGGTGAGAAAACTATTTTAGAGCTTATCGACTATGCTAAAAATAACGGGCTAATGATTTTCGATTCAATTTTCGATGCTGAAAAGTTAAATTTTTCAGCTGGGGTTAAGAGTAAGTTATTGCAGTTTAAAAAACTTATTATCGAGCTTATGACCGACAAGGAAACGATGAATTTAACCGAGCTTTTAAACAGCGTTATCGATAAAACTAATTTCCTTTCTCAATTTGAAGAAAAAACGGCTGAAAACGACAATAAAAAGGCAAACGTTAACGAACTTAAAAACTCCGTTTACGAATTCTGTAAAACCAATCCTAATCTAGGGTTAAACGAATATTTAAGCTCCATTACCCTTTCAAGTGATATTGACGAAATTGTAGACAATAATTTCGTTACTATTGCAACCATTCACTCAGTTAAGGGGTTAGAATTTAACACGGTTTTTATTTCTGGACTTGACGATACTATTTTTCCCGTTGCAAGGGCGATTGGGGAAAAGAGTGAAATGGAAGAAGAGAGAAGGTTAATGTATGTTGCCATTACCAGGGCTCAAAAAAAATTATTTTTAACAAGGGCGAAAAGTCGCTTCCTCTATGGAAGAAGACAGCAAACCAGTCCTTCAACTTTCTTGAAAGAACTTTCGGCAAAACTTGGCATTTTACAGCCTAAACCACAAGTTGAACGTTCCGTTGATTACGGTTACGGCGGTAGAATCGATAACGACGAGCCTTCACCATCGAATAACTACGGAGTTTCTTCTAATTTTGCTCGTTCATTTTCAAGGCAAAAGCAAGTTAATAACACGAATACTTCAGGGTTTGTTGCGGGTAAGCGAGTTGACCATAAAAGGTTTGGTATTGGAACGATAGTTTCAACTAAAACTATGGCTAATGGAACTCTTATTGCCGACGTGGCGTTCCCGGGGATTGGAATAAAGTCCTTTGCCGTTAGCATGGCTCCAATGACACTAATTGACTAAAAGGGGATATTATTTTGCAAACAAGAATGAAAGAGCTTGTTGAATTGCTCAATAAATACGGCTATGAATATTACGTTTTAGATAATCCAACCGTATCCGACGGGGAATACGATAGGCTTTACGACGAGCTTAGAAGGTTGGAAGAAGAAAGGGGTGTAATTTTGCCAAATTCGCCAACTCGTAGGGTTGGTGGCGATCCTATTTCAAAGTTTGAAAAACACACTCATATTCAGCGACTTTATAGCTTGGATAAAGCCGTTTCGATTGGCGAACTTGAAAGCTTTCACGATAAAATTTCAAAGGTGAAAAACCAAGAACAAATTTACACCGTAGAATACAAATTCGATGGTTTAACGATTTGTTTAACCTATGATAACGGCTATTTCGTTTCAGCTTCAACTCGTGGTAACGGAGTTATTGGAGAAGACGTGACTAAGCAGGTTTTAACCATTAAAAGTTTTCCGCTTTCCATTGATTATAAAGGTAAAATTGAAATTAAAGGTGAAGCCGTTATTAGGCTTTCCGTTTTAGAAAAATATAATCAAACGGCAACCGAGCAGTTGAAAAATCCACGGAACGCCGTTGCAGGAGCAATTAGAAATCTCGACCCAAAAATAACCGAACAGCGAAAGGTGGAAATTTATTTTTACGACGTTAATTATATGGAAACCAATCAGCTAAATTCTCAAACGGAAGCCGTTGAATTTTTAAAGCGAAACGGCTTTAAAACCTTTGATTATTTAAAGGTTTGTCACGGGTTTGACCAAGTAAAACAAGCCATTGAAGAAATTGAAATTAATCGAAAAAATCTCGACGTTTTAACCGACGGCGCAGTAATTAAGGTAAACGATTATTCCGTTAGAGACGAGCTTGGTGAAACGGAAAAATTCCCACGCTGGGCAATTGCTTATAAGTTTGAAGCGGAAGAAATTACAACTATTTTAGAAAACGTTATTTGGCAGGTTGGAAGAACGGGTAAATTAACGCCACTCGCCCTTTTACAGCCCGTTGAACTTTGCGGTGTGACCGTTAAAAGAGCAACTCTTAACAATATGGGCGATATTATAAGAAAGGGCGTTAAAATTCCTTCAAGGGTTTTAGTTAGAAGAAGCAACGAGGTTATTCCTGAAATTTTAACCACAACGGAAATTTTTGAAAATAGTAAAGAAGTTGAACTTCCAAAAACTTGCCCTGCGTGTGGCGCTGAAATTATTCAAAAGGGAGCGCATATTTTTTGCTCAAACGATAATTGTCCGCCAAAGGTTGTTGCTTCTATTTCCCATTTTGCATCGAAAGACGCAATGAATATCGAAGGTTTTTCGGAAATGACCGCAAGCCAACTTTACGAAGTTTTAGGCGTGAATACTTTTTCGCAAATATACCAACTAACCGAAGAAGATTTGGCTAAACTTGAAGGCTTTAAAGATAAAAAAATAGCCAACTTTATTTCCGCAAGGGAAAACTCAAAAAAGCCGAGTCTTGACAGTTTTATATATGCTTTGGGTATTGATGGCGTTGGCAAAAAAACCGCAAAGGATTTAGCAAAAGAATATAAAAGCGTTGAAGCTCTTAAAAGCGCAACGGTTTTAGAGCTTGCAAGTTTATACGATATTGGTCAAATTATGGCTGAAAACGTTTATTATTATTTTCAAGATAGCGACAATTTAAAGGAAATTGAAAAATTGTTTTCTCTTGGAATAACGCCAATTTACGAACAAAACGTGGTAAGCGAAAAATTTAAGGGTGAAAAGGTTGTTTTAACCGGCACTCTAACTAATTTCAAAAGAAGCGAAGCTCAAAAAATAATTGAAGCTAACGGCGGTCAGGTTATGAGTTCCGTTTCACCGAAAACAACTTTGGTTATTGCAGGTGAGTCGGCAGGTAGCAAGCTTGATAAAGCTAAAAGCCTTGGCATTAAAATTATTGATGAAAAGCAATTTGAAAATATTATAAACACTTGAAATATTTAATATTTTATGTTATAATAATTTGAGGTTTTAAATTATGTTAAGTATGACTGGTTATGGTAAAGCCGAATTTGCCATGGAAAAATTAAGCCTTGTTATTGAAATAAAGGCTGTTAATAATAGGTTTTTAGATATAGTTCCCAAAATTCCACGCCTATTTATTTGCTTTGAAGACGCAATTAGAAAAACCGTTGCTTCAAAGGTAGCAAGGGGTAGGGTTGAACTTTTCGTTAATTTAATTGACAATAGGGAAACGGATAAAACCATCGACGTAGATTATTCGCTAGCAACGGGATATTACAATGCGTTTAATTCCTTAAAGGAAAGATTTCCCGACCTTAATGCGGAAATGTCCCTTTACTCGCTTATGAGAATGCCCGACGTTATTAATGAAGGCAAAGCAAGTTTCGATGAAGATTTTTTTAAAGGTATTTTGCTCGATACTTTGAATAAAGCGTTAGATAATTTTAACGATATGAGAAAAGTTGAAGGGGATAAGCTTAAAGCCGACGTTTTGTCAAGGGTTGATTTTATTGAAAAAACCGTTTTGGCTATCTCTCAAAGGGCTCCGTTAATTAAAGAAAACTATCGTGCAAAAATTACCGAAAGAGTTAAAGAAGCTATGGGTGATGCTAAATACGACGAGGCAAGGCTTTTGCAAGAAGTTGCAATTTTTGCCGATAAGAGTAATATCGATGAAGAATTAACTCGTTTAAATTCACACGTTAGTCAGTTTAGACAAATCGTTGAAGATAAAAGCGCAGGTAGAAAGCTTGATTTTTTAATTCAAGAATTTAACAGAGAGTCGAATACAATTTGCTCGAAATCTAACGACATTGAAATAACTCGTTTAGGTTTATCGCTTAAATGCGAAATTGAAAAAATTAGAGAGCAAATTCAAAATTTAGAATAAAATATAGTTAAAAATAAAGGAAGGTGTAATTATGATTCACGAACCACCAATTGATGAAATTGCAAACAAATTAGGCTCAAAATACGCTCTATGTATCGTTGCTTCAAAACGTGCAAGACAAATTTTGGATCACGCCAACAACCAAGTTATTAGGGAAACTTTAACCGAAAAGCCTTTAACCTTAGCCGCAAGGGAAATTCAAGAAGGCAAGGTTTCAGCAACTAAATTTTAACCTTTTTGTGCCCACGGTTTTTTGCTATGGGCATATTTAATTATTTTATGATATTTTTATTATGATTTGCCAAGTTATTGTTGATATTGCGCACAGCGAAGTTGATAAAATTTTCGACTACTGCGACGGGGGGCTTGAAGTTTCCTGTGGCAGTCGTGTTGTCGTGCCGTTCGGCAGTTTAAAAATTGAAGGCGTAGTCATTGGAATTAGTGAAAAATCGACTTTCCCACTAAATAAAATTAAAAATATCGTTAGAGTTATTGATGAAAGCCCTGCAATAACCCAAGAACACCTTAAACTAATGGAGTTTATGAAAGCTAAATATCACATTCCTTTCGCTTCAATTTTAAGGTTGTTTTTGCCAAGTGAAATGCGTAAAGGTAGGGTTAGAGAAAAAACGGCGATTTTTCTTTCTTTTGCGCTCGATTCTTTAGATGAAGCAATAGCTTTAATTGGTAAAAGAGCGGTTAAGCAAATTGAGCTTTGCAAATTTATGTTTGAACGCAAAAAAATTAAAGGAAGCGTTGTTAATAACGAGTTTGGAAGTTCTGCCGTTAAAGGTTTAATTGAAAAGGGAATTTTAATTGCTTCGGAAGACCGCATTAGACGTGCGCCTTACGTTGGTTTGGAAAGGGTTAATAAAGAATTTGTTTTAACCGCCGACCAAAATAAGGTGGTAAATAGCATAACCGCCACCGAAAAACAAATAACTTTGATACACGGCGTTACGGGTAGCGGAAAAACGAGAGTTTATTTAAAACTTATTAAAGATGCCGTTGAAAGTGGAAAGGGCGCTATTTTGCTCGTTCCTGAAATTTCATTAACCCCACAAATGTTAGGGCAGTTAAGGGCTTCTTTTGGGGAAACTTGCGCAATACTTCACAGCGGTTTGTCTGCCGGGGAAAAGTTTGACGAGTGGTGGCGACTTAGGAGCGGTGAAGCTAAAATTGCGGTTGGGGCAAGAAGCGCTATTTTTGCGCCAATTGAGAATTTAGGGGTTATTATTATCGATGAAGAACACGACGGCAGTTATGAAAGTGAATCGTCGCCACGATATTCCACTATCGACGTTGCTAAATTTAGGGCAGAATTTAACGGCTGTAAGTTAATTTTAGGTAGTGCAACGCCATCGATTGAAAGTTATTTATCCGCAAAAGAAGGAAAATATAACTTAACCGAAATGAAAAAGCGAATTAACGAAAAACCACTTCCGGAAGTTATTATTGCCGATATGCGCAACGAAGTGAGAAGGGGTAATAATTCAATTTTTTCTTCGGTTTTAAAGGCGGAAATTGAAAATTGTTTAAACGAAGGTAATCAAGCAATTATTTTTATGAATAGGCGTGGTTATTCTCAGCAAGTTATTTGCCGTGAATGCGGTTTCGTTGCAAAGTGTGATAGTTGCGACGTTTCTTTAAACTATCATTCTCAAGGCAACCTATTAAAATGCCATTATTGTGGCGCAACTTATAAAATGATTACAAATTGTCCTCAATGCGGGGGAGTAAGCCTTAACTATATGGGTATTGGCACTCAAAAAATTGTTGAAGAGCTTAAAAAGTTATTTCCAAAAGCAAACGTTTTAAGAATGGATAACGACACAACGCAAAATAAGGACGCTCACTTTGAAATATTAAAGAAATTTGCCGATAAAAAGGGTGATATTTTAGTTGGAACTCAAATGGTTGCCAAAGGTCACGATTTTCCATCGGTCACGTTGGTTGGAATTTTAGATGCCGATATGAGTTTGTTCTTTTCCGATTTTAGAAGCGGAGAACGGACTTTTCAGCTATTAACTCAAGTTGCCGGAAGGTGTGGAAGAGCGGAAAAATCGGGAACGGTAGTTTTGCAAACCTACGCACCGAATAATCCCGTGTTAAAGTTTGCCATTACATACGACTACGAAAGTTTTTTCACTCGTGAAGTGGCTTTAAGAAAGGCAACTTCATTCCCACCATATTCGGTTATTTTGCGTGTGATGGTTGAATCGGAAGTTGACCAAACCGCCCTTGAAACCTTGAAAGACGTTTATTTTGAGGTTAAGGAAATTTACGATAAAAATCAAGATGAATTCTTATTTTTTAACAAAATGAAATCGCCAATAAAACGAATGAAAGATAAGTTTAGATATCAAATTTTAATGCGATTAAAACCCCAAGCAAAGTGTGTTGACCAAATTTATGAAGCTTCAATTAAACACACTACTAATAAAGTTTTGGTTTACGTTGAAAAGAACCCAAGCAGTTTAAGTTAGGAGAAAAGTTATGGCTATTAGACAAATTATTCAAGTTGGCGACCCAACTTTAAGAAAAAAGAGTTTTCCCGTTACGGAAATTAACGATAAAATTATTCAACTTTTAGACGATATGAAGGATACCGTATTAAAGGCGGAAGGCGCTGGGCTTGCCGCACCTCAGGTTGGTATTTTGCGTAGAGTATTCGTCGTAAACGTTGACGAGGGTTATTTTGAATTTATTAACCCTAAAATAATTTCCACTTCGGGTAAACAATATGGTCCGGAAGGGTGCTTATCCGTTCGTCGTAAGCAAGGCGAAGTTGAACGCCCAAAAAAGGTTGTTATTGAATTTCAAAACAGAAAGGGCGAGTGGTTTAAGCTTACCGCTTACGACTTTTTTGCAAAGGCTATATGCCACGAATACGACCATTTAGACGGAATTTTATATATTGACAAAGCAAAAAATGTTATGGACGTTGAATAATGAAGGTTATATTTTTAGGCACGCCGGATTTTGCGGTTAACGCTCTTGAAGCAATAATAAATTCAAAACATAAGGTGGTGGGGGTTGTCACACAGCCGGATAAACCGGTTGGAAGAAGTGGACAACTTCAATTTTCACTTGTAAAAAAATGTGCTATTAGCCACGAAATACCTGTTTTTCAATATGAAAAAATTAGTAGGGAAGGCTTAATTGATCTTAAAAAATTAAACGCCGACGTTATGGTCACTTGTGCATACGGACAAATGCTCAGTAAAGAAATTTTAGAAATTTGTCCAAAGGGAGTTTTTAATATTCACGCATCACTTTTGCCAAAATATCGTGGAGCAAGTCCCATTCAGCACGCAATTTTAAACGGCGATAAAGAAACGGGTGTTTCTATTATGAAAACTGAAGTTTCAATGGATAGTGGCGACCTTGTATTGGTTAATAAAGTGGATATTTTACCAGATGAAACGGCAGGAGAACTTTTTGATAGATTAGCTTATTTAGGGGCAAAGTCTATTGTAGAAGCCCTTGATTTAATTGAGCAAAACAAAGAAGTTTATACTCCTCAAAACCACGATTTAGCAACTTTTGTAAAACAACTTAAAAAATCCGATGGTGAAATTGATTTTACAAAAAGTTGTTTTGAGCTTGATTGTTTCGTTAGGGGAATGAATCCTTGGCCTTGCGCTTTTACCTTTTTAAATGATAAAATTTTAAAGATTTTTTCAGTTAAAAAGGCTGATATTAGCGAAGATTTTAACGAATTTGCTTGCGGACGGGTCATTACGGCTGATTCTAAAAAGGGCTTAATTATAAAGTGTGGCGACGGTGGTATTGAAATTTGTCAACTTCAGCTTGAAGGAAGCAAGCGAATGGATGCAAAAAGCTTTCTATTAGGTAGAAAAATAAATATAGGCGATAAGTTAGGGAAATGTTAACGGTTTTTTACGATTCATATTCGGTTTTAACAAAGGTTTATAGTCAGGGTGCGTATATAACGCAAGCTTTAAATTCAACGCCCGTTGAACCGCTTAAACGCCGAGAAATTACAAAAATTTGTTATGGGGTTTTAGATAAAGATATTGAGCTTAGCTACTATATTTCTAAACTTTCGCCAAAACAACCAAAATTGGCAATTAGGGTTTTGTTAAAAATTGCTCTATATTCCATAATCTATCTTTCAAAGCCCGAACACGCTGTTATTAATAGCGTTGTCGAACTTGTTAAAAAGCTTGGAAAAAGCGGTGCTTCAGGTTACGTTAACGGGGTTTTGCGAAATTTCGTTAGAAATAAAATTGAATTACCAACAAATGAAATTGAACTTTTATCAGTTAAACATAGCTATCCGCTTTTTGCGCTTAAATTACTTTTAAATTACTACGATAAAAGCCTTGTTGAGCAAATTATTTCCTATGATTTAGCTCATAATTTCGTTCGTTTTAATAGTGGAGTTAACGGCGAAGAATATTTAATTGAAAGGGGCTTTGAATTTAATAAAACTCCATTTCTAAATTTGTTCGACGTTAAAGGTAGGCTTTTAGAAGAAGATTATGAAAATGGAGTTTATACCTATCAATCAATAGGTTCGGTTGCCATTTCTCAAATTGTTGGAAAGGGCGAAAAACTTATCGACGTTTGTTCAGCGCCAGGTGGAAAATCGGTTGCGTTAAGCGAAAATTTTAACGAAATTATTTCCTGTGACGTTCACGAACATAGAGTTGAGCTTATAAAAAGCTACGCTCAAAGAATGAAAAAATCTAATATTAATTCGGTTTTGGCTGATGCAACGATTTTTAAAAGTGAGTTTGAAAATTTTTTTGACAAAGTTTTAGCCGACGTGCCTTGTTCGGGCTTTGGAACTATTAAGGATAATCCCGATATAAAGTTAAATAAAAAGGGTGAAAACGTTGACGAACTTTGCAAAATTCAGCTAAAAATTTTAGAAAACGTTAGTAAATATTTAAAGGTTAACGGAGAGTTAATATATTCAACTTGTTCAATTTTTGATAGCGAAAACGATTGTATTATTGAGAAGTTTTTAAAAAATAATAATAATTTCGTGGTGGAAAAAATTGATTCGCCACTAAATAGTTTACAAAAAAAATACGGTTTGCAATTTTTGCCAAATTTAAGCTACGGCGCAGGATTTTACGTTGCTAAACTAAAAAGGATTAAATGAAAATAATCAGCGACTATAACGTTGAACAACTTAATAATATTTTAGCTGAAATGGGTGAGCCAAAGTTTAGGGCGAAACAAATTTTTGCTTCCGTTCATAACGGAAAAACCTTTTCGGAAATGACTGATTTAAAAATTTCGCTTCGTGAAAGGTTAAAAAGTGAATATTGCGATAAACCCTGTCAAATTATTGAAGAATTAATTTCAACCGATGGAACTCGCAAGTTTTTGTTTAAACTATACGATGGAAATATCATTGAAGGCGTTTTAATGAAATATAAGTATGGCTACACTCAATGCGTTTCCACTCAAGTAGGTTGCCGAATGGGGTGCGCTTTTTGTGCATCTACCCTTGGCGGACTTGTTAGAAATTTATCGGCTGGCGAAATTTTATCGCAAATTCTTGAAGTTAATAGGCACCTTGGCGGTAGCATTTCAAAACGGGAAATCACCAACGTGGTTTTAATGGGTAGCGGTGAGCCGTTAGATAATTACGACAACGTTATTAGCTTTTTAAAGCTAATATCATCACCAAACGGCATTAACGTTAGTCCACGCAATATAAGTTTGTCCACTTGCGGAATCGTTCCAAAAATGATTGAACTTGCCAATGAAAATTTGCCAATAAATTTAACGGTATCCCTTCATCAACCCTTTGATGAAAACCGAAAAAAAATTATGCCGATAGCAAAAGCTTATACTATCGAGCAAATTATTTCAGCTTGTAAAAACTACTTTGCTAAAACCGGAAGAAGGGTTTATTTTGAATATACGTTAATTAGTGGTGAAAACGATTCGAAAGAATGCGCTAATAAATTAATTGAACTTTTAAAAGGATTTCCTTGTCACGTTAATTTAATTAGATTAAACGAAGTTAAGGAAATCGGACTTAAAAGCACTGCGGATAAAAATGCTTATTCTTTTTTAGGTTTGTTAGAAAAGGGGGGTCTTTCGGCTACGGTTAGAAGACAAATGGGCGTTGATATTGAAGGTGCGTGCGGTCAACTAAGAAGAAAATTTTTAGGGGGAAACTAACTATTAAAGGTCAAATCGTTAAAGTAACGGCTTCAAAATATTACGTTTTAATTAACGCAGAAACCTTGCCTTACGGCGCAAGGGGGGCAATTAAATATAACGGCGATAGGCTTGTAGTTGGCGATTTCGTTGAAGTTGAAAATGGAGTTATTTCTAAAATTTATCCAAGAAAATCGAAATTTATTAGACCTAACGTTGCCAACGTTGATTGTGTAAACCTTGTTATTGCAAGTGTTCCAGAGCCTGATTTTTTGCTTGTTGACAAAATTATTGCAACCACAATTTACGGTGGAGCTAAAATAATTTTAACGGTAAATAAAGCCGATTTAAGTGGCGAGCTTTATGATTACGTTATTAAAAATTATTCTTCCGCCGTTGATAAAATGTTTTTCGTTTCCGCAAAAACCGGTGAAGGCGTTGAAGAACTTAAAGCTTATTTAAAAGATTTACTCGTTGTATTTATCGGTCAGTCGGCGGTTGGTAAAACTTCGCTTTGTAATAGTATTTTTAACTTTGAAATGAAAGTTGGGGAACTTAGCGACAAAACTCAAAGGGGAAAGCACACCACAACTTCTTCGCAAATTTTTTATAGCAACGGTTTCGGCGTGGTTGATACGCCAGGGTTTAACGATTCTCTTTGCGACGTTAAAGCGGAAGATTTATCAAGCTGTTATTTAGAGTTCGAGCCATATTTAAATTCTTGCTATTTTCTTGATTGCAAGCACGTTTTCGAGCCTAATTGCGCAATTAAAAATGCCGTAGAAAAGGGCGAAATTTCGTTAGAAAGATATAATAGATACGTTGAAATTTATAAAAATTTATTAAAGGATGAAAAAAATGCAAAATATTAAAATTGCTCCGTCAATACTATCAGCTGATTTTTCTAAAATGGGTGAAGAAATTAAAAGTTTAGAAAGGGCAGGGGCCGACGTTATTCACTGCGACGTTATGGACGGCGTTTTCGTTCCAAACATTACTTTTGGTATTAAAATGATTGCCGATATTAGAAAGGAAACTTCTCTTCCGTTAGATGCTCATTTAATGATTGTAGAGCCTCAAAAATACGTTAAAGAGTTTGCTAAAGCTGGCGCCGATTACATAACCGTTCACTATGAAGCTTGCAAAGAAAATCTTGCCGACGTTTTAAAACTTATTAAAGAATGTGGGGTTAAATGCGGATGCGTTATTAATCCTAATACTGATGCTGAAAATATTAAAAACGTCGTTAAGCTTTGCGATATGATTTTGGTTATGAGCGTTTATCCTGGGTTCGGCGGTCAATCGTTTATTGAAAGTTCAATTGATTCGTTGAAAAAGGTTAAGGCTATGATTGATGAGTCGGGTAAAGATATTTTGCTTGAAATTGACGGGGGAATTAACCTTTTAAACGTTAAAAAAGTAAAAGATGCTGGTGCAAACGTTATAGTTGCGGGTAGCACCGTTTTTAACTCGGCAAATAGAGAAGAAACTATTAAAAAATTAAGAGAAAATTAATGAAATGCTACGTTATTTTAAATGGAGAAAAACTGAATAATTTTCAAATTGAAGAAAACTCCTTTATTATTGCAACCGACGGTGGTTATGAATTTTGTAAAGAAAGAAATTTAAAGGTCAACCTTGTGGTTGGCGATTTTGATTCCCTTGGTTACGCTCCTGCGGGAAGCAAAATTTTCCCCGTTGAAAAAGATTTAACCGACGGGGAAATAGCTTTGAATGAAGCGGAAAAACTCGGCTATAAAAAGGTGGAGTTTTTGTGTGGGGGCGGTGGCAGAGAAGACCATTTAATTTGTAATTTAAAATTGTTGGAAATTGCAAATAAAATGGGAGTTTTTGCAACGCTTACAACTAATTATTCAAAAATTTTTTACGTTGAAAATAATTTTGAAATTAAAGTTGAAAAAAATTCGTTCGTTTCAATTTTACCCGTTTATGATAGCTTGATTAAAAACTCCGTTGGGCTAAAATATGAATATAATAACACCAAGATTTCAAGGGCTTCAACTCTTGGAATTTCAAACGTAGCAATCGGTGAAGAAATAAATTTAAACCTTGCTTACGGCGGAGTTTATATTTTTATTAATTATGAAAAAATTGCATAAAATAACCCCGTTAGTTAATATATACTAACGGGGAATTTTTTTAAAAAACAAAAGGTCGCTAAAAGCGACCTAACATTATTTAATTATACTCTTTCAACACTACCGCTCTTTAAGCAACGTGTGCAAACATATTCAGAAGAAATAATGCCGTTTTTAATAACTCTTACTTTTTGAACGTTAGCGTTGTAAGAGCGTGGGGTTTTACGGTTACTGTGGCTAACTAAATTTCCACTAAGTTTTCCTTTTCCACATACACTGCAAACTCTTGACATATATAACACCTCCAAACGTAATTTTAATTTAGCCTATTAAATATACCATTATTTTTGGCAAAATGCAAGAAATTTTTATATGTTTTTCAATAAATTTTGAAAGGTTGGTGAAAATGAATAAAAGTAAGCTAAAAGTGTTGCAAAACGTTTAAGTATGTTGTAAAATATATATATTAAACAAGGAGAAATGTTATGGCTGTTTCAACAAGTAATATCTATGGAAACATCTCAATATCTGACGATGCTATTGCTCGTGTCGCTGCGCACGCCGCATTAGATTGTTACGGCATTGTGGAATTAGTATCTCCAAAACTTAAAGATACAATTTCAGATTTGTTTAATAAGGGCGCAAAGGGTATTAGAGTTAAAACCGATGGTGGAAAAATTTATCTTGATATTTATGCTATTATCAAGTTTGGCGTTTCTATTTCGGCTGTTGCAGAATCACTTAAAGAATCTGTTAAATATCAAGTGGAAAAGTTTACTGGTATGCTCGTTTATACTGTGAACGTTAATATCCTTGGTGTTAAATTATAATTTTGTTAATTAAAGGAGTTTTTTATGCCTAAGAGTATAAACGGTGCTACGTTTACTAAAATGGTAATTGGTGCATCACGCTTGCTCGATGCTAATAAATCAAAAATAGATGCTTTAAACGTTTTCCCGGTTCCAGATGGTGATACGGGAACGAATATGAGTTTAACAATGCAATCGGCTGTTCGTGAGCTTAAACAAAGCACTTCGAATAGTTTAAGTGAAATTTGTGATAGGGTTTCCCGTGGGGCGCTTCGTGGCGCAAGAGGTAATTCTGGTGTTATTACTTCACAAATTTTTAAAGGTATTTGCGCTTCAATTCGCAATGAAAACGAAGTTAACGTTAAAGCTTTTGCAAAAGCATTAAAAAATGCTACTACCGTTGCTTATTCAGCCGTTGCTAAACCAAAGGAAGGAACAATTTTAACCGTTTGCCGTATGATGGGCGAATATGCTCAAACCGTTAAGGCAAAGGACGTTGAAACCTTTTTAGAACTTGTTATTGAGCGTGGTGAAGAAGCTTTAAAAATGACGCCTGAAATGCTTCCTGTTCTTAAAAAAGCCGGCGTTGTAGACTCTGGTGGTATGGGGCTTATTACCATTTTCAAGGGTATGTATAAGGCTCTCATTGGTGAAGTTATTCCTGAAACGGAAGCTGAAACTGAAGTTAGTGAAATTAAGGAGCCTGAAATTACTCAAGCCGATATCACAAACCTTGGTAGTATTGAATTTGGTTATTGCACGGAATTTTTCGTTGTAAACCTTAAAAAGAAAACTACAATGGCTGATATTGACCGTTTCCGTGAAACCTTAATGAACATGGGTGATAGCGTAATTTGCGTAGGCGACCTATCATTCGTTAAAGTTCACGTTCATACTAATACACCTGGCAAAGCTTTATCGGCTGCTCTTAACCTTGGTGAAATAACAAGCGTTAAAATTGAAAATATGCTTGAACAACACCGTGAACTTGTTCGTAAATATGAAGCAGAACGCAAGCCTATTGGTTTAATTTCCGTTTCACAAGGTTCAGGTTTAAGCGAAATTTTCAAAGAATTGCAAGTTGATAAGGTAATTGAAGGCGGTCAAACGATGAACCCAAGCGCTTCTGACATTGCCGATGCAATTTTACAAGTTAATGCGGAAACCGTTTTCGTTTTCCCAAATAATAAAAATATTATTTTAGCAGCTGAACAATCTAAGGATTTGGTTGAAGGAAGAAAAATTATCGTTGTTCCAACTAAAAATATTCCTCAAGGTTTAGCCGCTGCGTTAGCTTTCGATCCTGATATTTCAGCCGATGAAAACCTTATGAATATGCTCCACGCCGTTGACAGTGTAACCGACGGTATGGTAACTTATGCGGTTAGAACCACTAAAATTGATAATTTATCACTTAAAAAAGGTGATATAATGGGGCTTAACAGCAAAAAGATTTTAACAAAATCTAACACGGTTAGCGGTGCTACTTTAAATTTAATTGAAAAGCTTAAAGATAAAAACCATAGCTTAATTAATCTTTACTATGGTGCCGACGTAACCGAGGCTGACGCTGAATCGCTTCAAGCTCAAGTTGCACAAGCTTATCCTGATTGCGACGTTGAACTTTACTATGGCGGTCAATCGGTTTACTACTATATTCTTTCATTAGAATAATTTTAAAAGGGGAACTTTTCGTTTCCCTTTTTTGTTAAATTTTAGCATTTAAAAATTGCTTATTTTATGAGGAATTTTATGGAATTAAAATATATAAAAGGTTTAAGTGACAAAAGAATAAACGACCTTAATAAAATGGGCATTTTTTCCGCTGAGGACTTGGTTAAACATTTTCCTCGTTCCTATTTAGATTTAAGAAGATCGGTTAAACTTTACGAAGCCGTTCATAACGATTTTGCACTTTGTAAGGGCAGGGTTATAGGAAAGCCAACTTTAATTAAAAAGGGTAAACTTTCAATTGTTAAGGCTTTATGTCAACAAGATGATGAAATTTTTTCCATCGTTTGGTTTAATCAGCCTTACGTTCAATCAAAGCTTAATGATGGTGAAGAATATTTATTTTACGGTAGAGTTAGAAATCGTTTTGGTCAAGTTTCTCTAACCAATCCAACCTTTGAAGAATTTGATAAAAACTTTTCTTTAAAAGGTATTGTTCCCGTTTATTCAGTTAAAGGTTCGCTAACTCAAAAAGTAATGCGTTCAGTTATTAAAGATGCACTTGGTAAAGTTAAAATTTCAAGTGTTTTGCCAAATTTTGTTGCATTGAAAAATAACGTTGGCGATATTAGTCAAGCTTATAACAGCGTTCATAATCCTAATAGTTTCGATGAGAGAGATCAAGCAAGTGAACGAATTGCGTTAGAGGAATATTTTATTTTAATTTCCGCTTTTAAAATTATTAAAGGCGATAAAATGCAGGTTCGATTAAACCATTACGATATTTCAGGCCCTCAAATTAAAGATTTTACAAATCGGTTTGGTTTTGAGTTAACTCAGGGGCAAAAAAACGCCATTAACGACGTTTTTTCCGACCTAAGAAGTGGAAAAGTAATGAATAGGCTTCTTCAAGGTGACGTTGGTAGTGGAAAAACCGTTGTTAGTTTATGCGCAATTTATTCCGCTTTTGTTAGTGGTTTTCAAAGCGTTATGCTTGCTCCAACCGAAGTTTTAGCAAAACAAAACTATGAATTAATTTGTAAATATATTCCCGAAGCTAAAGTTGCATTTTTAAGTGGCAGTTTAAGTCAAAAAGAAAAAAATGCCGTAAAAAACGGCATAGAAAGTGGGGAATTTTCAATTGTATGCGGAACTCACGCAATTTTGGAAAAGGACGTTATTTTTAAAAATTTGAGTTTATGCGTTTGCGATGAGCAACAACGTTTTGGCGTTGCGCAACGGTCAAATTTGGTTAGTAAAGGCAAGTTTTGCGACGTTTTAGTTATGAGCGCAACACCAATTCCAAGAACCTTATCTTTAATTTTCTACGGCGATTTAGATATTTCAACAATATTAGATAAACCTAAAATGCGTGTTGAAATTCAAACGAACGTTGTTTCTAACGAAAAGTATGAAGATATGCTTAATTTCGTTCAACGTGAAGTTGATAGTGGAAGGCAAGTGTTTTTCGTTTGCCCTAAAATTGAAGGTGACGTTGAAGGCACGGTAATGAGCGTTAAAGAAATTTTTGATGAGTTAAAAAACCGCTTGCCAAGGCTAAAAACGGCAATTTTGCACGGCAAAATGAAGGATAAAGAAAAAACCGAAATAATGGTTAATTTTAAAGAAAAACAATTTGACGCTCTCATAAGTACAACCGTTATTGAAGTTGGAATTGACGTTCCAAACGCCACTATAATGGTAATTTACGGAGCTGATAGGTTTGGGCTTAGTCAGTTACATCAATTGCGTGGTAGAGTTGGCAGAAGCGATTTAAAAAGCTATTGTTTTTTACTTAGTGATAGTCAAAACGAAAAATCTTTGTCACGGCTTAAAGTTATTAAACAAAATACCGATGGTTTTGCTATTTCCGAGTGCGATTATGAAGAGCGGGGTAGCGGGGACTTTTTAGGCACTAAACAAAGTGGTAAAACGGTTATAAGTTTAGGTGGTTTAAAGTATTCAACGTCGACAATTTTTCTTGCTAAAAAACTTAGTGACGATGCCTTTTCAAGTGGAGAGAATATTCAAAGTTTAAAAGAGCTTGCTATTATGAAATATAATTCTCTTAAAGACGTCACGTTAAATTAAATAATACTCAAAAAACCTTGTAAATTGCGGAATTTACAAGGTTTTTATGTTTTCTAAACGGGGGTTAGGCGTTACTAAAATAGTTTTTTGATTAGTGTAAAAAACCATTCCTGTTTTTGTTCCGTGAGGCTTTTTAACAAACTTTTTTAAGGTATAGTCAACGGGAACTTTATCGCTTTGTCTTGCTTTGCTATAATAGGCGCAAACTTGGCAAGCAAATTCAATTACGTTATCGGGAACGGATTTATTGTTGGTTTTGATTATAACGTGTGAAGAATGAAAATCTTTAGTGTGAACGAAAATATCCATTCTTTCAGCGGATAGGGTTAATTTATCGTTTTGTAGGTTATTTTTGCCAACTAAAATTTCAAAACCTTCAAAAAGGTAGCGTCGTGGTTGCGAGCTAATTTTTTTAGTTTGTTTTTTTGTTGAAGCACCTTTAATTATGTTTTCGCAAATTAGCTCATCTTCAATTTCAACAAAGTCTAAAAGGGTTTCAGTTTGTTCAATTTCGCTAAAAATCGTTGATAAATAGTCGAGTTGTTGTTGAATTTCTATTTTTTGAGGAGCAATTGCTTCCAATGTTTTTTTCAATTTATTATATTTTTTAAAAAACTTTTCAGCGTTTTCTTTTGGTGTTATTAAGCCGTCGAGTTTAATGGTAATTTCAGGATAATCGCTTTGAGAATAGTCAATTACCTTAATTTGAGAAACGGGGACTTTAAACTGCCATAAGTTTGCCATTATAAGCTCACCGTATTTTTTAAATTTATCCATTTCTTTACAGCTTAATTCTTTTTCCAAAACAATTTGAAGTTTTTTTTCAAGTTTCTTTTTAAGTCCGTTACAAGCAGTTAAAAGCTTATTTTTTTTCGATTCAAATTGTTTTTTGTTTTGCTTTATTGAAAAGTAGCAGTCAATTGTTTCGTCGATTGAAGAAAGGTAGGTTTTGTTTTCATTAACACTTTTATATTCAGTTATAAAAAAATCGTTTTTAGTGTAATTTGGGTTGATTTTTGGTGAAACATAAAAACTCTTAAAATAGCTGTAAAAATCAAAGGTTTTGAATGTTTTTTCAAAATCACTTTCAAGGTTGTTTTCAATAGAATAGGAGTAGATTATTTCAATTGCGGTCTGTTTTGAAATGCCTTTAAAATTATTAAATAAAAAGGTTTCAGGGCTATCCCCGTGAAATGAACTTAGTTTATTTAAACTTTCTTTTTCGTTATAAATTTCAATTTTTTCTTGAGAAATTGGTAGTTTATATTCCAAACCGGAAAAGATTGGTCGAAGGTTAGATTGGTCGAGAGTTGAAGGTTTTAACGCTCCTAAAATTACCTTGTTTTCAACTAATATAACGTTAGAATATTTACCCATAATTTCGGCGTAAATAATTTTTTCGCCCTCTTCTCTTAATTCGTTTTTATTTTTTAAGGTTAGTTTGATAATTCGTTCTAAGCCGACAAGTTCAATTTTCGTTATTATTGCGTGAATTAAATGTTTTCGTAAAAGCATGCAAAAATTTGGGGCTACAAGCGGATTTTCAAAGGTTTGGGTGGTTGTGCAAACCCTTGCGTTTTCAGCGTTTGCGCACAAAATTAGTTTAAGGTTTTCACCGCCGACACGAACTTGCAAAATAACCGTGTCGTTATCAGGTTGATTAATTTTATCAATTCTGCCTTGGTTTAGTTTGTTATTTAATTCTTTAGATGTGTGAAGCAGGGTAAAAGCGTCTTGTGGCATAAAAATCGTTTCCTTTATTTTTCTTGATAAATTATACTAAAAATAAATAATTTTGTAAATTATTAATATCAAAAAACTTTACATTTTTGGAAAAAAGTGCTAAAATGCAAAAGATAATGAAAAATAAAGATAAATTTTTAGGAGTTTAGTATGAAATACGTTTATGAAAAGGCTGAAAAAAGCCAAGTAAAATTCACAATCACAATTGAAAAAGACGATTGGAATCAAGCAATTATGGAAGCTTACCACAAAATGAAAGGTAAAATTAACGTTCAAGGTTTTAGAAAAGGTAAAGCTCCATTTAACGTTATTTGTCATCAATACGGCAAAGATATTTTCTATGAAGATGCAATTAACATTGCAATTCAAAAATATTATCCACAAGCAATTGCAAGCGAAAAGGATTTACACATTGTTGGCGATCCTGAAATTAGCTTAAATAACTTTAGTGAAGATGAAGTTGTATTCGATGCTTTAGTTCCAGTTATGCCTGAAGTTTCAATTGAAAGTTATAAGGGTATAAAGGTTAAAAAAGTTGAGTATAATGTAACCGATGAAGATATTGAAGCTGACGTTAAGAGATTGCTTGAAAGAAATTCAAGAGAAATTACCGTTACTGACCGTGCTTGTCAAAACGGCGATATCGTTGTAATTGACTTTTCAGGTAGTGTTGACGGCAAAAAGTTTGAAGGTGGCACTGCTGAAAAATATAGACTTAACCTTGGTTCTAATTCTTTCGTTCCTGGCTTTGAAGAACAAGTTTGCGGAATGGCTATTGGCGAAGAAAAGGATATTAAGGTAGTATTCCCAGAAGATTACGTTGAAGATTTAAAGGGCAAGGAAGCAGTTTTTGCAATTAAACTTCACGAAATTATCGTTAAAGAACTTCCAGAACTTAACGACGAATTTATTAAAGATGCAACCGGTGAAGAAAGTCTTGAAGCTTATAAAGCTAAAATTAAGGCTGATTTTGAAAAGGAAAATCAACGCCGTGCTCGTGATGAAAACGAAAATAAACTTTTAGACGCTATCAGTGAAAAAACAACCGTTGAAATTCCTGATGCTATGGTTGAAAACGAAATTACTTCAATGATTCAACAACTTGAATATAGATTAATGTATCAAGGTATTAAGCTTGAAGACTACGTTAAAATGACTGGTCAAACCGTTGAACAATTAAGAGATTCTTACAAAGAAACTGCTTATTCAAGAGTTAAAAAGCAATTAATCGTTAACAAGGTTATTGAACTTGAAAACATTAAAGCAACTCAAGAAGAAATTGACGCAAAGGTTGCAGAACAAGCTGCTTCCGTTTCAAAGGAAGTTGAAGAATACAAAAAGACGATGGACCCAAGACAATTTGAATATATTGAAAACTCAATTATCGTTGACAAATTGTTCAGCTTTTTAATGAGTGAAAACATTTTTGAATAATTAGTTTGCAAAATTTCAAAGTGGTAAAATTTAAAAAAATAAAAAATTAAATTGGAGGGTGAATATTATGAAATGTTTACAAGTTGTAGAATCGACTGGACAAGGTGAAAGAGGAATGGATCTTTGGTCAAGACTATTAGAAGATAGAATTGTGTTCGTTACCGGCGAAATTGACGATAATTTAGCAAATGCAGTAGTAGCGCAATTAATTTATCTTGAAGCGAAAGACCCTGATAAAGATATTTGTCTTTATATTAACAGTCCAGGTGGTTCAGTTACGGCTGGTTTTGCAATTTACGACACAATGAATTACATTAAGTGCGACGTTAGCACAATTTGTATTGGTCTTGCTGCAAGCATGGGAGCGTTTTTACTTTCAAGTGGCGCAAAAGGTAAGCGCTACGCATTACCTAACAGTGAAATTATGATTCACCAACCACTTGGCGGTGCTCGTGGTCAAGCAACTGATATTAAAATCGTTGCCGATCACATTATGAAAACAAAAGCAAAATTAAATTCAATTCTTTCAAAAAATACCGGTAAGCCAATTGAGAAAATCGAAGCTGATACCGACAGAGATAACTATTTATCTGCCCAAGAAGCTAAAGATTATGGCTTAATTGATACCGTTTATTACAAGAGATAGTTATTTTTCTCGTTAATGGAGGTTAAATGAGCAACAACGAAATTAATAATAACAAAACTAACCAAGGATGTTGTTCGTTTTGCGGAAAAACACCGGACGTTTCAGGTGCGTTAGTGGCTGGACCAAACGGTTTGTTTATATGCAACGATTGCGTTGATATTTGTCAATCAAAAATACGCCAAAAACAAGCTTCAAAAACCTTAGAAATTTCCAAACTTTTAAAACCACAACAAATTAAAGCTGAACTTGATAAATATATCGTTGGTCAAGAGAAGGCGAAAAAGGTTTTATCAGTTGCAGTTTACAACCACTATAAACGTGTTAATATGAACGCAAAAAACGGTGGAAACAAGGCTGATGAAATTGAAAAGAGCAATATTTTATTATTAGGCCCAACGGGAAGTGGTAAAACGTTGCTTGCAAGCACTTTGGCAAAAATTTTAAACGTTCCTTTTGCCGTTGCCGACGCTACTACTTTAACCGAAGCGGGCTACGTTGGTGAAGACGTTGAAAATATTTTATTAAAACTTATTCAAAACGCTGATTACGATATTGAACGAGCTGAAAAGGGCATAATTTATATTGATGAAATTGATAAAATTGCTCGAAAAGGTGAAAACGTTTCAATCACTCGTGACGTTTCAGGTGAAGGCGTTCAACAAGCTCTTTTAAAAATTATTGAATCTACCGTTGCATCAGTTCCACCACAAGGCGGAAGAAAGCATCCTCAACAAGAACTTATTCGCATTGATACGACTAATATTCTATTTATTTGCGGAGGTGCTTTCGTTGGGCTTGATAAAATTGTAGAGCGCAGAAAGGACGGTTCAAGTTTCGGCTTTGGAGCAACGGTTTCTAGTAAAGCGGAAGAAACTATTGGATTTTTAAGTGAAGTTCAACCACAAGATTTAACAAAATTCGGCTTAATTCCTGAATTTGTTGGTAGAATTCCAATTACAGTAGCATTACACGCTTTAGATGAAAACGCCTTGGTTAAAATTATGACCGAGCCAAAAAATGCAATTGTAAAGCAATATAAAAAGTTGGTTTCATTCGATAACGTTGAACTTGAAGTTAAAGAAGAAGCCGTTAGAGAAATTGCCAAAAAAGCAATTAAATTAAAAACGGGCGCAAGGGGACTTAGAACTATTTTTGAAAACCTTATGCTCGACGTTATGTTCGACGTTCCGTCCGACGATAACGTTGAAAAAATCGTTATTGACGACAAGGTTGTATTAGGTGAAAAAAAGCCGGATATAATTAAAAAACAAATTGCATAGTTTAAATACAACACTTTTTTAGTGTTGTATTTTTATTTTTAGAAAATTTTGTTAATTCGTTTGTGTTTTTGATTATTAAATGTTATAATGTTATTATCTATTTTTATAGGTATATTTATTATAAAATAATAAATAATTTTAATTATTAAGGTGAAATAATGAAAATAATTTTAGATTGCTACGGCGGTGATAATTCGCCTTTTGCTCACGTTGAAGGTGCGGTTAACGCAGTTAATAAAAACAAAGATTTATTCGTTACTTTGGTTGGAAAAAGTAGCGAAATTTCTGCTGAACTTGAAAAATATGAATTTAATGAAGATCAAATTGAAATTTTAAACGCTGACGAAGTTATCGATTGCAACGATAAGCCAACTTCGGCTATTCGTGAAAAGAAAAATTCTTCACTTTGTTTTAGTTACGATCTTTTAAAACACGACGATAGTTATAAAGCAATGGTTTCTTCAGGTTCAACCGGGGCAATTTTGGCAGGTTCTATTATGAAACTTGGCAGAATTAAGGGCATTTCAAGACCCGCCCTTGCACCACTTTTACCAACGGCGGACGGCGAAAAACTTGCAATGTTAATTGATTGTGGCGCTAACGTTGATTGTAAGCCGATTAATTTATTACATTTTGCCCTTATGGCAGGCGTATATTATCGTGACGTGCTTAAAGTTAAATTACCAAAGGTTGCAATTTTATCAAACGGCACTGAATATGAAAAGGGGAACGAATTAAGCAAGGCCTCTTTTGAACTTATTAAAGATCTTAAAGATATAGAATTTTGTGGAAATTGCGAAGCTCGTGATATTTTAAGTGGTAAGTTTGATATTATAATTAGCGACGGTTTTATTGGAAACGTTGCACTTAAAGCTTCTGAAGGGGCTATAATGTTATGTTTAAAGACCATAAAAAAGGAAATTAAAGCTTCATTTTGGGCTAAAATTGGCTATTTATTTATGGGTAAAGCCTTTTCAAAAGTTAAAAAGAAAATGGATTATAACAGCTTTGGTGGCGCCGTTGTGTTAGGTGCGGATAAGCCAATAATTAAAGCTCACGGCTCGTCGAATGCAATTGCAATTGAAGCGGCTTTAAACCAAGCATACGAAGTGAGCAAAGGTGAAATTACCGAAAAAATTAAGCAAGGCTTAAAGGGAATAGATAATGCAAACGCAGATTGATTTTAAGGAATGCGAAAAAGCTTTAAATTATTCCTTTAAAAACAAAAATTTGCTTTTTCAGTGTTTTACTCACGCATCATACGCTAACGAACACAAAAACGTTTACGACAACGAGCGATTAGAGTTTTTTGGCGATTCAATTTTAGGTTTTATCGTTACCGAATATTTATTTGAAAAATATCAACAAAACGAAGGAAGTTTAACTGCGATAAAACAAAAAATAGTTTCAAAAAAACCACTTGCAAAAGCATCGATTCATTGGGGTTTTGACAAGTTTTTATTGCTTGGTGAAGGGGAAAAACGCCAAACCACAAACTCAAGGGAAAGTTTGTGTGAAAATTTGTTTGAATCTATCGTAGCGTCAATTTATATCGACGGTGGATTAAAGGAAGCAAAACGTTTCGTATTTGATAAACTAATTTCAATTTTAGATTTTGAAAATCAAACGGATAGTAAAAGCGAATTTCAAGAATTCGTTCAAAAACGTAAGTTGGGTGAAATTGAATACGTTGAAGTTTCGGTAAGCGGTCCTGCGCATAAACCCGTTTTTACTTTTAGCGTTAGTTTAAACGGTAAAATTCTTGCCACGGAAAGTGGTAGCTCAAAGCAAGAAGCACAAAAAAAATGCGCTTTAACTGCTTTAAAAAAATTAAAATAGGAAGGAAACGCAAGTGAATTTTGAAAAGATTGAATTAATTGGTTTTAAATCTTTTGCCGATAAAAGTGAAATTATTTTCGATAACGGCGTTACGGGTATAGTTGGCCCTAACGGCTGTGGTAAGAGTAATATTTCCGATGCTATTCGTTGGGTATTAGGTGAAAAAAGCGCAAAATCGTTGCGTGGTTCTTCAATGACCGACGTTATTTTTAGTGGAACGCAAAACAGAAAATCTCTTTCATTTTGTGAAGTTTCTCTTTATTTTAATAACGAAAACAAAATTTTCCCATCATGCGAATATACGCAGGTTATTTTTACAAGAAAACTTTTCCGTGATGGAACTAGTGAATATTATATAAACAAGCAACCTGCAAGAATGAAGGATATTATTAATCTTCTTCACGAATGTGGTGTTTCAAACAACGGTTATTCTATTATTGGTCAAGGCAAGGTTTCGGAAATTCTTTCATCAAAACCGGAAGATAGGCGTGCTATTTTTGAAGAAGCCGTTGGTATTGCTAAAACAAAAAGTGAAAAGCTTGAAAACGAAAGAAAACTCGATAGAACGAGAGATAATATTACTCGTATTGTCGATTTAACTACCGAACTTGATAAACAACTTGAACCAGCTCGCCGTTCAGCTGAAAAAACAAGAAAGAGCATTGAGCTTTTTGAACAGCTTAAATATAACGAAATTAACACATATTTATATAAACACGATAACGCAAGCGTTGTTAAAGAAAAAATTAACACTCGTTTACAAGGTTTAATTGAAGAATCGGCCGTTAGAGAAGCGGAACTTAAACAAACTAACGAAGCCTATAATTTACATATGGCGCAAGTTGACCAATTTGACAAGCGCATTAACGAACTTAACGAGTTAATTTTAGCCGAAACGGTTAAACAAGAAAGAACGGAAGGTAATACAAAGCTTTTAAAGGAAAAAATTAGCTATTTAAAAAGCGATAATTTACGCCTTGAACAATCTATTACCGAACACCTTGAAAAACTTGATAATTTACAAAAGCTTATTGGTGAAAAGCAAACTATTAAAGTTAAGTTTGACGATGAAATTAAAAGTTTAACAAAAAAATGTGAAAACCTTAATAAGGACTTAGCAAAAATTATTAAAGAAATTCAATCGGGTGAGGATTTGGCTCAAGATGCACAAAGCAAAATGCTTAAATCAGCCGATGCTCTTGCCGATATTAATAGAAATATTGGTTCTCTCGATACCGAAAAGAACGTTATTTCTTCACAACAGAGAGAAGTTTTAGATAAGGTTAACGCATTAACCGAAACATATAATAAATTAGTTGCTGAAATTTCTCGATTAAAAGCTGAAATTTTAAATGCTGAAAATTTACAAAATCAATTGAAGTTAGAAATTGAGCAAACGGAAAAGTCAATTTCTCAATCTAATAATTCAATTTCAGAAATTTCTAATAAAATTTATAAGTTAAACATTGAAATTAACTCACTTGAAACAAACTATCGTATTTATTCTAACTTAAAGGATTCTTTTGAAGGCTATCCACAAGGCGTTAAAAATTTAATGATTAGCGCAAAACAAAACAAAGCTTTAAGTCAAAGGGTTAAAGGCGTTGTTTCATCGTTAATTAAAACCGACTCAAAATATGAAATTGCAATTGAAACGGCAATTGGCGGAGCAATTCAAAACGTTGTTACTGCAACCCCGGAAGATGCTCAATATTTAATTGAATATTTAAAACAAACCAAGGGCGGTAGGGTGACCTTCCTTCCTGTTAATAGTGTTAAACCACGCACTAATACAAAAGAGTTTTTAAACGCATTAAACGAAAAAGGAGTTGTTGGTTCGGCTTGTAAGGTTGTTAAATACGATGAATATTATGAAAGCATCATTCAATATTTACTTGGCAACACTTTAATTGTCGATACTATTGAAAACGCCGTTAAGGTTGCTCAAAAATATCATTTTAGCTTTAAAATCGTTACCCTTGACGGTGATATTTTAAATGCAAGCGGTTCAATGTCGGGTGGTTCTAAAAAGCAAAATCAATCGAATTTACTTTCAACCGACGGCAAGCTTGAAAAAATTTCAAAAGACCTTAAAGAAGCTAAACAAATTCTTGAAAATCTTATTAGAGAAAAGGAAAGTTTTGAAGCTAAAAGTAATTCGTTGGTTGATTTGCTTAACGAAAAAGAAGCTAAACTTCAAGAAACACGTTTATTAATTGCTTCGTTAAAAGAAAAGTGCACAAGCTATGAAGAAGTTAGCAATAACTGTCTTGCCGACATTCAATCAAATAACGATGCAATTGAACAAATTGCCGCAAGATTAAACGATATTAGTCAACAATATTTAGATATTGAACTTGGTAATCGTAAATTGCAACAAGAAAAAGAAAGTGCTTCCGGTGATGCTCAAAAGCACCAAACAATGTATGATAAGCTTAAAAAAGAGCGTGATGAACTTATTGAAAAGAATACTGAATATCAAGCTCGTTTGTCTTATTTACATTCGGAAATTAAAGCCGTTAACGACGATATTATAAGAATGAACGGTGAAATTTCTCAAACGGAAAGTGAAGTTGATAAATTTAGGGGAACAATTGAAGAAAATCAACAATCAATAACAACTTTGTTCGACCAAATTTCATCAATCACCAAAATTTTTGAAGAAAATTCCGGCATAAAAGTTCTTCGTGACGAGCTTATCGATTTAAAAGAAAAGAAATCAAGACTTTCTAATCAAATTACTCAAGACGACCTTCGTAGACAGGTTTTAGCAAGTGATTTAACTAAACTTAGTGAAAAGCGCCACAATGAAGAAATTGCAATTTCAAAGGTTGATAGCGAACTTGAATATATGCAAAATCGTGTTCAAGACGAATATAATTTAACTTATGAAACTTGTCAACATCTTCGTGATAGTGAATATAATATTGCAATTTCAAGTCAAACAATTACCGAACTTAAACGTAAAATTTCCGCATTAGGTCCGGTTAACCCAGGCGCTATCGAAGAATTTGAGTTATTAAAAGTTCGCTACGATGAGCTTATGGTTCAACGTGAAGACCTTGAAAAAGCCGAAGACGACATTAAAAGGGCAATTAAAAAGCTTACCGATGAAATGCTTGCAACCTTTAACGCAGGGTTTGAGCAAATTAGAAGCCATTTCCAACTCATATTCAAACAATTGTTTGGCGGTGGTCGTGCGGATTTACTTCTCGATTATACTAACTGTGAAGACCCACTCGATGCAGGTGTTGAAATCGTTGCGGAACCACCAGGAAAGAAACTTCAAAAAATTTCACTTTTATCAGGTGGCGAAATGTCGCTTACAGCTATTGCAATTTTGTTTGCAATTTTAAAACTTCGCCCAATGCCATTCTGTGTGCTTGACGAAATTGAAGCCGCTCTTGACGATGCTAACGTTGAAAGATTTGCAAGATATTTGCAACATTTCTCAAAAGAAACTCAATTTATCGTTATTACGCACAAAAAAGTTACCATGGAACTTTCCGATGCGCTTTTCGGCGTGACTATGCAAGAAAAGGGTGTTTCAAAAATCGTATCAGTTAAACTTAGCGACATTAAAGACGTTATTGACGATGCTGAATAATGAATAATAAAACTAATAATGTAAATAATTAAAGGTGATTTATGGGATTTTTTAGTAAAATTGCTAATGCTTTAAAAAAGACTAAAGACGCTTTATCTTCAAAACTTAGCAAACTTTTTACAAAAGATAAAATTGGCGACGATTTTTATGAAGAGCTTGAAGAAATTCTAATTTCTTCGGATATTAGCGTTCAAACGGCGTGTGATATAGTTGAAGAACTTCACGAGTCAATGATTGAAAATAAAGTGTCTGAAAAGGAACAAGTTATTGAAACTCTAAAAGAAATTTTAATTGAAAAGCTCGATAACACCGATGATTTTGACTTTGAATATCCAATGGTTTTAATGGTTATTGGCGTTAACGGAGTGGGTAAAACCACTTCAATTGGCAAGCTTGCTAATTTGTTTACAAAACAAAAAAAGAGCGTTACTATTGCCGCTGCCGATACTTTCCGTGCAGCAGCAAGCGAACAACTTGAAGTTTGGGCAAAGCGTGCTAACGTTAGAATTATTAAACAAGATGAAGGTTGCGATCCTTCAGCGGTTGTTTTTGACGCCGCAAGGAGCGCAAGACTAAAACAAACTGACGTTTTAATTATTGATACCGCCGGAAGACTTCACGTTAAGGCTAATCTTATGGAAGAGCTTAAAAAGATGAATAGGGTTGTTGATAGGGAATTTCCAGAAGCAAATTTCTACAAACTTATCGTTTTAGATTCAACAACCGGTCAAAATGCTTTTTCGCAAGTTGATTTATTTAATAAAGCGGTTGGTCTTGACGGTATAATTTTAACAAAGCTCGATGGAACGGCAAAAGGTGGTTTTGTTATTTCACTTGCCGACCAACTTGGTGTTCCTGTTAAATACGTAGGTATAGGGGAAGGTATTGACGATATTGAAGAATTCGATTCTGAAAGTTTCGTTGAAGCATTATTTTAATTATGGTAAATAAGAAAAGTAAAACGATTTGGTATCCGCTTGATAACGCAGCCAAAATATATCCGCCCACTGCAAGTGAAAAACGCCCACACGTTTTCTCATTTTCAGCAATGATTTATAACGAGGTTGAGCCCGTTGTTTTAAGGGAAGCCGTTATTAACGTTCTCCAACGCAATCCGACCTTTAAAACCAAGCTAATGCGTGGTAAATTTTGGTATTATTTAGAGGAAAATAACCTTCCTGTAAAGGTGTTTAGGGAAGAACCATATTATTTAAAATCTATAGATTACAAGCGAAATAATGGCTATTTATTCGAGGTTTTATACCAAGAAAATCGAATTACAGCCAACTTTTTCCATGCCTTAACCGATGGAACCGGTGGATTTAATTTCTTTTCGCAAATTTTACTTGAATATTTTTCTTTAATGAACTACGATATTGATTCCGAAGGATTAATTAAATCGGTTGACGTTCCTTTCTTTTTTGAAGAAGGCGACGATAGCTTTTTGTTTTATGATAAAAAGGTTAAAAACGATGAAAAAAATCCAAAGCGTCCTTACGCAATTAACGGAACTTCCTTTGATTACGACGGATGCGGAATTATTACGGGGCAATTAAGTATTTCAAAAGTTAAAGAACTTGCAAAAAAACATAATGCTACCATAACTGCCTTTTTAGGTGGAATTTATATTTATACTATATATAAGTTATATCTAAGCAATAAACCTGTTAAAAATAAGCTTATAACTATGCTTGTGCCTTGTAATTTGCGTAAAAAATATGGTGGAAATACCATGCGTAATTTTACAATGTTTGCTCGTGTTAGTAAGGATTTTTCAACGGAAACTACGCTTGATGAATGTATTAGCGTTGCCCAACAACAAATTATTGAACAGCTTACAACGGAAAATTTAGATAAAATTATCCACAGCAACGTTAAAACTGAGAAAAATCCTTTTATTAAAATTGTTCCATTAACACTTAAAAATGCTATAATGCGAATTGCTTATAGAAAAGTTGGCGAAAATTTACAAACGTGTATTTTTTCTAACTTAGGTCCTGTAAAATTGCCTGATAGCTTTTCAAAGTTCGTTAAGCATTTAACTTTTTCAATAGCGCCAACCTTTTCGTGCAGACAGCAGTTTACAGCCCTTGGCTATGGCGATAATATTTATTTAACCTTTACCCGTGATTACGTTGAAAATTCTATTGAAAAAGAGTTTTTTAGAACTTTATCAAATTTAGGCGTTTCGGTTAAAATTTTTAGTAATTATTGGGAGAGTCAACCATGAAAAAATGTAAATATTGTAACGTTGAAGTTGAAACTCCAAAAGAATTTTGTCCCTTATGCTTTAATCGATTAGAAAAAATTTCCGATGATTACGAAGTATTTTACGAGCTTAGAAAGTCTAACGACACGAGAATTAAAACCACTCATTTTTTATACAAGCTTTTTGCGTTTATTTCAATTTGCGCAATCGTAATTTGTGGAATCGTAAACTACGTTTTCACTCCAAACGTTATGTGGTCGCTTGTTGTGGTTTTTTCAATTTTTTACGTTTGGGTGCTTGTTGCTCACACGATTTTATCTAAACAAACGGTATTTAAAAAAGTATTATTGCAAATTTTTAGCATTCTAATTTTGCTTTATTTTGCTCAAAAATTATCCGTTTTTGATTGGCTTTTAAGCTATGTATATCCTTCGGTTTCTATGTGTTCAATATTCGTTACGTTAATGCTTTTGTTTATTAGCAAAAAACGCAAAGAATATTTAATTGGTTTTTTATTTATATATTTAATTTTACTCTTAATTTCAATTTTTAATATTTGTTTTAAGTGGGACGTTTTTTTAATTTTAAATTATATTAACGTGATCGTATGTTCACTTTCTATTATTGGCGTTTTAATTTTTGGTTTTAATGCAATTAAAGAAGAATTAATTAAAAAGTGGCATATTTAAGATATGAAAACTACGAAAGATAAAAAATTTAAAAAACTAATTTCTAAATCGAAAATTATAAATTACGTTAGCTTTATTGTAATTTTGTTTGCAATTTGCTTTTTGTTTTTTAAAATTAGTTCTTGCTCAAAAGAAATACCTAAAACAATCAATAAAAATCTAAATTATAATTTTTGCAATAATTTAGAATTGCACATGGTTGACGTTGGGCAAGGTGACGCTTTTATTATTAAACTTCCAAATAATCAATTAATGTTAATTGATAGCGGGAATAATAGTTCATGTGACAAACTAGTTAGTTATTTAAAGAATAATTTTTCAACTTCCACCATTGACTACGTTGTTGCAACTCATCCGGATAGCGATCACATTGGTGGAATGAATGAAATTTTTGAAAACTTTAAAATTGGTTACGTTTTCAGACCTTATGTAAAGTTTACCGGAACAAATACGCATAGTAGCAGTGTTTTTTCATCAAAGTTTAACCAAGGCGCATATATTAACGATTATGAATGCACAAACGATTATTATAACTTTCTTCAAGCAATTTTAGCTGAAAAATGCGGTTGGGAATTTTTTAATTATAATAGTGATATAACCATTAATTTAAAAGATGGCAATGGTGAATTTTGCTGTAAGGTTGATTTTTTAACTCCTATTAGTAAAATTGAAGATATTTCTTATTCAAACGTTAACGAATTCTCTCCGATAATTTTGCTTTCCTTTAACGATAAAAATATACTTTTTACCGGTGATGCTTCAAACGAAGCTATTGAAGAATTTAACGTTTGTTATCAAAATTTAATTAAAACTACTAATATCGACGTTTTAAAGGTTTCTCACCACGGCGCTGAATCAACTTATAGTTTGGGCTTAATTTCAAGTTTAAAGCCAAATTACGCTTTAATTTCCTGTGGATTAAACAATTCTTACGGCCATCCGAGCGACCAAATTATTAACGGTTTGTTTGAAAGCAAAAGTTTCGTTTATAGAACCGATTTAAACGGTTCAGTTAAGTTAACAATTAATAAAGAAGGTAGTTTAACCTTTAATAAGGAAAAATAAAAAACGCATAACCCATTGGGTTATGCGTTTAAATTTTAAATTATTCAGGTTTGTCAAGTTCTTTATTGAACTCTTCTAAAACGGCTGTAATAATCGTTTGTCTTGTTTCGGTATTGATTGGATGGGCGATATCTTTATATTCGCCGTCGGAAGCTTTTCTGCTTGGCATAGCAATAAAAATTCCTTCGTTGCCTTCAATAATTTTAATGTCGTGAACGACAAAACAATCGTCAAAGGTAACCGATGCCACGCCTTTTAACTTGCTGTCTTCTTTTTGAATTAGTCTTACTCTTACACCAGTGATTTTCATAACGTCTTCCTCTTATTTTTTTAGTTAATTTCTTAACTTTATACAATTATACAATGAATATACTTTTAAATCAATAGCAAAATTGAAAATTTTTGTCATTTTAAAAAAAATTAGGCAAATTGTTAATATTTTTAACCTTTTTTTTATATACTTTTACTATGAATTTACATAATTTTAGTCAAAAATTTAAAACAAAACCTAAATTTTTTTTCGTTGGCATTGGCGGAATAAGTATGTCGGCGCTGGCGAAATTTTTTATTATAAACGGCTACTACGTTAGTGGTAGCGATAAAGTATCTTCTCAAACAACTTCAGCGCTAAAAGAGCTTGGTTGCGAAATTTTTATAGGCCACGATAAAAATAACTTAAAAAACGCTGATATTGTAGTTTATAATTCTGCAATAGATAATAATAATGAAGAATTGAAGTTTGCAATAGAAAATAATTTACTAATTATAAAAAGGGTTGATCTTTTACAAATTGTAGCTTCAAGTTTTTTAAAAAGCATTGGCGTTTCAGGAAGTCATGGAAAAACGACTACGACTGCTATAATTTCACACGTTTTATATAACTCAAATTTAGGTTTTACTTGTCATATTGGTGGTTACGATAATGTTTTAGGTAATTTATATCAAAATGGAAAGGAAGTTTTCGTAACCGAAGTATGTGAATTTAATAAAAATATTGATTCTTTAAATTTAGATATTGGGTTATGTTTAAACGTTGATAACGATCATTTAAACTGTTATGAAAATTTTAACCAATTAAAGCAAACATTTTATAATTATTTAAATCGTTGCAAAATTGCCGTTGTTAACGTTGACGACGTTAATTTAAGAAAATATTCATTGGTTAATAAAAACGCAGTTACAATTTCGTTATTTTACGATAAAGCCGATTATTATTGCAAAATTTTAAGCTGTAATAATTATAACTATAATATAAGAATTTTTGAAAAAGGCAAAAAACTTTTCGATGCAAAAGTTCATTACGTTGGCATTTATAATTTATATAACGCTCTCGGTGCGATTGCCGTTTCAAGACAACTAAATTTAGAAATTAAAGAAATATTAAATGGGTTAAATAGCTTTAACGGCGTTCAAAGAAGAAACGAATTTATGGGTAAAATAAAAAGGGCAAAGATAATTTGCGACTATGCTCATCATCCCAAAGAACTTGAATGTTCAATTAAAAGCCAAAATTGCCAAAATAAGAAAATTTTCGTTGTGTTTCAACCTCATACATATTCTCGAACAAAATTGCTTTTTAAGGAATTTTTTCAGGTTTTATCAAAGGTTGAAAACTTATATTTATATAAAACGTATTCCGCAAGGGAAAAACCTGCCGATGGCTACGATTGTAAATTTTTAGCAAAAAAATTAAATTGCAAAAATTATTTCGATAATTTTGAAAGTTTAATTAAACGATTAAAAGAAGATTTAACAAACAATTGTGTAGTTTTGGTTTTAGGCGCAGGAGATTTATACGATAATTTTAAAGAATATTTTTCACAAAACTAAAAAAAGCATAGTGTAAAAACTATGCTTTTTTTTGATAAAATCTTAAATTTTAAGTATTATTACGAATAGTATTTTTGGTTGTCTAACTTTAAATATTTAATAAAGAAATAAATTGGTAAATTAAGTATAAAAATTAAAGGATAGAAAACGTATAGCATAAGTTGACGTGGTGAAGTGAAGTCAATATTAATTAAAATTGAGTAAACAATAGTAATTAAAATAAGGTTCAAAACAACGACGAAAATAAAGCTTAAAATACTTTTAAACGTTATAATACTGTCAACTTTTTTCATTGGTTCAATAAAATACATTATTGATGCAACAATTGGGAAAATAGCCATAACTGCGCCAAAAATAACGTAATGTTTAGGACTTAATAAGGAAACGCTTCGAGTTGTAAATGCTAAAACGGCAATTTCAATTAATAATAAAAGATAAAAAGTTATTGCCGAACTAAATAATAGTTTGTTAACGTAAATTTTACCAACTTCTTTTTTAGCGTGAGATTCTGAAGTTCTAACCTTAAAACCTTCAGCGTTAGCAAGCTCTAAAATTTCGCTAAAATCGAATTTTTCAGCTTGTCTTGATTCCTCAATTTGTTCGTAGCTTTCAGGTTTTACCTTAGATTTTAACAATTGTTTTTGTTGCTTTTTAGAAATTTTATGCTTTGGTTTTTCATAAGTTTCATCGTAATAAAATCCCGTTTCGCTTAAAGGAGTTTCAGTTTCTTCAAAATAGCTTGAAACTTCTTCAATTGATGGAGTTTGTGGAACTTGTGAAGTTTGATAGGTTGGATCGGCATAATAGCTTGGTTGTTCAACGGGTTGATCAGGGAAAAGCTTTGATAAAACGGCTTTATAGTCGTGAGTAATGCTATCTTCTCCATTGAAATAGTCATCGACAATTTGTTGAGCTTTTCTTTCTTTTTCAGCGTCATTTTGTTGTTGTTGTTGAGCTGATAAAGCTTGAACAATTAGCGGTGGCTCAACAGTTTGAACGGGAACTGGATCAACGTATTGTTTGTTTTGTTCTACAACGTAAAAACTATCAAAATCAGGCGTTTTTTCAGGGATTTTTTCAGTTTCTTCAATTTCAGATAAATTGATTTGTTGGTCGTTATTTAAATTTTTATTTTCTTCTTCAGCTTTAGTTAATTGATCTAAATAATCAAAAATTGGAGTGCTTTTTGAAGTGTAATCGTCGGAAACGTCATCAGAAAAACTATCGCTTTCTTTTTCCATTTCTTGACCTGATAAATATTTTTCAATTTCAGTTAACGAATCGTTTTCTTGAGGTGAAGTGGTTTGATTGTTATTTTCAACAATTTGTTCAAGCTTTGTTTGAATGCTATCAAGCTTTTCGTTAAGTTGCATAATTTCATTTGCTTGATTTTCTATAATTTCAGCTTGTTTTTGAGCTTCTTCAGCCTTAATTTCTACAGTTTCATTTTGAGATTGGGTAGTTTCGGTTTTAATTTGAGGTTCGTTGTTAGTTTGCTGATTTTCAGCATTTCTTTCATCGTAAACCGAGCCAATTTGAGTGGTATCTAACGGAACTTGAATTAAAGAGTTAATAATATTACGTGAAAATAACCATTTATCTTTGTTATCTTCAATGTAAGATTTTCCTTTTTCAGTAAGTTGATAGAATTTTCTTCTTTTACCATCGTTTGAAGTAGAACGATATTCGGTAACGAAACCTTGAGAAGAAACTCTTTGTAAACAACTATAAAAAGTGCCTTGTTTAAGTTCAAAATGACCGTCAACACGGCTTTCAATTTCTTCTTTAATTTGACTTGTGTGTTTATCGCAATCAAG
>JAZQKQ010000040.1:0-8418 GCA_045542235.1 Christensenellaceae bacterium | reverse complement strand
TAACACTACAACCCAGTTTAATATTCTCGCCTTAAAGACGTTTAGCAAAAGTGTGTATATTGCCATTGCCGCAAACATGCACACCGCTGAAAACAATATTGCTTTCAATAGCGATTCAATGGCTACTTTCGCTTTGAATTTGTTTAATGAATTATTACTCATTCATTTTCCCCCTCATATTTTCAAGGATTTTTTTCTTTACACCTTTTAGACTATATACACAGGCAAAAAGGGACAAATTTTTTAAAAATTTTTTAACATTTTTATATTTTTATAATTTTGAAAGAAAAACCCCTTTTTTTCAAAAAATAAAGACGGGCAGTAAAAACTTCCCGTCTTTATTTATTTGTATAGTGCGTTAGAGAATAATTGAATTTAGTAGGTCGATAAACTGCTTTTCGGCATCCTTTTCAGAAACGGTGAAATCTATGGTTAATTTTTCATCGCCCGAAAGAGCTTCCGCAAAGAAATAAACCGTTTTTACGCTTTCAACGTAAAGGGTGGAATAGGTAAATTCAACGCCTTTAACGTTAAGATTTTGCGTTTTTGCAGTTAAATTGCTTTTTACCGAATAGTTTTTATCCGTTATAAGTTGCAATCTAAAAAAGCCTTTTTTATAGGATTTAGTTGCGTAATAATAACAAGGCTCGCCTTCGATTAACCCGTCTTCATAAATAGCGGTGTCGCCACCAAGAGAAAGGGGCGTTTGGTTAAACATTAAATCGATAGTTCTTTCAACCGGAGCAAGGTCGCCAACGTTTACGTCGGTCGTGGAAACGCTTGCTACCCTTTCAGCATAGTATGGAACGATAATATCAACCCCGCCCTTGCCTGCAAAGTTTAAATTGCTAATGCTAACTATTGCAACCACTAAAACCGCAACGCAACACGCCAACGCCGAAAGCTTTTTAACCGAGAACCAACCAACGAACTCCTGCCACAAATTCCTTTGCTTTTCTTCCTTTTCAGGATAGATATTAAGCATTTGCTGATAGAAGTCGTAATTATCGGCTTTAAGCTTTAAACCCTGTTTTTCTATTAAGTTTTTTAGCTTTTTATCTGCTTTCATAAATCACCTAAAACTTTAAACCTTTTGGGGGCTTTCACTTATTAGACCGCCCGAAACCCAATTTAGGGACAATTATTTTAAATTTTTTTGAATTTTTTTCAACGCCCTAACGTGCCGTTTTTTTACCGTTTCGTAAGGATGGTTTAAAATGGTTGCTATTTCCTTTAACGAATAGCCTTCCCAATAATACATTGCAATTATTTTTCTATCCAGCTCGTCTAAAACGCCCATTGCCTTTTTAAGCATTTCTCGCTCGGATATATCCGATGAAAATTCGTAAAACTCGTTGCCCGTAAGCTGATCGTAGGTTTTGAATTTTTTAACCAAGGTTTTTGCTAAATTGTCGCACACCGTGTAAACCCAAGTAGTAGGAAATTCCACTTCTTCGTCAAGCTCAATACGCAAAAGCTTAACGAAAAATTCCTGGGCAACGTCCTCGGCGATTTCTCTTGAAAATTTAAAGGCAACGTGAAAAACAATACGATGATAATAAAATTCGTAAAGCTCAATAAAGGAATTCCTATCCGTTTTGTAGTTGTTAAGCAATAAATTAAATTTTTCCTTTTTCATAACTTAACCTTTAAATTTTTTGCAACCTTATTTTATCAAAAGTTAAAGCATTTTGCAAGCGTATTTTAATTTTTTACCCTTTTTATCAACCTATTGCCCACTTTTTGTTTAGTTTAAAAAATATTATTTTATTAATATATCGCCCCTTACAAATTATAGACTACTTTTCTTTCAAAAAAGGGACTTATTAAAAATAAAAAGCATAGCTATTTTTACTTAAAACAAAATAACTATGCTTTCTTAACTTTTTTATAAACCAAATTAACTTGGCTTTTTTATTCAACGGTTACACTCTTTGCTAAATTTCTTGGTTTATCAATGTCGCAACCCTTTGCTCGTGCAATATAATAAGAAATAAGCTGGGTTGGAATTACGCTAATGATAGGCGAAAAATCTGCATCGATTTGCGGAATTTCAATTAAATAGTCACTAATTTCTTTGAGCTTTAATTCATTACTAAACGGGGTTATGGTTAAAATTTGAGCGCCACGAGTGCGAACTTCGGCAAGAGAAGAATACATTTTATCAATCATTCTTTCATCGGTGATAAGAGAAATTGCAATAACGTCCTTTTCAATTAAAGCAAGAGTTCCGTGTTTAAGTTCCCCCGCAGCATAGGCTTCACAATGAATGTAGCTAATTTCTTTAAGTTTTAAACTGCCTTCCATTGCAACGCAATAGTCAAGCCCCCTACCTAAATAGAACACGCTTTTTTTGCGGAAATTCTTTTGAGAAAAATCAATAACCTGTTCACGGCAAGATAAAGCCATTTCCGCCTTTTCAGGTATGGTTTCAATAATTTGCCAAGCAAGGTCGTATTGCGCTTTGGAAATTGAACCCCTTAAATATGCAAGGTCGAAAACGAACATTGCAAACACCATATTTTGGCAATTATAAGCCTTGGTGCTGGCAACGGCAACTTCCTTTCCGGCACAAATTTGCAAGTTATAGTCGGCTTGATGCACCATACTTGAAGTTGGAACGTTGCAAATGGTTAGGGTTTTTCCACCATATTCCTTTTTAACCATTCTTTGACAGGTTAAAGTGTCGGCAGTTTCACCACTTTGGGAAATGGTTATGGTTAAGGTGTTGTCGTCAACCTTAACGGGATTATACCTAAATTCGCTTGCCATTTCCGAATAAACGTCGAGATCGGGAACGTATTTTTTAATAAGCTTTTCACCGTAAATTCCTGCGTGTAAAGCCGTTCCGCAACCAACGATGTTAATTCGTTTTAAATTTTTAAGATAGTCGGCGTCGATTTTTTCAAAAGACTTATTTTCTTTGTAAAAATTAATCGCCCTTCTAAGCGCTAACGGAACTTCGCAAATTTCTTTATCCATATAGCACTCAAAACCATCGAGAGTATCCCATTCTTCTTGGGAGATTGACGTGTAAACCTTGTCGAGCTGTTTACCGCTAAAACTAAACAAACTGCAATCGCCCTTTTTCACAACTGCAATTTGATTATTATCTAAAACGATAACCTTATCGAGCTTTGCTGGAAGCGAATTAATATCGGAACAAATAAAGCCTTCCCCTTCAAGATTACCAACGATTAGCGGATTATCCTTTTTAGCGGCAAAAATCGTGTTTGGCTCTTCGCTGTAAATTATTCCTAACGCAAAAGCGCCTTTAAGCTTTTTAACCGCCTTTTGTATTGTTGAAAGGGGGTCGCCTTTGTCGAAATATTCTAAAAGATGAACTATAACTTCGCTATCCGTTTTCGATGAAAACTTATAGCCTTCCGCCATTAATTCTTCTTTAATTTCCAAATAGTTTTCAATAATTCCGTTATGAACAACGGCAAATTTACGCTTGTTTCCAATAAACGGATGGGCGTTTGTGTCGGTTGGGTTGCCGTGGGTTGCCCAACGGGTGTGACCAATTGCCATACTTCCCGTAAGAGGTGATTTTTTCAAATGTTCTTCTAAATTTACAATTCTACCCTGTTTTTTTGCAACCTTAATTTTTCCCTTGTCGCAAACGGCTATACCTGAACTATCATACCCACGATATTCCAAAAGCTTTAAGCCTTTAATAATAACGTCGGAAGCCTGCTTATTTCCAACGTAGCCTATAATTCCGCACATACAAAACACCTTTCCTTGCTTATTTCAAGAATTTATTTATATTTAAACGATTAGTAATTAGTTAAATGACATTATACCATTATTTTTTCTAAAAAGCCACTAATTTTGCACTATTAGCCAAAATTTATTCAATTATTCATAATTTATTTTAAGAATTTTCACGGTCATGATATTTTATGCCAAAAATGATAATTTGGTGAGTTTTTATTTCACTCATATATTTAACTTGAAAAAAACACAAAATTTTGATATAATTTTTTTAACTGAACTAAAAGGACTTAAATTTATGGCTTTTATTGAGCAAAATTTTTTAATTACAATCAGCGACGTTTCCCCTAACTTTCTTTTAACCAACAAGGCGCTTTTGGGCTTTTGCGAAAAAATTGCTTGCGCCCATTCGGACACCGCAGGCTATGGCGCTAACGACATTGAACGCACCCGCCTTACTTGGATTTTACTTGCGTGGAAGGTGGAAATTTTTGTTCGCCCCCGCCTTGGCGACCAACTAAAAATTGTCACTTGGGCAAGAGATACGGGAAAAATATCTACCCATCGTGATTTTGAAATTTATTTAAATAACGAGCTTATAGCCCTTGCTTCGAGCAAATGGGCATTAATAAACGTTGACAAAGGGCTAACCAAAATAGACAGCATTATAGTCGACAACTACCACCCCGAAGAAAAGGCGGTTTTCGGCGGAGAGCTTAAACGTTTAAGAGAAGTTGACGGTGAAGATAGAAGTATTATTTATCCCGTATACCGCCACGATATCGACGTTAATCGCCACGTTCATAACCTAAACTACCTTGACTACGCAATGGAAATCGTTGATGAAAAAGATTTTTTAAATCAACCAAATAAATTTGAAATTACCTATAAACAAGAAGCAAAGCTTGGCGACACCCTTAAAATTAGCTACTCAAAAGCCGACGACGGCATTTACGTGACTATTAAAAACCAAGAAAATAAACTTTGCTCTATTATTAAATTTAATTAAGCTATGGAAAACGTTATTATTATTAAACTATTTAGAAATCAAATTGCTGAAAAAAGTCATAGGGCTTTCGCCGTTTCTACCTATCCGCAAATTATAGCCGAAATGAACGACTTTGCCCAAAGCCACGGCAAAAAACTTTATTTCACCCTATCGACCAGCGAAATAGTTCAAACCACGCCTATTTGTGAAATTGAATACACCTGCCCACTCACCCAAGAAGAACTTGATTTTTTCGTTGAAAAGGTTAAATATCTTTCTTCGGAAGGAGAAATTTTTAGCGCAAACAAAATTCTTTACACCAAACAGGAAACCACCCTTTGTTTAATTAAACTTAGCCAAATTGCAAAAGAAAGCTTAATTGAACTTTCTCCCCAAGAAAAACTTCCAACTAAAATTGAAAAATTAAACTAAAAAATCCCCGCTAACTTGTTATTAAACGAGTTATAGCGGGGTTTTTGTTTATTATATTTTCTTCTTTAAAATTAAATAAGCTAAAATTATAACTACACCGAGCGAAATTACCGCAAAGGAAATTGAAGTTATTGCCAAGGCTAAATAGGACTTGCCGTCCTTTCCGTCTTTTCCGTTAATTCCGTTTGCGCCGGGAGCGCCGTCCTTGCCGTCGGCTCCGTCTAATCCGTTAGTTCCGTTAATTCCGTTACTTCCGTCCTTGCCGTTAGTTCCGTTAATTCCATCCTTGCCGTCTTGACCGTTAGTTCCGTTAGTTCCATCTTTACCATCTTGACCGTTTTCCCCTTGAACAACGCCTAAACTATCAATTGTTCCGTTAGTAAACTTAACGTAGAGAGTGCCGTTTTCAATATAAAACTTTTCAACGGTAAGAGCCGGCATTTCAACGTCGAAATAAATATCTTCATAATATTCGGTTGAGCCTAAACCCTTTTTAAGATAAAACCTTGCATTGCCAATTAATTGGCCTGGAGCACGATTAACCACAACGAAATAGTTATCGTCGGTTTCAAAAGTCGAGCTATACGCCGGAAGAGTTATGGTAGAATCGACAATCAAACAACCTGTATTTACACATTTATATTTTGCCTCGCCCGACAAACTTGAAGTTGGAGCAGTAGTCACCACCCAAGCCTTTTTATGACCGAGAGCGTCAATATCGGTTAAGGTTAATTTTAAAGTAGGATAGTCGGCGTAAGTATAGGTCGTTTGCCCTTCATTTTCACAATCGGGTTTTAAACTTACGGTCTTTTGCCACTTATCGCTATTTAAATTTGGAAGTTTAACTAAGCCGTTAATTTCGCTATTGCCACTATTTTTAAAGCTAACGAAACCTTCTTCCGTTTTAGTTGGTTCGGTTTGGAAGATCACGTTATAGCCGAGGGCGTTAAGTTCGGAAGCCGAATAAACAACCGTTTGCTCAAAGGCAGAGCTACCTGCATCGTTAACGGTAAAAGTTGCCGTTCCGTTAAAATAGCCGTTACCGTCAACGCCAAAATTAACGAACCAAACTATTGGGGTGTTAAGTGAAGAAAGCCCCACCACTTGACTATACCCACAACCAGTATCTAAACAGCTTTCAACGATTTCACCGCTATTTATAAAGGTTGGCTTGCTTGTGACCGTCCATTGGGTTGGATGAACGTGGTCGGCAATGGCAACGTTTTTAGGCGAACCTAAAACGCAAAACGCAAGAACCAACGTTAAAATTAAGCTTAAATATCTTTTTTTCATACTTTACCTATAAATTAAATAATTTTAGTTTTTATACGAATGGATTGGAGCTGGAATTCTACCGCCACGGGAAATAAATTTATCGGCATTTCCTGGACCGAGTGGTAAAATTGGCGCAAAGCCAAGCAAACCGCCAAAATTAACTTCACCTTCTTCCCTTCCTTCAACGGGAATAATTCTAACGGCGGTCGTTTTATTGTTTATTACGCCAATAGCAGCTTCATCGGCAATTATAGCGGAAACCACGCTTGCCGTTGTAGAGCCGGGAACGGCTATCATATCTAACCCAACCGAACAAACGGAAGTCATTGCCTCTAACTTATCCATTGAAAGAGTGCCGTTTTTAACGGCGTTAATCATACCGATATCTTCACTAACGGGAATAAATGCACCACTTAAACCGCCAATGTGAGAACTTGCCATTGTTCCGCCCTTTTTAACTGCGTCGTTAAGCATTGCAAGACAAGCCGTTGTGCCGTGAGTTCCAACGCTGGACAAACCCATTTCTTCTAATACTTCACCAACGGAATCGCCACGAATTGGTGTTGGCGCAAGAGATAGGTCAACAATACCAAATTGAGCGTTAAGCATTTTTGCGGCTTCCCTGCCAACTAATTCGCCCATTCTGGTAATTTTAAAGGCGGTGTTTTTAATAACTTCGCTAACCTGAGCGCAATCGCCTTCCTTAATTTCTTCAAGGGCAGCCTTCACAACGCCAGGACCGGAAATACCAACGTTTAAAACAACGTCGCCTTCGCCCACTCCGTTAAAAGAGCCTGCCATAAACGGATTATCTTCAACGGCGTTGGCAAAAACAACGAGCTTTGCACAACCTAAACAATCGTTATCCTTGGTTAAATAAGCGGTTTTTTTAATAATTTCACCCATTAATTTAACCGCATCCATATTAATTCCCGCTCTTGTTGAGCCAACGTTAACCGAAGCGCAAACACGCTCGGTTGAAGCTAAAACTTCGGGAATAGTTTCAATAAAATCTCTTTCAAAAGGGGTCATTGATTTTTGAACGAGAGCGGAATAACCGCCAATAAAGTCGATATTGTTAAGTTTTGCGGCTTTATCCATTGCCTTAGCAATTTGTTTATATCCACCGCTTGAAGCGCCGATTAAACTTATTGGACTAACCGAAATTCGCTTGTTTACTATTGGAATACCATATTTTGATTGGATTTCATCGGCAACCTTGGTTAGGTTTTTTGCCTTATCCATAATTTTGTTAAAAACGTTTTCGCTAGTTTTTTCAGCGCTACTATCAATGCAATCGAATAAGCTTAAATGCATTGTAATAGTTCTAATGTCAAGGTGCTGATCCTTAATCATTTTTATAGTTTGAATAATCTCGCTACCGTTAATCATTTTTCACCTCAAATTCTGTGCATTAAATTAAAAACGTTTTCGTGTTGAATTCTAATTTCCACTTCAAGTTCCTTTGCAACTTCTTGAAGTTTAATGTTCGCCTTTTCAATGGTAAGGTCGCCCTTGAGTTCAACCATCATAATCATAGTAAAATATTCGCTTTGCATAACCGTTTGAGAAATATCAACGATGTTAGCGTTAAGCTCAAATAATGCAGTTGAAACCTTGGCGATAATGCCGGTGCGATCCTTTCCAAGAACAGAAACTATTGCTTTCATTAATTTTTACCTTCTTTTTAATATTAAATTTAGTATATCATTTTACAACTAAAAAATCAATTGTATTATCGGCTAAACCGCCCATTAAATTTTAGAAATAATTAGCAAACCTTTACCAAGGTGAAAATCAACCTAAAATAGGCTAAAAAATTATTAACGAAAAAGCGCAACCCTTACTTTTTCAAAAGGTTGCGCCCTAAAAATTTAATTTAATCGACTTATACGCTATCTTTACGATTATTCATCGTCTTCTTCATCTTCGTCGTCTTCATACTCGTCGTCGTCTTCGTATTCTTCATCTTCATACTCGTCGTCGTCTTCGTATTCTTCATC
>JAZQKQ010000039.1:0-5717 GCA_045542235.1 Christensenellaceae bacterium | reverse complement strand
GGAGTTGGATAAAAATCTTGAACTTGTTGAGGGTGAAGCCCTTCTTTTTTCAAAAATTTCGCTAAGGTTATTGCATCGTTTATTGTGCTACCCGGGTGGGACGACATTAAATATGGCACTAAATATTGCTTTAAACCAATTTTTTTAGTGTATTGATAAAATTTTTCCTTAAACTTTAAATATACCTCAAAAGAAGGTTTACCCATATGGTTTAAAACGTTATCCGAGCAATGTTCGGGTGCAACTTTAAGTTGACCACTAACGTGGTGTTCTATTAATTCTTTAAAAAATTCGTCGTTTTTATCTTGTAATAAATAATCAAAACGAATTCCCGAACGAATAAAAACCTTTTTAATTTTAGGGATTTTTCTAACTGCTTTTAAAATATCTAAATATTCACTATGGTCAACAACTAAATTTGAGCATGGTTTTGGCGCTAAACATTTTTTATTAGCGCAAAGTCCCGTTTTTAACTGATGAACGCAGGAAGTTTTTCTAAAATTAGCGCTTGGACCGCCAACGTCGTGAATATAACCTTTAAAATCGGGCAAATTTGTTAAAATTTTAGCTTCTTTAACAATTGATTCTTTACTTCTACAAGTAATCATTCTCCCTTGATGATATGCAATTGAGCAAAAATTACAAGCCCCAAAGCACCCTCTAACGTGGGTTAGGGAAAACTTTACTTCTTCAATGGCAGGAACGCCCCCTAATTGAAGATATGAAGGGTGAACGTCACGCTCGTAAGGCAAGTCGTAAACTTTATCTAATTCATCGGTTGAAAGGGGTTTTGAAGGCGGATTTTGGACTAAAATTTTATTTCCGTGTTTTTGAATTACAATTTTACCCCTAACGCTATCGCTTTCCCTGTTTTGAATGGCGCAACTAATTGCATATTGTTTTTTCCCTGACGATGAATTTACAGAAACCACTTCAAAAGACGGACATTCCACGGCTTTTTGATAAACGTAATTTTTTGTTTCAACAAGATAACAAGTTCCTAAAATATTAGTTAAATTTTCCTTTGGTTCTCCGTTATAAAGGCGTTGAGCAATTTCAGTAATTTGATGCTCGCCCATTCCATACATTAAAATATCTGCTTGACTATCAACTAAAACGGAAGGCAAAACCTTATCGGACCAATAATCGTAATGAGCAAACCTTCTTAAGCTTGCTTCAAGTCCGCCAATGCCGATAAAAACGTCGCTACCGAACAATCTACGAATGGTTTTTGAATAGACTGTTAACGCCCTATCAGGTCGAAAACCTGCTTTACCGCCCGGAGAATATGCGTCGTCTGAGCGTTTCTTTTTTGCGGAAGTATAGGCGTTAACCATTGAATCGAGATTACCGCTATTAACAAAAAAACCGCAAATAGGATAACCGAATTGCAAATAATCATCATCCTTTTGCGGTTGAGGAAGAATGCAAACCTTATAGCCTTGACTTTCGAGCAACCTTGAAACGATTGCCGTGCCAAAACTTGGATGATCAACGTAAGCATCGCCGGTAACGATTATAAAATCGGGCGCTGACCAACCGTTAGCTAACATATCCTCTTTTGTTATTGGTAAAAACGACATAAATTTCCCCTTGAAAGTTTATATATTTATTATACATTACCCCCTAAATTTAATCAAGTTAAATTTATGCCACTTTCATTATTTTTAAATAACTCTTCTTGCCGTTATGTAATAAGACCATCTAAGGTCTGAAATTGGCTCGATAACCGCATGATCGCTTGCCGTGTGAAGAATGTAGTTATCGCCAAAATATATGCCCACGTGACCAATTCTTTCAATCCCTTGCTTATTCACCCTATCTTTATTGGTAAAAAATATCAAATCGCCACGCCTAAGGTTGTTTTTACTAACGGCTTTTCCGTTTAACGATTGCCCACGGGAAGTCACGTCTAATAAAACGTTGTTTGTTTTAAAATAAACGTATTGCACTAATGCAGAGCAATCAAATTTACCGTTAACGAAATTTTTGTTTAAAATTCCGTTTCCCCAATGATAACGTTCGCTACCCCAAACGTAAGGATAGCCAATTAATTTCGTTGCAAAATCAATTGTTTTTTCAATTTCAACCGATGAAAGATTGAACTTAATTTCTTTACAATAATTAACGGAAACGTAAGCAACCTTTTCTTTATATATAGTTTTGTAAAATTCACCTACCTTTGAAACTAAAACACACAAATCACCTTTATCTAAATAACCTAAAACACTTGAATTAACCGAATTTGAACTTCTAACACGCAAATTATCAACAGTTGATGAAAGATAGGTTTTAGAGTTGATTTCAGGCTTAATTATAGGCTTGTTTATAGGCTTTGAATTAGCTTCGCTTTTACTAACCGATTCAATAACGCTTGAAACGAAATTATTAACGCTACTTACCAAGGAAGATAAACTTGAACTTGAATTATGTATGGTTGAACTATTAACTAAACTTTGATTATTTTGACTGTTAAAGCTGTTAATATGTTCTAAATTTGAATTGTTACAACCTAACAATGAAAATAAAACTAACAAACAAATACTAAATAAAACAAACTTTTTCATAACCCTATTATACAATTGAAAAAACCCGCTTGTCAACAGGGAATTTTTGGAAATTAACTTTATAAATAAATAAAAAAACACTCGGTTTTCAAGTGCCTTTTGATAGAGTGAACAATATTTTATACTCTTTAATAATTGATTTTTTATTAAAAAAAAATTATGTTGAACGTTTCATATTATAATGCGTAAAACGTAAACTTCGTTATTTATATAAACGCTAAAGCGTGATGATATACATGCAAACAAGTTGCGTGATGATATACCATTACTCCGTAATGGATAAAAAAAAGACTGTAATTTTATGTCAAAATTACAATCTTTTTTTGGTGGAGTAAGAGCAACCTAAATCAAACCCTTTAGTCGATTATTCTAAAATCTTCTCTATAAACGTTGACCTCTACTTCTTGGTCATGATTTTCGCCTACGTTGTAAAACAATATTCCCCATTTTCCGTCAATAGCATAGGATTGCAAAACACAACCGTGCGCACCTTTATGCACACCCTCAAAGGCATATTGCGGTTTTTCCACAAGCAATTCCACTTTGTCGTATTCCTTTACGTCGCATTCGGTTAAATGGGTATAATTCTCCATTTTTACATTTGCGAAAAACTCTTCTATTTCCAATAATAGTCTTTTAGGATAAATAATTTTATCGGGAACAAGATATTTTTTATTAACCTCAGCAAAAGCAAATTCACCTCTATTGGTCGGATTAAAAAACCAAACGGTATATATATCACCATTGATTTTTGCAATTGTTCCTTCATAACCTTTATGTATTCCTCTTTGGGCTAGTTCTTCAAGTTCTTCATTTAATTTAACATCTTCTAATACTTTCATTTTAACCTCCAAGGGGAGTATTACAAGTAATTTTTCCAAGCGGATGCACCATCCACCCTGTAACAAGTTTTATATTCTTTCTCGTTGCGCTACCCACGGTTATCGTTATATTGATACGTTGTCCATACTCATCTAATTTCCCTATTTCATAATCTCCGTCCAAGTATTTTTGTTTTGCTTGTTCATCAAATTCCCTTTTCAAATATTCGGAATCTTCTTTGCTAAAACCTAATCCCCTAAATAATTCTATTTTACCGTTCGAAATATATTTCTCCTTATCAGAAAAAATATATTCCGTAAATTTTTCAATAGGACAAATCGCCGTTATTTTGCCGTTCGGTTTTACAATCTCGTTTAATTTGCAGTCGCAATGCGGATGCAATAATCCGTCACCTTCGGCTTTCTTTTTCGGCAATCTTGATTTAACAAAATAACATCCCGATAATACTGTACAAGGCTTACAATGCCCTAATCCTTCTAAACGATTTCGTATTTTTTCTCTTTCTCTACTTTCTTCATCGGGCACACTCCAATGAAACCATTTCACCCAGTTATTGTCTATAATCTCACCATGTTTATAGACAAAATTATCAAATATTCCCATAATACCTCACTCAAATTTTATTTCGCTTGCAAACGTGAACGTATTATAAAATAGATTTTTTATTTGTCAACAGGGTGCTGCCAAATTTTTTGGATTATAAACAATTTAAAATTTTGAAACCATTTTATAACGGGTGCAAATTTTAGCGTTACGTGTGCATTTCGGTGAAAGAGTTTGCACCTATTTTAGTTCGACAAAATGAAATTTTGAATACATCTTGAGTCAATTCAATGGAATACCAAAAAGTGAATTACTCTTCGCAAGTTCTTCTTTTATTACCGATGCAAGCATTGCCCAATTATACCATAATTCTCCGGGTGGTTCTTTCCCTTTTTTAATAAGATTCTGATCGTCAAGTACTTCCTTGGTTATATATATATACCAATCCTGCCTTTGAACTAAATTCATAAAGTTAATACAAACCTTATCATTGTAAAAATAATAGCAATTATATGGACCGTAAAACCATAGTTTTCCGGTTTCGTCAACCATATCGCCAAGTTCAAGTTTATCAAATTTAAAATTGTATTCCGTTAATAGAAAATTAAAATACTTCATTAACTTCTTTTCTTCATCGCAACAAATTACATTCGATTGTCTATTGAAATAATATGTATCAAACCCATCTCTCCAAAAAATACAATTAAGAAACATAGGTTTCAACAATTTAAAGAATTTACTTGTAAAAAAACAATCTTGATAATCAATAAAACCGGGTTTATTTTTTACCATTTCAATTGCCTCAAGAGCTTTTTCTTGTGATGAAAAAACACCGATCTCTTTGCTTTCATTTTGACCATTTAATTTATATTCGTGTGTTACCCTATAATACCAGAACATATTAGAACCTCTTTTTGAAAAATTCTTGATTTTAGGTGAGTTTATTATAGCATAAAATCCAACTAAAATCAAGGCGTATTTTCAGCAAATCAATAATTGAAAGATACCCCATAAATTGAACGAAAGGGGTATAAAGTGAACGTTTTATATTTTACGGCTGAAAATAAAAATTCTCGCAGATTTAATCACTACACGCTAAAGCGTGATGATATGCAAAAAAGAGCGAAAAAATCGCTCTTTTTGATGATATGCACGCAAACAAGTTGCGTAATGATATACCATTACTCCGTAATGGATAAAAAAATGACTGCAATTTTGTATCAAAATTACAGTCATTTTTTGGTGGAGAGAGGTGGATTCGAACCACCGAAGTCAGTGACGACAGATTTACAGTCTGTTCCATTTGGCCGCTCTGGAACCTCTCCATTGGAGCTGGTGATTGGACTTGAACCCACAACCTGCTGATTACAAATCAGCTGCTCTGCCAATTGAGCTACACCAGCTTTTAAATTAATGGTGCCTCGGGGCGGAATTGAACCACCGACACGGGGATTTTCAGTCCCCTGCTCTACCGACTGAGCTACCGAGGCAAATTTTAGCCTAATGCAATTTTTGCATTAGGTTAAATTTGGCGACCTGGAAGGGACTCGAACCCTCGACCTCTAGCGTGACAGGCTAGCGTTCTAACCAGCTGAACTACCAGGCCAAATATTATTAAATTTAATGGTGGGCCTTCAGTGACTCGAACACTGGACCTGCCGGTTATGAGCCGGATGCTCTAACCAACTGAGCTAAAGGCCCTTTTTTTTGATGGTCGGGGTGAAGAGACTCGAACTCCCGACCCCATGGTCCCAAACCACGTAC
>JAZQKQ010000038.1:0-16887 GCA_045542235.1 Christensenellaceae bacterium | reverse complement strand
AATAACTTCCGCAACAAAAATTAATTCTAATTCGTTCTATAATTGCAGTAGTTTAACAAGCATAGAAATACCCAACAGCGTAACTTCAATTGGTTCTTCTGCGTTCTATGGTTGCACATGCTTAACAAGCGTAGTAATAGGAAACAGCGTAACTTCAATTGGTTCTGTTGCGTTCTCTGGTTGCAGTAGTTTAACAAGCGTAACAATAGGAAACAGCGTAACTTCTATTGGTAATAGGGCGTTCTATGATTGCAGTAGTTTAGAAAAGATTGAATTACCAAACAGCGTAACTTCTATTGGCGATTATGCGTTCGATGATTGCAGTAGTTTAACAAAAATAACACTTCCATTTGTTGGAGCAACTAAAGATGGAACGAAAAACACTCATTTTGGCTATATTTTTGGTGCAAGTTCTTATTCTAATAATCGTTCTTGCGTTCCAACAAGTTTAAAAGAAGTTGTTATAACTGGTGGTTCTTCAATTGGCGATTATGCGTTCTATGGTTGCTATAAATTAACAAGCGTAACAATAGGAAACAGCGTAACTTCTATTGGTTCTTCTGCGTTCTATAATTGCAGTAGTTTAGCAAAAGTAAATTATTTAGGCACTGTTGATAGTTGGGTTCAAATTGAGTTTGGTAGCGTTGATTCTAACCCTGCGAGTTATGCTAAAGATCTGTATATCAAAGACGAACTTTTAACAAATGCAAACATAACTTCAGTAACAAGCGTTAATTCTGTTGCGTTCTATAATTGCAGTAGTTTAAAAAGCGTAAGGATGGGTAATAGCGTAACTTCTATTGGTAATAGGGCGTTCTCTAGTTGCAGTAGTTTAACAAGCGTAGTAATAGGAAACAGCGTAACTTCAATTGGTTCTGTTGCGTTCTATGATTGCAGTAGTTTAGAAAAGATTGAAATACCAAACAGCGTAACTTCTATTGGCGATTATGCGTTCTATGGTTGCAGTAGTTTAACAAGTGTTTATTATGTTGGAAATGCAAGTGATTGGGCTAAAATTTCAATTGGTTTAAATAATTGGTTAGAAGATGCAAGAAGGTATTATTATAGCGAAAGTGAGCCTACATTAAACAATGATGGAACGGCATACGTTGGTAACTATTGGCACTATGTTAATGGCGAAATAGCCATATGGAAAAAAGAAAACTAAAACAATTTAAGTAGGGGCGGGAAAACCCCACCCCCAATTGAAAAATTAAAAGTGAGTTTTATTAAATTAAAGCCCCGCACACAAAGGAGAAAATATATTGTTCAAAGTTTTAATAATCGTTTTATTATACGTGGTTATTGTTTATTTAATTAAATTTCTTATTTTTAAAAGCATACAAAAAGAAAATAGTTTTATAAAAACCAATGGGAATATAATAAAAATTATATTTAAATTTTTGCTTGGGATTTTTAACGTTGACTATACGATATCCAAATTGTTTAAAAATAAAATTAAAGTAGATTCAAAAAGCGAGAAGAACGTTAAAACCCCTCTATCGTTATTCATAGTGCGATCCAATTATGTTAATTTACTTTTTAGCGTTATTTTAGCAATAGCTTTGTGCATTGTGTGCTGGAAATTTAAAAACTTAAAAGAAATATGCTTAATTATAATAGGAGTTCGTTTGTTTTTTAGGACAATGGAAATAAATTTTTCGTTTGTTTGTGACATTATTGACGAAAGAAATCAAAGTTTATTAAAGGTAAATGAAAGAATTAAGTTGGCTTTTTTAAGTTTGATTGAAGAGGCTATATTGTTTGCAATAACCTACTATTGTATGTGTAGCATTGATTTATTTACAGCCATATATGGTGGTTTACATAGTTTTATTCTTTCCGTTCCTAATATTGGCGATTCTCTTGAGTGTTGTATGTTTAAAATTGTGAGTGTTTATCAAGCTATATGCTCGGTCGTTTTAATTACAATTTCTTTTGCGGGCTATATTTCAGGCCTCAAAAATAAAAGTATTGAAAATAACAATAAAGAAGAAAATATAGATGACGAAATTAAGTAAACTAAAAGTCGAGAAGTTTTTCTCGACTTGAATTTTTGTTAAAATATTAAGTTAATCACTATAGCCTTACTTTTTTAATAAAAACTATAAATTTAAGTCTAAATATTTTTGTTGTAATGAAAGTCTTGTTCGCCAAACGGTTGATAGCGAAAGTGATAATAATCTTGATATTTCACATATCCCTTTGCCTTGTAAATAATAGTCTAAAACCTTAGTTTGTCTTTCGGTTAAGTCCATTGCTGAAACAATCTTTTCAACCTTCTCAGCGTCTTTTTCGGCGTTATTTTCGCTAAACGGCTCTACGTTTACAATAACGTTATTTCTTGAAATTTTGCATTCGTATTTTTCAGGTAAAAATAACTTTTTGTAAAGATAATTGCTAATTCTAGTTGTGCAAGCGTGAATAATCGTTACTTGCTTTTTTCTTGCGCCTTCTACCATATCGTAAAGCCTTTTTCCTAAATGTTCGCATAAGAAACAAATTGCTATTTGTGCTAAGTCGTAACCGTCAGAAAGCGGGCGTTTGTAATTCTTCTTATAATGAATATCACGAATTAAGTTATAGTATAAATCGTCAAGCTTTTTGTTGTTCCTATAAGCCATTAAACGCTTCAAAGCATAAACTGCAATATTTTCACCAATCTCAACAACGTTATCGAGGTTTATAACCTTGTTCTTAGAATAATCAATCTTTTTCATACTAACTTATACCAAATACTGTAATTAAGTTGAATGTCGTTTCCGTCAATTTCAACAAACTCGTAATATTCGCCTGAACATTCGTTTGGTCTGTTCGCTATTTCGTGACAGTTCCTAATGCAATCTTCATAAATGCGAACGTAAGGCTTTCCTGCTTTGCTTAGTGACGCCGTTATCAAGTCTTCGTCAGAAATATAACCCATACCCGAAACGGCTGTAACGTTAGTTTTACTTAATCTTTTAACTGAATAAATTACTTTTTTCATAAAGTTTAATCCTCCTAATTTTTTTATAAAAGATTTCGACGGGGCAAAAAAGGCATAGGTCGGTGGCTCGCATACTTCTTTAAAATCAAATTGGAAAAATCAAACCAAAGGAAAAAGTTTTTCTAAAAAGCAAAAAAGCCAAGCAGAAAAATCTACTTGACTTGTTTTTTTATTAAGTTGTAATTTGAAAAAATTATTGACGACGTTTGATTTTTCCGAGACCTATGCAAAAATAGCCCAAGAGAAATCTAAAAAATTAGGTTGTCTTAAAAAAGATGTGAACATCATTAATAAAACAAAGCATAAAAAAGAGAGATTACGATTTAATCTACAACAATTAAAATCACAATCTCTTTATTTATTGTTTACTTTGAAAATACCGCTCGTATCAAATTACCTTGCTTATAACACGCTTATAGGGCAGTTTTTATTATCCGATTGGCATGATGCCGTTTAATAATTTTTCGTTATGTTTAACGTATTTAACGTTTTCTACCTTGTCGATGACAACGTAAATATGATTTGAGCAAAAGGCCATTGTTCCTATTTCTGACATTCGTTTATAATAGTCGACGGTTATAGTTCCGTTGCTATCGACGGTAACGTAATCGAGAGTTATAATTGCTCCGCCACGATTTTCGTAGGTGCGAATTTGAACTATCGTGTATTGGGATGGCGGATAGTTGGTTTTAACGTCGTTTAAATGTTCGTAGTAGCTTGACGACTTATCTAAACCACTAAAAACGATGTCGAGCTCTTCTTCGGTTTGGATAATTGAGCTAAAAATATCACATTTATTATTGTCGTCGTAGGTGGTTGCGTAGAACCATTTATGAACTTTTACCGTTTTAATTTCCGCAATATCTTTACTATCCGCAGTGCTGATGGATGAAGGTGAAGAGGCGCAATTGCAATTTGAGTTGTGTTCTTGTTTTGAAAGGCCTGGTTGCGATGAGCTAACGGCGGGCAAAACGATGGAATTATCCGTTGAGTTTTGAGAAGATTTAACAAAAGAAACCGAGCTATCGCTTGTTAGCTTAATATAATTTGAAAGGTCGCCTTCGCAACCAACGAAAGATAAAGCAATTGCTAAAACGAAAAGTATACAAATTATTTTTTTCATAAAGTTCCCCCTTAATTTTAGTGAGATTTGCTTTTACACTTTTTAGACTAAACCAAATTTAAAAAGGGGACAATTTTTTAAAATTTTATAAAATTAAAGTATAAATTGTAAAAAAAGTGGCTAAATAAGGCGGTTAACGGCATAATTTAATTAAAACTACAAAGCGGGCGTAAAAACATGGTATAAACTTTTAAGGTTTTCACAAACTAAAATTAGTTAATTTTTACCATTATTTAAAGGGGGATTTTTATGAAAGAAACCGGAATTGTTAGGAGAATTGACGACCTTGGTAGAATTGTAATTCCAAAGGAAATGCGAAAAACTTTAAGGTTAAGAGTTGGCGACCCGCTTGAAATTTCAACCGACGGGGGACTGTTGTTTTTAAAAAAATATTCACCGCTTAAAAGTTTAAAAACTTACGGCACCGACGTGTGTGAATGCTTATATCAGTTAACTCAAAAGGCGGTTATTTTAACGGATACTGAACAAATTATTGCCGTTAAGGGGCAGAGCGATAGACAGGTGGGAATGGACCTTTCATCTGATATTGATAGAGTTATTTTAGAGCGAAAAAGCCTTCACGTTGACCAAAAGCAAGGGGTGGGGCTTAGAAAGATTGTGGAAAACGACAATTTAGATTTTACTTCACAACTAATCGTTCCATTAGTTGCTAACGGTGATGCTCTTGGGGCGATAATTTTGCTTAATTTTGATGAAGAAAAGGAGATTACCGCCGAAGATGTTAAGCTTACACGATTTTGTGAAGAATTTATATCAAGGCAATTTGAATAATGAACGGGCTATATAAAGGGGCGCTAATAATTTCAATAGGCACGGTTTTAACCAAGCTTTTAGGTGCTCTTTATCGAGTTCCTTTAACAAGTTTAATTGGAGCGGAGGGAATTGGGCTTTATCAAATGGTGTTTCCCTTTTATACCATGCTTTTAACCCTTTCTTCAACGGGAATACCCTCGGCTTTGGCTAAACTGATTGCCGAAGGAAAAAACGGTGTTAAGCTTGTAAAAAAAGCCGTTATATTTTTTGGATTATTAGGCTTTTTGGGCAGTTTAATTATGTTTATATTTGGAGAAAAAATAGCGACGATTCAAGGGAATAGTCAAGCTGGATTATGCTACAAAATGTTGTCGCCTTCGGTATTTTTCGTTTCCGTTTTGTCGTGTTTTAGGGGATATTTTCAGGGCAAGAGCAATATGGTAATAACAACCGTTTCGCAAATTATCGAGCAGGTTATTAAGCTTTTGGTCGCTCTATTATTAGTTTGGCTACTTCCCCTTGCCGTATATCAAAAGGCGGGGGTTTGTTGCTTGGCGGTTAGTTTAAGCGAAGTTGTTGCCACCCTTTACGCTTTTATTAAATATAAAAGAAAGGTGGATTTTGACGGGTTTGGTGAAGAAGTTAATTTAAAGCGGTTAATTTTGGTGGTAGCGCCAATTTTTTTGTCTTCAATTTTACTTCCATTTGCAAGGGCGGTAGACAGTTTTTTAGTTCTTAAATTATTACCGCAAACCAAAATTGTTTCCACCGGTTTATACGGAATTTATTCGGGAGGGGTCGAGTCGTTAGTGGGAGTACCCGTTGCCATAACCTACGGCTTATCCGTTAGCGGACTTCCGCTTATATCAAAGGAAAAAAATAATAAAAAGTTGGTCTATAAGCTTGTTATTTCCACTTTTTTGTTAGGTTTAGCCTTTGCGTTGTCCGTATATATTTTTGCAAAACCAATTGTAAGTTTATTATATTTTAACCTTGAACAAGGGGAAAAAGTGACCTTTGTAAGCCTTTTAAAACTAAGCGCCGTCAACGTTTTATTGCTCAGTTTAATTCAAAGTTTAACTTCCGTTTTAATTGGTCAAAACAAGGCGAAAATTGCGCCAATAAATTTAGGCGTTGGGGTTGTTGTTAAAATTATCGCCTTATTTATTTTTCTTCCAAACCCACGTTTTTCAATTTTTGGTTTAGCAATTTCCGATATTTTGTGCTATTTTGTTGCCACCTTTTTAGATTTGTTGTATATTATTAGATATAATATAAGTTACAGATTAGAAAGGAAGAGAGAATATGCAAGCTAATAAATTGGCTATTGTTGGCATTGGCGTCAATAGTGGCGACGTGAGTTTTAACGCCCTAAACCTTATTAAAACCGCCGATTTCGTTTTGGTTAGAACGGCGCAAACCAAGTCGTGGGAGTTTTTAAAGGAAGTTAGAAGCGACTTTATTTCTCTCGATTTCGTTTACGAAAAATCTCGCAGTTTTAACACCCTTAACAAAAATTTAGCAAAAAGCGTTTTAGATTATTTAAAAAAGGGAAGCGTTTGCTATTTGGTTGACGGGGGCGTTAGCGACGATCTTTCTTCTCAAATTTTAATTGATAAACATAAAAACACGGTAGTTTTCGAAGGGGTTTCAAAATGTAAAAACGCCCTTAGTGCCTGCGGTGTTTTTTCCACTTCTTATTCTTCTTTTTCCGCCTATGATATTGAAAGTTTTTCCCCTAACGTTTTTCCGTTAGTGGTGTTCGATTTGGACAGTAAAATTATTGCCGGCGAATGGAAATTAAAACTTATGGAAACCGTTGGCGAAGAGCAAGAAGTGTGGCTATATAGCGATAAACAACGAAAAAAAGTTGCAATTTACCAACTTGATTGGGAAGATGATTTCGATTATTCTACCGTTTTAATAGTTGAAAAAACCCCACTTTTAAAAAAGGAAAAGTTTAATTTTTCCGACCTTTACGAAATTGTTAAAAAACTAAGAGCGCCCGATGGTTGTCCTTGGGATAGGGCGCAAAATATGGACACTATTCGCAAGAATTTAATTGAAGAGTGTTATGAGCTTTGCGATGCCATCGACCAAAAAAACGACGATAAAATTTTGGAAGAAATTGGCGACGTTTTGCTTCAAGCAGTTTTCCATATAATTTTTGCTGAAGAGCGTTTTGCCTTTAATAAAACCGACGCCATAACCGACGAGTGTAAAAAGTTAATTTTCCGCCACAGCCATATTTTCGGCGAAGATAGAGCGACCAGTTCAACCGAAGCCTTAGACGTGTGGGATAAGAATAAACAGGTGGAAAAGGGCTTTTCCACTCCTTACGAATACGTTAGCGACGTGCCAAAACGTTTCCCAAGCTTGCTTCGTGGTCAAAAGGTGTTAAAGCGTTGTGAAAAATATGCCATTTCAAAGCCTACGAAGGATGAAATTATCCAAAAAATTTCTCAGCTTGCTAAAAGTGAAAATAAAACCGACCTTGAAAACTTGCTTTTGTGCTGTTGCTATTTGTTAAAAATTTTGGATATGGACGGGGAAGAGAGTTTATATTTTGCCATTTCTCGCCTTGTAGATGCGTTTAGTGAAAACGATGGCAATAACTTTAATTTATCCGCTTATTTGTTAGGTGAAAAATGGAAATAAAAAGCCTAAACATCGGTGGGTTAACCACTAAAAATAACGTGTTTTTCGCTCCATTGGCAGGGTTTAGCACCAAGCAAATGCGCAGTATTTGTTATCAGTTAGGCGCAGGGCTGTGCTTTACGGAAATGGTTAGTTGCAAGGGGTTAAAATTTGGTAGTAGCGGAACTGCCGAGCTTTTGGAACTTGCCGAAAACGAATATCTACCAGCCGTTCAAGTGTTCGGTAATGACAAGGATATTATGCTTGAAGCTTGCCAAAGCGAAAGCCTAAAACCTTTTAAAATTGTTGATATTAATATGGGTTGTCCCGTGCCGAAAGTGTTTAATAACGGTGAAGGTAGCGCCCTTATGAAAAACGTTGACCTTGCCCAAAAAATTGTAGAAAACCTTGTAAAAAGCGGTAAGGTTATCACGGTAAAAATGCGTGCAGGCATTAAAAAGGGCGAAAAAACCGCTTTAATTTTAGCTAAAGCCGTTGAAGATGCCGGCGCTAAAATGGTGACCGTGCACGGAAGATGCCGTGAAGATTATTATTCGGGCGAAGTTGATTTTGACCTTATTGCTAAAATTAAACAGAATGCAAAAATTCCAATTATCGCCAACGGCGGTGTGTTCACCAAGGAAGATGCCGATATTTTAATGGAGAGAACGGGTGCCGACGGCGTTATGGTTGCCCGTGGCGCACTTTTTAATCCCTTTTTGATTAGCGAACTTCTTAATTTAAGCCCAAAAATGACTAAAAAAGAACTCATTATTAACCATATTGAAAGGGTGGTTTTAGATGAAAGCGAAGAGCGTGCTATTATCAAAATGCGAAAGCAACTTGCTTATTACTTAAACGGAGTTCGTGGCGCAAAGCAAATTAAACCTGCCCTTTTTACGGCGGTGACTAAAAGAGAAGTTTTAAAACTTATTAATACAATTATGTAGCAAATTATTTTGGCTTTTCATAAAATGTAATTATGAAAAATCAAATTGTAGTGGGCTATTCTAAAAAGGTAAATAACATAAATCAGCTTTCGGGGGTTGACCTTTGTTTGTTTTCTTACGGGTGTTATCCCCAAATTAGTTTTGCCAGTGAGCTTGGTGGAAAAACCAACCAACTTTTAAAAATGGCAAACGTTTCAAAAGCCGTTGGGGGAATATGTTTTTTTGGTGTTTTAACCAACACTTATTCCCTTTGTAAAAAGTCGGTTGTCGTTTGCGACGGGGGAAAACTTTTAGGTATTAGCGATGCAAATTACAGCTTTGATAAAAGCCTTTCAACAAGTTGCGGTTATAAAATTTATAACTCAAAATTTGGAAAAATTGGGGTTTTGTGTGATTGCGATATTGGGTTTTTAGAAGGCGTTGAATGTCTTGCGAAATGCCAAAGTAGGCTAATAATCGCTTTATCTGGCGACTTTTCTCAAATTCCAACCCCAATTATAACACGGGCGCAAAGCTATTTAAACGGGGTGCCAATTTGTTTTTTAAACGGTGAAACTTGTTGCGCAACAACCAGTCGTGGCAAAATTGCATATTTTGGAAAAGAAGAGCAAGGCAAATTTACAATGTCGCTCGATGGTAATAAAAAAGAATATAAATACAAAAGTAGGTAAATAAAATGAAACTTAACGTTGTTTTGGTTGAACCGGAAATTCCACAAAATACCGGTAATATCGTTAGAACTTGCGCCGCAACAGGTTGCGTTTTGCACCTTGTTCGCCCCCTTGGCTTTGAAGTTAGCGATAAATATTTAAAGCGTGCAGGGCTCGATTATTGGTATTTAACGGAAATATATTATTACGATAGCATTGAAGAAGTTATGGAAAAGTTTTATAACGGAAACAATTTCTATTTTCTTTCAACCAAGGCAAAACTTCGCCATAGCGACGCTTCCTTTAAAGACGGCGACTTTTTAGTTTTCGGAAAGGAAACGAAAGGCTTGCCTGAATCGCTTTTAGAAAAGTATTACGATTCTACCTTGCGAATTCCAATGATTGACGAAGCTCGCTCGCTTAATTTGTCAAACTCTGTTGCCATTGCCCTTTACGAAGCTTTAAGGCAAAACGATTATTTCAATTTAAAAACTCAAGGTGAAATTCCAAAAAAATAAAAAAACGCACTATATTTTCACGATATAGTGCGTTTTTTTATGCGAGTTTCGATTGTTTTTCTAGTTCGTCTAAAACTAAATTTTCATCGTCTAAGAAAATGTTTTTCGAGTAAATTTTATAGGCTTCAACGCCGACTATTGAAATGGCGAGCAAGCAATATCTTTTAATTACGAAATTCATTAGGGCGTTTTTTAAAAATCCAATCCAGGTGGTCGGTTTTAAAATATTGAAAAATCTAACTATTTTCATTACCGCCCCCGCCTTTTTAACGGCTTTAACCGAGTTTTGAACGGGGCTACTTTTATAAAAATCAAGGGCGGATAAAACCAAGCTTACGTTAACGGCTCTAAAAGGTTTTAAAAGTGGGGCTTCAAAAACCCGTTCAAGCCTTAACGAAGTAATTTCAAAAAGTGATAAAGCTTCACTTATAGAAAGTTCGTAAAGGGGAGTTTTACTGCGTTTTTTAAACTTTTGCGCAATATCTTCCGCCAGTTCTATAGAAAGGTTTTTAAGGTGGGGGAACTGACCGATAAGCTTTAAGGCTTTGCGGTTTAAAAATAGCTTTTGCTTTTCTTTAATTAAACATTCAAGTTCTTGTTTTGAAAGGGCGTTTTCTTCCTTTTCTAAATTTATTGGCTGGGGTTTAAGTTTAATTGAAATTGCAAGCAAAATTATGGCAAAGCACAAAATTGCCCCCGTTGCAATACCGCCGAAAATTGAAAAAACGTTTCCCAAGGTAAGGGCTAAAAGGCTATTTATCATAAGTCACCTGCCTTTTTTGTTTTTTCAATTAACAAAAGGTTTTCCTGTGGCAAAAACGCCTTTTTTGAATAGACGTTGTAAACTTCAACGCCAACGATTTCAATAATTTTTTTAATAAGCTTTTTAAAGGCAATAAAAAAGGCTTTATCTTTAGTTTTTGAAAACCATTCTCTAATTTTAGTAAAGGCGGAAACCTTTTGCTCCTTTGGTGGCTTTTTTCTAAAAATATTAATTATAAAACTAATTGAAACCTTTCTCGTTAAAAAGCTAACCGCCCTGTGTTTTGAAACGTAGGCTTCAATTTTGTCAACTATAATTCTAACCAACGTAAAAAGCTCGGTTAGGTTTAATTCTAAAAGTGGTCGCTTGCTTTTTGGCTCGAACTTTTTTGCAATAATATTAACCATATTTTTGCAGGCGTTAATGGCAATGGGGAAAGGGTTTTTGCCGTTGGCTTGGACAATAAAATCTTCTTGGGTTTTAGAAATTAATTCAAAAAGCTCGGTTTCAGAAAAAAGATTTGTTTTAAGTTGGCTTTCAGGCGCTTTTTTCTTTAAAAAAACAAGGTAAATAATAAGAAAGAAAAGGGCAACCAAAACCATTCCAATCGCCACGCCAATAAAATAAAAGGTTAGGGTTTGGGCGTTAAAAATATAAGAAAAAAAGTTGTTGTTTTCATTCATAATTTTTGCCCCCCTTTCTTTTTTTATTTTATCATAAACTATTTTCAATTTCAACAAAAAACTTAAAAATTATATAAATCTTTTAATTAATCGGGTTTGTTACTTTTAACAAAATTAATAAAAACCCGCCTATAAGTCGATTATAGGTGGGTTTTTTTGTTTTAAGTTTTAAATTATTTAATTGATTTTTTGCGTTTTTTTGGTTTTATTTTTGAAATTATAAAGAATAAAACTAAAATTAATAAATAGCCGATAATCATTTTTATATAAAGAAGATTGTCGCTTATTTCGCCGAATAAGGTTAAAAGTGGAAATACCGTGAAAATTAAAAGTATAAATAAATTATGTTTTTTTGGCTTTTGAAAAAAGAAATATAAAACGACCGACCAAAGGGGAATTAAAAATTCAACGTATAAAACTAAAAGGTCGTTTAAAGGTCGCAAAAAAAGTGAGAAATCTTTAACGAAAACGAAACATAAGCTTGAAAAAATTTGGTTTATTACTAAAAAGGCTAAAATATATTTATCGTTTAGTTTTAAATATAAATTTTCGTTATAGCCAAAGGCGAAAAACTGGGCAAGCCCCCAAAAAACAAAAAGCAAAAAAGTTATAAAGGAAAAGCTGAAATAAAAGCGCCCGATTTGCGAATTTATATTAGGGTTATCCGCCCGAAGGTCGGAAGCTATTTTCAGAGCAAAAAACACGCCTATAAAAGATAAAACAAGGTTTATTATTGATAGAACAAGCCATTTTTTTTGGTTAAATTTTTGCATAAAAAGCTCCTTTAATAGGTAAAAATAAAAAGCACCCGAAAAAGTGCTTTTTATAGATTTCGTTAGGTGTGCTTAGTCCCAATCGGCATAAGAATATCCTGGGCAAGCCGAATCGTCGCCGGTTTTTCCGCAATATTTACATTCGTCGTCGTAGCCGTCGTAACCCCAACAAGAATAGCATTTTTCGTTTGGACTATATCCACAGTTTGGACAAACTCTTGCGCCGGTTGAAACGGAAGCGCCACATTCGCTACAAGAAACAATAGCCATAATATTTCACCTCTGTAATTTTTAAACAACTTAATTGTTTAATTTATTATATCGCCGAAATTAGGTTTTGTCAATAGGCGTTTTTAAAATTTTTCAACTATTTAACGCTGTAAAGAAGGTCGGAATAGGTTGGGAAAGGCCAACATTCTTTTGATATAATTTGCTCTAAACTATCGCTATATGAACGAACTAATTCCATATCTTCTAAAATTGTTCCGCAATAGAATTTTGCAATTTCGTAAACCCCGTAATGCTTGTCGCTATTATGAAGGTCTTTAGAAAGCTTTTCGGTTGTTTCGTAAAGCTTGTCGGTTAAAAGCGCAATAACTTTAAGGCGTTTTTCTTCGGCTTTAACGGAAATGCTGGTGCCGATAGAATCCTTTAAAGAAATTAATCTTGCAAGGCTTTCTTCATATTTAAAGCAAGCTGGTAAAATGAGTTTTGAAACCATGTCGACCATTGTTAAAGCTTCAATATTAATGGTTTTATAATAAGCTTCAAGCATAATGTCGCAACGAGAGAAAAGCTCTTGCTTTGAGAAAACTCCGTGTTTGGTAAATAGGCTAACGCTTGCATCGGAAATTAGGCTTGGAAGCGCATCGACGGAAGTTTTGTTAAGGCTAAGTCCACGGTCGGTTGCTTCCTTAACCCATTCGTCGGTGTAGTTATTGCCGTTGTATAAAATGCGTTTATGTTTTGAAATTTCTTCTTTAATAAGGTTGTTTAAGCCTTCTTTAAAGTCGCTAACGCTTTCAAGCTTATCGGCGTATTCTTCAAGCTTATCGGCAACTATCGTATTTAAAACGATGTTTGGTTCGGCAATTGAAAGTGACGAGCCAACCATTCTAAATTCAAACTTATTACCGGTGAAAGCAAACGGTGAAGTTCTGTTTCGGTCGGTAGTGTCCTTTTTAAATTTTGGAAGGTAGTCAACGCCAATTTCCAAAACTTGCTTTTTAGCGCCTGAATAGTTAGCGTCGTCTTCAATGGCTTGTAAAATTTGAGTTAGCTCTTCGCCAAGGAAAATTGAAACTATGGCAGGCGGAGCTTCGTTGCCACCGAGTCGAAGGTCGTTGCCGGCGGTCGAAACGCAAGCTCTAATAAGGTCTTGATGGGTGTCTACCGCAGAGATAACCGCCGTTAAGAAAAGCAAAAATTGTGCGTTTTCGTAAGGGGTTTTTCCTGGCTCGAAAAGGTTTACGCCCGTGTCGGTAGTAAGCGACCAATTGTTGTGTTTACCGCTTCCGTTAACGGAATTAAAAGGCTTTTCGTGTAATAAACACACCATATCGTGTTTGCGGGCAACCGATTTCATAAGGTCCATAGTAAGTTGGTTGTGGTCGGTTGCGGAGTTGGCGTTTTCATAAGTTGGAGCAAGCTCGTGTTGAGCGGGCGCAACTTCGTTGTGCTTGGTTTTCGATGGAACGCCGTGAAGCCAAAGTTCACGGTCGAGATCTTTCATATATTCGGAAACTCTGTGTTTAATAGAGCCGTAGTAATGGTCTTCAAGCTCTTGACCTTTTGGCGCTTTTGCACCGAAAAGAGTTCTTCCGCAAATCATAATATCAAGGCGTTTTTCAGCGGTTTTTCTGTCCAATAAGAAATATTCTTGTTCCGCACCCACGCTAACGTCAACCTTGGTTGCGTTGCTACCGAAAAGTTTTAAAATTCTAAGGGCTTGCTTGTTGATTGCTTGATTAGAGCGAAGTAGCGGTGTTTTTTTATCGAGAGTATGACCGCCGTAAGAACAGAAAACCGTTGGAATGCACAAGCTGTCGTCCTTAATAAAGGCGTAGCTTGTTGGATCCCAAGCGGTGTAGCCACGAGCTTCAAAGGTTGCCCTAAGTCCACCGTTAGGAAAACTTGACGCATCGGCTTCACCACGAATGAGAGATTTACCGCTAAAACGCATAATACAACCACCGTTGTTAGCAGGGTCCGGATCGACGAAGCTATCGTGTTTTTCGGCGGTAATACCCGTCATTGGTTGGAACCAATGAGTGTAGTGAGTGGCGCCGTTTTCAATAGCCCAATTTTTCATTGCTTCGGCAATAACGTTGGCGGTATCCTTTTCAAGTTCGGTGTTTTGGTGGATAGTTTTTTGCAAACTTTCATAAACGTCTTTTGGAAGGCGTTCTTTCATAACTTTGTCGTTAAAAACCATTTTACCAAAAAATTCTTCAATTCTTTCCATAAATGCACCTTGAGCGTTTTATTATTTTTTAATTATATAAATTTATAACCTAAAAGTCAAGAAAAACTCGCTAACTTTAAGGGCAAATAAACAAAAGGGTTGTAAAAAGGGAGTTTTTGGTGTATAATTAAAAGGCAAATTATTTTTTTTAGGGGGGAATATTATGAAGGTTATTTTAAATCCCGATAAAAGCGTGGTTGAACAAATTAGGGAAGGGCTTAAAGCAAAGGACGGGTTTTGCCCTTGTAAACTTGGTAAACTTCCTGAAAATAAATGTATGTGTCAGGAATTTAAAGACCAGGTTGCCGATGAAAATTTTGAAGGATTTTGCCATTGTAGGCTATATTTAAAAATAAAATAATCTTAAAAATTGGCTAATCGGTTATAAAACTGTTTACTTAATCGAAAAAATTAGTTATAATAAGTGGGTAATGCGACTTTATCGCAAAGGAAAAATTTAGGAAAAAACTATTGGGGATTTTATTATGAATTATAAAATTTTAAAAGCTCAAGATCCTGAAGTTTACGCATCGGTAAACAAGGAACTTAAACGCCAAAGAAACACTATTGAACTTATTGCCAGCGAAAACTTCGTTAGCCCTGCGGTTATGGAAGCCGTTGGTAGCGTTTTAACCAACAAATACGCCGAAGGTTATTCGGGCAAGCGCTATTACGGTGGTTGTAAATTCGTTGACGAGGTTGAAACCCTTGCTATTGAAAGATTAAAGAAAATTTACGGCTGTGAACACGCTAACGTTCAACCACATAGTGGTGCAAGCGCTAACCAAGCAGTATATTTTGCTCTCTTAACCCCTGGCGACACCATTATGGGTATGAGTTTGCCTCACGGCGGTCACTTAACCCACGGTCACAAGGCTAATATGAGCGGTAAATATTTTAATATCGTTCCTTACGGCGTTGATAGCGTAACCGAAACCATCGACTACGATGAAGTGGAAAGAATTGCAATTGAATGTCAACCAAAAATGATCGTTTGTGGCGCAAGCGCTTATCCACGCATTATCGACTTTAAGCGTTTTAGAGAAATTGCCGACAAGGTTGGCGCTCTCTTAATGGTTGATATGGCGCACATTGCAGGCTTGGTTGCTGCAGGTCTTCACCCAAACCCTGTTCCTTACGCTGATATCGTTACAACCACAACCCATAAAACCCTTCGTGGTCCTCGTGGTGGCGTTATTATGTGCAAGGAAGAATACGCTAAAAAAATTAACTCTGCGGTTTTCCCAGGAATGCAAGGCGGTCCACTTGAACACGTTATTGCAGGTAAGGCGGTTGCTTTCGGCGAAGCTTTAACACCGGAATATAAAGAATATCAAACCCAAATCGTTAAAAACGCAAAGGCTATGGCAGATACCTTTATTGCTAACGGCATTAAGCTTGTTTCCGGCGGAACTGATAATCACTTAATGCTTTTAGACCTTTCCGACACCGATATGACCGGTTTAGAGCTTGAACAACTTTTGGAAAAGGCTAACATTACGACTAATAAAAACACCGTTCCAAACGAAAAGAGAAAGGCTTCTGTTGCATCGGGTATTAGAATTGGAACTCCTTCAGTTACAACTCGTGGCATGAAAGAGCCTGAAATGGTTCAAATTGCAAATTGGATTTCTAAAATCGCCAAGGAAGGCAAGTCGGCCGTTAAAGAAGTTAAGGCTGGCGTTAAAGAACTTCTCGCAAGATTTCCACTTTACAAATAATGGTAAATCTCGTGCTATAAGTCGATTATCGCACTAAATTAAGTTAAATTTAAAAGAAAAGGGCATAACCAATTTGTGGTTACGTCCTTTTTTTTGCCGTTAAAAAAATGCAAATTTTAATTTAAGGTTAATTTGTTTGAGTTTTTTTCAGTTTAGTGTTAATATTACTTTATAAAATTTAAGTAGTAATATTTAGCGATTGAAAAGGTTTTTATGAAAATTAAAAAATTAATTTGTTTAATAATGGTAATAATAACGGTTTTGGGTTGCAGTGGCTGTGGATGCGTAAACATAAAACCAAAAACGTTTGAGGATAAATGCAAAACCTCCGCCGACGGATTCGTTTATTACGTTGATAGAAGCATTGGTTTGTGCATAATTGAATTGCCAAAAACCGAAGAGGTTGTAATTCCCGAATATATCGATGGCATAAAGGTAGCCCAGCTTGGCTATGAAGAAATTGGAATAATGTATAGTGAAACTCACGTTGTCGATGGTTCTCACGTTAAAAAACTAACCATTCAACACCCAATGGTTTATTATTTAACGAAGTTTAGTTCATTAGAAACTCTTGTATACGTTGATTATTTATATTGTGTTAATAACATAGAAAATTATGAGGCGGTTCAAATATCGAGTCATTTTAATGGAGCGATTTTCGATAATTTAAACACAAAAGTTGAATTAATTGTCTCTAACAGGGAGTATACATATGATTTTTCACATTTAAATATAGTAATATTACCAAAGTTTGTTGAAGTAATAGAAAAGGGTGTGTTTGAAAAATTAACTAACGTTACTTTTGAAACTTCATATAGCGAAAAGCCAAGCGGTTGGGAAGAAGG
>JAZQKQ010000037.1:0-7203 GCA_045542235.1 Christensenellaceae bacterium | reverse complement strand
CAGACCCCGTGTGGAATCTGATTATTTCTTTTGACCGCTTGAAAGTGCAATTTCCTATAAATTTTTAATGTTTCAAAAAATCCCTTATAGGGAACGCCTTTTTTGGTTGGTTTTTTGTTTTAGCCAAGAGATTCGAATTTTTTAAACTATATTTATTTTTACTATTGCTTCGGTTATATTAGTTAAAACAAGCTCACCTTTTTGATTATAAGCATTAATAGTAACTTCAGCTATTCCATTTTTTTCGTTGCGCTGCGTTAACTTGGTAATCGTTGCCTTACCTGTTAAAACGTCGTTAGCAAAAACGGGTTTAAACCACTCTATTTTTGTGGATTTGCCTGCAAGTAGCTCTTCACCAAAAAAATCTACCTCTAAATATTTTGCCCAAACTGATAAAAAGGACATTACACCCGGAGCAATAAGTTTGCCAAAGGGTGTATTTTTTGCATATTCTTCATCGGTATGAAGTGGAACGTTATCGTAGTCACGAGCAAATTCTAACATCTTTTCTTTTTCTATCGTCGCAGGTTCTATATCTACCGCCATACCTACTTTTAACTCGTTAAAATACATATTTCACCTAAAAACTATCGTAATAAACGATTTCTTTTATATCTCTAAATTTTGAATGTAATTCTAAAGGCTTTGAATCAACGGCTGGGTAGCCCATAACCAATAAAGCAACCGGAATTACGTTTTGTGGCACGTTAAACTTTTCAGTTATTAAAGAAGGATTAAAGTGCATTACCCAACAACAACCAACTCCAATATCCTGAGCTTTAAGCATCATGTGTGTTGCTACTATTACGGCGTCAACGGGAGCCGATAAAGCCCCGTCGTATGGTCTTACCCAGCTTTCATCCTTATTATAACACACAACCATAGCCGTTGGCGCATTAAAGTGACACTTGGTGCACTTTTTTAGATTTTCTATTGCTTCTACACTATTAAGAACAAGCACTCTTTGGGGTTGATAATTACAACCCGTAGGCGCTTTGTGACCTGCAATAAGAATTTTTTCTATATCACTTTGCTTTAACGGTTCATCTTTAAACTTCCTTACGGAATATCTTTCAGTAATTACTCTATCAAAATCCATAGCTATTAAATCCTTTCGGCAACCAAATCGCCCGTTTGTTTACAACCAACTTTAATTTTACCTTCTTGCAACGGATAAAATTGTTTCAATTAAAGTCTAATAAAATTAAATTGTTTGCTAATAAAATTCATAAATAAAATTATTTCGTGGGTTATTATTTCCGCCCTATTTTTAAATATTTCTATTTCTTAAAGACTTGATATAAACCATTCATTTAGATAAAAAAATGTAAAAGCTTGGGAACTTTTACCAAGCTTTTAAATTATTCCTTTATATGACTTTTTTATTTTTTCATAGCCTTCTAAACTTCCAATGTCAATTCGGCTACCCGGCATTTTAAATGCGTAAACGGCGTTGCGCTTTGCAAACCATTCAATAAAACCGCCCGGCGCATCGACCTTGCAACCACCGTTAATTCCAACCTTAAATTCCGATAGATATTCTTTACCAAAAACGTAGAAAGGCGGAATAGCCCAATTGGATTGAGGATTTTCAGGTTTTTCTACCATTGAAATAATTAAGTCGTTTTCATCGACAACGGCAACCCCCGTGCGTTTAAGCTTTGTTAAATCGCTTTCATAATAACGCATAACGCAGTTTGAATTCTTTTCTTTTGCAAACTCAACGAAAGTTGAAAGAGAAAAATCTAAAAGATTATCCCCCGCAAGAACTAAAACGTCGCTATTAATTAATGCGCTTTCAATGGCAAACTGAATATCCTTCACGGCGCCAAGTCGATTTTCATTAGCGGTGCTACCATCGTCTAAAAGCAAAATATTTTCACTTCGAGTTGCCTTCCATTTTTTAAAATGTTCAATAAATTTATGGTTAGAAACCACAATAAATCGGTCTATAAGTCGATTTTTAACCAAATCGTCAATTAAATAATCAATTAACGGCTTGCCCGAAATTTCCAAAAGTGGCTTTGGAAAATTCTCCGTTAACGGATACATTCTGGTTGCATAGCCTGCGCAAAGTAAAATACAATCCATAATTTATTCCCCAATACCATCGCTTGAAGCGCAGGTAAAAATTTCGTAAGAATCCTTTTTTTCCGGATGCAATTCAAGATATTTTTCGGTTATTTCTTTTTTAACGTTTTCCTTTTTGCTTGGGTCGATAACCGCAAGACAGCAACCGTTAAAACCGCCACCCATAAACCGACCACCGTAAACACCATCCGTTTGGTTTATAATGCGGTTAAGGTCTTTAAGTAGCACTGAACCGGCTTCGTAAAGGTTGATTGACGACTCGCCCGACTCTTTGATAAGTTTTCCAAACTCAACCATATCACCGTTTTTCCACGCTTCTACGCCCTTAAAAACACGCTCCGTTTCGGTAAAATAATGTTCCGCACGCTTATACCAATTAATAGGCATTGTAGCCTTGCATTTTTTAAGCTGATCGAAAGTTATATCACGCAAATAAGTATCGACGTATTTACCGTATTCAACCTTTAAAGTAGCTTTTGTGAAATACGCCGCCGACTTACATTCGTCAACCCTAACGTTATAAGCACTGTTAACCAAGCTACGGGCTTGACCGGAATATACGATTAAAAACTCGTAAGGCGTGTGGTTTTTATTTTCGGGAATGAGCGAATAGCTCATATCCTTAGTATCAAGGTATAAAAAGTGATTTTTCTTGCACAAAACTTCGCAAGATTGGTCGAGCTTGCCAATTTTTAAACCAATAAATTCAGCTTCTGCACGGTAGGCAAAATCAATTAGTTGAGTATTGGTTAAAACAATTTCGTTCACTTGGCAAAGAGCTTTTAAATAGCACAAAGTAACCGCCGCACTCGACGATAAACCCCCAATTGGCAACTCACCGAAAAATGAACCTTCAACGCCCTTTTTAATCTTATAGCTATCACGCAAAATTTTGGTTGCGCCACGCATATAGTTGCCCCAATCTTCCTTAATATCTAAAAAACCGTTCACGTCAAAAGAAACGATTCCTTTAAAATCGTTACTGGTTAATAAAACTCTACCATCATTAGTCGGTTCAAATTCAAAATGAACGCCTTTATTAATGGCAAAACCCGTTATAACACCCAACTGGTGGTCAACGTGCGCCCCAAGAGGACACACTCTATAAGGACAAACTACGTGCATACCCCACCTCCTTATGAATAAACGTTTAAAAAATCAACTTTAATTACTTTTTATATTTTTTGCAGGAACGCCAACTAACACGGAAGAGCTACCGCAAGATTTAAGCACTACTGCACCCGCTCCAACTATTGAATTTTCACCTATTGTAACGTTACCTAAAACAACTGCGTTGGCATAAATTGTAACACCACTTTCAATTATTGGATAGCACTCGTTTTTAACGCCAAGCGTTACGTTTTGATATATTTTACAGTTAGGCTTAATTTCAACTTTATTTCCAACAACGATTCCCAACGGATGAGGAAACGTGACGGTATCGTCAATTTTACAATTTAATGCAAATATACAATTATATTTTCTTTCAAGTTTATTTTTTAATATAATTTTACGCAATTTATTTTTAGTTTTAAGCATTCTAAATAACGTAATGTGCATATTTAAAACCGTGTTAGTAAGTCGGCTATAAACATATCTAACAACGTTAAATTTTTTATTTATCAATTTTTTATATTGGTCTATACAAATCATTTTTTCACGCTTCTTTTTAAAAATTTATTTATAAACGCTTTAATTAAATAAACCGTTTGTTTCCAATAAAAAAGTAAATTTACAAAAAATGTAACAACAAAAGCAATTAATCCAATTTTAACCGCCATTATAAGCCAAGCTAAATAATTAATCGCACTCATTTTAATCCAAAAAGTTGCAAAAACAATTATAACAACAGTTAAAAGATCAACCACAACGTGTTTAATAAAGTGCTTTATAGGGCGGTTAATTATGTTTTTACGAAGATATAAAGCAAAATACACAGTTCGATAAGCCATCGCAACTAAAGTTCCAATGGCAACGCCAATCAAACCAAATTTAAAAACTAAAATTATTGATAAAACAACGTTTAAAACCGCTTCAATTATAGCGCTCGTTTGCGTTTGCTTGTAATTTCCCGAAGCTTTAATCATTAAATAATAAGGAAATCTTATACAATATGCTGCTGTTGCCAACGTAATCAAAATTGCAAACGCCGGAACTACGTAATTAGCGTCCACAACGCCCTTGGTATAAACGCTAACAAACGGAACAATCAAAATTCCCGTAATCGTAAAAATCAACGTTGACAAGGTGTGTAACGTCCATTCCGTTTTATCAAATGAACTAATCAATTCTTGCATTTCGTTTTTAGCAAGCATATTGCCAAACAACGCCTGTATCCCTGCCGTTAACGATTCCAATAAAGATTTAACGCCGTTTACAACCAAATGATAAACGTTATAAATTGAAACGTTTGCTAAGGTTGAAAACACAGTTAAAATTATAGAATCCGTTCCGCTATTTACTACGTAGGCAATATGATGTAACAGCCCGCTCCATTTTTGGTTTAACGGCTCTTCATTAAGTTTTAAAGAATAATCAATTTTATAATTTTTACGAACGTAAAACATTAAACAAAGCGGTCTCAATAAAAATATTACCGACGTTGCAAGTTTTACAATTTGAATTGAAAATCCACAAATTATTAAAACAACGCAAACCACCGTGTTTAAAATTGTAGTTACAATTTGCAAAAAAAGTTGAACGTAAGACTTTTGGTCAGCATTTAAAAGTAGCGAATTTTTAATCCCAAAAAAATACTGAGCAAAATAGGTTATCGACATTGACGCAACAAGCAAAGCCGTTGTTAAAAAATCAAAAGAATCGAGCTGATTTAACGGCAAAACTACCATTAAAACAACCACGTATATTAGCATTATAATCCCTATTCGGTTAAAAAACCTACGAGCGGAAATCATAATTTTGCTAACGCCAACGTCGTCGTTTGTTGCAAGAGGCTTGTATAGCGACGATTGAACAACCGCCCCAACACCTAATTCACATAAGGTAATAAGCCCTAAAAATTGGGTTATTGACGAAACTAACCCGTTTATTGCCGAACCATAATATTTAAGAATAAAATTTGGCAAAATAAAACCACAAACCAAAGCAACAACTTGATTTGCCAACGCAAAAAACGTATTAAGTTTTAACTTTTGCGACCTATTCATAAACGATTATAACTCAATTTAATTAAAAAACAATTTAAACGGCATTATGCCAGATTCACCGTTTATTGCAACCTTTATAAAAATATAATACAGTGCAATTAAAACGTATAAAACCTTATAAAACAAACTAAATTTATTATTTTTTGATGCCATTGCAACAAATGGAATTTCAAACAATTTATAGCTAAGAGCAATTCGCCCCATTTGATCGTAAAAACAACCTACAACGTTTAAAATTAAGCCTATTGCATACATAGATGAAATAAAGCTAGCTTCTTTATCACAATCAAAAACTAATTTCTTATCTTTATTAAATACCAATAACAACAAATATGCCACGAAAAGCATTATTGACAACACAAAAAACGCACTTAATTGCATTTTTTCCGTTTCAAAATAACTTGAATAATTACTATTAAATATACTAATAAGAACGTATAAAAAAATTGGTGCTAAAATTAAACATGTTATAAAAACTAAACCTCTTTTTACCGTTGACTTATTATCTATCCAATAATGAATTGCAAGTGGGAATAACGCAACGACTGAAGATAAATGGAACGTTGTTGCAATAAGTATTAAAAAAACGTATAATGGATATCTTTTTTTATCTAAAAACTTAGTAGCGTAAAAACAGATAGCCAGTGAAGAATATTGTCGCATAATGTTCATATTTTGCGGATAAAAAACGCAAGTATAGAACAATACCATTAAGGTAAACGAGCCTTTATTTTTAAAAGACCACAAACGACTTATTATTAAAGCGTTAGTGAAAAAACCAAAAAATATAAAAACAGATTCTACGTTTTTAAATATTTTTACCAAAAAAATAGCAGTTAAGGAAAATCCCGGTTCTTCTTTAAAAGGCAACTCACGAACAGAATTTAACAACCTATTAAAAACGTTGTAATATAATCCCGTATCAGTTCCAACGGAATTTGCCCTGAACCCCACTAAAAAGGATAGGAAAAATATCGTAAATAAAATCCATATTCTTTTCTTTGTCTTTTCTGCTATATATGCAGTTAAAACTGCAAAAGAGCAAAAAGAAAAAAATAATAACATACAAACCTCTATTAAACTATAATAAAATCAAATTATATAGTTATGCGTTTTTTTTAGCTTTTGAAGATATTTTTTTGCGAATGCCATTGGACAAACAATTAAAAAAGACTTTTGGCATTGCGCAAAACGAAAGAAATAAATAATACACGCATAAAAATTTCTTCTTTTTCGCAAGCTCTAAATATTTAAAACATTTAACGCATTTTTGATTTCTTTTTGGAGTTATTTTTTTCTTTTTTAAATACTCCGCTACGTTTTGTTCAGAAAAAGAATCTTTATTATTATTTTTAATTCTCTCCTTATACAATTTTATTTGATAACGATTTAAATAAAATTGTTCCATTCTTCGTGTGTTAGTTAAATTAGTTGAACTAACCCTATAATATATTAACGGCTCGTCAAGCAATGAAATTTTATATCCGTTAGTTAAAAATCTTAACCATAAATCGTAATCCTGCGAGGTCCAAAATTTTCTATATCCGCCAAGCGCCTTTACGCAAGACGTTTTCATTAAAACCGATGGATGAACGACAATATTTTTAAAGGGCAACTCAAAATGAACGTCGCTATTTAAGTTTGCCTTTTCACTTACAATACAACCATTTTCATCAATTGTTGCCTTGTTTGTAAAAATCAAATCGCTATTGGTTTTTTCTATATAATCAAGTTGTTTTTCAAATCGATCTTCAAAAGAAATATCATCGGCATCCATTCTTGCTATATATTCCCCTTTAGCTATTTCTAACCCTTTATTTAAAGACATAGCAAGTCCAACGTTGTTTTCATTAAAAATTAAAATAACTCTATCATCGTTAGCGGAAAGGTTGGTTAAAAAGTTTTTAACCTCTTCATTAATGTTAGGGTTGTCAATAACTATTAT
>JAZQKQ010000036.1:0-90362 GCA_045542235.1 Christensenellaceae bacterium | reverse complement strand
TGTCTATTAACTGTTTAGTCGACGGCTATTATAAACTGACGTTAAGCTCGGCTTACTACTACGAACAAGCAAAACTTCCCTTTAAACCAAAAAGTTTAAAATGGCAGGTTTTTGACGGCGAAATTTTACTTGTAATTTTAGAAGGTGAGCAAACCGCCCTTTTAGCCTACACAATTCCAAATTTTGAGCTGTGTTTTAGTAAAATTTGCAACGAATTTAAAATTAGCTCCTGCCTTGAAACCGTTAACTACTACTCAACGGTTTTAAAACACAAAGTAATTTCAACTTGGCAAATTGGCAAGCCCTTTAACTTTCTTGGAGCAAAAACGATTTGTCAAACCAAAAAGGTTGAAAAGCATCTTTTAGAGTTTGCATTTTTAGAAGAAGTGGCGTTTTTAGGCGATTATCAAAGGTTTTTAGGTGAAAATTTAGCTGAAAATGAAAAGCTAATTCCTTCGTTTATTGGCAAGTTTAATTTAATTTTACCACCAATTTGTCCCCAAAAACCAAACAGCTTCGTCTTAATAGATGAACAAAAGGCAAAATTTATAAATTTTGAAATTACAAACGAAAAAATAACCGACCTAAATATTCAACGTTGTTAGCTTGACAAATTTAGCATTTTTATTGACAATTTTTAGGCTTTGTGTTAAAATTATTTTATTATGATTAAAAAACTACTTAACTTTATTAACCAACAAACCCTATTCGGGGAAATTATGCGTTTCGTTTTAGTGGGGGGACTTGCCACCGTTATCGATTTTTTCGTTATGGGCTTAACGCTTTATCTATTAGACAGTTCAATTTATCCCCATTTTTACAACGTATTTTTCGGGGGCGGAACGCCAACCAACTTAAACAGTGCAATCGGCACGGGGATGGGATTTTTGTTTGGGCTTGCCGCCAACTACCTACTTTCAATAATTTTCGTATTCAACGAAAAAGGAAAATCTAAAACGGTTAAAGGGGCAATTAAATTTACAATTTTTAGCGTTATTGGACTTATCATTCACGAAGTGGGAATGTTAGTTTTGTTCGGCAAACTAAAAATTAACGAATGGATTGTTAAAATTGCAATGACTATCGTAGTTTTAATTTACAATTATTTAACCAGAAAGATATTTATTTTTAAAAATGGCAATAATAGTAGTGAGCCAAACCTTGAAGGAGAAAACCAATGAAGAAATTAAGCGTTGTTGTTCCATGTTATAACGAAGAAGAAACGGTTGAAAAGTTTGTTGAAACAGCCGTGCCTTGCCTTGAAAAAATTGATATGGACTTTGAAATTATTTTCGTTAACGACGGCTCGAGAGATTTAACTTTGGAAAAATTAACCCGCCTAACCCAAGCGGATAAACGCATTAAGGTTGTAAATTTTTCAAGGAATTTTGGTCAACAAGCCGCCATTTTATGCGGTTTTAGGCATTCTACGGGCGATTGCGTCGTTGAACTCGACTGCGATTTGCAAGACCCAATTGAAGTTGTTCCGCTAATGCTTGAAAAGTGGAAAGAAGGCTACGACGTTGTTCACGGCAGAAGAAAGCTCCGCCACGGCGAAAGCTTTTTTAAAAAAATTACCGCTAAATATTACTACAAGTTTTTACACAAAATTTCCAGTTTTGAAATGCCACGAAACACCGGTGACTTTAAGCTTTTAGACAGAAAGGTTGTCGACGTTATTTGCAATATGCCCGAACACGATAAATATTTAAGGGGTTTGGAAAGCTGGGTTGGGTTTAAGCAAACCTTCGTTGATTTTGACAGAGCCGAGCGAGTTGCCGGCAAAACCCACTACTCCCTTAAAAAAATGCTTAATTTAGCAAAGGTTGGCATAATTTCCAACTCAAATTATCCGCTATCCTTAGGTTTTAAAGCAGGCATATTTTTAAGTTTAAATTCTTTTTTTGCTTTCATTACGTTTATTGTTTTGGCAATTTGCAAAATTAACTTACCACTTGTTGCTTGGCTTTTCCCAACGGTTTGCATGCTTTTTGGCATAAATTTAATAATCGACGCCATCAACAATTTATATCTTGGAAAAATATACGACGAAGTTAAAAATCGCCCTGAATATATTGTTTCCGACAAAATTAATTTAGATTAAATTAGATTATGTTTATTTATTTATATTACGCTTCGGCAATAATTTTAATACCCGGCATACTTTTCAGCTTATACGCTCAAATTAAAATTAACGCAAGCTATAAAAAGTATAGCCGAAGAACGGCAAGCTCTCAGTGGGTTGCCGGTGAAATGGCTCAAATGCTTATTGAAAAAAAGGGTTTAAACGTTAAAGTTTGCCAAATTCACGGCAATTTGACTGATAACTACAACCCAACCACACAGGTTTTAAGCCTTTCACAAGGGGTTTATAACTCCGCTTCAATTGCTGCACTTGCCGTTTCCGCCCATGAGGTTGGTCACGCCGTTCAGCACCAAGAAGGCTATTTTATGTTAAAATTTCGCTCCTTTATGGTGGGCGTTGTCAACTTTGGCTCACGGCTTGCCCTTCCCCTTGCAATTATAGGTTTGCTTTTAACTTGGACCGCTCAATTTTACACTTTTGGCGAATATTTACTTGCAATTGGCATTTTTGCCTATTCCTTAACGGCAATTTTTGCTTTTATTACCTTGCCCGTTGAAATTAACGCATCGAACAGAGCGAAAAAAATGTTAATTGAAAACAACGTTTTAACCGAAAGGGAACTTAAAGGCGCAAAAAGCGTTCTTTCAAGCGCCGCCTTGACCTACGTTGCAAGCTTAGTTATTTCACTTTTATATTTACTTCGATTTATTTTAATTATTGCAAGTCTAAAACGTAACAGAGATTAAAAACCAACCGCCCTTTGAGAAAATCCAAAGGGCGGTTTTAATTTATTATAGAAGTTATTTATTCAATAAAAAATGGGAATAATCGACTTATACGCCGATTATTCCCTATTTGTTTTACGCTTGAACAACCTTTAAAAGTTCTAATAATTTAGCGGTTGTTGTTGATTGCATTAGCGTTGGAGCGCTAATTTTGGTTGTTGGAGTAGTTAAAATTTTATCGCCGAAAGTAATTGTTTCTTCAAAGGTTGTTGCCTTGCTTTCGGTTACAAAGCCCTTTAAACTTTCAGCAATAAATGCAGCTTGTAAATATGCGCCGTATTTATTGTAGTGAGTGCCTTCAATACCCGAACAGCCCGCATCCTTATTTCCGAAAGCCGAATCGTAAACGGTTGGCCATTCGCCCTTTAAACTGTTTGGTTTTAACGCCATTAAGTAGTTTGCTTCAACGGCGTTGTTAGCGTTTTTCGCAGCGGTTTCAAGGCAAGTTTTTGAAAAATCAAAGGTATCGATAAGCAAGCAATCACACTCTTGAGCAAGTTGGCGAACAGCCACAACGTATTCAAGGTTAGCTCCGTGTCTACCAGCGCCAGGTAAAAGGTCGAACTTTGAATCGAACTTTACCCTTGCAACAGGTGTGCATAAAATTGGGATTGCCCCCTTTGAACGAGCAAAATCAACATACATTTTAAGGTAGCCTTTAAAAGTGCCTTGGTCGGCTGCATAGTAATAGTCACCATATATACTGTTAATATTATATGCTGAATTAATCATTGCTTGATTATATTCATAAGCCTTTAAATAGTCGGCTGGAACGTGGTTTTTATGCATCATTTCGGTTGGAACAACCGTTGGATAAACGCCGTCTTTATCAGGCTCGCCAATTTGAACTTGACGCTCGATGTAAGTATCGAAACTATTTCTGGTCATATCGTCGTTATGCCCAAACTGAATTAACAAATAATCGCCTGCTGAAATTTCACTTTCAATTGACGTATATTTTGCCTTAACGTAATCAAGGTTTTCATATTGATAAAGTCTACCTTCGTTAATAAAGGAGCGAGAACTTCTTCCGCCGTTAGACTTGTTTACAACGGTAACGCTGTCGGCGTTAAGGAAATATTGTAAATATTGTCCCCACCCTGCAATAAATTGGTCTTCTTGGTAAGTTTTAACGGTTGAGTCCCCCGCAAGGAAAACTTTTGGGTTAGCATTTAAAGTTGGTTTTACAACTTCGGTTGAACGAACAACCGCCTTTGGAGCTTCAACTTGTCTTAGGGTTGCCTTTTGGCTTGTTGAAACCGATTGTGGCGCAGAAGAAACTTGTGGAGCAGAACTTTGTTCCACGCTTACGCTTTCACTTGATTGGCTCGATTGCTCTACCGATTGCGATGGGTTGGAATTTTGACCGCAACCTACAACGCAAATTAGCATTAAAACGCACAAAACTAAAGTTAATAGCTTTTTCATGTTTTTACCTTCCTTATATTTTTTTATAATTTTATCACAAACTTAAATTTTTTTCAAGTAAAAAATAGAACGTTATTTTTTTGTTTTTATATTGACAATTTAAGGTTATTTAATGTAAAATATATAATAGTAAAATTTTGCTATTGGAGAAAAAAATGTTTAACGCAAAAAAAGTTTGTTGCGACCTTGTAAAATGGGTGCAAAATTGGTTTGAAATTAACGGAAAAGGCTGTAAAGCGGTGGTTGGAATTTCCGGTGGAAAGGACAGCTCGGTTGTCGCAGCACTTTTAGTTAAAGCATTAGGAAAGGAAAACGTTGTTGGCGTGCTTATGCCTTGCGGTGAACAGCACGACATTAACTACGCTCGTGATTTGGTTTCGGCGCTAAAAATTCAAAGTTATGAAATTAATATTAAAAAAATGATCGACGCCCTTTGGGAAGAAGTGGGAAAAAGCGTAAACCCAAGCCTGGTTGCCACCACTAACGCTCCACCAAGAGTTAGAATGACCGTTTTATACGCCCTATCTCAATCGATTAACGGCAGGGTTGCAAACACTTGCAATCTTTCGGAAGATTGGGTGGGCTATTCCACTCGCTACGGCGATAGCGTTGGCGACTTTTCACCACTATCGAATCTGACCGTAACCGAAGTTAAAGAACTTGGTAGATATTTAGGTTTAGATGAAAAATTTATCGTTAAACCACCTATCGACGGACTTTCTGGCAAAACCGATGAAGATAACTTAGGCTTTACCTACGATGAACTCGACAACTATATTAGGTATAATATTTTGCCACCAGCCGACAAAAAAGAAAAAATCGACGCCCTTCATAAACGCAACCTTTTTAAACTTAAACTTATGGATAGCTTTCCTTATAAACCTGAATAAATATATGATTATATAATTAAACCTGCTAACAATTTTTAGCAGGTTTAATTATTTTGAAAAATTTTTTAAAAAAATTAAAAATATTTTATAAATATGACATACTTTGTCATATATTTTGTTTTATACTCTTATCACAATCAATGAAGGAGGAAACAAAAATGATTGATAGAAACACAATGCTAAAAGCTGAAAAAGGCGACAAGGAAAGTCAATATGAGTTATGCTTATATTACGTTAGAGAAGGCATTTTCAATTTTGCTTTCTTCTGGGCTCAAAAATCGGCAAAACAAGGTTTTGCGCCTGCAATGTTTAAACTTGGTGAATTTTACCGAATGGGAATTGGCACTAAAATTAATTTAAAACTCGCCCACAAATGGCTTAAAAAGGCAACCAAAAAAAGAAATATTGACGCTACAAACTGGCTCATCGGCGACTATTTAGTTGGAATTTTTAAAACGAGCAACCGCAAAATGCTATCCCTTTGCAAAAAATCAAGCAAAAAGGATAGTAGGGTTGGCGAATATTACCTTGGCTTATGCTACTTTAAAGGCATTGGCGTTAGAAAAAACGTTAAAAAAGCAAAAGAGCATTTTACAAAGTCGGCTTCAAACGGTTTCGAGTTTGCAAAAATGCAACTTAGCGACAAAACTTTTGCCTAAAAAAACAGCTGAAAAATCAGCTGTTTTTTTATTTTTATCTTTAATTTTAGCCGTTTAATCGACTTATAAGCCGATTTTTGCTTTTTACATTCTTTCAGGACTTTGAATTCCTAAAAGAGATAGCGCATTTTTAAGAGTTATTTGAGTTGCCTTGCAAAGGGCTAACCTAAACGCCTTTCTATCCCCCGTTTCGGTTAAAATTTTACATTCTAAATAGAACTTGTTAAATAGTTTTGCAAGGTCGATTGCATAACGGGTAATGAAAGAAGGCTCGTATTTTTCGCTTGCCGATTTAACAACTTCGTAAAAGTTGCCAATTTTTGAAGCAAGGTCGTATTCAGCCGTTTCAACTTCAATATTGCCAAAATCAAAGCTTTCGCCTTGGGCTTTTGCCAACACGCTGTTGCAACGAGCAACGGTATATTGAACGTAAGGTCCGGTTTCCCCTTCAAAGGATAAAACCTTATCGTAGCTAAATACTATATCCTTAATTTTATTGTTAGAAAGAGCGCCGAAAATTACCGCTCCCGTTCCAACCTGTTGAGCAATTAATTGCTTGTTTTCAAGGGTTGGATTTTTATCTTCAATAACTTTAAGTGCCTTTTCAATGCAAACCTTAATAACGTCTTCAAGTAAAACTACCTTGCCGTGGCGGGTGCTCATTGCCCCGTCTTCCAAGGAAACCATTCCGTAAGAAACGTGAACTAAGTCCTTAGCCCAATATTTACCCATAAGCTCTAAGGTCTTGAAGAATTGTTTAAAGTGTAGGTCTTGTTGGTAGGCAACGACGTATAAACACTTATAAAAATCATAAGTATTTTTGCGGTAAATTGCAGCGGCAATATCACGAGTTGCGTAGAGTGAAGCGCCATCGGAACGAAGAATTATGCAAGGTGGCATATTATAATCTTCTAAATTAACGATTTGCGCACCCTGACTTTCTTCAAGCAAACCCTTTTCTTTAAGCTCGTCCACAACGACTTGCATTTTGTCGTTATAAAAACTTTCGCCTGCGTAAGAATCGAAAGAAACGTTAAGAAGCTTATAAATTTTGTCAACTTCTTTAATGGTCATTTCCTTAAACCAATTAAACAATTCGTTGCACTCTTTATCCCCTTGTTCAATAAGCTTAAAATAGCGCCTTGCTTCGTCGTCGAGCGCAGGATTTTCTTCTGCATTTTTGTGATAATCGACGTATAGGCGGGTTAATTCCTTAATTCCACCTTTTTCAACAGCTTCTTTCGTGCCCCAATTTTTATAAGCGTAGATAAGCTTACCAAACTGAGTTCCATAGTCGCCAAGGTGGTTTATGCCCACTGCGTTATAGCCGAGAAATTTAAAAATTCTATAAAGAGCGCCACCTATTACCGTTGTTGAAAGGTGACCAATGTGGAAAGGTTTTGCAACGTTAATTGAAGAATAGTCAATGCAAACGGTTTTTCCACTGCCTTCGTTAGAACTACCGTAAGCTTCGCCTTTTTCTAAAACTTCGCTAACGACGTTTTTAGCAAGTTCAACTCGGTTAAGGAAAAAGTTTAAATAGCCGTTAACGGCTTGAACGCTTTTGATAACGCCGTCGGGCGATATTTTGCTTGCAAGGTCTAACGCAATCATAGGCGGAGCCTTTCTAAGAGCTTTTGAAAACCTAAAACAAGGCAATGCGTAGTCCGCCATAGCGGTGTCGGTTGGAACTTCAATAAAGCTTTCAATATCACTGGCTGAAAATCCATCAATTTCAATTTTTTCGGCAATATACTTTTTATAATTCATTTTTCTTCCCTAAAAAACCAATTTTTTAACGTTTTTGATAAAAATCAAAAAGGTTACGAAAATATTTTAACACATATTGACAAAAATAACAACAAATAGTTTGAAAAAATCTCGTTTTGTTATATAATATTTACGTTAGAAAAAAGATAGATTAAAAATTTTGCCAAAGGCAAATTTAAGGAGTAAAAATGAAGCTTGGTGTTGTAGGACTTCCTAACGTTGGCAAGTCTACCCTATTTAACGCAATAACTCACGCAGGCGCAATGGCTGCAAACTTTCCTTTTTGCACCATAGAGCCAAACGTTGGCGTGGTTGCCGTTCCAGACGAGCGCCTTCAAAAGCTTGCCGACCTTTACGATTGCAAAAAAATTGTTCCGGCTACCATTGAATTCGTTGATATTGCGGGACTTGTAAAGGGTGCGTCAAAGGGCGAAGGACTTGGGAATAAGTTTCTTTCACACATTCGTGAAGTTGATGCGGTGGTTGAGGTTGTTCGTTGTTTTGAAGATGAAAACATCACCCACGTTGAAAACACCGTTGACCCAATTAGAGATATTCAAATTATTAACCTTGAACTTATTTTAGCCGATATTGAAAGCGTTGAAAAATATCTTGCCAAGGCTTTGAATATGAAAAAATCCGGCGACAAAAAATATCAAATTGAAGCCGAGCTTCTTCAAAGAATTCTCACCCACCTTCAAAGCGAAAAACCCGTTAGAACTTTAGATTTAACCGAAGACGAGCAAGCTTACGTTAAAGGTTTGTTTTTAATAACTTCAAAACCGGTTATCTATTGCGCTAATATTGCCGAAAAGGATATGGGCGAAAATGAAGACCAGCTTGAACTGGTTAAAAAGGTTAAAGAATTTGCAAAAAGCGAAAACAGCGAAACAATTGTTATTTGCGCTAAAACGGAAGAAGAGCTTTCAATGCTCGAACCCGATGAAGCTCAAGAATTTTTAACCGAACTTGGTCTTAACGAAAGCGGTCTTAACAAATTGGTAAAAGCAAGCTATCGCCTACTCGGTCTTATGAGCTATTTAACCGCAGGCAAGCCGGAAACCCGTGCTTGGACGATTAAAATTGGCACCAAAGCCCCACAAGCCGCCGGAAAAATTCACTCCGACTTTGAACGTGGTTTTATTCGTGCGGAAGTCGTTGACTACCAAACACTTATTGAACTTGGAAGCTACACCGTTGCAAAAGAAAAGGGCAAGGTTAGAAGCGAAGGAAAGGACTACGTTGTTAAAGACGGCGACGTTATTTTATTTAGATTTAACGTTTAATAAATTAGAAAATTTTAAAAATAAAAAGCCTACGATATTTTGCTTAATACCGTAGGCTTTTTCGTTTTAACTTTTATTTATTATTTTTTCTTTTGCTTTTTTAATGCGTTCATCGGCATCCGCCTTTCTTTCCTTAGCTTTGGCAATTTGCATTTCACGCTCAACTTGCATTTTTTCTTGGCGAGCTTTAGGGCTCATTTTTGCTTCTTCCCATTGAGCCTTTGATTCAGCTTTAACCGCATCAAAATTTGCCTTATCAACTTCGTGTTGAGCTTTTGCGTTTTCTTTCATATCGGAAAAAGCGTCTTTAAAAAATTTTTTAATACCCATAATTAAAATCTCTTTAAATTTTTATTTATTTAATAAGCTGTCGGAAAGCTTAAAAATTTCTGTTGCATATTTTTTCTTTCTAGCGTTTAAAATAGCTTTATAAAGCGGATAAGTAACCGATAGGAGCAAAATACCTAAAAGCCCAACGCCAATGCCGAGTGGCATTGAAAAGGAAAGAGAATTTCCAATTACCTTCATCGCCAAACACATCCCCGTGCCAAGAACCAAAGAAGAAAGCGAGCCAAAAACGTAGGCAAAAATTTTTGCAGGGTTTTTAACCTTTTTATCAAGTTCCTTTAATTCATCAAATTTAGTAGTTTCCTTTTTTTCATAGCTTGAGCGAATTTTTTCAATAGTTTTCGTTTGATTTTTCATTTTTTAAAATCTCCTTTTGTTTTAATTTGCATTTTCATTATACGCTATTAAAGTTTTAGTTTTGCTAAAATTTTGTAAAGCCTTTGATAAGGTTTTGTAAAAGTTTTGTAAAAGGTAATTAATAGTAAAAAACACGTTTAATCGACTTATAGGCCATTAAAAATGCGCTACCTTTTACAAAAACACGTAAAAGGTAGCGCACAATATTTATATTTTATTTATTTATCGCTCTCGTTTAATAATTCTTCTGAAAGTCGTAAAATTTCTTCGCCGTAGCGATTTTTATATTTTTTTAATAACAATTTATAAATTGGATAAGCAATTGCCATTGGAACGCTACCGATAACCATAAGCACTATACCCCAAAGCCAAATGCTCCACTCTAAAATCATCGTAAGCCCAAGCCCGAAAATTAAAGCCCCCAAAACGCCGAAAACAAGCGACCAAATTATAGCCGTGTTTTTAACGAGAGAATCTAATCGGCGAAGCCTTTCCATTTTACTTTCCGTTTGTTCTTGTGGAGAATATTGACGGCGAATGCTATCAATTTCCTTTCTTTCCGCCTCAGTGGGAGCAGTATATTTAAAATTAAACCTTTCACTCATTATTTTTATTTTCCTTTAGTAAATTTTTAATTATTTTATTAGCCGAAACAATCATATACACCCCAATTCCAATTGAGAATACGCTAACAACAATTCCCGTTAAAGTGTTCATAGCTGAAACGTTAACGGAGCCGTCGTTAAACATTGTTAAAAGCGCCGTTTGAAGGGCAAGAATTGAAACCATAGCGTCCACGAGATTAACGTTTCTAATAACCTTTATAATCAAATCGAATTGGCGATGAGCTTTTATAAAACTAATTATTGAAATAGTAATTTTATAAAAGGCGTAGGCGGCGAAAGCAAACACCGTTAAACCAATATAGGTAAAATGGGCGTTAGAAAAAATCATTTGAGCAATCGCCGATGACAGAGCAACGTTTAAAAAAAGCATAATAACGCCACTATTTCTAAACATTTTCGCCTTTAATAAAAGGCTATTTTCATCTCGTTTTTCCTTGCTAATTATTTTTTTACGATAAAATAACACACCGCCACGAAGTAGGGCTAAAGAAATATAAAACCCGGCGAGAGCGCCATACCAAATTGAGCGGTTTACAATGCCCATATATGCGTTAAACCCGCTTATAAGCAGACTTGTTGAAAAAGCGGATATTGCAAAAACCAACGTTCTAAATTCAAAATCGTGCAAAATTAAGTTAGTAAAACGCCACTCTTCCATCAGCTTTATTATTTTTCTTTTTAGTTTTGGAATTAGCGGAATAATTAAATAAACGCTATAAAAAAGCGAAACTCCGGCTATGGCAAAAAGAATATAGCAAAGGATAGAAATAGAACTGTTTTCAAAACCTAAAAAAACCATAATAAGCGAAAGGGTTGCGCTTAAAATAGTAAGGATAAAGGTAACAATTTTTGCCCAAGTTGGCGGGTTTAATAGCCCTTTCCAAAGTTTAAGAAAGTCAATTTTCATTGGCAACGTCCTTTAACGAAATAGTAAACGAACTACCCTTATTCAACTCGCTTTCAACAAAAATTTCCCCACCTAAAATATCGATAACTTTTTTCACGAGAGCAAGCCCTAATCCGTTTCCTTGGGTAGCGTGAGAAGTATCGCCCTGATAAAATTTTTCAAAAATTTTTTCGCCTACTTCAGGTGACATTCCAACGCCCGTATCAACAACTTTAATTTCAACGTTTTTATTTTTTTTCTTTAAAGATATTTCAATTTTTCCACCTTCCGGTGTAAATTTAATGGCGTTAGAAATAAGGTTATTCCAAACAATTTCCAATAAACTTTTCGATGAAAAAATATTAACGAAATCAAAATCGCAAACAACATTTAAGTTTTTCTTTTCAATAAGCGATTCAAATTCAACCACGCTGTTTTCCAAAGCTTCGGTCAAGTTAAAAAGCTCGTGTTTTTCCTGTATTTCTTGGTTTTCAAGCTTATTGAGTTTTAAAACGTTAGTAATTAAATCGGTAATGCGCTTAGTTGCAGAAATTAAGGTTTTTGCATAGCTAATTCTTTGCTCCCTACCGAGAGAATCGTCTTGAAGAAGGGTTGCATAGTTTTGAATTACGGCGAGCGGAGTTTTAATTTCGTGGGAAACGTTTGAAATAAAATCGGTTTTAAGCACTTGGTTTTTTTCAAGCTCCATTGCCATTTTATTTAAATTTTCCATAATTAAATCGTATTGATTATATTTGCCGTATTCGTGGGTGATTTCAAGGCGGGTTTCAAAATCGCCTTGGGCAATTTTTTCCGTTGCCGTTAAAATTTTTTGAGTTGGCTTGTCAATGGTTATTTTCCTTCTAATCCAATCGAACACGGTGCAAAAAGCCGATAAAATTACAATTTCAACTAAAATTAAAAGGGCAATTAAAGAATTGTTTGAAGTTTTTTTCGTAATATAGTCGTAACACAAAATTGCCATTTGCATTACAAACGCTATTAATATAAAGAAGGAAAAAATTCCAACCCAGTTAATGCGAGACGATTGGCTTTTTTGTTTTTTCATTTTAACACCACCTTATAGCCAAGCCCGTGAACGGTTGCAATTTCAAAACCGTTGCAAGCAGAAGTTTTTTCACGAAGTTTAGCCATATAAACGTCAACCGTTCTTGAAGTGGTTGAAGAATCGTAATCCCAAAATTCCGCCATAAGCGCCGAACGGGTAAAGGTTTTTTTAGGGTAGGAAAGCATTTTAAACAAAATGTTAAACTCCCTAACGGTAAGGGCAATTTCATCACCGTTTAAAAGGGCTGTTCGCTCTTCTAAATTCATTGAAAAATTGCCAACTGTAATCTCCTTTTTAGTTTCAATTTTCGCCCGCCTTAAAATTGCTTTAACGGTCATTAACAAAATATCCATATCGAAAGGCTTGGTCACGTATTCGTCAATTCCAACGTTATACGCCAAAATTTTTGAAGGCTTATCATCCTTTGCGGTCATAAAAATAATAGGCATTAGTTTATCAAAGGACCGCACGTTCTCGGCAAGCTCAAAGCCGTTCATTTTAGGCATCATAATATCGGTTAAAAGCAAATCGCATTTTTCTTCGCCAATTTTCTCATAAGCTTCTAATCCGTTAAAAAACGAAAAAACTTCATAGCCGGCGTTCCTTAAACTAATTGAAACGAAACGGTTTAAATCAACGTCGTCTTCAACCACGAAAATTTTAATCATACCCTATCTCCTTTCCCCCTATTATATATCATTTATTATAACGAATTGTTTTTAAAATGTTAAAGAATTGTAAAAGTTTAAGAATTTTAAAGGAACTCCAATTAAAATTCGAGCCCCTTTATTTATTATACCTATTTTTAAAATCTCTAATAACCGACCTATAAGTCGATTAATAGGCATTTTTTGTTGTTAAGCAAGCTTTGATTTTAAGCGTGAAGCAATTTCATCAATAAATTCACTCGTTAAAACGGCTTTTGCGCTAACCCCACTTTCAACGAGCGGAATTAAGTCCTTCGTCATAATGCCGTCGTTTAAAACGTCGATACAGCTTTCTTCAAGCTTTTCGGCAAAGTTAACTAAATCGGTTAGATCGTCAAGTTCGCCACGTTTTTTGAGCGCCCCCGACCAAGCGAAAATGGTTGCCATTGGATTGGTTGAAGTTTGTTCGCCCTTTAAATAGCGATAGTAGTGGCGAGTGACCGTGCCGTGAGCCGCTTCATATTCGTAATTTCCGTCAGGTGAAACTAAAACGGAAGTCATCATAGCAAGAGAGCCGAAAGCCGTTGAAACCATATCGCTCATAACGTCGCCGTCGTAGTTTTTAAGCGCCCAAACGAAACCGCCTTTACTGCGAATAACACGGGCAACGGCATCGTCGACAAGGGTGTAAAAATAAGTAATTCCCGCCTTTTCAAAATCTTGTTTATATTCATTTTCATAAATTTCTTGGAAAATGAACTTAAAGGTTTGGTCGTATTTTTTTGAAATGGTATCCTTAGTTGAAAACCATAAATCTTGTTTTGTAGCCAAAGCGTAGTTAAAGCAAGAACGAGCAAAGGAAGTTATTGAACTATCTTTATTGAACTGACCTTGTAAAACGCCACCGCATTCAAAATCGTAAATGGTTTCCCTGCTTTCCTTTCCATTTTTATCGGTGAAAAGAAGTTCGGCTTTGCCTTCCCCTTCAATTCTAAATTCCGTTGCCTTGTAAACGTCGCCGTAAGCGTGGCGGGCAATGGTTATTGGCTTTTCCCAATTTTTAACGGCAGGTTTAACGCTATCAATAATGATAGGCGCACGGAAAACGGTTCCATCAAGAACGGTTCTAATAGTGCCGTTAGGGCTTTTCCACATTTCTTTAAGGTTATATTCTTCCACTCTTTGCTTGTTTGGAGTTATGGTTGCGCACTTAACTGCAACGCCGTATTTTTTGGTTGCGTAAGCTGAATCCCAAGTGATTTTATCATCCGTTTCGTTGCGTTTAACCAAACTTAAATCGTAATATTCCGTTTTAAGGTCAACGAAAGGCAAAATGAGTTTATCTTTAATTTCCGCCCAGATAATTCTGGTCATTTCATCCCCATCCATTTCAACGAGAGGGGTTGTCATTTTAATTTTTTCCATAATACACCTTAGTTAGTTAGAAATTTTTGTATAGGCAAGCAAACCGCCGGCTTTAATAATATCAATTTGACGTTTCGTATAATCGCAACGAAGTTCGTATTTTTTACCGCTGGTTAAGTTTTCAAGCACGATTTTCTTGTTTTCCATTCCTTCAAAAATGTTAGATAAAACGAGTTTATCGCCTTGTTTAATTTCATCGTAATCGCTTTCTTCAACGAAGGTTAAAGGCATAATACCAGCGTTTACCAAGTTAGCTGCGTGAATACGAGCAAAACTCTTTGCTAAAACTGCTTTAACGCCAAGATAGAGCGGAACTAAGGCAGCGTGTTCACGAGAAGAGCCTTGACCGTAGTTAGAGCCACCTAAAATAACGCTTTGTTTAAGTTCAAGAGCACGTTCACTAAAAGTTTCGTCAACCACTTCAAAACAGAATTTTGAAAGGTATGGAATGTTGCTTCTATAAGGTAAGATTTTTGCGCCGGCAGGCATAATGTGGTCGGTGGTAATGTTGTCGCCAACCTTTAAAGCAACGGTCACGTCGAGCTCGTCGCTCATTGGAACGGTTTCAGGGAAAGGCTTAATGTTTGGACCACGAACGACTACTGCATCTTTAGCTTCTTCTTCGCTGAGTGGCGCTAACACCGAGCTATCATCGATTTTAAAGCTTTCCGGCATAACGATTTCAGGCATAACCCCTAAATCTCTTGGGTCGGTAATAACGCCGGTTAAAGCGGCTGCAACGGCAACTTCCGGAGAGCAAAGGTAAACGCTTGCATCCTTCGTTCCACTTCTACCTAAGAAATTGCGGTTAAAGGTTCTTAAACTAACGCCTTGAGAATTTGGCGAGAAGCCCATGCCAATACAAGGACCGCAAGCACACTCTAAAATTCTTGCGCCCGATTGTAAAATATCGCCGAGAGCGCCACATTCAGAAAGCATAGATAAAACTTGCTTTGAGCCAGGTGAAATTGAAAGGCTAACGTTTTCGTTAATTTTCTTATCTTTAAGGAGTCCTGCAACTTTAAGAAGATCCATAAGAGAAGAATTGGTGCAAGAGCCAATGCAAACTTGGTTAACTTTCGTTCCTGCAATACTCTTAACGGTCACCACGTTATCAGGTGAGTGAGGACAAGCAATAAGTGGTTCAAGTTCACTTAAATTAATGTCGATAATTCTGTCGTAAACGGCATCGGCATCGCTTTCTAATGGAATATAATCGTCCACTCTGCCCTGTTTTGCTAAAAATTCTTTGGTAATTTCATCGCTTGGGAAAATTGAAGTTGTTGCGCCAAGTTCCGTGCCCATATTAGTGATTGTAGCACGTTCAGGAACGGAAAGGGTTTTAATACCTTCGCCACCCCATTCAATAATAGCGCCAACACCGCCTTTAACGGACAAGATGCGCAAAATTTCAAGAGAAACGTCCTTTGCGGAAACGAATGGGCGAAGTTTACCGGTCAAATTAACCTTAAACATTTTTGGCATAGTAATAAAATATGCTCCGCCACCCATAGCAACGGCAACGTCGAGACCGCCTGCCCCGAAAGAGAGCATTCCAATACCGCCACCCGTTGGGGTGTGAGAATCGGAACCGATTAAAGTTTTACCCGGTTTACCAAAACGTTCAAGGTGAACTTGGTGGCAAATACCGTTACCAGGGCGAGAGAAATAAATGCCGTGTTTTTTAGCAACCGATTGAATGTATTGATGGTCGTCGGCATTTTCAAAACCACATTGAAGGGTATTGTGGTCGATATAAGCAACCGAGCGTTCGGTTTTTACCCTTTTAAGTCCCATAGTTTCAAATTCAAGATAAGCCATTGTTCCGGTTGCATCTTGAGTTAAGGTTTGGTCGATTTTAATTGAAATTTCTTCACCGCAAACCATATTTCCACTAACTAAATGTTCTTTAATAATTTTTTGAGCTATTGTAAGTCCCATTTTATTTTAACCTCATAATACTAATTTTAGCGTTGTTAACGTGTTTGATTGCAAGGGCGTTGCTAAGTTCTTCGTTGCGAGAAGTCAACGCATTGTAAATTTCTCTGTGTTCCATAACCGCCATTTTAGCCCTTTCATTAGAAGAAACGGAAGCTTTACGGCTGAGCTGAACTTTTTTGTGAAGAGAAAGCAAAATACTCGTATAAATTTCGCTACCACAATTAAGATAAATAATTTCGTGGAATTGAGAATCGACTAGCTTAATTTTTTCCGCTTCACCCTTTTGAGTATAAAACTCTTGCAATTCAATAATTTCTTTAAGTTTTTCAAGGGCTTCGTCGGTAATATTTTTAGCGCACATTGCCGTAGCCGTGCCCTCGATTTTCATTCTAATGTCGTAAATATCGAAAATATCTTGCTTGGTAATGCCACAAACAACGTGACCTTTTGGCGTTTCCTTAACCAAGTTTTCCTGTTCAAGCCTTCTAATAGCTTCCCTAATCGGCGTTCGAGAAACGTTGAGTTCTTTTGAGAGCGCCGTTTCGGTTAAAAGCTTTCCCTTTTCGTATTTACCCGACAAAATATCGTTTTCCATTTGCTCGAAAACCTTTTCGGCAAGGGAAGTGAATTTTAGTTCTTCCATAATATAAATTAATCTCTTTTTAAATCAGACCACTTTTCAACGAGCTCGTGAATTTCACCTGCTGAAATTGAAGTTTGACGCTCGTTTTCATATTCCTTGTCAACCCATTCCTTAATTTTAATAACGAGTTCGCTCTTTTTAGAAACTTCCTTGTCCGTTCCCACGAGATTATATTCGTTATTAATCCAATAAGCAATGCCCGCAAGCCCGCTGGTTTTTGAAATTATAACTTCCGCAGGGCGGTTTAAAATTAACTTAGTATCGAAAATATTATAAATTTCTTCATCTTTAAGAAGCCCGTCGGCGTGAATTCCTGCTCGGGTTTGGTTAAAGCTATCGCCCACGAAAGGAGTCATTGGTGGAATAACGTAGCCCATGTTTTTGTGGAAATAGTTTCTAATTTCCGTTATAACGGTTGGGTCCATTCCATCTAACGAACCTTTAAGGGAAGCATATTCCATTACCATTGCTTCAAGTGGAATATTACCCGTTCTTTCACCAATACCTAAAAGCGAGCAGTTAACGGCGCTTGCCCCGTAAAGCCAAGCACAAGTTGCGTTTGAAACGGCTTTATAAAAGTCGTTATGACCGTGCCATTCAATACATTCGCTTGGAATATCAGAATAGTGTTGAATGCCGTAAACGATGCCCGGAACGCTTCGAGGAAGGGCAACTTCGCTAAACGGAACGCCGTAGCCAAGGGTATCGCAGGCACGAATTTTAACGGGAATACCCGCCTTTTCAGAAAGCTTGTGAAGCTCTAAAATAAAGGGCATAACGAAACCGTAGAAATCGGCACGGGTAATATCTTCAAAGTGACATCTTGGCACGATTCCCGCATCAAAAGCCGCCGAAACGATTGATAAATAGTGTTCGAGCGCTTGCTTTCTGGTCATATGTAGCTTATTAAAAATATGGTAGTCCGAACAAGAAACTAAAATACCCGTTTCCTTAATATCCATTTCTTTAACAAGCTTAAAATCTTCCTTGGTAGCCCTAATCCAAGAAGTTATTTCAGGGAACTTTAAGCCTAAATCACGGCACTTATCAAGGGCTTCCCTATCCTTTTTTGAATAGATAAAAAATTCCGTTTGTCTAATGATTCCGTTTGGTCCGCCAAGCTTTGACATAAGCTTATAAATATCAACGATTTGTTGAACGGTGTATGGCTCAACCGATTGTTGACCATCACGGAAGGTGGTGTCGGTTATCCAAATTTTTTCCGGCATATTAATTGGACAACGGCGGTGGTTAAAAGCAATTTTCGGAACTTCTGTATAACTGTAAATTTCACGGTATAAATTTGGCTTTTCCACGTCTTGCAACGAATACTTATAAGACTTTTGCTCTAACAAGTTCGTTTTTGAAGAAATTTCTAACATATTTATCTCCTCCTACTCTAATTTTTTGGCTATATTCTACGCCACTGTATACTTGTATACAATTATACATATATAATAAAATATGTCAAGTGTTTTTTAAATAAAATAGTAAAAAGTGGCATTTTCAGTTGAAAAACACCACGTTTAAGTGGAAATTTAAAAATATACTTGCAAAAAAGCTCCTTTTAGTGTATAATAAGACGTGCTTTTTATATATCTTGTTAAAAGTTAAAAAAATAAAGGAAAAACGTTATGAACGGAAATCAAATTCAAATTTTAATTGCAATGGTTTGCTACATGGCAATCGTTATTGGAATTGGACTTTATTTTGCAAAACGTGCAAAACAAAGTTCGGATAACTATTTTCTTGGTGGAAGAAGTTTAGGGCCTTGGGTGGCGGCAATGAGCGCCGAGGCAAGCGATATGAGCGGATGGCTACTTATGGGGCTACCAGGGGTTGCCTATTGGTGTGGTCTTGCCGATGCTACTTGGACGGCCGTTGGTTTAGCGGCAGGAACTTACATAAACTGGCTTATAGTTGCAAAACGATTAAGAAACTATTCGCAAGTTTCTAAAAACGCTATAACCTTGCCTGAATTTTTCAGCAATCGTTTCCACGAAAAGAACAAAATTCTTCTTGGAATTTCCGCCCTATTTATTTTAATTTTCTTTACCGTTTACGCAGGTAGTTGCTTCGTAACGTGCGGAAAACTATTTTCCACCTTGTTTGGTCTTGACTACCACCTTATGATGATTTTAGGCGCTCTATTCGTTATTTTTTACACCTTAATCGGTGGATTTTTAGCTGAAAGCGCCTCCGACTTTATGCAAGCCATAGTTATGGTTACCGCCCTCGTTTTAATTTTAATTATTGGAACTATTAACGCCGGCGGTATTGGTGCAGTTATTGAAAATGCAAAAGCAATTCCCGGTTATTTTTCACTTTCAAGCATGGCAAATCCAATAGTCGATGCTAACGGCACCCAAGTTGTCGTTAACGGCGTTGCTCAATTCGGCGAAGCAAAGCCTTACACCTTTTTAACAATTCTTTCCTGCCTTGCTTGGGGACTTGGATATTTCGGTATGCCACAAGTTCTTCTTCGCTTTATGGCAATTAAAAAGTCAAGCCAACTTAAATCTTCACGCAGAATTGCTACCGTTTGGGTTGTTATTTCTCTTACGGCAGCCGTATTTATCGGCGTTATGGGTAGAGCCCTATTCCCAACCGAAAGCAACCTACTTTCAGCAACGGGAGCGGAAAACGTGTTTATCACCCTTTCGCAAAACCTTCTTCCTGCAATTATTGCAGGGGTATTTATGGCGGGCATTTTAGCGGCAACAATTTCTTCTTCGGACAGCTATCTTTTAATTGCAGCGTCGGCGTTTAGTAAAAACATTTTCCAAGGCATTGCTAAAAAGGACGCAACGGACAAACAGGTTATGCTTTGCACGAGAATAATTTTAATTGTTATTTCTCTAATCGGCATTATTATTGCTTGGAATGAAAACAGCGTTATTTTTACAATCGTATCCTTTGCGTGGGCAGGCTTTGGCGCAACCTTTGGTCCGTTAATGATTCTTTCACTATTTTGGAAAAGAACAACCCAAGCCGGCGCAATTGCAGGCATGCTTACCGGTGGAATTATGGTTTTCGTTTGGAAACTTTGCTTAAAACCACTTGGCGGAATTTTCGCCGTTTACGAACTTCTTCCAGCCTTTATTCTTTCAGCAATAGCAATAGTAATCGTTTCCCTTTTAACTAAAAAGCCAAGCGCTGAAATTGAAGAAGAGTTTGAAAGAGCAAAAAATTTAACCGATGAAGAAAGCCTTATAGCTTCAGCTGAAACGAACAACCAACCAATTGAAGAATAAAACGAAGGAAATTTAAAGTTTTTTATTAAAAAATAATTGCGCAATAGTTTGCAAAAATGCTAAACGTTGCGCAATTTTTTATTTAAAAAAATTTAGGGCAAGGCTTTTTCGCCTTGCCCTAAAAACGTTTTTTTAATTTATCGGCTTAATATTAAACTCGTAAACTCTCTTTTTCATAGCTTCACCTCTTATTAATAATTAACCAAAATAAACGTTATCTGGTCGATTTCTATATAAAACCACTTTACCGTTTTCAATTTTATACAAAATGTTATAACTATTAAATGTTACGTATTGAACTTTGGTCGTTCCATCTGAATTTCTACCAATAACCTTATTCCCTTGTATACATATCATAATTCTTCCAGTTTCTTCTATAAATAATTCCTTTGGAATTTTTATATCCTCAGAATGATTAAAAATTGCTTCCTTTATATATTTATTTTCATCATATATAATTTCATATTTATACTTCTCTGAAACTAAATTTTCATTTACAGATTTATACAGAATTTCTTTTTTCGGTTTTTCCCATACTTCTTGTCCGTATTCATATAAAACTATATCAAAATTAGGTATATTCAAGCCGTTTTCCAAAGTGTTTTCTAAATTATAAAACGTGCTTCCATAAGAGAATTTTATAACAACGTTATCAATATCGTAAGAATTTTGATAATTTTGATATCTGCATAATATTATAGGTATAGGTTCAGAATAATAAAAATCATCATTAGAAACAGACGTTGGATTTGACGTTGTTGGAACAGTTGAATTTATTGGAACCATTGGGTTTTTTGCTTGTGAACTGTTTACAATTATTGGAATAGAAAGCGCCAAAACAAGCGCAACGGAAAAAGTTGAAATAACAAGCTTATTGAATTTTAATGAATTATTTTCAACAATTGGCGGTTGAATTTTTTGTAAAAGCTCGGCTAAAAAATTTTGATTATTATATTTTTCCAAGCTTTCATTTGCAAAACTATTCAACGTTTTATTAATTTTCATAATGCGTTCCCCTTTTTTAATTTTTTAATAATTCTGCTATATTTTTTTCGGGCGTTTGCATGCGATAACCCTAAAATTTCGGCAATTTCTTTTAAATTATAGCCCTGCCAATGAACCATGTGAACAATTTCCAGTTCCTCTTTTTCTAACGAATTAAGCTTTTCATATAACTCGCCAAAAAGTTCAAAATTGCTTTCAAAATTAACCTCAACCACTGCATTTAAATGAGTATATTTGTTTTCTTTTGCAATTTTATTACTTGCAATATTTTGACAACACCTATACACCCAAGCCGTTGGTTTTTCAATTTTAGTTTCCACTGGCTTTTTTAAAAGATTAATAAAAAATTCTTGCGCGCAATCTTCAGAAAATTCTAAAGGATAAATTCTATTTAAAAAATATACTATGCGCTTATAATAAAAGTTATAAATTTTAATTAGCGCTTCACGGTCAACCGCAACGTTTTTTATAAGCTTATTAAATTCTCTTTCGGTCATACCATTTCTCCTTTGAGTTTTCTTTCTACTTAATAGACAATTTTTTCCATTTAAATGTGACACTTTTTTCCATTTTATTTAAAAAAATTTAGGGCAAGGCTCTTTCGCCTTGCCCTAAAAACGTTTTTTTAATTTATCGGCTTAATATTAAACTCATAAACGTAGGCTTTGGTTGCCGTGTAAGTTTCATCCGGCATAGACGTATAAAAACGATATTCGCCTGGCTGTAAGTCGGTTATTGTTAGTTTACAAAGATTTGCACTTTCCGTCGTTAAGGTTTTAATTACAACGCCGTCGGTATTGGCAATAATAAGCTTACCTTTTGCATCAATCGTGTTTAAAACGACTTCAACCGAGCTATTTGAATAAACCGTAAACCAAATTGATTTAGTTCCACGATTGCCGTAGCCTGAAATATAAGCGTAGTCAACGTAGGTTTTACCCTCGTAGCTTTGAGTTCCATCGTGTAAAACTTCCATATTTTTTGAAAGGTCAACGTCACCTGCGCTAACGCTTGTTGAAGCCACCTTTTTATCGGTAATTTTGCTAACGTTCATTGAACGAGTTTGAGTTTTAACGTAGTTATAAACCACGGCAAACTTATCCATTGCCGATTTTTCAACCAAGGAAATTTGGGTTGCCGTTAAGTCCTTATATTTTTCAATTGCCGTTAAAATTGCAGTTGAGTGAGAGTGGCTTATTTGTTCAACCTGTGGCAAAGAAGCGCATAAAGTTTCAAATTCGTTTGCAATAACGTCGGCTTTTGAATAAACGTAAGCCTTTTGCAAGCCTTGATAGTCAATTAGAGCTTGCTTTGAGCTATCTAAACCTTCGTATAGCACGATTAACTTTTCAATAGTTGGCATATCGCTTGCCGAAACGGATTGCAAGTTTTGAATTTGAGCGTTGAATAAACTAACCACGTTTTGTTCAAATTCGCTTTGAAGTTGCATAAGCTTTGCGCTTTGACTAATTTGCGATTTAATAATCTCCTCGCACCTATTGTAATCGGCAACGGCTTTCAACAAGTTAGTTGCGTTTTCGGCAAAGTCGCCGTTTAAATTAATTGCTAAAATTCTATTGTTTAAATCGGTTGCAAATAGAGTGATATAAGAGCTAACGGCAGTTTCAAACTTTGATAAGTTTTGTAACTTTGAAAGAGTTAAAGCATCGGCAAAAAGAATTTCTTGAGCAACGTAAACAAGCTTTTGCAAGGTTGCGTTATCAAGCTTTACTTCACCAATTTCGTTAATTTCACGGTCGATAATTAAGTTTTTATCAACAACGTATTCCCTGTTATATCCTTCGTCGTTTGCGCATTGAACTGCAACGTCGATTTTATTAACGCCAACAGTTAAGTTAAGATAGGTTTTTAAGTTGGTAGTTCCATCGAGAACGTATTGGTAGCTTGGGGTGAAATCGGTTGTGCTTGAAGAAGGAACGTTTGAACAATTTGTGAAAACGTTTCCGCTTGAAATATTGTAAAAACCTTTAATGGCGTCTTCATCGGCGCAAATTGGCTTTTTGCAGTTTTCAAAAATATTATCTTCAATATAAACGTCGGCTTCAATTCGGCAGTTTGCCCCCGAACTCTTTATATCTTTATAATAGTTGTTATAAATGTGCCCATATCCGCTTCTAATTGCAGGAACTCTTGAATTAACGTTTTCAAAAATATTGTGGTGATAGGTTATGGTTCTCGTTTCACAAAGGTCGTCTGGTCCGCTACCTACCAAACTTGTTTTCCAAGCGTCGTGAATATAGTTATAAGAAATCGTAACGTGGGAGCTTTCGTTTTTAACGTCGATAAGTCCGTCGTAATAGTCCTTTTCACTGCTACTTGTTGGAGCGTCGTTATAAAGCTCGCAGTGGTCAACCCAAACGTAATTACACTTGTTAAACTCTAAACAGTCCTTTTCATTTTTTAAAATTTTTGAAGGATGGTGAATGGTTAGGTTTTGAACGATTACGTTATTACAACTTTTAAAGTTAATTCCAACCCCATCGAAAATAGCGTTTTGGTTTGCGCCAATAAAGGTCACGTTATTGATAGAGTTAGGAACGATTTGATAAACTAAACTCGTTGCGCCTTGGGCGGTTGTATTTTCTTGAGTTATGGTTGCAGTCACCTTAATAATCGATTTAAGCTCGGCGTTAACCGCTTGTTTTTGCTTAATTTGGTCAAGGGCGGATAAAATTTCCAAACCCGTTGAACATTCGTAAACGTTGTCAGCCGACGCACCTCTACCACCCGTTGTTCCTTCGCCGTAGCCAACGGGATAGGTTGTAAAGCTTTCACCAACACGACTAATTGGCTTTGGAAAACCAATTTCTGCGTTAGTTCCGTTATACGAACCGTCAAGGTCGCCAAGCTTATAAACGGCGTAAACTAAAGGCATTTGAGCTTGAATTGAAATTTGAGGCTCTTCCTTCGACGTCGTTACGCTTTGGTTTGGCTTTGAATAGTCAAAGCTGTCGGAATTGGTTGGGTTGTGAGAAATTGACGTGTCAACGCTATAACTTGGCTGAACCGAAGTTGGGGTTTGTGAATTCGAGCTAATTTCAGCCTGAGAGCTTGAAGGGGTTGAGCTTGGCGGATTATTCTTTCCGCAACCAACCACAAGCACGAACGAAAGGCACAAAACCACAACGATTAAAACTTGACAAACGTGTTTTAATTTTTTCATTTTACACCACCTTTTTTATTAAATATCGGCGTATAGCACGATTATTCTACTTTTTTATTGGTTTTTGATTAAAATATTCAAAGGTTGCAAAGGACTTTTCGCCTTTGACAAAAATACCAATTCTACCACCAACCCATCTTCCGTCGGTGGCAACGAATTTCGTTTTGAATTTTTTTTCGTTAGCCTTAAAGGTTATTTCAAGGCTACCGTTAGGTTTTCTTTTACCTATAACGCACAAGGAAACAGATTGAGAAATTTCAACGCTTTCAACAATCCTTTCCCCTTCGCCGTTAAAAATTGCATAGTTGGCAAAAAATTTTTCGCCCTTTTTTTGGCAATAAATTGCCCCGTAAGTTTTTCCGAAAACAGTTATGCCCGAACTGCCGTTACCCACTAGGTTTAGGTGCAATTTTGTTTCAGCCTTAAAATTTTCAAAGGCTATTTTTTGGCTAAAAATTGCAGGATAACTTAATAAATTTTCATTGCTTAACCCTTTAAGCTTTAAGCCCTTTTCAAAAGAAAACCATTCTTTTTGCATATTGGCAGGGGTTTGCCAGGTTGAAAATTCCCCTTTTAAAAAGTTAAAGCAAGTTTGAATTTTATAATTGGTTTTTTCATTTTTAGGATATGGCGCAGTTTTTTTAGGCGTTCCCGCAAGACGCTCGTCGCTAACCTTTCCCATAATTGGAAAATCAAAGTGCCAAGAAACGGGCTGTAAATGAACTATTCTACCATACCCTTCAACATGTTGAAAATGAATAAAATAGTCACCGTTTTCACTTTCAACAAGCCCGCCTTGGTGGGGTCCGTTAACAGAAGTATCACCCTGCATTAAAACGATTTTGCTCTCGTAAGGTCCGTAAATATTTTTGCTTTTAAGGGCAACCTGCCAGCCGGTTTTAACGCCACCTGCCGGGGCTAAAATATAAAAATAGCCCCCTTTTTTATAAATTTTCGGCCCTTCAATGGTCGGGTTATTATTAGTTCCGTCGTAAACCACCCTATAATTTTCTTCAAGGGGTTTATCAAGGTTTTCACTCACCTTTATCACAGCAATTTTACTGTTAAAACCAATCCTACTTTTAGCGAAGGCAAAAACTAAAAAAGCGCCATTTTCCGTCCAAATTGGACATGGGTCGATAAACCCTTTTTCTTTTATTAATAAATAGGGTTTTTCCCAACCTGTAAAGGGATTTTTAGTTCGTGAAACGTAAATTCCTTCATCGGGGAATGGCATTACGCAATAAAAATATCCCTTATGATATCTAATGGAAGGCGCCCACACTCCACAGCCCGATTGAACCTTATTATAACGCTCAAAGGGCAACTGATTTAAAACGTAGCCAATAAAACGCCACTCAACCAAATTTTTAGAGTGTAAAACGGGCACGCCGGGCGAAAAATTAAAGCTTGAAGACACCATAAAATAGTCCTCCCCCACCTTTATAACGTCGGGGTCGGAATAATCGGAAAATAAAATTGGGTTCTCATATTCAAGCATAATAACCTAACTAAATTTTTAATAGTTTTTTTGCATTTTTAAATAAAATTAATTGTTTTTCTTCATCTGAAAGGTCAAGGCTTTTAAAAAGCTCAACGTATTTAACCTGACTTATCCACGGACTATCCGTTCCAAACAAAATTTTGTTTGCGCCGTGTTTTTTAACTATATTTAAAAATTGACCTTTCTCCATTTGATCCATTGAAAAACTCGTGTCGAAAAAGGCGTTAATTCCGCACATTTCCCTTTCAATAAAATCCCAATATTCCATTGCACCCATGTGAGCAAGCACTAATTTTTCCGGCTTAACGGCGTTAATTAAATTAAAAATTCGGTTTGGACTTGCCATATCAATGCCAATAAAGGAAGCGTCGGTGCCCGGGTGAACAATGGTGAAAAGGTCGTTTTTTTCCGCAAGCTCAACCACCTTCATACTTTCTTTACTATCTAACAAAACGTTTTGAAAAAAGGGATGAAGCTTAATTCCTTTAAAACCCATGTCGCAAATAATTTTAAACTTTTCGGTTAAATTTTCACACAATGGGTGAATGCACGCAACGGAAATAATTTTATCGTATTGTTGATTTTGTTTAAAAAGCTTTTCAATCGTTCCATCGAAATGATTTGGGTTTGTTAAAATTGGCAAGTTAACCGAAAGGTTAACCCCCGCCCTATCCATTTCAGCTAAAAGGTCGCTAATTTTACCGCCGATAGCATTTTCATAACCGGAAGATTTTTTTAAGTTTTCAATAGCCACGTCGGCAATTTTATCAGGGAAAGTATGGGTATGAAAATCAATAATCATTTATTCACCTAATTAGCTTAATATGCAAAGTTATAGCCCAAAAGTAGGGCTATAACTTTGTTAATAGCATTTATTTATTTTTTTGAAAGTAATTTTTCTACCTTTTTAGGGTCAGAGGTTTTAATAATAATGCTTGCGGTTTCCCCGTGGAGAGATAAACCATACATATATTCAATGTTCACACCCATTTCAGCAATGCGTTCTAAAAAGCTTTGAAGAGAGCCAACTTGGTTTTGAATTTCCAAAATTAAAACGTCGCTGGTCATAGCGGCAAAACCCTTATTTTTAAGGGCAAGGCTTCCTTCTTCAGGCTTGTCAACGATAATTCTCAACAAACCGTAGTCGCTGGTGTCAGCTAAGGAAAGAGATTTAATATCAATATTATTTTCCTTTAATACCGCCAAAACTTCTCCAAGGCGACCTTCACGATTTTCAATAAAAACTGAAATTTGTTTAGATAACATAAACTTTACCCCCTTATTTTATTACTCTTTTATCTAAAACACGCTTTGCTTTACCCATGCTTCTTTCAAGAGAGTTTGGCTCGCAAAGCTTAATTTTTGCATTTAAACCAATAACTTGCGAAACGGCTTTGGCAATTTCCTTAGTAATGCGTTCAAGTTCACGAATTTCATCAAAGTTTGCCTTATCGTTAAGCTCAACTTGAATTTCTAAGGTATCTAAATTGTTTACCCTATCCACCACGATTAAATATTGTGGGGCAACTTCAGGAACTTGTAAAAGAGCGCTTTCAACTTGACTTGGGAAAACGTTAACCCCACGAATAATAAGCATATCGTCGCTTCTACCGGTAAAACGAGAAAGTCTACAAGAAGTTCTTCCGCATTCGCAAACGTCGTAGGAAATGGAAGTTAAATCTCTCGTTCTATAACGAATTAGCGGAATGCCTTCCTTGGTTAAGGTTGTGAAAACGAGTTCACCCGTTTCTCCCGGTTTAACAGGCTCTAAGGTTTCAGGGTTTACAATTTCTGGAAAGAAATGGTCTTCACAAACGTGCAAGCCCTTGTGGTAAATACAGTCGCACGCAACGCCCGGTCCCATCATTTCTGAAAGACCATAGATATCGTGAGCGTGAATTCCAAGCTTGTTTTCAACGATTTTTCTCATATCTTCAGTCCAAGGCTCTGCGCCGTTAACCGAAGTTTTAAGTTTAATTTTTGAAACGAGATTATTTTTTTCTAAAACCTCGGCAATATGCATTAAATAGCTTGGCGTGCAAGCAATTGCAGTAACGCCGAAATCAATCATCATATCGATAAGTTTTTGGGTATTACCCGTTGACATTGGAACGGTTGAAGCGCCAACTCTTTCCGCACCGTAGTGAGCGCCAAGCCCACCGGTGAACAAGCCGTAGCCATAGGCAACTTGCATAATATCGTTGCTGTCAACCCCAGCCATAGTAAGGCAACGAGCAACGCATTCGGTCCACATTTCAATATCGTTTTGAGTGTAGCCTACAACGGTCGCTTTACCCGTTGTTCCGCTTGATGCGTGAATTCTAACGATATCCTTTTGAGGAACGGCAAAAGTTCCAAAAGGATAGTTATCTCTAAGGTCGGCTTTGGTTGTAAAAGGAAGTTTTGAAATATCGCTTAAACTTTTAATATCGCTTGGTTTAACCCCCGCTTTATCCATTTTATCACGATAATATTTAACGTTTTCATAAACACGTTTAACAACCTTTTGAAGGCGTTCGAGCTGAATTTTTTCAAGCTCGGCTCTTGGCATACTTTCAATTTTTTCATTCCAAATCATAATTTCACCTTTTTAAATAAATTAGTATATAAGTCGATTAATCGGCTAAATCATAACCATAAAGGAAGGCCTTTTGATTAATTTCAACGGTTTTTGGCGGAACTGTTTCTTTAATAACTTCAAGCCAGTCCTCCTTTTTAAAATCTAAATGTTTTGCCGCTAAACCTAAAATAATAAGGTTGAACACACGGCTATTGCCCATTTCATTTGCTTTGGTTTTAGCATCAACGCTGTATACAACGTGAGATTTTTTAAGATTTTCAACAATATTTTCAGGATATTTAACAGCACCAATAACAACGGGCATTGGATCGATGCGCACGTCGTTTAAAACGATAACGCCGTCGTCTTTTAAAAAGTTTTCGTAACGGATTGCTTCAAGGCGTTCAAAAGCTATTAAAAGGTCGCAACAACCTTCTTCAACGATTGGTTCGTAAACCTTGTCGCCATAGCGCACGAAGGTGACAACGCTACCGCCACGTTGAGCCATTCCGTGAACTTCGCTAAGCTTAACGTCGTAGCCGTATTTTTTAGTTAAATTACCTAAAATTCTGCTGGTTAAAAGCGTTCCTTGTCCGCCAACGCCAACGATCATAATATTTTTAGTTTCCATAATTATTCCCCTTTAACAAGCTTAATTGCGTCGAAAGCGCAATATTTAGCGCAAAGACCGCAACCGTTACACATTGTTTGGTCAATTTTAATAGTTCCGTCGTCGCATTTCGTAAGGGCAGGACAGCCAATAGATAAACATCTTCCGCACTTTTTGCACTTTTCAGCTTCCGCTTGACATTTATCTTTAAACACGTTGCCTTTAAGTAAAACGCAAGGCGCTTTGGTGATAATAACCGATAATTCACGGCGACTGAGTTCTTCTTTTAAAAGCTTTTCCAAACCTTCGTTATCGAATGCGCTAACTTCAAACACTCTCTTAACCCCAAGGGCTTTACAAAGCTCAACCAAATTAACGGCGTTGGTAGTTTCCCCTTTAAGGGTTTTTCCCGTTGCAGAGTGGTCTTGATGGCCCGTCATACCTGTGGTTGAGTTATCTAAAATCATAACCACACCCGTTCCCTTGTTATAAACCATATTCATAAGAGAATTAACGCCGGTGTGAAGGAAGGTTGAGTCGCCTATAACCGCCACCCAATCTTTCGACCAATCGCTACCCTTTGCCTTGTCAATGCCGTGAAGAACGGAAATTGAAGCGCCCATACAAACGGTTGAATCAACAACGCCAAGTGGTTGAACTGCGCCCAAAGTATAGCAACCAATATCCCCCGATGCGTGAATTTTTAATTTCTTTAACGATGAGAAAACGCTTCTGTGCGGACAACCCGGACAAAGAATTGGCGGACGCATTGGAAGGCTTGAATTTCCTTGCTTAACTTCCTTAATAAGCCCGAAAGCTTTTTTAAGCATATTAGCCGAATATTCCCCTTGTTCGGTAAATAGGTTTTTACCTTCGCACTTGATGCCCTTTGCCTTAACTTGTTCTTCAATAATAGGCATAAGTTCTTCAAAAACGATAAGTCTATCAACCTTTTTAGCAAATTCTTCAATAAGCCCCATTGGGAGTGGATTAACCATTCCAAGCTTTAAAACCGAAGCGTTTGGCATTGCTTCTTTAACGTATTGATAGGCAATACCGCAGGTGATAAAACCAACGGAAGCGTCGTTTATTTCCATTTTATTAATTGGGAAATCACAGCCGTCGATTGCAAGCTGTTTCATTCTCTCTTCAACGATAACGTGGCGTTTTTTAGCGTTGCCAGGCATCATAACGTTTTTGGCAATATTTTTTTCGTAAACTTTATCGACAATTTCTTCCCTATCGCAAAGCTCAACTTCTTGTTGAGAGTGAGCAAGGCGAGTGGTAGTTCTCAAAATAACAGGCGTGTCGTATTTTTCCGAAAGTTCGAAAGCAAACTTCATAAAATCCTTTGCTTCTTGAGAATCGCTTGGCTCAATACATACCACGTTTGCGCCACGGGCGTGATTGCGAGTATCTTGTTCGTTTTGCGAACTATATAAACCAGGATCGTCTGCAACGCAAACGACTAAACCGCCGTTAACGCCGATATAACCAACGGTATAAAGTGGATCGGCTGCAACGTTTAAACCAACGTGCTTCATGCACGCCATCGATCTAACCCCCGCCATTGATGCGCCGATAGCAACTTCTAAGGCAACCTTTTCGTTTGGAGCCCATTCGCAGTAAACTTCATTATACTTAACTAAATTTTCGCTAATTTCCGTGCTTGGAGTGCCTGGATAAGCCGAAGAAACCTTACAGCCTGCTTCGTAAGCGCCACGGGCAATTGCTTCATTACCTAACATTAATTTTTTCATAAGCTTAATTACTTCCTCTTAAATCTTTTACTCTTTTTGCCTTACCTTCAAAACGTTGAAGGGTGTTTGGTGAAACAAGGCTGATTTTAGCGTCCAGTCCCAACACGGTTTTTAGGCTATTTTTTACCTTTTTGCTAATTCGTTCAAGTTCGCTAAATTGGTCGGTTGACTTAATAAGTTCAACCCTAATTTCCATTTTATCCGTATAACCTTCTCTGGTAACCACGATTTCATAGTGCGGACCAAGTTCAGGGGCGGATAAAATTACTTCTTCAATTTGACTTGGGAAAACGTTTACCCCACGAATTTTTAACATATCGTCGCTTCTACCGGAAAGGTTTTCCATTCTACACAAGGTTCTTCCACACTTACAAGGTTCGTAAATAAGCCTTGTAATATCCTTGGTGCGATAGCGAATTAAAGGCAAGCCTTCTTTAAAAATACAGGTAACTACCAATTCGCCCTTTTCCCCCGCAGGAAGAACTTCGCCCGTTTCAGGGTTAATAATTTCAGGAATGAAATAGTCTTCGTTAATATGCATTCCATCCATAAACTCGCATTCACCCGAAACCCCCGGGCCCATAAGCTCGCTCATACCGTAATTTGAAGTGACTAAAACGTCCTTTCCCCAAACCTTATGCATTTCTTCACGCATGGCGTCGGTTAAAAGCTCGCTTCCAACAAGGGCAATTTTAACCTTTAACTCTTTTTGAATATCCACGCCCATTTCATTTGCAACTTCGGCAAGGCGAAGAGCGTATGAAGGGGTTGCAACCAAAAGTGTAGTTCCAAAATCCTTCATATACATAATTTGTTTTTCGCTATTACCCGTTGAGCTTGGAACGATTGCCGAGCCGATATTTTCAAGCCCGTAATGAAGCCCTAATGCGCCGGTAAACATTCCGTAGCCAAAGCAAATTTGACTTATATCTTCTTTAGTAGCTCCACCCATACAAGCTATTCTTGAAACACATTCAGTCCACGTTTCAAGGTCACGCTGGGTATACCCAACAACGGTTGGTTTACCCGTAGTTCCGCTTGAAGCGTGAATTCTAACAAGCTGACTTTTATCTACTGCAAAAAGCCCAAAAGGATAGGTATCACGCAAGTCTTGCTTGGTGACGAAAGGAAGCTTTGCTAAGTCCTTTAAACTTTTAATATCCTCTGGTTTAACCCCAGCCTTATCCATTTTATCACGGTAATAAGGAACTTTTTCATAAACCCTTAAAACCGTTTCTTTAAGCCTTTCAAGCTGAATTTTTTCAATTTCAGCCCTTGGCAACGTTTCTTGTTTTGACCAAATCATAACGTATATCCTTTTTATTTAATTAGCAAATTATTTAATTTCATTTTCAATTGGTTTTTCAAAAGCTTCGTAAAGAGCTTCTTGGCTAACCGGTTTGGTAAATTTAGAAACGACTAACGCCACTATAATTGAAAATACCATACACAAACAACCGGTCAACGGTGAATGACTTACGCCCGCTTGTAAAATTTTACCAAAACCTGCTGAAAAACCAAGGTCGCACACGCCGAAAACAACGGTGCAAACGGCGGTGAATACAAGTCCGCCAATAACCGATGCAAAAGCCGAAGCTTTGGTTAACTTTTTATTATATAAACCTAAAACGAAAGGTCCAAAGAAACAACCCGAAAGAGTTCCCCAGCTAAGGGACATTAAAAATGCAATAGCCGTGATGTTGAACTTTGAGTTGAGAATAGCAATGACAACGGAAATAGCAATGAAAACAAAACAAATTATTCTCATAAACAGCGTCACCTTTTCACTGCTTGCCTTTGGGTTTAGGTGTTTATATAGGTCAACGGAAAGAGTTGAAGCCGCCGAAAGTGAAACGGAAGCCAACGTAGACATACTTGCCGAAAGCATTAAAACGGCAATTAGCCCGCTTAATCCGTTAGGAATAACTTGATTGAGCATTATTGGAATTAAATTGTCCGTTCCCCCTTGTGGAAGCTCGGCAAAAAACAAATGACCAAGCCCACCGATAAAATATGCAATAAAACCAACCACGAGAGCAAAAATAGTGCTGACAATCATTCCTTGCTTAACGGCTTTACCATCACGAACGGCGTAATATTTATGAACGGTTTGAGGAAGTCCGTAAACGCCGAAAGAAGTTAAACCTACTAAGGAAATTAAAATTACTAACGGCGAATTTAAAAAGCCGTTGTTTCCATATTCTTCAAAAAAACCAAAACCTTGGCTCGTTAAAATTTTAAGACCTTGGATGCCGTTAACCTGAGCCGATCCCATAAAGCAAACTATCATTACTATAACGCCGGCTAAAATTATAACACCTTGAACGAAATCGGAAAGTGAGGTTGCAAAATAGCCACCGAAAATTAAATAAAAGGCGGTTAAAACGGCTAAACCGATTACTATTATCCTTCCGTCAATTCCAAACATAATTTGGAAAAGGTTTCCAATGCCGTTATAAACGGAAGCAGAATATGGAATTAAAAATAAAAATACTATAATTGACGAAAGAATTTTTAGCGAAGGCGACTCATACCTTTTTTCAAAAAAATCCGGCATGGTTTTTGAATTTAACCTAACGGTCATATTTTTCGTTTTCTTTGCAAGAATCTTCCACGCAAGAAGTGCGCCAATCAAAGCGTTTCCAATGCCAATCCAAACGGCGGCAAGACCAAAATTCCAACCAAACTTACCTGCATAGCCAATGAAAATTACAGCTGAAAAATAGGTTGTGCCGTAAGAAAAGGCGCTCATCCAGCCGTTAATTCCCTTTTTTCCTGCAAGAACGAAATCATCAACGTTTTTAGCTTTATTTCGGGTATAAATTGCAATTCCTACCATTAGGGCAACGTATAAACCAAACACTAAAAAATTTGACCAATGCATAAATTTCTCCTAATCGAAACTAACAACGATTTTTTTTCATCGTTAACCAACTCGATTTAAATTGATAATTATTAATATTAATAATTATACGCTTAATAAACTAATTTGTCAATGGACGAACTTTAAATTTAAAAAATAATAACCAATTGGGATAATTATTTATTTTTTCCTAAAATCCTAATTAAAATTTTTTTCCTATTGACTTTATTAATAAACGGATATATAATTAAACTATCAATTTTAAAAGGAATTACCACTATGAAAAAATTAATTATTTTATTGGTGGCGGTTTGTTTAATCGTTTGCCTTTACGGCTGTTCATCGTCAAACCAAAACCAATCGCAACCAAGCGCAAACCAAAGTCAAGCGCAAACTAAAAGCACTGTAAAAAGTAGTAAGCCAAGCGTAAACCCAAACCCAAGCTACGCTTCTACTGAAAAAAGTAGCCCGAATAATAATTTTTCAACTAACGATTCTAAAACGAGCAACGTTGAAACGAGCGCTCCTCAATCGAGTTCGAGTAACGGCAACCAAAGCCCTAACCAAACTTTAAATTTCGCCCAACGAACCGACGCCCTACTCGACGGAGCAACCATCAACGACCAAGCTTTCTTAAATTATTATAAAGGTCTCGGCGAATATAACCCATCGGCTACCGTTAGTTCCAACGCTATTTACGCTTCGCCAAACGGCAACGGAAACGGAACTAAAAACAGCCCTTATTCCCTTCAAGATGCCCTTGATAGCGTAAGCGCCGGTCAAACGATTTACCTTTTAGGCGGAACTTACGATAGTGGCAATGCCGACGGCTATTACGTTGAAACAAAGGGTAACGCCAACGGCTATATCACCATTAGAAATTACCCTGGTGAAACCGCAATTATAACGAACAAAAACACCTCTGGCGAATCATACGGCTTCCAAATTGGACACGGCTGTTGCTACACCGTTATTGAAGGTATTGAAATTTCCAATATAACCGCCTACAACGCCTACGGAATTGCCGTTTGGGGAAACAACCAAAACCACTTAATTTTTAGAAATTTAAACATTCACCACATTAAAACTAACGCATCTAACCCTGAAACGGAAACCAATTCAAGCGCCAATGCAATTTTAATTAGCGGTGAAAATAAAAATCCCGTTTCTAACGTTATTATTGCATCGAACAATATGTCGAATAACGTGACCGGTTGGGCGGAAACCTGTTCGGTTACGGCAAACTGTGAATACGTTTACATTTTAGAAAACACCGTTAGCGACAACACCAATATCGGCATCGACTTTTACGGCAACGCCGGTTACTGCTCAACTGCTTCTCTCGACCAACCACGCTACGGGGTGGCGGCAGGAAATATTATTAAAAATAGCTACTGTGCCTACGCCGATTGTGCCGGTCTTTACTGCGACGGAGCAAGAGATATTATCTTCCAATTCAACCGCATTGAAAACTGCCAATTCGGCATTGAAATTGGAAGTGAAGAACGACAAGATAGCTACCCTGTTATCAACATTTTAGTTAGAAACAATTTAGTTGTAAACAATAAAGTAGTAGGAATGAGAGTCGGTGGCTACGAAACAAGCTCCACAGGCTACGTAAAAAACACCGAATTTGTTAATAATACTCTCGTTAATAACTGCACCAATAGCGATGGCGGTGAAATTGTAATTGCCAAGGTTGACGGAATTAAATTTATTAACAATTTAGTTAAAAACGACAATAACGCACCTTTCGTTAAAACCGATTTCACAAAAACCTATTGCAAAAACTTAACCTTTACCAACAACTGTTTTAACAACGCTAACCAAAACGAAAACGACTACGAGTTTTATATGTTTAACTCTTCACAAACGGGTGTTAACGCCTTTAATTCAGCCCTTAGCGCAACAACTATTACCGGTAAAGTAAGCCTAAATTCTTCATTTTTACCAACCGATGATTCTTGCGTTATCAACTCCGCCGTTTCCGCTAATTACGGACTTTACGACTATAATTTAAAGGCAAGAACAATTAATTCAAAGGCTGACGTTGGAGCAATTGAAAAACAATAAAACTCAATTTTAACTTTAAATTAACAAAATTTTATAAAACAAACAAAAAACATCCGCCCAAAGCGGATGTTTTTTTATTTTGTAAATTAATATTTAGTATTGCCCATTCCACTATTATAATAAGCTGAAGATGGTTTTAATTGAGCAAAGCCGTTGCGTGGAAGTGAACCGTCGCTATTTCTTGCAGCTTTTGCATCTTCTTCTTTAATAGAAACGAAATCGGCAGGAGTAAACTTAGTCGTTTGTGATAAATCGCCACCATCGTAGGTAAAGCTACAATTAATTACTTGACCACCGCCACTACCTAATTCGCCTGCTAAACGGCTATTTTTATTATAGCTTGTTCCACGAGTTTCTGAATAGAAAGAAATACAATTAGTAAACTTCGTTTGTGAACCACCTTGTTCAAACATATAATTATAACCGTTATCCCAAGCAACGCAGTTTTCTAAAACAACGCTATCTTTATGGTTATTTTCGTCAAAGCCTTTAGTTGAAGACGATTTATCGCAGTTGAACGCTACGCAGTTAATACCGTAGTGAACACCCTTTGAGCTACCGCCCGTTCCATTACCGCCAAACTTAATACCGTTACCATTACCAACGCCACTTGGAACTTTGATAGCTTTAACGGCACTCTTTTGCGCTATGTATTGAGCGTTAGAGAAATATGGGTCGTTCTTAAAATCTGCTAAAACGGCAGTTCTCCAAGCCCAACAATCGATTAATACAACGCTGTAATCGGTTTCGTATAAATCCCAAGCGTCGTCGCAGTTAGACCAAGCACGACAACCTTTGAACACGTTGCCTTTACCGTTGTGCATTTTACAAGCAAAACCGTCGGCATCGCCCCAGTTATCGAAATCGTAATTTAAATAAGAATCGCAATTTTCAATTAGGTTATATGCGCAATATTCACCGTTATTACTTGAACCGTAACCTTGAGCGCTAAAATCGTGTCCGAAACCAAGTTGAATACCGGTGTCGCCGTTGTGGTGAAGAACGCAACGACCAATATAGTTGTGAGAACCTTCAACCTTAATGCCGTTATCACCTGCGTGACAAATGGTTAAACCTTGAATTTTCCACCAGTTGCCTTTTAGATAAATTCCAACGTAAGTTGAACTATTGTGTCCGTAAGGTTGTTTAGAATAATCTAAAACAACTTCATCCCAATTTTCTGCTTGAATTGTAATTGGAGCTGATTCCGTTCCCGACTTTGTAAGTTCAAGGCGAGAACTCATTGGATAAGTTCCCTTCATCATATGAATAGTATAGCCTGGGGTAATTTGTGAAACAGCCGCATAAAGAGTTTGAAGCGGACTGGATTGTGAACCGCTGTTGCTATCGCTACCGGTTGGAGAAACCCAAACGTCGCCGTCCTTTGGTTGTGGTAAATCGCCACCAGATGGAACTGATTGAAGAACACTTTGAACAGCTGAACTATTTAAAACACTTGTGCTAACCGATTGTTTTGAATCGTTAGGCTTAGCGCTATTTGAAGCTTGAGGCTTTTGGCTGTTTCCGCCTGTTGAAACTTGTGGCTGAGTGCTGTTTCCACCCGTTGAAACTTGTGGCTGAGTGCTATTTCCACCTGTTGAAACTTGTGGCTCTATGCTGTTTCCGCCGTTTGAAACTTGAGCTTGCTGACTTTCAGGAGTTGAAGTTTCAACGTTAACTGAACAACCAGCTGAAAACGTCATTACGAAAGCAAGGCAAAAAGCCATTGCAATAAATAATAGTTTTTTCATTTCTCTATCCTTTTATAATTTAAAATTAAAAATAAACTCTAAAACGGCGGAAAAACTACGCAAAAATCAACGTTGTCCCCTACTCCCCCATTTTATAGTTTAATTTTATTAAAGTTTAGCACACCCTAAAACTATTTTCAATACAAAAAGAAAAAAAGGTCGCAAATTGAAATAAAAACAACCGAAAAGTGAGTGGTTTAAAGCCACTAACGAAAAAGCAAGAATTTTAGAAAAGCAAACCCCCTTCTAAAATTCTTGCTAATTAATTAGTTAATAATTACAGTTTGAATGCGGTTTTTTAATATACTTTTTATAAACGCAACAACTGCATTTTTCGCTCTCTTGGCACCGAGTTAAATTTTCGGCGCATTTTTTCTTTTGACAATTTTCTTTAACGAGTAAAGTAGCTAACGCTAAAATTAAAATATCCTTTGCATACATAGTAATATCAGCCTATAATCGGCTTAATATATTTTATTAACACAAATTAAAAAATGTGTAAAATGTCAAAGAAAATTGCAATTCCTAACAATAGGAACAAGCCAACTGCGTGAATAATTGCCTCCACCTTGCGGTTTATTGGTTTCCCCCTAATCCATTCTATAACGGTGAAAATAGTTCTTGCTCCGTCTAAGGCTGGAATTGGCAAAAGGTTAAAAATTGCAACGCTAATTCCAATTAAAGACGCAATTTCTAAAATATAGTTAAACCCTAAACCAACGTAGTCGGCGGTTAATGAAATGGTGCCGATTGGACCGGTCACGCTGTCGAGAGGAACGGTGCCTTTAAACATTCCGCCAATAGATTCAAAGGTTAAACCAATGGTCTTAAAAGAATAAACGATAGGTCTATAAATTAGCTCGCCAAAGCTTAGTTTTACCGTGGTGTTTTCAAGCTGGTAGCTATAACCCATTTGTTCAATGCCAAAATATTCAAAAATCGCCTTATAGTCCGACTTATCAATACTATCGAAGCTTTCGTTTAAAACGATTTCCATTAACATTCTTCCATTTTCAGCGGTCTCGTCGTCGGTTGAAACCCAAACGCCAATAACGTCGCCCGCCTTTTTATCGGCAAAATATTCAACTAAATTTTCCTTTTTATAAATTCGGCTACACTCTTGATAGGTTGCGCCGTCGTTAAACCTTAATAAATATTGCTCGTTTGGCAATAAACTCGTTTCACTGGTTCTAATAAAAGGCACGCTCGCAACGCCCAAACTTTCAAAAACGTCGCCGTAGTCGGTTAACCCACTTGGATTAACGTCGCAACGAAGTTCAACGGGAACGGTTATTTTTTCGCCGTTACGAACAATGGAAACGTCAACTATATCCCCTTGTTTTTTGCCCGATAAACTTTTAATTAAGTCTACCGACAAATAAACGTAGTTGCCGTCGACTGCGGTTATGGTATCGCCCTGTTGTAGAGAATAAGAATAACCGGCGGTTGGCATTGTTTCGTAAACGGAATAAGCCGTGTGACCGAAAATTGCAAAATTAGATACTATTAAAATAACTGCAAAAATAAAGTTTACGCTCGCCCCTGCAATAAGCACTAAAATTCGTTGCCAAGGCTTTTTGTTGTTAAAGGCGTTAGGGTCGTAATTATCAACCGCCTTTTCCACAGTTTCTTCTTGGGTTTTAGGCACTTCTTCATCTTCACCGGCAAAGGCGCAAAAACCGCCGAGCGGTAAAATTCTAATTGAAAAAATTTGACCGTTTTTTAAGGTCTTTTTAAAAATAGCAGGACCCATACCAATGGCAAATTCATTAATTTTAAACTTTAATAATTTGCCTACTATATAGTGACCAAACTCGTGAATAGTTATGGTTATAAGCAAAACCAAAACGGCAACTAAAATTGAGCCGAATTGAGATAAAAATCCTGTAATCGACAATAAATTTTCCAAACTAATTCCCTCTCTTTTCAAACGCTTTTAAAACTGCTTGTCTTGCTAAAAAGTCAGTTTCAAACAAACTTTCTAAACTAACTTCTTGCCTTTTTACTGTTTGTAAAGCATAGTCTAAATAATCTTTAATAGCTAAATACTCAATTTTATCCTGTAAAAAAAGTTCAACGGCAACTTCGTTTGCCGAACTTAAAATACACGGTGCGTTATAGCCTTCTTTCGCACTTTTAATAGCAAGGTCAAAACAAGGATATTTTTCTAAATCTACGGGTTTAAAAGTCAAAGGCTTTTCAAAAAAATTATAACTTTCAACGTCCGTTTTAAACCTTTCAGGATAACTTAACGCAAGCTGAATTGGAATTTCCATTGAAGGATAAGCCATTTGGGCAACGATAGCACTATCTTCATATTCAACCATTGAGTGAATTATGCTTTCAGGGTGAATTACAACGTCAACCTTTTCAAGGGGACAATTATATAAAAACATTGCTTCCATAACTTCCAAACCCTTGTTTACCATGGTTGCGCAGTCAACGGTTATTTTTTTACCCATAAGCCAATTTGGGTGTTTTAAAGCGTCCCTTGCCTTAACGAACTTCAATTCTTTTAAACTCAAATTGCGAAACGCCCCGCCCGAAGCCGTTAAAATTAGCTTTTTAAAAGGGCGATTAAAATCTAAACCCAAGCTTTGCCATAGAGCGGAATGCTCGCTATCAACCGGCAAAATTTTGCTCTTTGGGTGTTCTTTCAATAATTTATTAACTATTTCGCCACCGCAAACAAGACTTTCCTTGTTGGCAAGGGCAATAATTTTATCCATTTTTATAGCTTCAATAACGGCTTTTAATCCGCAAAAACCAACCACGGCAACCACGACGATATCGGCGCTTTCGCACACGGCGTGAACTAAGGCGTTTTCACCATAATAAAGGTTGGTGTTGCCAATCGAACTAAGTTTTGACAAATTTTCAGGGTTGGTTAAAACGGCAATTTCCGGTTTATACTTTTCAATTTGTTCACCTAAAAGCCCTGCGTTACTATGGGCAGTGAGCGAAACTATTTTAAATTTATCGCTATGTCTATCAACGCAATTTAGCACTTGTCTTCCAATAGAACCGGTGCTTCCAATTAAAGCAATTTTTTTCATTTTCCCTTTCCTTTAAAAAAAGCGAAACCATTTTTTAACAAAAAAGTTTCGCTATAAGTCGATTATCAGCCTGTTTTTTGTTTTTATTACATTTTAAGTATATTTCATTTAGCAAAAATTAATTACCCAATAAAAACAAATACAACGTAAATAAAAAGTGAATTTATCATAATTCCGTCAACACGGTCTAACACACCGCCGTGACCAGGAAAAATAGAGCCAAGGTCTTTAACGCCAATTTTGCGTTTTATCGCCCCTTCAACAAGGTCGCCGAAAATTGCGCAAAGCGAACCTATTATTCCAATCATAATAAACAATAAAATTTCAGGTGCAATTTGAGCGGTAAACATTCCCTTGCCAAACAAAATCCAAATTACAACGGCGCCTATCACCCCACCTATTATTCCGCCAACCGCCCCGCTTATGGTCTTTTTAGGACTAATATCAGGGCTGAGTTTTGGGCCTTTAAAAAAAGAGCCAACGAAAAAAGCAAAAGTGTCAGCCATAGCCGCAACGCCAAAAGTTAACAATAATGCAACTAAACTGTGGGTTAAATCGTTAATTAAAAGCATCGCAAAGAGAAAAACGTTTGGATAAACTAAAGTGAAAATTCCAATTGCAACACTTTCTAAAGTGGTTTTGCCAAAATCTACAACAATGGTAAACACCATTAAAATTACCGCCGTTACGGTTATTGCTCCTAAAATTTTTAGTCCAAAAAAAACGTAAACCGGGGCTGCCACAAGGGCGAACACCATTATAACGACCTTTTGCAAAAAGGTTAATTTATCTTTTAACGCCCTAATCATTTCAACCGAGCCAACAATCATTAACCCATAAGGCACAATCGCAAAAAACCTTGCGTCAACTATTCGTAAAAAAAGCAAACCTATCATTAAGCCAACTAATAATAGGCCTGTTATAACTCTTTTTAACATAACTCACCAAAATGGCGCTATTTAGCGCCCTTTCCTTATTATATGTAAAAAATTATTCCAATATAAACGTTTAAGCTAATTTACGTTAAACTATAACTTAGCCCTTTTGAGAGCAATAATAAAGCTCACACTTTTCCAAACCTTCTGTTTCGCTCGCCAAACCAAGTTAAAGCTTTTTCAAACTCATCGTCGTTAAAATCCGGCCACAAAACGTTGGTAAAATACAACTCGCTATAAGAGCTTTGCCAAAGCAAAAAGTTGCTAAGCCGTTGTTCCCCACTCGTTCTAATAATAAGGTCGGGGTCGGCTAAGTCCTTAGTGTAAAGATAAGAAGAAATTAATTGCTCGTTAACTTCTTTTGCGCCACTTGCAATAATTTTATTAACGGCACTACAAATTTCCGCCCTACCGCCGTAGTTAAAACAAATATTAACAACGTAAGGCGAAAAGGTGGACGTTTTTTCAATAAGTTGGTCAATAGCTCGTTTAACCGATGGTTTTACCATACTGTAATCGCCACTAATAACCAATTTAATTTTATTTTTAATAAGTTTTTTTCCGGCAACTTTAATGGCGTTTGTCATTAAGCTTAAAAGCTTTTCAACTTCTTCTTTTGGCCGTGACCAGTTTTCAGTTGAAAAAGCATAGAAACTTAAGATTTCAACGCCACGTCGAAAGCCGTAGTCAATAACCTTTTCAAGGGCTTTATAACCTTCAACGTGACCAGCCGAGCGAGATTTACCCCTTTGAGTTGCCCACCTGCCGTTGCCGTCCATAATAAAGCCAACGTGTTTAGGAAGAACGAGCTTATCCATTAAACGGTTAACAATTCCTTTTCTTTTTCTTGTTGAGCTTTATCGATAATTTCAACGTTTTTACCCGTTGATTTTTCAACTTGAGCTTCAAAGTTAGCATATTCGTCTTCGGTTATTTCCTTTGCGGTTTTAAGCTTTTTAAGAGTATCGAGAGTATCACGACGAGCGTTTCTAACGACAACCTTGCTATCTTCCGCCATTTTCTTAACTTGCTTAACGAGTTCCTTACGGCGTTCTTCCGTTAAATCAGGGAAAACGAGACGAATAACGTTACCATCGTTAATTGGATTAATGCCAACGTTAGAAAGTTGAATTGCTTTTTCAATGCCTTTAAGCAAGCTTTTATCCCATGGAGCAATAACCAAGCACTTACCATCTTGAACGGAAATATTACCAACTTGATTAATTGGCGACATTTGACCGTAATAATCAACTAAAACCTTATCTAAAACGTGAGGATTAGCTCTGCCGGCTCTAATTTGAAGAAAATCACCCTTTAAAAAATTAACGGCTTTTTCCATTTTTTCATCACATTCAATAAGTATCATTTCAATTTTTTCCATATCTGCTGCCATAATTTCTCTCCTTTATTTCAGTTATTTTTCTATTTTATTAACGTTCCAAGGTTTTCCCCTAAAACAGCCCTAACCATTGAGTTAGGCTCAAAACCAAAGGCTAAAACCTTAATTGAATTTTCCATACAAATGGTAATAGCCGTTAGGTCCATTGCTTTAAGACCTTTTTCAATATATTCAATGTAGCTAATAGTTTGATATTTTTTAGCGTTAGGGTTTTGTTTAGGGTCGCTATCGTAAATTCCGTCAACGTTTTTAGCAAGTAAAATAACGTCGGCTTCAATTTCCGCCGCCCTAAGCGCAGCCGCCGTATCCGTTGAAAAGAACGGATGACCCGTTCCGCAAGTAAAAATTACAACCTTACCGCTTTTTAAATAGCTTTCAACGTTTTTTCTATTATACGCTTCACCAATTCTGTCGATTTTTAAACTTGAAACAACTTTTGCTTCAACGCCAGCGTGTTCTAAAGCATCGCAAAGTGCCAAGCCGTTCATCATGGTAGCCATCATTCCCATATAGTCGGCGGTTGTGCGTTCCATATAAGTTCCCTGTCTGCCACGCCAAAAATTACCACCGCCAACGACAATGCCAACTTCTGCGCCAAGTTCAACGATTTTTTTAATTTGAGCGCAAACGTCGTCCATAATAGTTGCGTCGTAGCCTGTTTTTTGGCATCCGGCAAGGGCTTCGCCACTAATTTTTAAAAGAATTCTTTTATATTTAGCTTTTTCCATCAGTAAACCTCAAAATAATAAATTGAAATGTTTTTGTAAAAAAAAGGGGAACAAAATTATGATGTTCCCCCTCTAAGCTATACAATCTATTACTTTTTCATTGCACTAACTTGAGCTGCAACTTCATCGGCAAGATTTTCACTCTTCTTTTGTAAACCTTCACCCATTTCAAAACGAACAAAACGACGAACTGCAATTTTTTCACCGATAACGGCAGTTGCTTCCATAACGAGTTGTTCAATAGTTTTAGAAGGGTCTTTAACGAATTTTTGGTTTAATAAGCAGTTATCGTCGTAGAAAGACTTAATTCTACCTTCAACCATTTTATCGATAATTTTTTCAGGCTTGCCTTCTTCAATTGCTTGAGCGCGCAAAATTTCCTTTTCTTTTTCTAATACATCTGCTGGAACTTCACTTGAGTTAAGGTAAATTGGGTTAGCAGCAGCAATGTGTAAACAAATATCGTGAGAAAGTTCTTTAAATTGATCGCCACGAGCAACGAAGTCGGTTTCGCAGTTGATTTCAAGAAGAACACCAACTCTACCACCTGCGTGGATATAGCTATCAACTAAACCTTCAGCGGCAATTCTACCAGCCTTTTTAGCTGCCTTTGCCATACCTTTTTCTCTTAAAAAGTCAATAGCCTTTTCAATATCGCCATTGGTTTCGGTTAATGCGTTTTTACAGTCCATCATACCGCAACCGGTTCTTTCACGTAAATTTTTAACGTCTAATGCAGTAAAACTCATTTTAATTCTCCTTTAAAAATTAGTCAGAAACAGTTTCGTCAGCAGTTTCTTTTGCTTGACCTTCCATAGCAGCTTGACGCATTGCGATAACGGCGTCTTCACCTTGCTTACCTTCAACAACGGCGTCGGCAATGATTGAAGCAATTAGCTTAACAGCCTTAATAGCGTCGTCGTTAGCTGAAATAACGTAATCAACCATGTCAGGATCGCAGTTAGTATCGGTAATAGCAACAACAGGAATGTTAAGTTTTCTTGCTTCCTTAACAGCGTTTTCTTCACAGCTTGGGTCAACTACGAACATAATGTCAGGAAGTTTCTTCATTCCTCTAACGCCACCAAAGTTAAGTAAAAGCTTTTCTCTTTCTTCTTTAAGCTTAATAACTTCTTTCTTTGGAAGTTGGTCGAATTGACCAATTTTTTCCATATTATCAATTGCGTCGATTCTGTCAACTCTTGATAAAATTGTGTTCTTAAAGTTGGTAAGCGCACCGCCAACCCAACGATAGTTCATGTAGAACATACCGCATCTTTCAGCTTCTTGTTGAATAGCTTCTTGAGCTTGACGCTTTGTGCCTACGAATAAAACGGTTTTGTTTTCCTTAGTTGCATCGGCTACGAATCTGTAAGCGTCTTCAATGAGCTTCATTGTGATTTGTAAGTCGATAATGTGAATACCGTTTCTGTCGCCGTAGATGTATTTAGCCATCTTAGGGTTCCATCTTCTCGTTTGGTGACCAAAATGAACACCAGCTTCAAGAAGAGCTTTCATTGTTGTGATTTCCATAAAAATACCTCCGTTATTCCTCCTCGAAATTCTTATTTTTTGCGGTTTTACTGCCCTATAATTTTTTTGGCAACGGACCACCGCAAAATTTCGAGTGCGAATTTGCTATGTTATTTTAGCATATTAAAAAAAACTTTGCAACCAAATTTTAGTAAAAATTTACATAAAATATAGTCGCAAAGCATTTTTTTTACTTTATCATATATAATATAGCAATTTTAGCCTTTGTCAATCGAAGGTTTTTTCCTTAAAACTTGACTATTTTTTTCGCTTTTTGCCCGTAAATAACGCAAGGATAAAAGATAGGGCAACAATGCCGATAGCTCCGTATATAACCAATTTAAACTGATTTGAATTTAAAAAATCTTTTAAAAAATCGGTTGGAAGGGTAATTTGGTTTGAACTGCTTTTTAAGGTTGCTCCCGCAAAAATAATACGTTGAGTTTCACCGTCGTCAAGCATAACGAAGGTGGCAACCCCCTCGCCTTCATTAAGGCTTCCCTTTTTGTTTGAAATTGGCAAAACTTGGTGTTTAACCGTGTTATAGCCCGTTATTTTACCATTTATCATTTCACTTGCTTGCGGTAATTTTTTACAATAAACCTTGTCGCCTTCAATCCCAACGAGAGAGCCGTCGTATTCCACTTGAAGGATATAAGTTTTACCCTTTCTCGAACCCGATTGCCAAACCACGTTCAAAGCGCCGTAATCGGTTTGAACCACGCTGGCATCGTCAGTTTGGCTAACGGCAACGGAACTATCGTCAAACTCAACGTTAAAGCTAACCGATTGGTTATCTGCCGAAAGTGTTATATTGGTTATGGCTATTCCGCTGTTAGCCCCGGAAGAATAGCTTAAAGTGTTTCCGTAGTAATTGCGTTTAAACATTAACACGCCGGTAGATTTTACGAAAAAGTGTGGCTCTTTGCTAAGGTCGGTTGAGCCAATCCAATTTTTTTCGTAATAGTAGCCGTTGACAACTTCTTCCCCGTCTAAAATAGCAAGGGAAGCGTTGCTTTTGTTAGTTGAATCGGCACCGCCCATTCTGTAAACGAAAATTTCTTCCCTATCCTTTCCCCCATACATATTGCCGTAAGGGGTGGTAGAAAGGTTGCCGACAGCGTTAATATATCCGTTTTTCTCGTTAATTCTATAAACGACTAATCCGCTGGATTTTAATTGCGAATCGAAACCGCCGGTATTAGTTCTCATTTCCATCATAAAATATTCGCCCGTTTGACTGAAATTGTTTGGAACTAATTTATAAGCTTTAACCGGGCTATCGGTAGCCGTGACTGCGTTAAGGGTATAACTTCCGCTCTCTTCAATCGGCAAAATATTTTCCCCTTCTTCAAGCCAGCCTAACTTTTGGCGAAGATAACTAAGGTTAAATTGGGGTATTTGATGCGTTATTCCCAAAATATCCAAATCGCCTACAGGCTCGTAGGTTTGGTCAGGATAGTAATAATAATCGTAAAGCCCTAAATTGTGCAAAAATTCATGACACAAAACCCCAACGTTTCCGCTAATTTGTGAATTTTCAACGTTGATATAACTGGTGGTTAAAAGGTTATAGTTGCTTAAATTTAAGCCGTCGATCGTCACCTGTTTAGAAAGGTCGCCGTAGCTTTCTAAAAAGCCCGCAGGAACGTAGTAGCCACGGGTGGAAACGTTTTTATCGAAAACGTAAGCATAGCTCATATGTGGCCATAAAATGCTATCCCAATTGGAATATTCAAAGGACTTATTATCAACTATAACGGTTAGGGCGTCAATTTTGCCGTCGCCGTTATTATCGGCTTTTTTATCGGCTATTAAGCCGTTTAACTTTTGACTAATTTCCCTTAACATCAACTGTTCACGAACGATTCTTTCAATATGCTCTAACGCCCCTGCCGATTCCGGATTAACAGGCTCGCCGTTAATAAAATATCTGTTGTCGTAACCGTTGGGATTAACTTGGTTATAAACGTTTAAAACGCCGTCGTATTCATATTTTGGAGCGTAATAGCTTTCGCCGTGCTCCATTTTTATTGACCCGCTATCGTTTAAAAAAACAGTGTTTACGGTCAAACTATTTAAGCTTTCCGCCAAAAAGAAATTTTTTAAAGATATTTCATCGGTATTATAAGCTTTGTCAAGGTTAGACAAAAATTGAGCGTCAACGAATTCTTCGTTATCAAAATCAACGAAGGCAACTAAATTATTAATTTGACTAAGCTGGCTTAAACTTTGGCTCTCCACCGTTTGAGCGTTAGCCGTTTTTGGGTTAAACTCAACCAAAAAACAGCAACAAATTATAGCCAATATTAAAATTTTCTTAAACGCTTTTTTCATAGTAAGGTCATTATATCATAAATTATAAAAAAAATAAACGATTTTTTAAACATTTTCATTTTATCGGCAATAAGGCTTTTTTTAGGACAAATTTTTTTATTTTTTTACATTTAAAGGATGGTAAATTAAAGAAAAAAGGAAAATTTTTATGTTAAAATCTAATAATTTTTTTCAAGGTTTAGTTAAATATTCAATAATTTTTATATGTTTTTTGTGCCTAAATTCCGTTCATCCTTTAATTTTCGGCTCAACCGCCCTATACGTAAGTTTACTCTATTTTTGTCCACCCCTACTTCTTTCGGTAATTTACGTTTTATCGTTTTTAACCTTTAAAAGTTTAAATATGATATTTTGCGCTATGGTTGAAGCAACCGTTTTAGGGGGAGCTTTTTTAATTTATAGCCTAAAAAACAAAACGCCGAAAGGGGAAATAATTTTCTTTTACCTTTCTTCCGTTTTGCCCTACGTTTTTTGGGGCGGTGAAATTAATACGACCCTAATAATTAGTGGAATAGTAGGCGTTTTTGCCGTTGTTTGCACCCTTTCCCAAGGTTATTTATGGTCGGTATTACATAAAATTTCACCCTCCCCCTTGCAAACCATTTCCGCCTATTTAACGTTAATTTTTTTAGGGGTAGGTTTCGTAAACCTGTTCGGAGTTTTAGCCTACAAAGCAATTTGCGTTTTAGCGCTACTTTTTTCAATTAAATGTTTTGAAAAAACCCCCTATATTCTTTTTGGACTGCTAGCAATTCCCCTTTACTTAGTCACCAAAATTCAAAGCTATTTTATAATTATCTTTTTGTGGTTAATTTTTTCGGTAATAGTCAGCAAAAACCATTCGGCGTTTTCCGCCCTATTTTTAATTTTAGCAGAAGCGGTTTGCCTTTTTATTTTAAAGCTTTACCCTTCCTATTCAACCGCCAGCGGTTTAACGGTTGTAATACCGGCAATTTTCTTTTGTTTTTTACCGCAAAAACTTTTTGATGAAATTAAAAATAAATTCAAAGTTTCTTCATCGCAACTTTTAACCTTTAATTACATTAACCGAAGCCGAATGGATATTTCGTCAAAGCTATACGAAATGAGCGGTGTGTTTTTTAAAATGGAAAAAAATTTATCAATAATTTCCCAAAACGGACTTTCTACCGACCAATTGATTGAACAAATTGGCAGTCAAGCAATTTCCAACGTGTGCGGAGAATGCGAATATTTTAGCCGTTGCAAGCAAAGGGGTTTTCCCGAAAGGGAACTTATGGAAAAATTCGTTAGAGTGGGAATTGCAAAATCGAGAGTTTCTTTTATCGACCTACCGAGAGAGTTTACAGAGCTTTGCTCCTATCCAAACAGCATAATTTTTGAAGTTAATCGTGCTATAAGCGGGTTTTTAGAGCAAATTAAAGAAATTGAAAATAAAAATAATCAGCGTGAGCTTTTGCAAACCCAAGCCAACGCCCTTAGCCAAATAATGAAAAATCTTGCCTTTGAAATGAGCAAAACTTTGCGCCCAAACGGAGAGCGAGAAAAACAAATTTCCGCCCTGTTAAAGCAAAGGGGAATGCCCCTTTTAGGGGTGTTAGTTTTAGGTGAAGAAGGTCAAAGTGAAATTAACGTTTTTTGCAAACTCTCCGTTGCTCAAAACCCAAATTTCCTTCCAACCCTAAACTCCATTTGCAAAGAAAACCTAACCCCCGTTAAAACGGAAAAATTTAACGATAGTTCGGTTTACATAACCTTAAAGAAAACTCCGTCGTTAGACGCCACCTTCGGCGTTGCCGTAAAAACTAAAACCGGCTCTAATCTTAGTGGCGACAACCACTCGTTAACCAAAATTGACCAGGGTAAATTTTTACTTTCCATTTCCGATGGAATGGGAAGCGGTGACCAAGCCAATCAATTGAGCACGGCTTCAATTGAGCTTATTGAAAGCTATTATAAAGCAGGCTTAGACAGGGCTACCATTTTAAACGTGGTTAATAAAATTTTAACCGTAGATAAAGCGGATAGTTTTTCCGCCGTGGATATTGCCACCGTCGACCTATATTCTTCCACCTGTGATTTTATTAAAATAGGCTCGCCCTACGGCTTTATTCTTTCAAGCGGTGGCGTAAAATTTATTGAAGGAAGCTCGCTTCCCCTTGGAATTTTACAAGAAATTAATCCATCGGTGACCAAGGCGGAAATTCACCCCGGCGACGTTATAGTTTTGCTTTCCGACGGCGTGACCGACGCTTTTGGTTCATCGAGCGAAGCGGTTGAATTTTTGCGAAACGCACCAATTAAAAATCCGCAAGCTCTTGCCGAAACAATTGTGGAAAAAGCCCTTACCTATTCTTCGGGCATCGCCCACGACGATATGACCGCCCTATGCGTTAGAATAATTGAAAAAACAACTTAAAAACGGCTTTCCTTTTTTGGAAAGCCGTTTATTTATTTTTTTTCATCATCAAAGCCACAAGCGGAAATTATAAAGCTAATGATGTTTTCTAATTCTTCTTCGCTGAGCGAAGCGTTTAAATTTTTACTAATAAGTTCCTTTAAACCTTCTTTGGTTAGTTCCTTCGATGAAGAAAGCTTTTCTAAAATGTTATCGACAACTTCATCGAGCTGTTCGCTTAAAACTATGCTGGAAAGAAGATTTTCAATAAGTTTTTTTATATCGTCTTCACCGAGCCGAGCGTATTTTTTTATAACGAGCGTCACGCAAACGGAAAGTCCCCCCGCCGTTACGCCGTTGACAAAGCTGGTTAAAATAACTTGTTTTAGCAAAACGATACCTGTAAATAAATAGAGCGCAAACCCCAAAATAAAACTTATAAAAATTAAAATTTTGTTTGAGAACTTTAAAAATTTTTTCATAATTATAGCTAAACAACAAGCTATTAAAACGCATAAAATAATTTCACCGCTAAATTTATTTAACAAATTTATAATATTAAATTCTTGCAAGTTAACCCCCTTTTGGGGGCAATATTAAAATAAATTAAGAAGGTTAAGTTCGCCCTTTAAACAACTTATTCTTCTTCGAAATTTGTTTTTAAACTTTTTTAACGCACACCTAATTTTTTTAAGCCCCCCTTTTTTTAATTCCAAACGCATTTTAATTATAAACCCACCTTTTAAAAAATGCAATAGGTTGCTGACACACAATTTAAAAAACCCTTATATAACACGATTAACACATAATTTTTAACAAATTAAAAATACTTTAACTATGAACGTTTTTAAAAGTATTAACAAAAATTTAACCGAGCTTAAAAAAATTTTAAACTCGCAAGATATTATTTTTTACAAGTTTTTTCAAGAAAATCGAGAGTGCGTTGCCGTTTACGTTGACAGCTTAACCGACAAACAACTTTTAGGTGATTTAGTTATTCGTTCAATCCAAAACCTACCAAGTTATTCCGCCGATGAAATTGCCAAAAACCTTGCCAACCCCGAATGTAAAACGGAAAGTAGTTTAGATAAATGCGTTGACCAAGTTATTGGCGGTTGCGCTTTAATTATTATCGACGGCGAAGAAAACGCCCTTTTAATCGACCTGAAAAAATTTGAAGTGCGTGCCGTTACCGAACCGCCCACGGCTACCGTTTTAAAAGGACCGAGAGAAGGCTTTACCGAAAGCATTAAAACAAACCTTTCCTTAATTCGCCGAAGAATTAAAAACCGCAATTTTAAGGTGGAATATATAACGGCGGGCAAATATTCAAAAACCCAAATTGCCCTTTGCTATATTAGCGACGTTTGCGACCTAAATATCGTTAAAACCCTTAAAAAAAGCATTTCAAGCCTAAGCGTTGACGGCGTTTTAGATAGCTCCTATATAGCAAATCAAATCGCCACGAAAAAAACAAGTCTTTTTAAACAGGTGGGAAACACCGAAAAGCCGGATATTCTTTCGGCGAAACTTTTAGAAGGCAGAGTGGCAATAATTTGCGACGGCTCGCCAATTTGCATAACCGTGCCCTACCTTTTAATTGAAGATTTTCAAAGTGCCGACGACTATTATAAAAGCTATTATAGGGCGAACACCGAGCGACTTTTAAGATTTATTTCCATTATTTTCGCCATATATTTACCCGCCCTTTTCGTTTCCGCCCAGCTATTTCACCTTCAATTAATTCCCCTAAACTTTTTACTAACAATAATTAACAGCATAAAGGGCATTCCCCTTTCGCCAAGCTTTGAAATGTTTTTCACCTTACTTATTTTTGAAATGCTAAACGAAGCGAGCATTAGAATGCCCAAATACGTTGGAATGGCACTATCCATAGTCGGGGCGCTGGTCGTTGGCGACACGGCGGTTAGAGCAGGCATCGTTTCCACGCCAACCATTATGATTATGGCGCTGAGCGGAATTTGCATTTACACCGTGCCGGAACTGGTTGATACAATGTCCTTTTTGCGTTTAACCTTTTTAATTATTGCGGGAGCAACCGGCTTTTACGGAATTTTACTTGCCACCTGTTTTTTAGTTATTTACCTTACTTCAACCGAAAACTTTGGAATTCCAATTTTAGCGCCTTACGCACCGCTTATTAAAAACGACTTAAAGGATAGTTTTTATATAACCTATATCCACCGAATGGAAAAACGCCCGTTTTCTCTTAATCCAAAAAACGTTAGGCGAAGAAAAAACAAGCTTTATAAAGGGGTGAACAATGTCGAAAACAATTAAAAACGAAATATCGATAAGGCAAATATGCGCAATTTTCATTGCCTTAACACCCGTTAACAAAATTTTAACCCTACCTTCAATTTTGGCTGGCTACACCCAAAACCAACTTTATATTCCCCTAATAATTTCCTTTGCTATCGATATGCTAATTTTATTTTTAATTTTAAAATTAGGCGAGCGGTTTAAAAACCAAACCTTTTTCGATATTTTAACTTCATCCTTTGGCAAAACCACGGCAAAAGTTATATTTTTTATTTTAGGTTTACACTTTTTTCTAAAAAGCTTTTTGCCAATTATTGAACAAAAACACTTTGTCGACAACACCTTATACGAGGTTTTTCCAAACTTTATTTCCTTTTTTCCCCTTTTAATTTTATCGGCATACGCTTGCGTAAAAGGGTTGAAAGTTTTAGGAAGGTGCGCCGATATAAGTTTATGGCTAACGGGCGTTTCAATTTTGTTAATAATTTGCTTTTCAATAACTTCAAGCGACCTTTCAAATATTTTACCAATTAATAAAATGCCCACCTATAACACGATTAACGCCTGTTTTACCACTATAATTTGGTTTACGGAAAGCCTTTATATGTTTTTGTTTTTAGGGCATTTTAAAAGTGAAAAAAAACAAAACGTAAAAATTATGGTAAGCTTTTTAATTGCATCGATTATCGTTTTAGCAATTGCGGTAATTTTTTACGGGGTGTTCGGCGATATTTCAAAAACGCAAATTTTTGCCGTTTCAGATATGACCATATACACCACTAAAATTATAAACGTTGGTCGGTTTGACTACCTTGCCATATTTTTATTGCTATTTTCAAAAATATTTTCAATTTGTATGCCCGTTTACATGGCAACCAAATGCTTTGAATATGCTTTCGGGTTAAAAAAAGCGTTAATACCCGCCCTAATTATAAATGGTGCGTTGCTTTTGTCAATTATAATTTTAGAAGATAAGCTTTACGCTATTTTAGCTTTCAGCAAAAGCTACGTTAATTGGTTTTTCCTTTTCACGGCGTATATTTTGCCAATAATTTTATTTATTTTTGCAAGGGGGAAGCAAAATGGCAAAGCATAAAACCAAAATTATGCTTTTAGTTATTATCGTTTTGTGCGTTTTTTATTTCACCGGCGATTTTTCGTTAATAGACATTCAAAAAACCGCAATTATAGTGGCTATTGGCATTGATAGAAAGGAAAACGATTTTGAAATTACCGCCCAAATTGCCGTTCCGCAGGCTTCGAGCGAAAGCAGTCAAAACAACGACGCTTTAATTTCGTCGACGGGCAAAACTCCCTACGAAGCTATTGACAACATTGGCATTACTACCGGCTGGCAACCCAAATTAAGCTTTTGCGACCTTATCGTTTTTGGAAATAACGTTAGCGACGAAGAAATTTTTAACTTTATCGACTATATTTTAGCATCACAAAAAATGCAAAATTCCGCTTTGGTTGCCCTAGCGGAAGGCTCGGCAAAGGAACTTTTATCACAAGCCACCGCCTTAGACTCAATTTCTTCCTTTGCCATTCAAAAAATATTACTAAAAAACACCCATAAAGCAAACACCGTTTTAAAAAGCTCGGTAAGACAGTTTGCAATGAATCACTACTCTAAATCAAACTTTGCCTATATGCCTAAAATTAGCATAATAAAAGGAAATAGCGAATCGGGCGGAGAATCGTCGTCGTCGCAAATGGCGTCAACGGCGGGTGGCTCGGGAGATACGGAAGGAAGTAAAAAAAGTGACGAAAACGTTATTTTTAACGCATCGAACACCGTTGTTTATTCCCACGGGAAAAAGGCTTGCGAGCTTAATAGCGACCAAACCCTAATCGTTAGCCTAACCCAAAAACAGGTTGATGAAAGTTATTTGCCCGTGGAAATTAACGGGGAGCAAATTCTTCTTTCTATCACCAAAAACCGAGCAACCGACTTTATTGATTTTGCCCAAAAGCCTACCTATAACCTCCACCTTACTTTAACGACTTCAATAAGCGACGGCACCAATAAGCTTGGACTCGACGGCATTCATAAAAACGGATTAGTTAGCCAAGAAGTTTTAAAAACAGCCCAAAATGAAGTGGAAAAAATCACCAACGAAATATATGAAAAGCTAACCGAAAGCGACGCCGATTTATTTGAAATTAAAAATAAAATTTACAAATTTCATTATCGCCGTTTTAGCGGTGTGAAAAATCTTGAACTGAAAAATTTTGCTCTAAAAATAAAAGCAAGCTGTAAAAGTTTAGACTAATTTTTTAAGCATTATTAATTTTTTAAAAATTTAATAATTGGTTGCAAATATTGTTATCATATTTGTTGACATGCACTATATATTGTGTTATTATATTTTAACCAAACGTAAACGTTTGGTGTTTTCAAAGGCAAAAATAAACAGTTTTAACATACAAGGAGAAGAAAAATGGAAAAGAATTTTATTGGCTGGGAGGGCTTTAAAGGTGGCGAATGGCAAACCTCTATTAACGTTAGAGATTTCATTCAGTTAAACTACGAGCCTTATACAGGCGATAACGGCTTTTTAGCTCCGCCTACCCAAAGAACGATTAAACTTATGGAAAAGCTTAACGAGCTTTTTAAAAAGGAACAAGAAAATAAAGGCGTTTTAGCCGTTGACACTGAAACGGTTTTAACGGTGACTTCTCACAAACCTGGTTATCTCGATAAGGATGAAGAAATTATCGTTGGTTTACAAACCGATGAACCGCTTAAACGTGGCTTAAACCCATTTGGCGGAATGAATATGACCAAAAAGGCTTGCGCAGCTTACGGCTACACCGTTTCACCCGACGTTGAAAACAAATTTATTCATAGAACGACTCATAACGACGGTGTTTTCCACGCATACACCACCGATATTCGTGCAGCTCGCCACTCCGGCATTATTACGGGACTTCCCGATGCCTACGGCAGAGGCAGAATAATTGGTGATTACCGCCGTGTTGCCCTTTATGGAATCGACTACCTTATCGAAGAAAAAAAGGCTGACAAAGTTAAGGTTTCTCAAACTATTTCTTGCGGTGACGACATTCGTTTAATTGAAGAAATTTACGAACAAATTCAAAGTCTTGAAGACTTAAAACAAATGGCGTTATCTTACGGAATTGATATTTCTAAGCCTGCAACTAACGCAAAGGAAGCCGTTCAATGGTTATATTTTGGTTATCTTGGTGCAATTAAGGAACAAAACGGTGCCGCAATGAGCCTTGGAAGAACTTCAACCTTCCTTGACATTTATTTTGCTCGTGACCTTGCCAACGGAAAACTAACCGAAAGCCAAGCCCAAGAAATTATTGACGATTTCGTTATGAAATTAAGAATGGCTCGCCACCTTAGAACTCCTGAATATAACGACCTTTTCGCAGGAGATCCAATGTGGATTACCGAAGCTATTGGCGGTATGGGCGTTGACGGTAGAACGTTAGTAACCAAAACTTCATTTAGAATTTTGCACACCCTTTATAATCTCGGTTCTTCCGCCGAGCCAAACCTAACGGTTTTATGGTCGACTAAACTTCCTGAAAACTTTAAAAAATACGCAACAAAAGTTTCTTGCGATACCGATGCAATTCAATATGAAAACGACGACGTTATGCGCCCTAAGTTTGGCGATGATTACGCAATTGCTTGTTGCGTTTCGGCAATGAGAGTTGGTAAAGATATGCAATTTTTCGGTGCGAGAGCCAACCTTGCAAAGCTTTTATTAATGAGCCTTAACGGTGGTAGAGATGAAAAGAGCGGAACTCAGGTTGCCCCTTGCTTCGAGCCTTTCAAAGGCGACGTTTTAGACTATAACGAAGTGTTGCGCCTTATGGACCAATATCGCCCATGGCTTGCAAAAACCTACGTTTCGGCTATGAACATCATTCACTTTATGCACGATAAATACGCCTATGAAAAGGTGCAAATGGCGCTTCACGACAGCAACGTTCACCGCTTTATGGCTTTTGGTATTGCAGGTCTTAGCGTTCTTGCCGATTCACTTTCGGCTATAAAACACGCAAAGGTTAGGGTTATTCGTGATGAAACCGGCTTAATTAAGGACTTTGAAACTATTGGCGAATTCCCTTGCTACGGCAACGACGACGATAGAGTTGACCTTATTGCAAAAGAACAAGTAGAACTTTTCTATAAAGAACTTTGCAAAAATCCAACTTATAGAGAAGCTGAACACACCCTTTCAATTTTAACCATAACTTCCAACGTGGTTTACGGCAAAAAAACCGGCTCAACTCCTGACGGTAGAAAGGCGGGCGAGCCTTTTGCCCCAGGCGCAAACCCAATGCACAACCGTGAAAAGAACGGCGCTCTTGCTTCACTCAACTCGGTTGCAAAACTTTCTTACGACGTTTGTAAAGACGGTATTTCAAACACCTTCTCAATAATTCCTGAAGCTCTCGGTCACGATGAACAAACTCGCTGTGCTAATCTCGTTAACATTATCGATGGATATTTTAGTCAAATGGCCCAACACCTTAACGTTAACGTGCTTTGCCGTGAAACCTTAATCGATGCTATGGATAATCCGGAAAAATACCCTAACTTAACCATTAGAGTTAGCGGATACGCCGTAAACTTCCACAAACTTTCAAAGGAACAACAAAAGGAAGTTATTTCAAGAACCTTCCACTCTTTAATGTAATGAACGGAAATATTAGCAGTTTTCAAAGCTTGGGCGCCGTTGACGGACCTGGCATAAGATACGTTGTTTTTATGCAGGGTTGTCCCCTTAAATGTAGTTTTTGCCACAACCCCGAAACTTGGGATTTTAGCAAAAAAAACTCTTATAGCGCCCAAGAAATTTTTGAAAAAATAAAACGTTATAAGCCCTATTTTGCTAACGGTGGTGGCGTGACTATATCCGGTGGCGAAGCCCTAATGCAACCCCAGTTTTGTTATGAACTTTTTTCGCTACTTAAAAGCGAAGGAATTCACACCTGTTTAGACACGTCGGGGATTGGCGAAGGGGATTGGATTGAAAAACTTCTTTCCGTAACCGACCTGGTTATTTGCGATATTAAATTTAGCACTAACGAAAAATATCTCGAACACACCACGGTTAACTTAGATAGAGTTATAAACTTTTTGCGACTAACCGAAAAAAAGGGCGTGCCACTTTGGATTCGCCACGTTATAATTCCATCGATCACCGATTTTGAACGAGAAGTTAAAGAAATTATAAAAATTGCTCAAAGTTTTTCCAACCTTAAAAAAATTGAGTTTTTACCTTTTAAAAACATTTGCCAAACTAAATACGATAGTTTGAAAATGGAATTTAAACTTAAAAACGTTCCACCTTGCTCGCCTGAAAAACTTAATTACTTTACTACTTTTATTCCTGATAAATTTAGATAAAATTTAATACTTAAAACCCCGCAATAAATTCAAATTAACGAATTTATTGCGGGGTTTATGTTTTATTAAATTTAAAAATTACTATTTAATCGACCTATCGGCTAACTTTTTTCTTTTTTTAAGCTTAAACGGCTTTTTAAGCCTTGCTTTTTTACAGAAAGCGTAGTTATAATCACGCTCGGCGTAAACGAGAGCCAAAACGTAGTAAAACATAGGATAAAAATAGAAAATATGATTGTCTAAAAGGCTATTAACCAAAATGCCCAAAATTATCATTCCAGCAAAAAATCTTTCAAAGGTTGGCTTTTTTAAAAATAAGCTAATCGTTTGAAAACGGTGAATAAGGTATGCTAAAAGTCCAAAAATTCCACAGCTTGCTAAAATTTGAAAAATAGTGTTATGATAGGTGTTCATTCCAAAAAAGAAATTTTTGCCTATTTCCGCTAAACTGCCGTCGTCATAGGTAAAACCCACGCCGAAAATTGGGCTTAGTTTAAAAAACTCAAAGGCTTTTTGCCATAATAATAGCCTGCCACGATCGTCTAACTTAACTTGAATAAAAAAGTTAAAAAGCTTTGGAATAGACGTTCTAATTAAATAGCCAACTCCCACCACGATACCCAAGGATATAACGGTGATAACGATATTGCCTACCTTATATTTCGCTTTAAATAAAACCACGAAAAAGCAAAGGATAAACAAACATATTGCACACAAAATAGATGCCCTTGAAAGGGTGAAAAAAGTTGCAATTACAGTAAGAATAGAAAGCACTAAATATCGCCAACCGTTTTGCTTTAAATAGGCTAAATACATTAATGCAGGAATAGTTAACACGAAAACCACGCCTATGTTATTGCTAACGCCCCACCCTAAATAAATATCGAACTTTGAAACGACTTCCGAAGTTAAAGCAACCTTTGTAAAGGTTAACGCAAGCTCAATTATAACGACCACGTCTGCGCAAACGCAACAGTTGCAAAAATATTCAAAGTCTACCTTTTTTTCGCTTAAACTATTGGTAAAATAAAGATAAATTATGAAAAACCCAACGCCTTCTAACCCACCGATAAGAAGGTTTTTTTGGTTAAACCCGTTAAACAAAATTCCGTTTAAACAAAGGGCAATTAAAAAAATAATTAATCCAACGCTAAGTTTGCCCCTACCTAAAAAAACGCTACCCACTCGCCTTGTTATAATTAAATGTAATAACAAAAAGAAAGCGCACGCACAGCCGAGTGCCAATATAAAATAAACGGTAGTTTGAGAAGAAAGAAAACCTTTTTCAACTAAATTTGAGTTGTGAATGGTTGGAATATGACTTCGGGAAATACAAAAAACAACCATTAGTAGCATTGGAATTATAGGCTTTGCATTTCGACAAAAAACACAGGTTAAAACTACCATAAAAGTAGTGTAGCAAAAGGCAAAAATTTCCAAGCCAAAAATAGCCGACACAAGATAAATTGCTCCTGTGAGCCAAATAAAGTTTTGGGAAAACAAAAAAGTTTCTATTCCCTTAACAAATTTATTTTTTCTAAATTTACTTTTGCCCATTTTCGCCTTTTTTAATAAAAAACTTGCCTATAAGTCGATTAAACGCTTACGTTAAAAATATTTTTATAACCGAATTTAAAAGTTAATTCATTGTTTTCAATGGCGTTTGCCGTGTAGAAATTAAGAATAGAAGCAATGTTTGAATTGCCCGTTAAAACGTATTTTTGCCCGTTAGCTTCCATTGTAAGCCACTTTTCAAAAATTTTAAAATTGAACAACGCAACCGACTTATCAGGGGCGGTTAAAAAGTTTAAGCCAACGCCATCGACAAGCTTATCAACGATATCTAAAACTCCGTCGGTTGTTTTAACACGAATTTGCGCCTTTTTGCCCACGCCGTTTACAATGGTGATTGTAGTGTAATAGTTGGTGCGCATTTTAGTATAGTTTTCTTTTCTATGATTAGAAGTTAAAATAAACACCTTAATTTTATCTTCAGTTCTGTCATCAATTTTTTCTTTTGGAATTGGCAATTGCCTATAAACTAAACTACGAGCGGAAATTTTTTCCGGTTCGTTTAAATAGGTTCGCAAAGCAAGATCGCCGTAGAACATATAATCAACGAAAGCTATTGAGCTGTTATCGAACCTGCCGGCGGAAATTTTAAAATGAACTTGAGAAATATAAAACCTTTTATAATCCTTTTTTCTATTTTCAAATAAATTACAAATGGTTTGATAGTTAAAATCGCTTAAATTTAATGAAATTACGTTTCGTTTAATTTTAATAAGCTGATAGGTTAACAAAGTTTCAAGAGCGGTTTTAAAGCTATAATTAAACACGATTTTAACCGGCTTGGTAATATCGATATCTTGCGACCTTAACGCAGATAAAATTTCCATACAGTCGGGGGTAAGAATTTTTGAAACGTTTTCAATTTGCTCATCGCTTAAAAATTCCCCCACGATTGAACAATGGCTTTTAAATTTTTCTAAGCTACCATCTTTTAAAATTAAGCCATATTCAGTAAAATTAATTAAATTTTTTTCTAATAAATTAGTTGCAATTTCAAAGCCAATTGAAGTGGAATTGAAAGCTGAACAAAACTCGTCAAAGCCAACTTCATTACCTAAATATAACAATTCAAAAGTTAATCTATCCTTATTCATAAAACTAAAAATCTCCTTATATAAGTTGATTAATTAAGTTTTTTAATCTTCCATTTTCGCCGACGCCATTATAACGTTTGCCATATCACCCGATTTGCAAACCAACGTTTCAAAAGGACACAAACAATCGTGCTGACGAAGTGAACGTGGCAAACGGGTTTCTTTTGGATTGTAATCGGCGAACATCCAACCGTGACAAACGTGGAAACGATTCCATCTAACGTGTTCAAGCTTTGCCACTTTAACAACGCATTCAGCGTTAAACTCGCCTACTTCAGCTTTTAAAAACTTAATATATTCGTGTAAAAATTCCTTCCAAAGCCCAACGTAGTAATTAGATTTTTTTGAAAAAATATCAAGCCCTAACCATTTTTTACGCAAGGTGTTAAAGTTTAAACCAACCATAAACTCCTTTAGGTCGTTGCCGTAAGCCCAGTCGCAATTTTCGCTATTATCAGAGCCGTCGAAAATTTTATCAATATTTTCAGGGTTAAACTTTTGCTCGCTATAAATAACGTCGTAAGCGAAGTTAAACAACATGCTTTGGTTTTCTTCAATAATCGTTTCGTAGCAATACATTTCCTGCGCAGAGCCGTAAATTATAACCGAAAGATTGCTAAATTTTTCTTGGTCGCTTTCCTTCCAATTAATTCGACTATAATTATTTTTATCTCGCAAATTAACGTAGATAACCTGCTCGAAACCCTTATCGTTGCCGAAAACAGACAACTCATATTTAACGTCGTCAATTAAGGCGTTAGCCATTAAAATGGTGCTTTCATCATCACCTAACGACACTATTATTGAATCGTATTTAACCTTTTGGTCACCCTTATTTAACGCTTTATTTATATCCACGCCGGTAAAATAATCGAACTGCTTTAAAAATTCCAACGAATAGCAGTTTGAAGAATGGAAGCAAATAAGCGGAAAGCCCATTTTTTCAGCAACCTGCTCAAAGCATTTTTCTTTATCGAAAACGCCTTTCGCTCTTTTTTCGCAAACGGAATAATCGAACATTTTTTTCAACTTCGGCGTTGCGTAATCTACCACGCTACCAACGAACGGCTTTGAATTATCACCTTGATTAACGCAAACGTGAAGTGGGTGCTCGAAAGAGAAAATTCCCGAATAGTTATCGATATACTTATCGTAAACGTCGGCAACGAATTTGCCAGGATTGTCATTTTCATCAAGACTGGAAGCATTGATAATCAAATTGTTCAGCGCTTGTTGACCGTTAGCGCCAAAGCCTAAAACCATTGCCCTATGGCTTGGCTTGATAACCGTGTTTAAAGCTAAATTAAGACCGTGAGCTTTTTGTTGCTCGGCAAAATATGCGTTGCGGTTTTTAATCATACACTCACTACTCATAACGGCTTCGCTAATTATATGTAGAGAAAAATATTTTTTTAGAATTTTAAAATATCTATCGTGGTTTTCATTATTATTAAAACCTATTTTTTTAAGGTGATTTTTAATAATTTCCACCAACTTATTTTCATAATAATTATAGTTAACGTCGGTGTCGGTTAAAGCATAAAAGTCGACCAATGTGTTGATTAATTTAAGTTTTTCGCCTTTTTGAACTTTAACCCACTTGTTTAAAATTGCCGAAATTTCATCAAAAATAACTGCGCTATTAACCGTTTCAAGTCCCGTTTTATCTTCGCTTAAACCAAGGGCGAATAAATGCAAGCGAGAATCGTCTCTACCCTTAAATTGATTAGCTTTAATAAGCTTGTCGAACTTTAAGTTAATTTTTGAAATTTGCTCATTTTTCTTTGTTTGATCAATTTTTAAAAGATCAATTTGCTTTAAAGCCTTTTCTCTTTCGATAGCAATTTTTTCTTCAAACAAGCAATAGTCGTTATTAATAAAAAAGCTAAAATAGTCGATAATCGACCTGTTTTCCATATTAGAAGAAAGCTGAATATACAAATAGCCTTTTGCAACGATTTTTGCGTGAAGTGGGTTTTTGCGATCAAAAACTTCAAGGTCGTTTCCGGCAAAAACGATTAATTTACGCCTTTTATAATTTTTTCCGCCCTTTTCATATTCGCCGTCGATACTTTCGCATAGCATAACCGCATCTTCGGTAATAGCGGTGAAAACGTAAATATCAATTTGATTATTAACACTCTTGATAAATTTTTTAAATAAAGTTAAAATTGCCATTTTCGTTTTTACTGCAACAAGGGCAATTTGACTGTAAATTCCATGGCTAACCCCCGTTGAAATAACCGTTAAAACGACCAATCCGGTATATAGCGACGAGCCAACGTAAACGAGCCTTCCAACAATTCCCGTTTTTTCCAATCCATCGAGCCCTTCAAAAGCAAACCCGCCGATTGAAGAGTGCATAGCTCGCCAAAACATTTCAACGCTTTCCCACATACCGCTCGATAAAACGTCGTTTTCGATAAGGTAAATTACAAAGCGAATTGCAACGCTAATTAAATATGCAACGCCTAAAATAACCACTTCGGAAGGAAGCTTGCGTGAAGAATCCTTTTTCCTAATGGCAAAATAACAGAGCATTGTAGTTACGTAAAAAAATCCAATAATTAAAATGGAGATAAAAATTGATGCTATAACGTTAAAAACAGGCATTATAATAGTTCCTTTAATATCATAATCTATTATGATATTATATCACTCTAAACCTACTAAGTCAATAGGCAATTAAAAAATTAGCCTATTATTAATTGTTTTTTATAATTTTTGTCAACTTTTACCCGCTTTTAATCATATATTATAGTGAAAAGGCAAAAGCTAAAACTTTGCCTTAAAATTTACTTAAAGGAGTAAAAAAATGTCATTTTTTTCTAATTTTAATCAAGATAGATGCCCTTGCCAAATTAGTGGAAACCCACTAAACGGCTTAAACGAAAAAGTTTGCGTGGAAGTCAGCAAGGTTTTCGATGCTTGCATGAAACAAACCCAAGAAGAAGGAGTCGTTTTAAATTTATCTAACTACAACCCAGTAAATCCAACCTTCCCACTAACATTTTTAAGCGCAAAAAGCATTTCCACTCAAGGGGTAATTACCGGCGTTCAAGTTGACCGACTTGCCGATAAACCACACTTTGCAAGAGTTCAAGCAACGATTTCAATACCCGTTGAGGTTCTCTACGTTGATGCTAACGGCGTTCAAGGCATTGCTCAAAGTTCCGTTTCCATTTCGCAAGACGTTATTTTGTTCGTTCCCGAGCCTTCGATTATTCCTTACGAAGTTAACGCCGTAGTAAGCCTAATTTCCCAAGAAGGCGTTTACACAGCGGAAAACACCTTTACCGTTAATTGCTGTGTTACCGTTATTTTAAAAATCGTTATGCCCGTTCAGCTTTTAATTCCAACCTACGGCTATTGCAACGTTCCGCCTTGTCAAGAATATTCTCAAGAAATTTGTTCGGGATTTTTTGAACTTCCACTTTTCCCAAACTGCACACAAAACTAATAAATACATAAATAACCGTGCTATAAGCCCACTTATAGCACGGTTATTCAATTTTTTATCGCTACTTAATTTCAACGATTACAAAAGCTTCGGCATAGCCTAAAATTGCTTCCTTTGTTGGAATATGGAACTTTAACTTATAAGTTCCGCTACTTAGTTGAGCGTTTTCATCAACCACTTGATTGTTTTGGTCAACTATTTTTTCGCCGTAAATTGGATAGCCAATGGATAGAATTTGACTCATTAAAGCCTTTCTAACTTCTTTATAAGTATAGAATTCTTTTAGCTCTTTCATTGAAACTACAATTTCTAAATTAGGGGTATAACTAACCATTAAGTTGCCGTTATTTCCCCAAACCTTTCTTATTGAAAAGGTATTTTCAATGGTTTCTTCCGCCGTGTTAATAAATGCGATTGGCATTATTTCGCTAACCCTAATTTCTTCATCAGCGGTGGCAACGTAGGCAACGACAACGTAAGAGCCTTCATCTAAAATTTCAGGAAGTTGGTATTCGCCCGATTGGGTTAAGGTTAGGTTTGCATTTTCATAAAGGAAGGTTTGCTCGCCGTTTTTAGCTTTTAAACCAACGGTATGTTCCCCGCCAAAGGAATTATTTTCTCCTACCATTGAAACGCCAACCTTTAACACGTAAGGCTTGCCCTTTTCAAGTAAATTCGATTTATTAACTGTCAACGACAAATTATCGATGGAAATAACGTTGTTTAAGTAGGTATTGTTCGCCCCGACTAAACCGCTAACCGTTGCAAAATTTGTTCGAGAGCTAACCTTTGATAAACTCATAACCGATTGACTTTCATTATCCTTAACCTTTACGAATTCAGCGTTAAGATTTTCCCAGGTTTTATGTAATTGTTTTTGACCTTCAATAAATTCTCCAATAGAATTAACACGATGGCCGTTCCATAAATAAGAATCGTTAATTGAATCGAACATATTATCGCCAATTTCAAAGCCTTTAAGAATTTGGCTTTTTTCATACGCAAACTCTATTCCTACCTGTTCAAAAAATGCGTATAGGTTGTTTATTTTTTCATTTAAACTATTACCCGAAACTTTTAAACTAATAGATGCGCTTTGTTGAACGTCGGCAAAGCCTGGATTAGGAAAGAAATCAGAACTACCCTTACCAATTTCTACCGTTCCGTAATTAGTAGTGTAAACATCGCCGTTTTTTATTACGTTTCCATTTTCTAAAACTACGTCGATATTTGAACTATAATTAACGTTATACCCAGAAAATTCTGCGCTATCGTAAACGACAACGTCCTTTTCGTCAACTACAAAGTGCGATAAATTAGTAATATTTTTTAAGTGCAAACCCGAATTAAAATCGTCGTCACTATTAGCCATTGAAAGCACGTCGTTTTTTAAATCTGCTGAAATTATCCTTCCGCCTTCAATATATTCAATTTTATTGCTATCTGCCGTCATATCGCTAGATACGCTATAATAAGCTATTCCATCGTTAATAATTAAATTTGAATGGTCGAGAACGTTTTGTGTTTTGCTATAATCGGGCATATAAACGTTCCAAAAACCCCTGTCGTTTTCAGCAACAACGTAGTCGGTGATACCCTGCCCTTCGTGTTCGTAATAATACTCGTAACGCTCGTTTGGAATATAAACTAAATAGCTTGGGTTAATCGGCTTTAATTGGTCGTCTAACTCGTCTTCATAAATTTGGTAAACGCTTTTCGCATCGTCACGGGTGGTTCTAACGCAAACGGAAATATAAGTTTTTCCCTCCGATTTCGACCTACTAAACAATTTTTCGCAATTATCTTCAACGGTTAATAAATATTCGCCGTAGCCAAGAGATACCCACTTATTGGTAACGTTTAATTTATTTTTAATTAAATCGATAACTTCACACGCCCTTTCAACGGTGAAATCAATACCGAAAAATCTTGACTCAATTACTATACCCGTATAAGAAGCTCCACTTAGGTTTTGAAAATAATATTTTTCCCCATCCTTATAAACCTTTGCCGCCGCATTTTCACTAACCACCGTGCCAGGCAAAACTTTATTCGACTTTTCAACACCTGCTACGGCTAAATTTGAACCAATTTTTTTCGATTGAGCGGAAAATTTATTTAAAAGGTTGTTTTGAACTTGAACTTCACCCATAATTTCATTCCAAGAACCACCTTCGTTATAACTAATATTAAGCCTATCTCTTGCGTTTAAAATTCTTGCAGCTTCCGTGCCGACAACTTGAGTAACCGAAGCGGTTATAGCAATGATTGAACCAACAACCACCGCAACCGAAAAACACACGCATAAAACTATTGCTAAAACTTTTTTCTTTTTCATAACTTCCTCCCCTTAACAATCGATTAATCTATTTTCAATATATGAATTCATTCCCTTCAAGGTTTCCCTTGCAAGCTTTTCAAAATTTAACGTGCTAACGAAATTTAGCGCTTCATCAATTTTACTTTGAGGAACACGATAAATTAAAAAAGTCGTTTCTAACAGCCTTTTGATTTTTCGTTCCATTGTAAAATAAACGTCGCAAGGAACGGAAATGAAGTTACGCATAACCCCCGCCGATGCAATTTCAAGCTCGTAAAAATCCTTTTTTTCAGCCTGTGGCAAAAACTCTTTAAAAATATCTTCCAATTTCGTGGTTATCGTGTTAAAAACGACCTGACTGGAATTAGGCATTGAATAGGACACGTTATACATTTCCCTTAAATGCTCGCTACTTTCAGCAACGTTTATTTGCAAAGCCATTTCCGTTGCGTAAAACAAAATTTTATCGTTGGCTTTTTCCTTTAAAAATTCCTTAACCTTGCTAAATTGATATTCAAAAACGTAACCTAAAAGCTGACAAACAACGTTTTCCTTGCTCTTAAAAGCAAAGGTTAAAGATCCGTAGTTAACGTTTGCCCTTTTGGCAAGCTCTCTCATAGTGGTTTGCTTATAGCCGTTTTCTAAAAACATTTTAATTGCAACGGTCAAAACCCTTTGCTTTGAACTTAATTTTTTAGTAACCATTACTTCAATTCCTTATATCAATAACTATATCACGGTATAGCTTTTGGTATATTTTACCATTGAAATATAGGTTTGTCAATAGGTTTATAAAAAATTTTTTTATTTTTCACAAAAAAAGAGTTAAGCGCAAAACTTAACTCTTTCATATTATTATAATTTATTAGTCCTTAATTAAAAAAACAACTAAAATATTGTAAATCCCAATTCCGCCGATTAACACCGCCAAAACTATTCCTGGAATAAATTTTAAACTGTTATAGGCGATGCTTGAAAACCATGCAAAAACACAACTGACTAAAAGTAAAATTCCACTAATAAAAGTTGTAATTTTAGTTCCTTTTGAAACCTTATCGGTTTTTTTAATTCTAATTGCTACCCACAAATTAAATATAGCCGATGCAATAAAGGAACTAACGGTTAAAATAAAAAAGAATACAATAATTACAACGCTTATGGCGTGGCCAAGACTTTGACCTAACTCCTCGGCTTCCTTTGCAAACTCTTTAATTTGAGGCAGATAAACGGCGAATAAAAGAAAAGCTAATATCGCCATAATTAAAATAACTGAAAAATTAACGATACTAGTTATTTTTCGCAATTTATTTCCTTTCATTTTATTTTCCCCTTTTTCTTTATTATAACAAAGGTTTATTAATAATTCAATAGGTTTTTAAAAATTTATTCAACGGTTTTATTGGCAAGCTCCACCCACTTCTTTGCGTGGTGAACGGACAACCCAAAGTTTTTATCAACCATATCTCTCAATTTGTCCATTTCGCTAAGCATAACGGCTTCACCTTCTTCCCAAAAGGAAACGTTATCCCCTTCAGACGAGTAGGTTTCAATTCCTAAATAAACCGACTTGTTAACCTTTTTAGCATACTCAATTTCTTGGCTTGAAACACTGTAAATTCCATCGGCGGTGTCACGATAGCTCATTAAAAACACTTTATCGGCAACGTCGATCATAGCTTCGTATGCAATTTTCGTTTCCCCGTTTAATTTAATTTCATAATCAAGCCAGAAAGGCAAATCGTAAGAAACGTTTAACAAAGGAAAATCGGCTTTAACTTTAACGGCAAGGTCAATTAGTTGTTGAACTAACGTTATTCTAATTGGACTCTCTTTCGTTGTTCCCTTCCATTTTGGATTTTGATGAGGTTCAATATCTAAATGAACGCCGGCAAATTTACCATCGGGATAGGCGTTTTGATATTGCAAAAATAAGTTCAACTTTTTATATAAATTTTCGCTATTTTCCGCCCACTCGTATTCACCTGCAAGCCAATAAACCTTAACGCCGTTTTGGTTTGCCCGTTTAATAAAATTATAAGTTTGAGTGGAAAAATCGCTTGCGCAATAATATATTTCGTTAACGCCACGAGAAATAACGAAATTATAGTAGCTGTCGTCAAGGCTGTCGTTCCACCACCAAACGCCCAAAATCGGCGGTTGGCTTTCAATAGATTGAGATGAAGAATTTTCAGCGCTACTTTGACTATTTTTGGAGTTTATCGACTTATTTAGCGACTTTTGAGAATTTTCGCCAACCAAGCTATCCCCCTTTTCACTTGTGACGGTAGAAGACTTTTCAACCAAGCTACTCATTGAACTTTGAGAAATTTGCTCGCTTAAACTTTCAGTTTTGCTTTGCGAAATTGAAGGTTTAACGCTTTTACTTTTCGAGCTATTTCCCAATGAGTTTGAAAATTCTTCGCCACCGCACCCCGAAATAAGGAAAATGGTAAAAACTAAAAGTATAACAAAAATTTTTTTCATATTATCCTTTATAAAATACCCACCGAAAGGTCGGTGGGTAAATTAAATTAATCTTTTTTGCTTTCAATCATGTGAACGTCAATTTGATTGTAAGGAACGGTAATTGCGTTTGCATCGAAAGACTTTTTAATATCGTCGATTAAAGTGAAATAAACGGTCCAATAATCTTCGTTTTTACACCACGCTCTAACGGTAATATCGATGCCGTGAGCAGCGCAAGCTGAAATTTTAACGAACGATTCAGGGTCTTTTAAAATTAAAGAGTTATTTGCAATAATATCTTCAATTAAACGAATAGCTTTAGCAGCGTCGTCATCGTAAGAAATTTGGAAAACGTTATCAACTCTGCGTAATTCTTTTAACGAATAGTTGATAATGTTGCCATTTGCAAGAGCGCCGTTTGGAATCATTACAACCTTGTTATCAACGGTCACAACGTAGGTATAGAACAACTTAACGTCTTCAACCGTTCCCGTTTCGCCTTGAGCGGTAATAAAATCGCCAATTCTGAACGGACGCATAATGATAATTACAAACCAACCTGCAAGGTTAGCAAGCGAGCCTTGAACAGCCAAGCCAATTGCAACTGAAACCGATGCAATGATAGTGCCGATACCCGCAGTGTCAATACCAACGTAGCCTAAGAAAAGAACGAATAAAAGTAGCTTTCCGCCAAATCTTATAAGCTTGTAAACCAAGTTAGTAATAGTTTTATCTCTATTTCTCTTTTCCATGCCCTTTTTAACTCTTTTTGCAATAAAGTTAACAACGGCAAACAAAATGAAAAGAACGATAAGACCTAAAAGTAGCTTTAATCCGCTTGTTTGAACCCAGTCGATGCACTTTTGTAAAAATGCACCCCAGCTCCAAGTGGCGGTTTCAGTTGTTTGTTCAACCGTTTCTGCAAACAATTTAAACATTTCGTCACCTCTAAATTTTTATAATATAGTTTAATAATAACAACATTTATATTAGTTGTCAATAATAAATTTAATAATAAAATTAAATAAAAATGAAAATTTAATGAAAACCTATTTCATTTTTAAAACCCCGCCTTTTTAATGGCGTTAGCCAAGCTAATAAATTGCTTCGTAGATAAAACTTCGCCACGCACGGTTTTTTCAATGCCCGCTTCTTGCAAAATTTCTTCCGCCCTATCTCTGGAAATTTTTAACCCGTTAATAAGATTGTTTGAAAGGGTTTTTCGCCTTGACAAAAAGCCGAGTTTAACGGCGTTTTTTAGGGCAACTTTGTCGGCAATTTCATATTTTGTTTTATCAATATCAATTTTAACCACCGCACTGTCAACGTTAGGCACGGGATAAAACATATTTCTACTTACCCTTTGAACGATTTTAGCATTGGCAACGGCGTCGATTGCAACGGTTATAGCGCCGTAGTCAGGGGTGTTTTCCTTGGCGCAAAGCCTAAGGGCAACTTCTTCTTGAACCATTACTACGATTTTTTTACAAAGGGTGGCTTCTTCAATAAGTCGCATTATAATAGGCGTGGTAATATAATAGGGCAAATTTGCAACCACCGAATATTCACAACCTATCGTTTTTTCTAATTCACAAAGCTTTTCTTTCATAAAATCTTTAAAAATTATTTCAGCGTTTTCCACACCCGAAAGGCTTTCAGAAATAACGCCGACTAAATTTTTATCAATTTCATAACCGTAAACGTATTTAACCTTTTCGCTAATCGCCCTCGTTAAGGTTGCTCCGCCAACGCCAATTTCAACTACAACGTCGTTTTCGTCAAGCTGGGCCTTTTCAACGATGCTCGAAAGCAAATTTTTATCGGAAATAAAGTTTTGACCAAACCGTTTTTGAAATTTAAAATTGTTTTTAATTATAATTTCTTTTAAACTCATATCTCAATTTTTGGCTATTAATCGATTTATAGCCCTACTTTTTTTATTTTTTACAAAGCTTTGGAAATAGCGAAACAGCATTTTTTGAAATAGTATTGCTAAGTGTTTCTACGTCAATTTTTAAACTTTCCGCCATTTTTTCATAAACCAACTTTACCCTGCTTGGATAGTTAATTTGTCCCCTAAACGGGTGAGGACTTAAATAAGGACAGTCGGTTTCAGCTAAAATTCTATCAATTGGAATAGCTTTTAAAACTTCGTCACGCTTGGAATTTTTAAAGGTTAAAACCCCGCCGAATGAAAAATATCCACCAAGGTTTAAATAGGTTTTGCTCTGCTCGATACTCTCGCTATAACAGTGCATTAAAAACCCGTTATTAATTAAACTCTTGTTTGCAGTTAAAAAATCAGCCATATCTTTAGAAGCATCTCTCGAATGAACTACAAATGGCATTTTTAACCTGTTCGCCAATTCAATTTGCTCTAAAAAAGCCTTTTTTTGTAAATTTTTATCGTAGCCTAAATAGTGATAATCTAAGCCGATTTCACCAACCCCAATACATTTTGAATTTAAAAGCATTTTTTCAAGTTCAGCTTTGAAAGTTTCGGTTAACTCACCCGGTTTTTCAGGGTGAATACCAAGGGTGCAAAAAACTTGTGAAAATTGGTTTGCATTTTCAAAAGCCTTTTGACAAGAAGAAATTGAATAACCGCTATCCACGATAAGTTCAACCTTTTCGCTTTTAGCAAGGCTTAAAATTTCGCCCACCTTACCGCCGTAAATTTTATCGGTTAAGTGGGCGTGAATATCAATATACATTTTAGCGAACGATCGAGCCTTCAATAAGGTCGGCGCTTGGGGTAACGATGGTCACGTTTTTACCGTCGTCGGCGCATAAAATCATACCCTGACTTTCAACGCCACAAAGCTTAACCGGTTTAAGGTTGCAAACCAAAACAACCTTTTTGCCAATTAGCTCTTCAGGTTTGTAGTATTCTTTTATTCCGCTAACAACCTGTCTTGTTTCGCTACCTAACGAAAGAGAAAGTTTTAAAAGTTTTTTCGAACCTTTAACTTCTTCACAAGTTAAAACTTTGGCAACTTTTAATTGCACTTTTGCAAAGTCGGAAATGTCAATTTCGCTAACTTTTTCTTCGTTAATCGACTTATTTGCCGACTTTTGTTCGTTTTTAACCTTTTCGTTATGGCGAGCAACCATCATTTCATCAATTTCTTTAAGTTCTTTTTTAACGTCGATTCGTGGGAAAATTGGGCTTGCTTTTAAAACGGAAACGCCTGCTTTTAACATACCAAATTCGCACACTTTATCAAAGCTTGATATACTGCTCGCATCAATATTAAAACAAGCTAAAATTGACTTTGGAGCTTCAGGAATAAATGGTAAAAGCATTACGGCGCTTATTCTAATTGCCTCGCTTAAATTATATAAAACCGTTCCAAGGCGAGCCTTTTTAGTTTCGTCTTTTGCTAAAATCCAAGGGGTTGTTTCATCAATATATTTATTAGCCCTTGAAATTACTTTGAAAATTTCACCCAATGCTTTTGGAACGTTAATTTCATCAATAGCCGTGGTCACGTTAGCTAAAAGATTTTTACAAAGTGAAATTAATTCACCGTCGATTTCTTCGGTAAATTCTCCGCTTGGTAAAACTCCACCAAAGTATTGATTAATCATTGCGGTAGTTCTTGAAACGAGATTGCCTAAATCGTTAGCAAGGTCGGAATTAATGCGAGTTAATAAAGTTTCGTTAGTATATATCCCGTCGTTACCGAAAGGAATTTCACGAAGAAGAAAATATCTTAAAGCGTCAGAGCCGTAGCGAGCAACGATTTCCTTTGGATTGGTTAGCTCGGTTGAAATTTTATCGCCCTTTGATTTTGAAAGCTTATCGCCACCGATAAGTAGCCAACCGTGACCGTAAACACGCTTTGGAATTGGAAGGTCGAGCGCCATTAAAATTGCCGGCCAAATTAGGGTGTGGAAACGCACGATTTCCTTGCCGGTCATGTGAATATCGCAAGGCCAAAATTTGTTAAACAAACTTTCATCGTCACTGCCGTAGCCGAGAGCTGAAATATAGTTTGGAAGAGCGTCAACCCAAACGTAAACCACGTGATTAGGGTCAAAATCAACGGGAACTCCCCACTTTATCGAAGTTCTTGAAACGCATAAATCTTGAAGACCTGCGTCGATAAAGTTATTAATCATTTCGTTAACTCTCGACTTTGGTTGCAAGAATTCAGGGTTATCGTTAAAAAGCTTTCTCAAGCGGTCGGCATATTTTGAAAGGCGGAAGAAATAGCTTTCTTCCTTTTCAAGATGAACTTCTCTACCGCAGTCGGGACATTTACCGTCTTTAAGTTGCGACTCCGTCCAAAAGGATTCGCAAGGGGTGCAATACCAACCCTCGTATTCCGATTTATAAATTTCCCCCTTTTCGTAAAGTTGGCGGAAAATTTTTTGAACGGCTTTAACGTGATCGTCGTCGGTAGTTCTAATAAAACGGTCGTAAGAAACGTTTAAAAGTTTCCAAATCGATTTTAAATCGTCGACGATTGGATTGATAAATTCCATTGGCGTTTTGCCCTTTTCCTTTGCCTTTTCTTCAATTTTTTGACCGTGCTCGTCAGTTCCGGTTAAAAAGAAAACGTCGTAACCGGAAAGGCGTTTAAAGCGAGCGATGGCATCGCAAACCACGGTTGTATAACAAGTTCCAATGTGCCAATTACCACTTGGATAATAAATTGGCGTTGTAATGTAAAAGGTTTTGTCCATAATTTACCCCTTTTAGTTAATATAATAAATATATTATAAAATAAAATTAACAAAAAGTAAACATAATTGAAAGGCAAAAAGCATAAGTTTTTTATTATGAACGTTATTTTTACAATATCATTAATAATAAGCGGTGTAGTTTTATTTTTTTTCAACCCTACAATTTTAACCCTAACCGTTGAAAATGCAGTTTTATCCAGCTTAAAACTAATGGCAAAGCTACTACCAATTTACGGATTGTGGCTTGCCGTTTTTGAAGTTTTAGATAACGTTAATTTAACTAAAAAACTTCAAAAAGCGACCTATAAGCCGATTAAATGGCTTTTTGGCGATACCTATACCGCCCGTGAACCCCTTAGCATATCCATAAGCGCAAACCTATTAGGTCTTAGTGGAGTTGCAACGCCAATGGGCATTAAAGCAATGGAAATTTTCGACCAACAAAACAACTACTACGGGAAAAGTATGCTCTTCGTTATTTCGGCAACGTCAATTCAGCTTTTTCCTACCACCGTTATATCCCTTATGGAAAGTCACGGAGCGTTAAATCCTGCGAGCATAATTTTGCCCACCCTTTTAACGACCCTTCTTTCAACGACCATTGGGGTTTTGCTCGTTAAAATATTTATAAAAAATGAAAATTGATAGCTATATTTTACCCTTTTTAATTTTACTTTTATTAATTTTTTCGGCTTTTAAAAAACAAAACCTATACCTTGCTTTTACCAAGGGAATTAAAAGCGCAGTTCGGTTAATTTTTGACATATTCCCCTACGTTTCAGCCATACTAATTATGGTAAATCTTTTAACCGAAAGTGGCGTTTTAAGTCGATTAATCGACTTATTGACCCCTTTTTGCCGTTTTTTAGGCATCGACGGCGACCTTATTTATTTAATTATTATAAAACCCTTTTCCGGCAGTGGAAGTATTGCCGTTTTAGACGATATTTTTACTAAATTTGGTGTGGACAGCCTTAAAGCTAAAACGGCTTCGGTAATTTTTGGATCAAGCGAAACGGTGTTTTTCGTGGCGGGTATATATTTAAGTAAATGCAAAAATAAAAAGCTAACTTTGCCTATAATTTTTGCCTTAATAGCCACTTTTTTTTCATCGATTTTCGCCTGTTTGCTTTGTAAAATTATATTTTAATTTATTTAAAATTCAGTCACGATAATACAAAATTCGGCACAATTTTTCATAAGTGTTGACATAAGTTTAATTGCGTTATATAATATTGTATATTGGCGAATTTGCCAATTAACCCCCTAAAAGGCGGGTAAACAAAAATTTAACGTGAACAGCACGTTATTTATAAGGAGAAGAAAAATGAAAAAATTACTTGCAATTTTTGTTTTGGCAATTTTGCTTGTTTCCGTTTTTTCAATTACCGCTTGTGGAAACAACACGCCTGATTCCCAATCGACGGTATCAATTATAACGAGAAGCAGTAAAACAAAATCGACAGCGGAGGAAAGTTCTGAAGAAGTTCCAACAACCCAATCTGCATCGGTAGGTGAAACTTCAAACAACTCAACCGCACCAATCGCTTCGGCTCAGCCAAGTCAATCAACTCAACCACAAGTTTCTAACGAACCTACAACGTCGGTAGAAACAAGCGTTGAACCAACTATTCCTGAAGACGTTCAAACGGTTATTTATTTCATTCAAAACATTGGAACGATTGATAGAAATAACTACACCACTAAGATCAATCAAATTACACAAGCTGAAACCGCTTATGAAAATTTATCGGCAGTTAATAAGGCACTCGTTACTAACTATTCCGTTTTAACGAAAGCACGTGAGGATTACGATAACTTCCTTTCAGAACGTGAAAACGCAACCTTAAAGATTACTCAATTCGTAACAGCCGTTAACGACCTTGGCGCTTACGAATATACTCAAGCGTTTAAAGATAAGTTAGACAATTGCGACGCATTATACGCTCAAATTCCTGTTGCATATCAAGCTGAAGCAGCCGACGCAAAGGTAACGTTAGACAACTTAAAGAATCGTTACGCAAACGACAAGCCACAAGAAGTTAAGGATTTAGAAAGCGCAATTGACGCTATTGGTGAAATTAACTCAACTAACTACACCGAAAAACTCAGCTCAATTGAAGCTTGTGAAACAACTTACGGCGCAATGGACCCAGCTTTACAAGCTCTCGTTTCTAACTATGCAACCTTAACCGCTGCAAGACAAGCTTATAACAACTGCCTATCAGCTGCGGAACTCGAAGCTCAAAACCAAGCAAAAGTTCAAGCATTTAAGGATGCCGTTAGCGCAATTACCTACGCATTTACACCAGAATGCAAAACTCAACTCGATTCTGCGTTAGTATTATACAACCAAATTCCATCAACTCACACAAGCTACGCTGAAACTGAAAAAGCAACTTTAGACGGATATTTTGCTCAATATGAAAGCGATAAATTCAACGCACTTCCTGAAGAAGTTAAATCAACCATTTCAGCAATTGAAGCAATTGGAACCGTTGACGCTTCTAACTACGTTGATAAAGAAAGCCTAATCGTTGCTGCTGAAACAGCCTACGCTGCACTTTCAGTTGAAAATCAAGCCCTTGTTTCTAACTATGCAACCTTAACCGCAGCAAGACAAACCTTTGATGCGTTAAAGGCTGAAGAAGAAGCAAACCAAGCTAAGGTTGCCGACTTTATTACTAAGGTTAGCGCAATTACCGCCGTTGAATATTCAACAGCTTGCAAGGCTCAACTCGATGCAGCTTACGCTTCATACAACCTAATTCCATCAACTCATACAAGCCTTGTAGCAACTCAAAAATCAACCCTCGACGGCTATAAAGCTCAATACGACGCATTAGAAAAAGCTGCGTTAGACAAAGCTGCAGTTGATGCGTTTATGGCAAAATATAACGCAGTTCTTCCACTCGGTTCAGTAACCGCAACCAACAAAGCAACCTTTGAAGAAGTTATTGCAACTTACGAAGCTTTAACCGCCGACCAACTTGCGCTTATTACCGATGCAACGGTAGCAACCAACATTGCAACTTGGAAAGCCGCTTGTGACGCTTTAAAACCAGCTGAACCTGTTACAACAACTATGAGCTTTGAAAACGATGCAACCGGCATGACTTCAACCGTAGCAATGAAATTCGCTTCTTCTAAATGGGCTAAAGGATGGCAAACTTCTTCTAACTATAAGAATACAACCATCACGTTTACAACCGACGCAAGCTACAACAACATTACAAGCCTTAGCGTATACGTAATGTCTTCTGGTGGTGGTGGTGTTAAATTCAACCTCTACATCGGCTCTACACTTGCAGGAACTTATTCCACAACTTCTTCAGGCTTCAACGCTGAAAGAAAGATTACCTACTCTGGCACAGGACTTTCTGGTCAAATTAAAATTGAAGCAATAACCAATTCAAGTAGTCGTGGCGCAGGTATTGATGAATTAGTATTCACACACCTTGCTTAAACTTAAACAATTAAAACCGCATTAAAATTAATGCGGTTTTAAAATTATCAAAAATACTAATAACCGCCCTATAAGTTCGCTTATAGGGCGGTTATTGATTATTTTTTCGTTTATTTAAGTAGCCTTAATGAATTTAAAATGGCAAGGAGAGCAACGCCAACGTCGCCAAAAACTGAAACCCACAAATTGGTTAAGCCAAAGGAACTTAACACCATTATTACAACCTTAACCAAAATTGCAAAAACAATGTTTTGATAGGCAACCTTAATGGTTTTTTTGCACACCTTTTGAGCGGATAGTATGCCCGAAAGGTCATCGTTCATAATTACCACGTCGCTTGCTTCAACGGTTAAGTCGCTTCCAATTTTACCCATTGAAACACCAACGTCGGAAAGAGATAAAACGGGGGCGTCGTTAAGACCGTCGCCAACGAAACAAACGACTTCGCCTTTACCTTTATTTTCAATTATTTGAGAAATTTTTTCCGCCTTTTGCCAAGGTAAAAGCTGTGAATAGTAGCTATCTATTCCTAAAAAATCCTTAACTTCTTGGCAAGTATAACTGCTATCACCCGAAAGAAGAGTAGTTTTGTTTTTTTGCCTTTTTAAGGCTTGAATTACTTCAAAAGCGTTTTCTTTAACCTTATCGGCAAGAATTATATATCCTAAGAAAGTCCCGTTTTTAGCCACGTAAACGATGGTTTTATTCTCATTTACCTTTGGGACTAAAACGCCGAATTTTTCCATTAACAGTGCGTTTCCACACAAAATTTTCCACTCGCCTTTTGCCATAACCCCAAGACCTGGATAGTTGGTTAATTCAAAATTTTGTTTAATTTCGCCACCAAAATGACTACAAATTGACTTGGCAATTGGATGGCTGGAATTTTTTTCGCAAATAACGGCGTTTAAAAGAATTTCATCGGCTTTGTTTTGCGGTTCTATTTTTTCAATAAAAAACTCACCTTTAGTTAAAGTTCCAGTTTTATCGAAAACGAAGTGATTTACCTTTGCAAACCTTTCAATATACTGAGAGCCTTTAATTAAAACCCCCATTCTACTAACCTTGCCAATACACGCAAAAAACGCAAGTGGCACTGAAACAACTATTGCGCAAGGACAGCTTACCACTAAAAAGTTAAGCGCCCTATAAACCCAAGTAGGCCATTGCTTTGTTATAAGCGATGGAATTATTGCCAAAATTATAGCGCAAAACACCACGATAGGCGTATAGAATTTTGCAAACTTGGTAATAAAATTTTCCGCTTTCGATTTTTGACTTGAAGCGTTTTCCACCATTTGCAAAATTTTGCTAACGGTTGAAGATGAAAAGTTTTTTTCAACCCTAACGGTTATTTCACTATCAAGACAAATTGAACCGCTTAAAACAACTTCGCCTTCCCGTTTAAACTTTGGAAAAGGTTCACCCGTTAAGCTTTTTTCATCAAGCTCGGTTTGACCTTTAACGATAACGCCGTCGAGAGGAATTCGTTCGCCTGGATAAACCACAATTTCATCGTTAACGTTAACTTTTTCCGGCAAAACCCTTTCTATACGTTCATTAATTAACAAATTTGCATAGTCCGGTCGAATGCTTAAAAGACTTTTTATGCTCTTTCTCGATTTTGAAAGGGCAAGGCTTTGGAAAAATTCGCCAAGCTGATAAAAGAGCATAACCGCCACGGCTTCAACCTTTTCACCAATAATAAAAGCGCCGATAGTTGCCAAGGTCATTAAAAAATTTTCATCGAAAAACTGACCGGAAAAAATATTTTTAATTGCCTTAAAAACAATTTCATATCCAATTATTGCATAAATTAAAACGCAATAAATAAAGCTAATAATCGGGGTTAAATTAACCCCAAAACCAACGATTTTTATTTCACAAACTTCAAAAAGGACAACGTTTAAAAGAAGAAGAATAAAACAAAGAATAATTTTTATTAAATTAAGTTTTTGCTTTTTGTTCATAGCACGATTTCACACCCATCGAACTTTTTGCATAGTTTTGATATTTCTTTCATTTTAGTTTCAAAAACATGCTCAGATGCTTCAATGGTCAGCCTTTCGGTTAAAAGATTAACGCTTGCCTTACTTATCCCTTCAATTTTTTCAATAGCCCTTTCCATTTTTAACGCACAATGAGCGCAATCTAAATTTTCAATTTTAAAAACTTTAACCATACCCCACCTATTCGTTAACGTGAACTAACGCAAGAGAAAATATTTCAGCAACGTGACTGTCGGCAAGAGAGTAAAAAACTTCCTTACCTGCCTTTCTTGGCTTAACCAATCGAGCCTGCCTTAAACACCTAAGTTGATGAGAAACAGCCGACTTGGTCATTTGGCACAAATTAGCAATATCGCAAACGCAAAGTTCCCCGTGTTCTAAACAACTTAAAATTTTAGTTCTCGTTGAATCGCCAAACACCTTAAAAAGTTCGCTAAGCTTATAAATTTCTTCTTCGTTTGGCATTAGCTTTTTTACCCTTTCAAGATTTTCCGGATGCTTGTGCTCAACAGTGCAAATTATATCTTTCATATAATCACCCTTCCTATTATAAAATAAAAATACAAACAATTGAACGATTGTTCAACTATTTGTATTATATGCTTTCAAAAACTAAAAGTCAACTAAAAATTAAAACAATTTTTAAATTTTTAATTATTTAACCGCAAAAAAAAATCGTGCTATAAGTGAGCTTATAGCACGATTATTAATTTATTTTCTGCCAGCGCCAAGGTTTGCCGTTGAGCCGATTAAACCGTTAAAGCTTGAAGCTTTATAGTTTGAAGAAGCGTTAGGAACAAGCCAAAATTCTTGACTCATATTAATTCCTGCGCCAACCTTACCACCTAAAACGTTGCCTAATTCTAACGGATTATATAAAGTGTAGTCGTAGTTTAATCCATTTTTAAAAGCATCGGTATCGAAAAGTTGTGGGAAGATTGGGAACGGACTAACGAGGTTTCCATCGTCGATTGTAGAGTGACCAAGGAAGGTGTATCTACCCGTATATTTAACTTCAAAGTCGCCGTATTTTGCGCTTCTGTCAATGTTTTCAACGGTGTAATAAGTATAGAGCGCTTCACACTTACCGGTATACATTTCACCTTTGTTTTTATTGTTATTTCTAAGCGGAGTGTTAATACCGCTGATGTGACAGTTTTCTAAAAGAAGTTCGCCATAGTTGGTTCCAAGAGAGCCGTTAGAAGCAAAGGTTAATGCAGTCGGCCAAGAAATTCCCCTTGAAGCTATTGAGTTTTTAAGTTCGTTTGATTTTGTTGCGTTGAAAATGCAGTTATAAACGTGGGCTTTACCAAGGCGAAGTCGTGGAAGTCGCTCGGTGCAATTTTCGTAGTAGTTGTTTGCATAGGTCACACGAATATTTTCATCGCCTGCGTTGTTATCGGTGTGACCGATTAGGTGAACTTTTTTATTAATTGACGAATAGTTAACCATATCGTCGAAGGTTGCGCCACCGCTTCTTGCGGAATTGTAGTTAGGGAATGAAGACTTGTTTGCTTCCAAATAGTTCATCATATCCATAAAGTCAGCGTCGGTGTTGTCGTATGCAAGGAAATTACACCAAGAAATGGTAATATCGGTTGCGCCGTATTTAACGTCGATAGTGCCGTCGTAAGGCTTGGTAAAGGTGCAGTGGTCGATTAAAACGTTTGAAACCTTACCCTTATCGCCACGAATTGTGAAAATATCCCAATCGTTAGCATCGTATTTACCGCTATCATCCCATTCCCAACAGCCGATAAATCTAAGATTTCTTATTATAATATTATTGCTTGGCTTATTGTCGTAGCCACGAATTTGGAAACAAGCGTGCTTAATGGTAGCGCCGTTTTTAGAATAGATGGTTAAATTTTCACGGGCGTTAATATAAATTAAGCTAACGCCGGTTTTCTTTAAGGTTGGGTGAACGCTTGCCCCGTTAGCGGCAACAACGTCGCTTAAACCTTGAGCGGCAGAACCAATTTCGTTATAGCCAAGGTCAAGGTCGTTCATAACTTCAACGACCATTGGTCTGGTTGGGAAATTAGTATCGGTTTTATCGTCGTAATTTTTTCTACCGATAGCTTTAATAAATTCTTCGGCAGTTTTAACCTGAACGTAACCGGTGTCGCCAAGTTTTAAATTGCCACCGCCGGTAACGTTTTTGCCATAGCCTTCCGTTCTAAACAAGTCGACGCTGGCGCCAATTTTATTACCCGTAATATCGGCGTTTTTTAAAGTGTATTCCCCAGAAGGAGTTGTTTGAGGAACGCTGTGAGTTCCGGAACTATTGCCTAAAACAGCAGAACTTGTTGAGTTAACCGTGCTATTTGCGGGTTTTTGACTATTTCCGCCAACGCTTGAACCGCCTTGTTCGCTCTTTTGAGGTTCAACGCTATTACTGCTTTGAGTTGGCAACTGACTGTTGTTTTTGCTGTTTGTTGTAGAAGTTATGCTACTAACTAAACCTGAACTTTTTTCGCTTTTACTTTCACCAACGTTCATTTGAACGGAGCAACCGGTAAAAATAAAAGATAAACATAGTAAAATTACAAATAAAATTTTCTTGTTCATAATTTACCCCCAACGTAAAAAATTATATATCAACCATATAAATAAGTCAATATCAACTTAATTTTTTCACCATATTTTGAATATTTTAACCTTAATTTTATTAAACCGAAAAACAAAAGGTCTGCCCTTATTTAAAAACGCAGACCTTTTAATTTTAAATTACCATTATATAACCCGATTTATAGGTTATTGAATAGTTTGAAGTCGTTTCAACTTCATTGCCTAATTCATCAATATAATAAATATAAACGTTAGAAATTAGGTTTTCTTTGCGAACAGCTTCACCCGAAGCTAAATATTCTTCAAGGGAAATTGAAATGATCTGTTCAGCCGAGAAACGAATAAATTCACCACTCGCAAGCACGCCCGATTCAATAGCGCAACTTTCCTCGTTGGATATTTCAATAATATTTCCACTTTGGTGCTGATTTTCATTATAAATTACGCTTTTACTTTCGCTTGAAACGGTGATTAACTTAGGGCTAATTGAAAGACTACCCACCTTTAAAGTGACGATATGTAAGCCGTAGTTTATAACCACGTTACCTTGATCGTCGGTTTCTTCAATACCACTAACTTCATTACCCTTATCATCGGTTAAAACAACCGAATCAATGGTTAAACTATGTGGAGTGTCGGTGGTCACTAAATGTGACGACGGAGTAATTTTATAACTTAAATTATAACCAGCTAAAAGCGAACCGCTCATGCGGGCGTAGAATTTTTGGGTATAAACGTTCACGCCAACGTAGCTAACGGCACAGTTAATAGGCGTTAAGATTATGGATATTGGACAAACTTCAATAGTTCCCGAAAGGCACTCGTTTAGCTTGTATGAGTAGTTAGCCGAAACGTCGTTACCTTGACTATCGAAAATACCCAAAATAGCCTTAACGTTATTAGTGACAACCCCAATTTTAGTTAAACTCTTGGTGGACACGATTTCAATAGTATGACCGCTTACGAGGGAATTTTCACCGCAAGTTTCGCCAAGACTGGTCGTGTGAGATTGTCCGTTATAGATTTCTAAAACGTCGACAGGCTTAATAATTATTTCTAACGGTAAAATAGTTATAGAACCTTCAACAAAGGTAAACTCGTAGTTAGAAGCATCGCCACCTTCAACGCTAACAATTTCCGCAATTGCGTTATTGGTTATGCTACCAACGTTAGTTAAACTTTGAGTTGATAAAACGTAAATTATTTCCCCTTCGACAACCCCTTGATTTTCATCGTTTAAAAGACTTTCCGCCACCGTTGAAGTTTGAGCTTCGCCGTTATAATTAGCGATAACGTCGGTAGGCTTAATCGTTGCTAAACGCTTTGTAATTTCAAGAGTTCCATAAGTAATTTCAAATTGGTAATTTGCCGAATAATCGTTTAAATCGAGGGTGTTTTCGCTATATACGGCAAATTCAATAAGGTTTTGAGCCGTGCCTGCGTTTATAATTTGCGTTGAACTTAAAATGGACAACGATTGACCGTTAGCAAGCCCAACGCCTTCACCACTTTCGCCCAATTCATACTCTAAACAACTTAAAGCTTGACCGTTATAAACTTGGGTTTTTGAATTGGTTGTTATATAAATTGGTCGTTTAGAAATTATAATTTCACCCGTAAAAGTAAAGGAATAAATTCCAACCACTTCATCGCCGATTTCATTGGTGATTACAATTTCCATTTCATTAACGAAAACCCCCGCATCAGTTCCCATAAACGGAGAAACAACGGAAATTTCGTGACCGGAAAGCAGGTTTTCAGGATTTAAAATTTCATATTCGGTTAAATTACAAGCTTCACCATCGTAAACCTTTTCAAGGCTTTGGTTTTCCACTATAATTTCAATGCCGTGAACGGTTAAACTTCCGCTACCGCAATAAACGTTATAGTTAGCTAAATTTACTAAATCGCTTCCACTAATAATTTGACTAACGGTCAGCGTAGATAAACTTTGACCAACGAATAGCTGTTCGCCTTCAAAAATACAATTTAGAATTTGACCTTCGACAAATTGATAATTTTGATTATTTAAGCTGGTCGAATAATATTCCCATTCTTCCGCTTGCAATTTAGCGCCATCGTAAACCTTTTCCCTATCGACAGGTTTAATATAAACCGAACGAGGATTAATGGTGACTAACCCTTCGGTCACGATTATATCGTAGTTCTCGCTAACGTCTAAATCGAGAACGCTATTATAAACTCTATCGTAATTTAAAGTCGTATAACCTAGGTCGCCAACGTTTATCGAACCGCCAACGAAAACAGGATTTTCCATAAATTCCCCAGCCACGAAAGAACCACTTGCAATATAGTAGAAGTTAGAACTTTGAAGCTGTCCGTTATAATTATATTCGGAGTTAATTACAACGAGAGAAACCAGCCTTGGGGTAACGGTTAAAGTTCCGCTACCTAAAACGATTTGCTCAAAATAGTCGGTAACGTCAACGCCGTCGGAGAAAATCATAATATTTTCAATATAGTTTTCCGAACTACCAACGTAGGTTTGCGAGCCGGAAGTAAACAAACTACAAGTTAAACTTTGTAAATTTTCTTCTAAAATAACGTATTGGTCGCTAATTAGCGGTTGACCGTTATATTCACGGCTAACGTCAACTAAATCAACGGTTATAATTGGCGCAATATTAACCTTTAATTTACCGGAAGTTAAAATAATTTCATAACAACCCGTTCTGTCATCGTCAAAAAGAAGGTTAGTTATTTCAAACTCTAAAAGGTTATCCGTTTCGCCAACTTGGTTAAGCAAGGTTCTTTGCGAAACGCTAATTTCATCGCCTAAAACCAACTCACCGGAAGTTATTTCAAAAGATTCGTCGAAAAGGGCAACTCCGTCAAAGGTTTTTTCACTTGAACCGGAAGTTATTTCAAGTTGGCGTGGTAAAATTTCAATTTTGCCCATTCCGTTAGGGTAAACGATTTTAAAGTTCGACGAAATATCGAAACCATCGCTTATTCTTGAAACCTTTAACGCTACGCCGTTATTATGAGTTCCCGCCTTAATTACTTCCTTTGAAGAAATTAAACTAATCTCAATTGGATAAACGACGCTACCTTCAATTTCGGCAAGGTTAAGAATTTGATAATTGCTATTTTTATGAATATTTCCATCGTAAACTACGCCTAAAAGGTCTTCCGTTTCCACTTCTAAAATTAAATGATTAATAATAAGAGAGCCGTAGTTTGGAACAATTTTAAAGTTTTCGCTAACGTCGGCGCCGTTTAAAGTAAATTTAACGTCAACGCTATTTTGATAAACGGAAGCGTTAGTTTCAACGGTGTAAGAAAGGAGTTCAACCGCAAACTGACTTGGTAAATTTTCCGCTTTCCAACCTTCAATAAAATATTTTTCACTGCCGTCGAAGGTAAATGATTTCGATGGCGTGGTAACGGTTATAGGTCGGCGGGAAACGGATAGATAACTGACTTCTAGCTCGACTTCATAGTTGTCCTTTACGCTATTTCCAAATCCGTTATAAATATCGAACCAGCTTATTTCGTTTTCACTTCTACCGCACTCCGTTTGAGAACCTGTTGTAGAAATCAAAATTGAATCGCCCGAAACGATAGAATATTGAGAGTTTGGCGAAACTACTGCGTCGTTACATAATAACGGATTACCGTCGTAATATTTTGAAAGGTCTTTCGGCTTAATTACGATAGGTCGCTTTGTAATTTTAAGGTTAATTTCCGAACCTTTTAAATAAGTTAATTGATAGTTTTTACTAATATCTACGACGCCTGCGTAAATTGCGCAAGATAAAACCTTGGTGGTTTTGCTACCAACAACGTTTAAATCATCGCTAACCTCAAAAACAACGAAGTGATTTTCGTTTGCCAAAGAGCCTTCTATAATTTCATATTCAATTAAGGTTTCGTTTAAGCCAAAACCTAAGCCATCGTAAATTTTTTCCGTATCGCAAGCATTTAAATAAACGTATCTTGGGGTGACGGTTAAAGTGCAATCGCTTAAATCGTAATTAAATTTATAACAGAAAGTTCTATCGCTAAAATCAGCGCCTTCAATTTTTAAATTAAAATAGTTTTCAACGCTACCAACGTCGAAAATGGTAGCCTTTTCTAAAATTATATAATTGTCGCCATCGGCTAAGCTACAATCAACGAACTCTAACTCTTCGTTAGAATGGCGGTAGCCATCGTAAACCCACTCACCGCCAAAGAGTTTAACGTTAAGTTCCCTTTCGGTTATTTTTATCGAACCAAACTCCGTTGTAAAATTATAGCAGTCCGTTCTAACGCTACCGTCACCACAAAGGACGCTAACGATAATTTTATTTAAATATTCGCCAACGACACACGGATTAGCCCTTGCATCAACAACCAAAACGTCACCCTGTGCCAACCCTTGATTTTCAACTTCATCTTCATCGGCAAAGGTGTGATTTTGACCATCGTAAACGAACTCTGCCGAGCCCGTTTTTAGTAAAACGTTGCGCTTTAGCACGATTATCTTGCCCATTCGACATTCCGCGCTATAATATTTCGTAACGTTATTGGCGCCATTATAAACGTTAAAACTTTCCACCCTAACGTTAGAATTAACCCCTGCAACAAGCTGAGTTCCCCTAACTTCAACGTCTAACTCGTGAAAATCTAACAAGCTTCCTGAAAGGACTTGATAGGTGGTAACGGAATGTTCTAAGCCATCGTAAACAACGGTTAAACTGTCGGGCTGAATAACGATTTTTCTTTGAGTAACCGTTAAACTGCCGGCAAATTGATTGATAATATAATTTTGTGAAACGTTTTCATTCTTTTCATCAAAAATTTCAAAACTTAAAAAGTTTGTTTCAATAGTTCCAAGCTCGGTAATTTCACCGCTAATTTGATAAACCGCCCTATGTTTTGAAACGATATTATTGCCGTAACCCACCGTTTCATATCCGTCGGCAACCAAATTATTGCCATCGTATTCCTTAACTTTATCGGTCGGCTTAACGTTAATTTCACGTTTTTCAACGGTTAACGTTCCGTTTTTAGTAGAAATTGAATAGTTGTGAGAAATATCGGTGTTTCCTTCAAAAACCTGGGCTTTAACGATGATATTTTCACTAAACCCAACCGTTTGTTGAGAACCTTCAGTGGTTATGTAACACTGGTGAGAATTTAACGCAAGGCTACCTTCAACAATTTCCACCTTTGAAGAGCGCAAAACTTCACCATCGTAAACGGCAACGATATTTTCCGGTTTAACGGTAATTGGCCGTTGCGTTATTTTTAAAACGCCGTAGTTATAGTTAACCAAATAGTTTGAAGTGGTTTCCGTTTGGTCGTTAAAAATGGCAATTGACAAATAGTTAGGGCTTTCGCCAACGTCCGTTCTGCCGTTATGGTTTTTTAAAAGAGCATATTCGCCGTCGATAAGGCCGGAAATGGTAAAATTTTCGTTATATTGCTCTAATCCGTTATAAACACCTTCAAAATTTGCCGTGATAATTTCAACGGGCTTCGGCGTTATTTCTAAACTGCCGTTAATTAAGGTTATATCGTAATTATGACTTACCAACTGATTGTTTTTTACAACGTCGATAATCATATCGTTGTCTACCTTTCCAACGTCTTTTATGCTTTGAAAAGCGTTGACAACGAATTCTTCACCATTAGCTAATGAACCGCTTAAAAGAGTAAAGTTTATATTAAAAATATATTCGCCGTTATAAACCTGACTTTCGCTTGGGGTTGAAACTAATAACTTTCGTTTTTCAACGGTTAAAAACCCTTTTATTATATTAATTGAATAAAAGCTGGTAACGTCGCCACCCAAACCGTTTTTAATGGTAACGGTCGGCTGATTTTCAATTGTTCCAACGTCGGTTATCGATTGATTAAAGCTAACGCTAATTTCATCGCCCTTTATAACGCTTCCCTCTAAATTATAGTTTGAAGAAGATAAACTTTCTCCATCGTAAACCTTTGAAGCGTTTTCTACTTTTAAAGTAATTTCTCGCTTTAAAATTTGAACCGACCTAATTGGGCAAGTGATATCGTAGCAAGAAGTAACGTTTTCTCCCTGCTTATTTTTTATTACGACCGAACTTATATCGACCTTATAATTCTGTTTAAAATCACCGCCGACAACACCTTTTGAATATTTTAATAGGCTTTGGTCAAGGTAGTCGTCGTAGCCGAGATTTCCACCGAAAGTCGGCGTGTCGCCATAGCCAACGTCACTTTCAATAGCGCCAATTTCAACCTTCTTTTTTTCAATTGAAAAGGTTAAAACGTTTGAATAATTTCTTCCAAAAACAGTGTTCGCAAGGGCTCTAACTTCATAGTCGCCAGGCTTGGTTGGTTTACTATTCGACCATTCTTCACTGCCCTTCTCTCTATATTCATAGTCGGTAAACGCCAAAAACGCACTGCTTTTAACGTTTAACCTTTCACCATAAATAAACTGCTCGTCACAGGTAAAAGTAGAGGTAAAATTGCCTTTAAAGTATAATAAAGTGGATAAAACGGCAACCAAAACCGCCAAGCACAAACAAAAGAAAATTTTATGCTTGAAAACAAAGTCACGCACGGATGCCCACTTTAATATTTTGTTTTTATAAGAATCGTATAGCATTTTATCCCTTCCTATACCTACTGCTAAAACTAATTAAATCCAATATAAATAAGCGTCGGTTATAACAATTTCATAACAGCTTGCCACGTTTAAGTTGTTAGCTGAATTGTAAATTATAAGCTCAACAACTTCAACCTTTGCGTTATCAATGCCGTTGGAAACGTCGGCTTGTGAAATACTTGTAAATTTAATACTTGAAACGGTATCGTAACTATCACCGCTTGAAACAACACCCGAAATAAAATATTCATCGTGCTCAACGGTTAAAAGTCCGTCGTTAGTCAAGCCGTCGTTATTGGTTTTTGAAACAAAATCAATAGTAACGTTTAAAACGGCTTTTTTAATAGTCAACGTTCCTAGGTAAACTGGGTTTGCAACGTAGTTAATTGAAACGTCGTTTCCGTTACCGTCTAAAACGGACACGCTAACGTCGTTAACGTAAGTTCCGGCTAAAATTTGAGTTGGGATAACCGACTTATAGCCGTAGATTTGGTGTCCCGATAAAAGATAAGGTTGACTTTCTAACAAAATTAACCCGTTAGAAACTTCGGTTGCATCGAAAGGCGAACCATCGTAAGTTTTAGTAAAGCTCTCGCTGTAAACGTTGATTTGCATTGGCAAAATTTTAATCGTTCCAAGGTTTTGCATTGTTGCAACAACCATATATTCATTTGAAACGTCGTTACCGCTTCCATCTAAAATTTGCCAGCTGTTTTCTATAATTTGATTTTCATACCCTAAAACTTCACCGCTACTTGAATAGCCCGCAACGTTTTTGAAGGTTGGAGTATCGCCTAAATAGTTAATAAAGTGACCTTCGCTAAGCTTTGAGTCGTCAATAAGCTCAATTAAGCTTTGATCCGTCTTATGGTCGGTATCGTCGTAAACAACCGATGAAGAAGGCGTTTTAACTAAAATAACCTTCTTTTCGGCGGTCACGTTTAGGTTGCCATCGTGATAGGTTATATTATAAAAACCGCTAACGTCGTGATTATATTCATCGGTTATTCTACAAACAACGTCGTTTTCCACCGTGCCAGGATAGGTTATTGAACTTAAAAATTCAAAGCTTGGCTCGTGACCTAAAAGTAAACCGCCCGTTATAATTGGCGTTTCGTGACAAACCAGTGGAGTGCCGTCGTAATTTTTAGTTGCGCTTGGTGAATAAACGCTAATTAAAATTGGGTTAACCGTTAAAATTCCCGGTTGATAGGTAATTTTATAGTTTGCCGTTACCAAATTATTATTGGAATCGAACACGTCGCAACCGGAAAAATTGTTCGGGCTTTGACCAACGTCGGTTTGACTGCCCGAATAGGTTGCAACAACGTTATGCCCACTAACCAACCGCTCAGGAACCGCCTTTTCGTCACCTATTGCAAAGTCTGCTTTTTTAAGGGGAAGTCCATCGTAGGTTTTTTCCGCCCCTGGTGAAAAAACGGTCATTTCACGAGGGATAATTTTAAGCTCGCCCACTTCTAACTCAACGTTATATAAATTGGAAACGTCGTCACCGCTTTTATCGACTATGGTTGCTTTAATTTCGTGAGGAACGCTTCCCACGTTGGTAATTTCACCGGTAGTTTCTACAATTAGCTTATGGTTAAAGGCTTTGAGCATATCGCTACCTTCACTAATAATATAAGGCGGATTACCATTTTCATCGTAGCCGTCGCTTGCGTAAAGTGGCAAGCCGTCGTATTCCTTTTCCAAGGTAGCCGACTTTATTTTAATTTCGTTTGATAAAACGGTTAAAGTGCCGTAGCCGTAGTTAACGTCGTAATTAGTGGTAACGTCAATGCCGTCGCCGTTACTAATTTTTGCCGAAATAACGTTGTCGGTAACGCCAACCTTGGTAATTTCCGAAACACCCTCAACGTCGATGGTATGCCCTGCCACCAATGAGCCAACCATAATTGAAAAACCGTTTTTTCCACCTTTAAGTGGTTCGCCGTCGTAATATTTTTCATCTGACCCCGACTTTATTTTAATATATCTTTGAGCGACCAATAAAGTGCCGGGAACGTATTCTATATCATATTTATTAGTCACGTCAACGCCATCGGCATCGGTTATATAACAAACCACGCTACAATTGCTAGTTCCCGCATCGACCTGACTACCGTAAAATGTTGCTTCAATTTTATGATCGGGGCGAATTGAACCGTAGGTTATTTTATAACTCGAACAAGTTAGTTCTTCCCCGTCGTAAACCTTTTCAAAAGAGTCTGCCACGATGACAAGCTTAGATTGCCTTGCCTGAATTACACCCGTTTGAATTAGTATAAAATATGAAACAAGCAAACACAGCACGCCGACTATTGCGCTTGTCAATATAAAAATCATTTTTTTGCGTAATGTTCCCATAACTTCCTTTAATCGCCTTATTGGCTAACTTTTTAGCTATTCATTTCAAGATTAGTTAAATAATTTACACACGAAGTCATATTGTCTTCGCCAAATAATTGCTTAATAAAATCGCAGGTCGCTTCGGCAAGGTTTCTAACCAGCACTGGGTTTTTAGCTTCTAACTTTCTTAAAACCTTTTTCGCCATTATATCGTCAATGGCTTCAAGCTCGCTTCCACCGCACGCCACGAATACCGCCACGAATTCTTTAAGCTGTTTCATTATTCTATTACCAAAGGTCAATTGG
>JAZQKQ010000035.1:0-74455 GCA_045542235.1 Christensenellaceae bacterium | reverse complement strand
GTATACATATGATTTTTCACATTTAAATATAGTAATATTACCAAAGTTTGTTGAAGTAATAGAAAAGGGTGTGTTTGAAAAATTAACTAACGTTACTTTTGAAACTTCATATAGCGAAAAGCCAAGCGGTTGGGAAGAAGGATGGAACGGGAACAACCAAGTTATTTGGAATTCTAAAGTGTTTGGAGAATAAAAATTAATTAAATTAGTGGCTAAATAAGTCGATTATCGCACTAAATTAAAAAGAAAAGGGCATAACCAATTTGCGATTACGTTCTTTTTCTTTACTGCAAAACTAATGCAAATTTTAATTTTAGGTTAATTTGGTTGAGTTTTTTTCAGTTTAGTGTTAATATTTATTTATGAAGAATTAGGTAGTAATATTTAACGCATAAAAAGTTAAATAGCTGGTAAAAATGAAAAAAGTAAAGGTGAAATTATGAAAACAATTTTAGTGACGGGTGGCGCAGGTTATATTGGCTCTCACACCGTGGTTGAGCTTATTAACAACGGATATGACGTTGTGGTTTGCGACAATCTTTCAAACAGCAAGTTTACCGCCGTTAAAAGGGTGGAACAAATTACGGGGAAATCAATAAGTTTTTATCAAGTTGACGTTTTAGATAAAGTTTCGTTAAGAAAAATTTTTAGCGAGCATAATATTTTTGCCGTTATTAATTTTGCCGGCTTTAAGGCGGTTGGTGAATCGGTTAAAATGCCAATTGAATATTATCATAATAATATTGGCGGTCTTATTAGCTTGGTTGAGGTAATGAAAGAATTTAATTGTAAAAAATTAGTATTTTCTTCTTCTGCCACCGTTTACGGCGATCCTCACGCCGTTCCAATCACCGAAGATTTTCCTCTTTCAACAACCAATCCTTACGGCTCGACTAAACTTTTTATTGAATATATTTTAAAAGATTTATATAAAAGCGATAATTCGTGGGATATTACCATTTTGCGCTACTTTAACCCAATTGGCGCTCACGAAAGCGGTTTAATCGGTGAAGATCCAAACGGAATTCCAAACAATCTTGCGCCGTATATAACCAAGGTTGCAACAGGTCAGCTTCCATTTTTAAACGTTTTTGGTGGCGATTACCCAACCCACGATGGAACTGGTGTTCGTGATTACATTCACGTTGTCGACCTTGCTCGTGGACACGTTCTTGCGGTTAATAAAATTGAAAATGGCGGACTGTTAATAGTTAACCTTGGAACGGGCGTTGGTTACAGCGTGCTCGATATGGTTAAAGCTTTTTCTAAAGCCCTTGGAAGGGAAATCCCTTATAAAATTGTCCAAAGGCGTGCAGGCGATATTGCCAAGTGCTATGCAAACCCTGACTTGGCTTTTGAAAAGCTTGGCTTTAAAGCACAGTTTGGCATTGAAGAAATGTGTTCTTCGGCGTTAAATTTCCAATTGAAAAATCCAAAAGGCTATAACGAATAGCATTAAAGTTTATCGTTTAAATTTAAAAGAATAAAAAAATGCGTTGGCAATAGAATTATTGTCAACGCATTTAGTTTTTTTGAAAGAAGGTTAGTTTTGAAAATCTTTGTCTTTCATGCAAAGAAGAATGATGCCCGCAATTATGTTTGCAAAAAGCAAGGTAACAATTCTAAAACCAACTGAATAGTCGTCTGCGCAGGTAGCTTTGTTAAGTTTTACAAGGGAAACGATTGAGAAAATTAACGAAATAAGTCCCGATACAACGTTAGATATTCCGCTTGAAATTGCAGTTACTGCGGTAACTTCGTCAGTGGCTAATAGAGCGGTTCCTCCCAAGTAGGTATATCCACCAACAAAAATTAAAATGGCTGAACCGATGATGGATAAAATTAAAAATACTTTAGCAGCAGTTTTCATTAAAAATGCCTCCTTAAAATTATTTATTATTTTTGAAAAATTTAAATTAAACGGGTTATAAGTTGATTATTTGCAATTTTTAGTTGAATTCAACGGCGTAAATTTGGGTTGGTTTGTCAAAAGAAATGGTGTAAGAAGCCATTTCTTCAAGGAATAGTTTTAAAACGTTTCCTTCAATTTGCTTGGAGGAAATTTTTTCAGAGCCAACGTAAAGGCTAAGGTTTGAGTTGCCCGTTAAATAAATGGTTAACTCACCGCCGTATGGGGTGAAAACTAAAAGCTTTGAATCAACTGAAAATTGGTGACAGTCGGTTAAATTTTCTTGGGCGTATTCCACTCCGCTTCCTTGGGTTTTAGTCGTTTTAATAAAACTGAAAATTGAGTTATCAATTTGCTTTTGTAAAACGTGGGCGTAAAGAGTGGTATAGTTTTTAGCAATTTCAATGGCAAAGCTTGTAATTTGACTTTGAATTTCGCTTGGAACAAGGGCTTTTTGGCTTGCGGAAAGGTTGTTAAAATCGTTTATAACCTTTCTAAATTTTCCAACGGTTGAGTTGGTTATAGTCGATGGTAAAAGGCTATATAATTCAATTAATTTTTCCACCGATTGATGGTCGAAAACCTTTTGTAAATTAGCCGATAAAAGGTTAAATTCACTTTCAACTTGTGGTTTTAAGGTTGGGTGAATTAGGTTGTAAAGGTCAAGGGCGTCGTTTAACTTTAAAATATATTGGTCGGTATAGCTAAACTCCCCAAGATTTGCAATTTTTTCTTTAAACTTATCAATATTTTCAACGTTGAGCGATGCAACCAGCTGGTCGAAGGTGTTTCGAGCGTCAACTAAAAGTTGGTAGTTTGTAACCTTTTGTTTATCGTCGCTGGAAAGAGCTTGATAGGTTTGTTCAATAAAGGTTAGGCGCTCGCTTTTAGTAAGGTAGTTTTCCTCGTTGATTTCGCCAAGGTTATCAATTGCGAAAACAACGCCTTCCGGAGTATTATATGCAAACTGACTTGACGAGCTTTCACTTTGCTCTACGCTACTTTTAATTGGGTTACGACTAACGCCGTTTCCTCCGCTTGCGCTAACGATATAAGGGAATTTATAAGAAAATTCGCTTGCTATTGAGCCCGAAGAGCGTTGGGAACGCACGGGGGTATTTTTGTTGCAACCGGTTATGGCAAAGCAAAAGGTTAAAGATAGGGCTAAAACACCGCAAATGATAATTTTTTTCACTTAATTCACCTTAAAAAATAAATTTAGTTTATTATACAAGTTTTTTAGCTTAAAGTCAATAATTTTAGCCAATTAAAAAGTTATTCAAAAAATTACCAAAAAGTTTACCGAAAAACAAGGGCAAAACGCTTGAAAAAATTAATTAAATAATTTAAAATATTATAGATTAATTAAACTGTTAAAAAAATAATTTTGGGGAGTTTTTTAATGAGAAAATTCGATACTAAAATTCAACACTGGAAATACAAGGTTTTGCGTGCGGTTGCTCGCCACACTTGGCACGGCGACTTAATGGAAACTTTAATTGATATTCCAAAACAAATTATTCCTGGCAACAAGCCAACTGCTCGTTGTTGTGTTTATAAAGAACGTGCCATTATCGGCGAGAGAGTTAAGGTTGCTATGGGTGGCGATAAAACTAACCCTAACGTTATTGAAGTTATCACCGAAGCTTGCGATGAATGTCCTATCGGTGGCTACCACGTAACGGAAACTTGTCGTGGTTGCGTTGCTCACCGCTGTGAAGACGTTTGTAAGTTCGGCGCAATCGTTTTTGACGCTCATCAAAAGGCCCATATCGACAAATCGAAATGTAAAGAATGCGGAGCTTGTTCAAAGGCTTGTCCGTATAGCGCAATTGCCAACCTAAAACGCCCTTGCCAAAAGGCTTGTAAGCCAAAGGCTATCACCATGAATGAAGAAGGTCAAGCTAAAATTGACAACAAAAAATGTATTTCTTGCGGGGCGTGCATGGTTAGCTGTCCTTTCGGCGCTATTCAAGATAAGTCGTTTATAATTAACACTATTGAAATTTTGAAAAATAGCAACGATAATCAAAACTACCACGTTTACGCAGTGGTTGCTCCTGCAATTTCCAGCCAATACGTTTATGCAAAGCTCGGTCAAGTTGTTTCGGGCATTAAAAAGCTTGGATTCGGCTCGGTTGTTGAAGCGGCACTCGGCGCTGATATGGTTGCCTTTGACGAAGCTGACGAACTTTATGAAAAGGGATTTTTAACAAGTTCGTGCTGTCCTGCCTTCGTTTCCTTTATTGAAAAAAATTATCCTGCTCTCGTTCCTTACGTTTCAAGTAATCTTTCTCCGGCGGCGGCAATTTCTAAATATTTAAAGGAAAAAGATAAAAATTGTAAGGTTGTTTTCATTGGACCTTGCACCGCAAAAAAAATGGAATTCCAAAAGGATTCGGTTAAAGATTATATCGACGCAGTTATTACCTTTGAAGAACTTCAAGCGCTATTTGATAGTAAGGATATTGATATTACCACCTTGGAAGAAGAAAAGCTTGACGACGCTTCATACTATGGAAGAATTTTTGCTCGTTGCGGTGGTTTGAGCGATGCAGTTTCTCAAAGCTTAAAGGAAAAGGGCATTACCGATTTTAATCTTAAAGCCGTTTCTTGCGATGGCATTGAAGCTTGCAATATCGCTTTGCTTAAAGCGGGCAAAAAGGTTTTAGATGCTAACTTTATTGAAGGTATGGCGTGCGTTGGCGGTTGCGTTGGTGGAGCAGGTTGCTTAACCCGTGCCGAAAAAAATAAAACCGAAGTTGATAAGTTTGGTAAACTTGCCGATATGTCGATTGCTCAATCAATTGGCAAGTTAAAAATTAAAAAAGACTAATTTTAGGGGTTTAATCGCCTTATAGATAGGTTTTTAATAGGTGTTGAAATGGAACTAAAAAAAATTGAAAGCTTTAAAGTTAATCACCAAACGCTTTTTCCGGGGCTTTACGTTTCCCGCAAGGACGTTTTTAATGGGGTAACGGTAACCACTTTCGATATTAGATTTACCGCCCCTAATAAAGAACCTTGTTTAATGGGCGATGCAATTCACACTCTCGAACATTTAGGGGCTACCTTTTTAAGAAATAGCTCTCGAAAAAACGAAGTAATTTATTTTGGACCTATGGGCTGTAAAACGGGATTCTATCTCGTAATGTTCGGCGATTTAACAAGCGAAAACGTTTTTCCGCTTATCGTTGAAACAATGGAGTTTTGTATAAATTTTTCTGGCGAAATTCCCGGCGCAACTGCCGTTGAGTGTGGAAACTACGCCTATCAAAATTTAGAAATGGCAAAAAAATATGCAAAAAAATATTTAAGCGATTTAACAAAATTTAAACGCTTATCCTATTAAAAAGGGGGATTTTCTTATGAAGGTTATGGTTATTTCCGATATTCACGGTTCAAGTGAAGCGCTAAAAAAGGCTGTTTTAGCCTTTGAAACTGAAAAGTGCGATAAGCTCTTAATTTTAGGCGACGTGCTCTATCACGGTCCTCGCAACGATTTACCTGAAGGTCATAACCCAAAGGAATGTATTGACATTCTCAATTCTTTAAGCGACAAAATTATTGGCGTTAAAGGTAATTGCGATGCCGAAGTTGACCAAATGGTTTTAAATTTTCCAATTATGAGCGACTATTTGTTTTTAGAACTTGGTGATAAAACGGTTTTTGCAACTCACGGTCAAAATCTTGAAAGTCAACTTGAAAGCGTTGCAAAAAACGCAAACGTAATTTTGTCCGGTCATACCCACGTTACTACTTTCAAAAAAGAAAACGGCAAAATTTTTGCAAACCCAGGTTCAATTTCTCTTCCAAAGGAAGAAACGAAACCGGGCTATATAATTTTAGATAGCGCAAAGCTATTTTTAAAAATTAACTATCGCATAACCTTAAAAACTTTAGAGGGCGAAACCGTTGAAAGCTTTAATTTTTAATTAAAAACCGTGTTATAGCACGGTTTTTACCAATTTAAGGGGTAAAACTTTAAAAATTTTTTTTTAAACCCTAATAATAAAAAAATTTTTAATTTAGTCATATTAATAATTTGCTAAAAGTTTAATTTAGGTGATATATGAAGAGTAATTCAATAGAAATTTTTAAAAATGCGCCAATTCCCAAAGCGGTGTTAGTAAACGCAATTCCATCAATCGTCAGCATGATTATGGTGCTTATTTATAATCTTGCCGATACCTTTTTTATTGGTCAAACGGGTGTTGGCGATATGGTTACAGCCGTTTCGTTGGTCACGCCGGCTTTTTTGATTTTTATGGCCGTGGGAATGATTTTCGGTATTGGCGGAACAAGCTTAATTTCCAGAAAGCTTGGTGAAGGCAATGAAGAAATTGCAAAAAAAGTTTCTTCATTTTGCTTTTGGACGGGCACGGTAATTGGAATTGTTTGCATGGGGCTGATTTGGTTATTGTTAGAACCGCTTTGTAGGATTATTGGCGCAAGTGACGCTACTATGGAATTTACAAAAAGCTATTTTTCCATCGTTTCCATCTCTCTTCCGTTTTTAATCGTTTCCAACGCCTTTTCAAATATTATAAGGGCGGAGGGCAAGGCTAACGTTGCAATGATTGGTATGATAATCGGTAATATGCTCAACGTTATTTTAGACCCAATTATGATTAGCGTTTTAGGTTGGGGCATTGCAGGCGCTGCTTGGGCAACGGTTTTCGGCAACGTGTTCGCCTTTGTTTTTTATCTTTTCCATATACTTTCAAAAAATTCAATTTTTTCCATTTCGTTAAAAGATTATTCGGCAAAGAACGGAATTTTTTCGGGGGTTTTCAAAATTGGTATTCCAGCTTCTTTAAACAGTATGCTAATGAGCGTTTCTAACATCGTCGTTAACAACTTTATGTCTGCCTTTTGCGACGACGCCGTTGGCGGACTTGGAATTGCCTTTAAAGTAAACACCATAACGGTTATGCTTTTAATCGGCTTAGGCACGGGAATTCAGCCACTTTTAGGTTATTGCTTCGGCGCTAAAAACGTAAAGCGGTTTACCGGCGTTATGAAATTTTCTTGCGTGTTAGCGTTTATTATGAGCGTTATTATGAGCCTTGTCACCTTCTTTCTTTCCGAACCGCTGGTTATGGCGTTTATTAAAGTTCAGACGCAAATTGACTACGGAACTACCTTCGTTAAAATTTTGTTAATTTCCGGTCCCGTTTTAGGCGTGCTTTTCGTTATGATTAACGCCCTTCAAGCAATGGGTGCGGCAATTCCTTCGCTAATTTTATCGGCAAGTAGACAGGGAATAATTTACATTCCACTTTTAATTATAATCAACGCCTTAACTAACACCGAATTTATGCTTGTTTTAACTCAACCAATCACCGACTATTGCGCAGTTATTTTGGCAGTTTGCTTGTTCCTTTTAACCTTTAAAAAGTTTAAAAAAGCCGTGGAAAAGGTGGAAGAAAATAATCAAGCGGAAGTTCAAGCTCAAAACGTTGAAGAAAATTAATTTTAAAAGTTATATATATAAGAAAGGGGGCAAACTAAATTTGCGCCCCTTTTTATTTTTATTAATTTTTAAAAAAAGTGTCTTTTTGTGCAAATATTTTTTTAAGGGGAAAATTGTTGAATTTTGTTTGAAATTTGTCTTTAAATTAAAAGGTTGCGTTTTTCCACTTTTAATTTGAAAAAATTGAAAAGCCAAAAAATTTTTTTTAAATTCAAATTTGAATTTTTAAATTTAAATTGTTTTAATCTTTGCATTTAAAGACAAACTTATAGAAAACCCCAAAATGTTGTGGTTTTCTACTTGCAAATTCCACAAAATGTGGTATAATTGAAATATAAAATATGAAACGCAGTCACAATATATGGTTGATTGCGTTCTTTTAACCCCAAAATGTAGTGCGTCTATGCCGACATATACAATATATAGTAGAAAAAATTAACAAAAGGTAGGATAGGTGAAATGAAGGTTATTAAGAGAAACGGTTCAGAAGTAATTTTCGATCTTGACAAAATTTTTAAAGCGGTTGTCAAGGCAAACGAAAGCGTTGTTGAAGCTGAAAGAATGAGCGATTTGCAAATTAGGCTCATTGCGGAAAACGTGGAAAAAAGGTGCGCCACGGTTACCCGTTCTTTAAGCGTTGAAGAAATTCAAGATATCGTTGAAGACCAAATTATGGGTCAACGTGCTTTTGCCGTTGCAAGAAAATATATAACCTATCGTTATTCTCGTTCGCTTCTTCGTAAGTCGAACACTACCGACGAGCAAATTTTGTCGCTTATTGAATGCAATAACGAAGAAGTTAAGCAAGAAAATTCTAATAAAAACCCAACGGTTAACAGCGTTCAACGTGACTATATGGCAGGTGAAGTTTCAAAGGACTTAACAAGGCGTATTTTATTGCCAAACGATATCGTTACCGCTCACGAAGAGGGGTTAATCCACTTCCACGATGCCGACTATTTTGCTCAACACATGCATAATTGCGATCTCGTTAACCTTGAAGATATGCTTCAAAACGGCACGGTTATTAGCGGAACTTTAATTGAAAAACCACATAGTTTTTCAACGGCTTGTAACATTGCAACGCAAATTATTGCTCAAGTTGCATCTAACCAATACGGTGGTCAATCAATTTCTTTAACCCACCTTGCTCCATTCGTTAATATTAGCCGTGAAAAAATTAAAAAACAGGTTATTGAAGAATTAAAAGAACTTAACCCAACCGATAAACAGGTGGCTGAAATAACCGAAAAACGCCTTCGTGAAGAAATTAAGCGTGGCGTTCAAACCATTCAATATCAAGTTGTCACTTTATTAACCACTAACGGTCAAGCTCCTTTCGTTACGGTGTTTATGTATTTAAACGAAGCGAGAAACGAACAAGAGAAATACGACCTTGCTATGATTATTGAAGAAACCCTTAACCAACGTTATATCGGCGTTAAAAACGAAAAGGGCGTTTACGTTACTCCTGCTTTCCCAAAACTTATTTACGTTTTAGAAGAAGATAATATTAAGGAAGATAGTAAATATTGGTATTTAACCGAGCTTGCTGCAAAATGCACCGCAAAGCGCATGGTTCCCGACTATATTTCCGAAAAGGTTATGCTTAAATCAAAAATCGATAAAAACGGCAACGGCAATTGTTACACTTGCATGGGCTGTCGTTCCTTCCTTACCCCTTACGTTGATAATGCGGGTAATCCAAAATATTACGGCAGATTTAACCAAGGCGTAGTCACCGTTAACTTGGTTGATATTGGTCTTTCGGCGAAGGGCGATATGGAAGCTTTCTGGCGCATTTTCGACCAACGTTTAGAACTTTGCCACCGTGCTCTTCAAGCCCGCCACGAGCGTTTGACCGGAACTCTTTCCGATGCAGCTCCAATCTTGTGGCAATATGGCGCTCTTGCTCGCCTTAAAAAAGGTCAAACAATCGATAGCTTGCTCCACGGCGGTTATTCAACCATTTCTCTTGGTTTTGCTGGGCTTTGGGAATGTGTTTACTCGCTTAACGGCAAAAAGTTAACCGAGCCGGAAGGTGAAGCTTTGGGCTTGGAAATTATGAAAAAGCTCAACGAATATACCGCTAAATGGAAGGCGGAAGAAAACATTGACTACTCGCTTTACGGCACTCCACTTGAAAGCACTACTTATAAGTTTGCTAAAAGTTTGCAAAAACGTTTTGGTATCGTTAAAGGCGTTACCGATAAAAACTATATCACTAACAGCTATCACATTCACGTAACCGAGCCAATCGACGCTTTCAAAAAGCTTGAAATTGAATCGAAATTCCAAGCCCTAAGCCCAGGCGGTGCTATCTCTTACGTTGAAGTTCCTAACATGCAAGATAACTTGACCGCCGTTTTAGACGTTATGAAGTTTATCTATGATAATATTATGTATGCCGAACTCAACACCAAGAGCGATTATTGCCAAGTTTGTGGCTACGACGGCGAAATTCAAATTTATGAAGACGCCGATAAAAAACTCGGTTGGAAATGTCCACACTGTGGAAATACCGACCAAAACAAACTCAACGTTGCAAGAAGAACTTGTGGTTATATTGGCTCGCAATTTTGGAATCAAGGTAGAACTCAAGAAATTAAAGAAAGGGTTTTACACCTATAATTAATCGGGTTTGTTATGAATTACGGTGAAATTAAACTTTGCGATATTGCAAACGGCTTGGGGTGTAGGGTGTCGCTGTTCGTTTCAGGGTGCTCTCACCACTGCAAGGGCTGTTTTAACGCTCAAACTTGGGATTTTAATTTTGGTAAACCCTTTGATGAAAACGCCGAAAACTTAATTTTAGCCGAGCTTGAAAAAAGCTATATTCGTGGTTTGTCACTTCTCGGTGGCGAGCCTTTCGAGCCGGAAAATCAAAAGGTGTTGCTTCCGTTTTTAAAAAGGGTTAAAAAGCAATTCCCTAATAAAGATATTTGGTGTTATTCGGGCTATTTGTTTGAAGAAATTTGCGGTGAAAAATCGGCAAGGTGCAATTCGGAAATCGCCAAAGAAATGCTTTCTTTAATCGACGTGTTGGTCGACGGCGAGTTTGTGGAAAGCCTTAAAGATATTCGCTTAAAATTTCGTGGCTCGTCAAACCAAAGGCTAATTAACGTTAAAAAATCTCTTGCTGAAAATAAGCCCGTTTGGCTTGATATTTAAATTGAAATTTTAAAATAACCGTGCTATATATGGGCGTATAGCACGGTTATTAACAATAAAAAACAAAATGGAGTTAAAAAATGGAAATTATTGCCGTGCCAAAAATCGATTGGGAATCAGTTAGTTTAAAGCTTTACGAACTTAGGGTTCATAATTTAAATTTGCGCCGATACGTTTGCTTTTACACTCGAAATCACGGCGATTGCCACAGCTTAAATTGTTTAGATTGTAAAAAAAATATGGATAGGGCAATCAGTCAGTCCGAGCTTGGTGAAGCCCTTGGTTGGGGACTTAGTTCAATTCAAAATTGGGAAACGGGCAGAAGCAAACCGTCAATTGAAGTTCTCATTTACTACGCTCAAATTTGCCAAATTTCTCTTGAAGAAATTTTAGGCGTTAATCTACCATAAAGTAATAAAAACCCCACGTTTTTGAATTTTTCAAACTCGTGGGGATTTTTTTAATAAATTTTTTTATTTTGACAGAATTTGTCAGGTATTATGTGTAAAATAAGGTTAAGCCAAAAAATAAACGTTTAAAAATTTAAAAAAATATTGAATGATTGGCTAGGGTGTGTTATAATTTAGATATAAAATTTTGCAAAGAAAAAAACTCTCCAAACGGAGAGTGTGTCGCCAATGCGAACAAGTGGTTAGAATAAATCTTATTTGAACTCGTCTTGTTATTCTATACTTTTATTATAATGCAAAAAAAAATTATTGTCAATAGATTGGAGGAAAAAAATGAAAAAATTTTACGTGGGTATGGACATAGGCACTGAATCAGTGGGAATGGCTTGCACCGATGAGAACTATAATCTTTTGCGCCGCAAGGGCAAAGATTTATGGGCTGTGAGACTATTTGAAAAGGCAAACGATGCTTCTGAGCGCAGAGGGAAAAGAACTTCTCGAAGAAGATTAGCTCGACGCCGTCAGCGCATTGATTTTTTACAAGGGATTTTTGCGCCTTTTATGACGGATGAACTTTTCTTTTTGCGATTAAATAACAGCGGCTTTTACGAAGAGGATAAGCATGACAATTTAAATACAAAATTTTCATTGTTTGCCGATGAAAATTATTCGGACGTAGAATTTTATAAAGAATTTCCTACTATTTTTCATTTGCGTAAAAAACTTATTGAATGTGAAGGTAAAGCTGATTTAAGGCTTTATTATTTAGCTTTACATCATATTATAAAATATCGTGGACACTTTTTGTTTGAAGGTGAAGACATCAATTCAATTAGGGATATTAGGCGTTTATTTGATAATTTTAATTTGGTAGTTGAAGAGTTAGAAAGCGAGATAGATTTGCGGTTGTCAATGGAGCGTCTTGAAGAATTCAAAAATTTAGCAATTGCCTTAAAGGGATTAAACGATAAGAAGAAAGAGGGTTATAAAATTTTAAACGCAACCACCGCCGAGCAAAAGGAATGGGTTTCACTTTTACTTGGAGGGACAGCTTCGCCAAAGAAAATGTTTGGTGAAGAATTTAAAGAAAAATATAAAGATGTAAAAAGTTTTTCGTTTAGGGGATTATCGGATGAAAACTTTGATTCAATGAGCGACACATTTGATGAAGATCATTATTCGCTATTAAAAGAAGCAAGGGCAATTTATAATTTTACGGTATTTGAAAAGGTGTTAGAAGGCTATTCAAATATTTCTGAAGCTATGGTTGCTATTTATGAAAAGCATAAAAGCGATTTAGATAAATTAAAATTATTCGTTAAAGCTAATTACGACAAGTCGGTATATTCTAAAATTTTTAGGAGCACTTCTGAAAAATGTAATTACGTTAATTATATTGGATATACAAAAAAGAAAGGAAATAAAAAACACGTTGAAAAATGCTTAAATAAAGAAGAATTTTACAATTTTTTGAAAAAAACTTTATCAAGCGTGCCCGTAAGTGATAACGAAACCTTTAATTTTATTATTTCAGAAATTGAAAACGATGCGTTTTTGCCTAAAATTATAAATGCGGATAACGGTTTATTTCCGCATCAAATCAACGGCATGGAATTAAATTTAATTTTGGAAAATTTAGGAAAAAATTATCCTGAATTTTTGCAAAAAAATTCCGATGGTTATTCAGCTATTGAAAAAATTAAAAAGATATTCTTGTTTAAAATTCCTTACTACGTTGGCCCGTTAAATACCTACGGAAAAAATAGCTGGATGGTGCGATATGAGGGCAAAAACGATAAAATTACCCCTTGGAATTTTGATGAAATTGTAGATAAAGCTAAAAGTAACGAAGCGTTTATTCGCCGAATGACCAATAAGTGTTCATATCTACGCAATCAAGACGTGCTACCAAAGGGCTCAATGTATTATCAAGCTTTCGACGTTTTAAATCAAATTAATAAAATAAAATTTGATGGAATTGGTATTTCGGTAGAATTAAAAAAGGAAATTTTTAATAATTTATTCTTAAAGAATAAAAAAGTAGGCGTTAAGCTAATTAAAGATTATCTTCTTTTAAGTGGAAAATATACACAAGCGGAAGTTAAAGCTCTTTCAATAACCGGGTTTGATTCGCAAATTGGTTTGAATGCAAGCATGAATTCCTACGTTATTTTTAAGGATAAATTTGGAACGCTTGTCGATGAAAAACCGGAAATTTTTGAAGATATTATTCTTTGGCACACGTTAAATACCGATAAAAGTCTTGTTGAAAGCATGATTTTACAAAAATATGGACACCTTGCTATTTTTAAAGAAAATATTAAGTGGTTAAAGGGTTTAACGTCGTTTAAGGAGTTTGGCCGTTTATCGAAAAAATTGTTGTGCGAAATTGTTGGTGGCGTTAATCAAGTGACCGGTGAAGTTCAAACTATTTTAAGCTGTTTGTATAATTCTAACGATAATTTTAATCAAATTTTATTTGGTGAAGAATATTCGTTTAAACAGGCGATTGATGATGAAAATTCTGGTAGGAAAGAAGATATTACCTATGAAGACGTTGCCGAATTATACGTTTCGCCTATGGTTCGCCGTGGAATTTGGCAATCGCTTACTATGATTGACGAATACGTTAAAGCGGTTGGTAAAGCTCCTAATAAAATTTTTATTGAAGTAACTCGTCAAGATGGAGAAAAGGGTGATAAAGGTCGCACGATTTCTCGTAAAAATAAGCTGTTAGCGTTATATGCAGGAGTTGGTGAAGATTGCGCTAATATCGACGAGCTTACAAAAGAGCTTAATAAAGAAGAAATCACCGATTCACGCCTTCGTCAAGAACGTTTATATTTGTATTTTTCACAGCTTGGTAGATGCGCTTATACGGGGAATCCAATCAATTTAGACCAACTTGCTACCGACCTTTACGACGTGGATCACGTTATTCCACGTTCTATAACTAAAGATGATAGTCTTGATAATAAAGTGCTTGTAGAAAGGGTTAAAAATGCTGAAAAAAGGGATATTTATCCGTTACCATTGGGCTTTACAAAACAGCAAAGCTTTTGGAAAATTTTAAAAGCAAAGGGGTTAATGAGCGAAACAAAATATAATAGGTTAATGAGAACTAAACCTTTATCTGACGATGATTTTAGAGAATTTATTAGTCGCCAGCTTGTTATTACTAATCAAACCATTAAAGCCGTTGCGGAACTATTAAAGTGTAAATACGAGCGGTTTGGAACAACAATTGTTTACAGTAAAGCAAAAAACGTTGACGACTTTAAGCAAGAACATAATTTTGTTAAATGTCGTGAAACAAACGATTTACATCACGCTCGTGATGCTTATTTGAATATTGTCGTTGGAAACGTTTACCACACCAAATTCACCTCCGCTTATGATTATTATTATCGCAAGGAAAACGACTTTTGGCGTGAATATAATTTAAAAAATCTTTTCAAAAAGCCGATTGAAGGCGCTTGGGCGGGCGATTTCGATATTGACCGCATAAGAAAAATAGCTTCTAAAACCAGCATGATGGTCACACGATATTCTTACGTAAACCAAGGAGGTTTTTATAATGAAACTATTTATGGTAAAGATGAGTCTGGAATTGCCGCTCCTCGTAAACAATGTAAGCCTTATAATGAAACTGAAAAATATGGTGGATTTAAGTCGTTAAGCACGGCGTATTTTGCAATTGTTGAATCAAAAGATAAAAAAGGCAATATAATAAAAACCATTGAATCTATTCCAATTCTTATTGATTATCAAATTAAAAAGAATCAAAATGCAATTAGTGAATATTTATTAGCTTGTGGATTAAATGAACCGAAGATTATTATTCCAAAATTGAAATTAAAAACTCTCGTTTCCGTAAATGGTTATAAGGTTTGGTTAGCCGGGGCGACAGGAAACCAAATACTTATCCATAATGCGCAACAATGGTTTACGAGCAGTGAAACCGATTTATACGTAAAACAAATTACAAAATTAGTTGAAAGAAATATAAAAGGTAAACTTTCAAGTTCCGAAAAGCAACTTGATGAAATTCCTTTAATATCAAACCGAAAAGGGGTAACTTTTTATGCAACTAAAAAAGAAAACTTAAAGCTTTATAATTTAATTATTGAAACATTATCTAAAGATTTCTATCAAGGTTTATCAGCTGTTAGGAGTTTTAACAAAAAATTAGTTAGTAAAAAACCGCTTTTTGAAAATTTATCTACTTTTGAACAAATTGTAGTTTTATTGCAAATTGTTCGGTTTATGAAATGCAACCCAGAGTGCGCTGATTTATCTTTATTAGAAGATGGTAAAGGTAAAAATTGCGGGAAATTACGTATTAATAAAAATATTACTAACGTTGATTTTTCAATAATACATCAATCGCCTTGCGGTTTAGTTGAACGCATTCAAAAAGTATAATGGGGTTTAGAGTTGTAATAATTAAAAGTAGGGCAAAATTAGAAGCTCGTTTAAATAGCTTGATAATTAGAGGGGAGCAGGAAAGAAAAATTTTTATTGACGAAATTAACACGCTAATCGTTCAAAGCACGGCTGTTTCGTTAACTGCTTCTCTCCTATGCGAGCTTATGAAAAAAAACGTTAAGGTTATTTTTTGCGATGAAAAAAATAATCCTCAATCGGAATTGTTGCCCTATTACTCTGCTCATAACACCCCTAAGCGTTATAAAGAGCAGTTTAGTTGGAGCGATGAAATTAAAGGTAGGGTTTGGAAGGAAATTATAAAGCGAAAAATTGAGTTGCAAGCCGAGCATTTAGAAATGCGTGGCTTTATTGACCAAGCAAATTTGTTAAAGGGTTATGCTTTAAACGTTAGCCATAACGATGAAACTAATCGTGAAGGGCATTCGGCAAAGGTTTATTTTAATTGCATTTTGGGGGAAAACAATTCTCGAAAGGCGGGCGGATTTTTAAACGGTTGTTTAAACTATGGCTATGCAGTCGTTTTATCGGCCTTTAACAGAGAAATTGTTTCCAGCGGTTATTTAACTCAAATTGGAATTTGGCACGTAAATGAATTTAATCAATTTAATCTTGGTTGCGATTTAATGGAGCCGTTTCGCATTGTGGTTGATAAAACCGCCGTTGAAATTGAAGAAGGCGATAAAAATTTTAAGAAAAAAATGGCAAACGTTTTAAACTATAAAACCATTATTGATGGTAAAAACACAACTCTTGATTTAGCTATTAGACAGTTTACAAAAAGCGTTTTTCACGCTCTTTCTGAAAAAAATGAAAAATTGTTAATTTTTCCTGAAAAAATTTTTAAAGATGAATTATAAATTTATGAGATTAATGTTGTTTTTCGATTTGCCGATGATAACCGATAAAGATAGGCGAGAATATAATCGTTTTCACAAATTTTTGTTGAAAAACGGTTTTATTATGATGCAAAAATCTGTTTATACAAAGCTTGCAATCAACAACGTTTTAAGTCTTGCAATAAAACAGCGGGTTAAAGAAAATCTTCCTTCAGAGGGTATTGTGGAGATGTTGGAAATAACGGAAAATCAATTTTCAAAAATTGAATATTTAGTAGGCGAAAGACAACAGGTTGTAATTGAAAGCACTGATAGGTTAATTGAGTTATGAATGGCGAAATAAAAATTGCGCACGTTCACTTAGAAACTCCACTGGTTTTATCTGAAGAGTTCGTGCAATTGTTAATAATTGAAAATCCAACCGAATTTTACAGCGTGGTTTCCACTTTGGTTGAGCGGTTTGAGGGGGCCGAAGGTGATTTTATTTTTTCTCAAAACGAACAAATAATTAATCCTTCAAAATTTGGTGCAATGGTTCCTAATTTGTTTAATTTCGATTTAAACGATAAAAAATTATTAAACGTTTTACATAAAAATTTAGAATCGGTTGCGTTGGGTGAAAAATTAATAGAGCTTAATTCCTTAATTGAAAAAACAATGGAGTTTATTAGCGAGCTTTCTTTTTGTTTGCCCTTTTCGGTTGAGTTTAATCAACCTCAACCCATCGATTTTTTTAAAATTGCCGGAGTAAAATTTGAAACTCAATATGAAAGTTTAGAAGAAAAAATCGTTTGCTACGTTAATTGCTTAATTGAACTTAAAAAATGTGAATTTTTTGTTTTCGTTAACTTAAAAAGTGTTTTATCTAACGAAAAATTGCAACAAATTTATTCTCATTGTCAGGCGGAACACGTTGGGCTTCTTTTAATTGAAAGCGCAAAGCTTCGCCCCTTGTTATCTAACGAAAAAGCTATTATTATCACAGAAGATTTATGTGAAGTGCTTGAAAATTATAATAATTTGTGATAAAATGATAATAGAACACGTTAAAAATGTTGCTTATAGAATAATTGTATTGTCAGTGCAAAAACTTTCACGCCAATAATTTGAGGTTTGAGAGTCTTGTTATTCTATAAGTAATTAAAACAGCAGATAATAATCACGAAATTTGCACAGAGTTTGAGAGTCTTGTTATTCTATAAGTAATTAAAACTATAACGTTAGTTATAGTTATAGCTATATGGTTTGAGAGTCTTGTTATTCTATAAGTAATTAAAACTTGAAGAAATGCAGAAAATGAGCTACATTTGTTTGAGAGTCTTGTTATTCTATAAGTAATTAAAACAATATTGGATATCAATTTTTCGCTCCAACAGTTTGAGAGTCTTGTTATTCTATAAGTAATTAAAACACGTTACAAGCGATTATGACGTTAGCGAGCGTTTGAGAGTCTTGTTATTCTATAAGTAATTAAAACTCTTGCGCCTTTAATTTATGGTGGCTTAACGTTTGAGAGTCTTGTTATTCTATAAGTAATTAAAACTCATAATTGGAGGAATTAATAATGAAAAATGTTTGAGAGTCTTGTTATTCTATAAGTAATTAAAACGTAAATAGTAACGAAACAAAGCTCGGTGATGTTTGAGAGTCTTGTTATTCTATAAGTAATTAAAACAAAATGCTTGACAAAATAAAATAGCTGTTAGTTTGAGAGTCTTGTTATTCTATAAGTAATTAAAACCTTATTTTCGGCGTTCTTCCTGTTGTAGGTGTTTGAGAGTCTTGTTATTCTATAAGTAATTAAAACTTTTTGAAAAAGAGACCCCTAAATCGTTTTGTTTGAGAGTCTTGTTATTCTATAAGTAATTAAAACGAATGTGAACGCATTCGTTCTCGTTGTTTAGTTTGAGAGTCTTGTTATTCTATAAGTAATTAAAACCATTTTCAAAAAAAATAGTGCAAACTATTAGTTTGAGAGTCTTGTTATTCTATAAGTAATTAAAACTTTTTTAACGCTTTAAAAATTGTTATATAAGTTTGAGAGTCTTGTTATTCTATAAGTAATTAAAACTATAACGTTATAATTTTTGCATAGCCAATTGTTTGAGAGTCTTGTTATTCTATAAGTAATTAAAACTACTCATTACGCACCGCCCCCCACATAAGAGTTTGAGAGTCTTGTTATTCTATAAGTAATTAAAACCTTTCAATACCTTTTTAACGTTAAATTTATGTTTGAGAGTCTTGTTATTCTATAAGTAATTAAAACAAACAACAACGGAAATTCCTAACCCAATTAGTTTGAGAGTCTTGTTATTCTATAAGTAATTAAAACCACACGAACGGACACGGCGAGAAAGAATACGTTTGAGAGTCTTGTTATTCTATAAGTAATTAAAACGGTCAAATTGTTGCCATTTACGTGCATTAAGTTTGAGAGTCTTGTTATTCTATAAGTAATTAAAACGAATATCCAGCCCCAAATGAAAAAGTATTTGTTTGAGAGTCTTGTTATTCTATAAGTAATTAAAACAACGATATTGGAAACTTTCCACTACATAACAGTTTGAGAGTCTTGTTATTCTATAAGTAATTAAAACTGACAATCTTTTCCTTTGTCCTAATTCGTTGTTTGAGAGTCTTGTTATTCTATAAGTAATTAAAACTATTAATGCGTTTCAAAAAATGAGTTTGAATGCAAATCACCGCTTGGCGGTGTATATCGTCAATTTTGTGAAAATTGCATACAATCAAAGTAACGCTTTGTATATCATCATTGCGAAAGTAATTTAGCCTACGGCTGGATATACACCTTCGGTGATGATATACACGCTAATAAGTGATTATATACCATTGCTTTCGCAATGGATAAAAACACCAAGTCGAAACGACTTGGTGTTTTTGGCTGGGGTGGTAGGATTCGGAGACGTTTTGGGAAATGCGATTGCATTTCTACGTTGAAATAAATTTCAACACCAAAAGTCGGTAATTATATAACTTTCTTGCTTGTGCGAGTTGTAGGTTCGAATCCTTTATCTAATAAAAAACGGACACTAAAAAGTGTCCATTTTTAATGGCTGGGGTGGTAGGATTCGGAGACGTTTTGGGAAATGCGATTGCATTTCTACGTTGAAATGAATTTCAACACCAAAAGTCGGCAATTATATAATTTGCTCGCTTGTGCGAGTTGTAGGTTCGAATCCTTTATCTAATAAAAAACGGACACTAAAAAGTGTCCGTTTTTAATGTGCAAAGGCTACGAAAAAGATATTTTTGAGCAAGTACTTATGGGATTTGAACTTAACGAATACCCTTAAATATATTTGCTTTTAATATCATCAGGGAGATATTTCGCAAGTTCTTGAACCAACAAATGAACCTTGGTGGCAGGAACAGATTGAGTATCGGTTTTCCCCCTGAAAGCATCTAACTGCCTTTGCGCATACACAATTGCTTTCTTAGGGTCTCCTTTTTCTGTCATAATTTCAAACAATTCTTCATTGTTTTTTTCGTATCTAGTCCATCCCAGTTCTTTAAATTTTTTATGTAAGAATTTTCTATAGTCTTTCCTATCATTGTCTGATGTATAATTCGCAAAATTTAAGATAAACCAATATTCAATACACTGATTAGACCATGCGCAATGATAAGTAACTTTGTTTTGTTGTCCGTTTAATATTTCGGCTCTTTGTGATACAGCATTAAAGTCTTGTGTGGGAAAACTATCTTTATCATATACACACCAAATTTGTGCACCCTTTATATTATTTTGTTTCACATACTCTTCTGCATAATAAATAACACGCAAGGTTTCAGCTCCGACGCCTTCAATGTGTATATGAACAAGATTTTTGTATATGGGATTGTTTTTTATGGCTTTTTCAAATCCTTTAAAATACAGTGGTTCTGTTTGCTCTCCTTCACAAAACACATATATTCTTTCTAGCGGATTCAAATAGTCAATTTGTCTTTTCTTTTTTCGATCCTTTGAACTTGCCATTAATACTCACCCCAATCTATAAATCTTCTTAAGTAGGGGTCTGCACCGTATTTTCCTTCTAAATAACGTTTATCGTACTTCGCGTCCTTTCTTTCTGTTTTTCCATCATCATTCTTAAATTCCACAAGCGAATATAGTTTAGCTGCTTTGTTTTCCCCTTTGGCTATAAACCATATTTCATCTCTTCTAAATACATCATTATTCATAGTTGAAAGATCATGGGATGTGAATATTAACTGTGCACCTTTTTGATTAGATTCTTTGTTACTAAACAGTTCAATAATATACTTTAACAAAACAGGGTGTATCTTTGCATCCAATTCGTCAATAACCAATGTTCCTCCGGAAAGCAAAGTGCTAGCAATGCGAGGTAATATTCCAAAAATCTTTATTGTTCCATTAGATTCCTCGCTAAGTTCTAATTCATAACTGTTCTTATCAATAGTATGCGTGGTATAAACTCTAATATTATCCTCTGTTTCTTCCACTCTATAATCGGATATATCGATATCCATTTCCATTAGCATCTTGAGAATTAACGATTTTATTTTACTTGATTCTGTAACTCCTATTCGAGAATCAGTATCAGGGTTACCATAGTTAATGAAATCAATACTATCTTCTAACCAATTAACGATATCTTTTACGGTAGCATTTCGTCCATGTGTAATTCCTAAGAATGAAAGCAAGGGGAGATTATCGGATATGCCACTACAGTTATACCCTTTGAAAGAATTTTTTAACTCAATAATCGAACCTTTTCTAGTAAACATAGTTGAGTAGGAGCTACTTGAAATAGATTTTTTATACAACTCCTCATTAACTATTTTATCTTTTAGAATTGATATAATATATTGATATTCACATTTTTCAGTTCTAAAGAATAATTCAAATTCAGTCGGTTGATTTATTGTATCTTTGGAAAATTTAAATGGTTTTATAAGAGCACCGCCATTTCTTTTGGCACACTCCGTATTATCACATCCAACCGCGCATATAGGTTTCATTATTTTGCTACAGATGCTATACATCGCAGTTAAAACAGTAGACTTACCAGACCCATTTGGTCCATAAATTACTCCAAGTGGTAAAAATTTTTCTCCATCTGAATCCACTATTAAACTTTCATTATATTCCGTTATATTAGTTGCTTGCATATCAAAAGTAATTTCTTCTTTTAAACATTGAAAATTTTTAACTGAGAATTGGCAAAGCATTGCAATTACCTCCAATTTAATGATTGTTTTATGTTATTATACCTCAAACTTCGGTTAATTATTCATGTTTGTGAGATTTTTTCTCACTATCATTATACTATACTTTAAGTTGTTTTGCAAGTGTTTTTTAGTAAAAAAATATTTGTTTACAAATAATAATTATCAGCCCATATATATTTTCATGATATAATTTTCAAAAGGAGGATTATATCATGAAATCAAAATTCACAAATGAGGAAAAGCAAGCGATTTTGGATCGTTATTTATCTAAATCCGAGTCGCCTACAAGTATCATCAAATCTATAGGAATTTCAAAAAGTACCTTTTACAAGTGGCTATCTGATTATCGAACAGAGCAAGCGGAAGCAACACGAAAAGGCTTAACTTTGCGAAACTTCAACTTGCTTGAAGCCAAAGTCAAACGGTTGGAAGGTATTATTGAAATTATCAAAAAGGCGAACGTTTTGCCTAACTCCCCTTTACAGCAAAAGCTTTATGTAGCCGAAAAGTTGTCGAGTGAATATAGCATTCATATGATCTGCGATGCATTAGATATTGCTCGAGGAACTTATTACAGCCACATTCTTCGTATCAAAAGAGATAATACTTGGTATGCCAAACGGCGCGAAGCTTTACGTATGCAAATACAAGAGGTTTTCGATGAAAGCAGTCAAATTTTCGGTGCCAGAAAAATAACTGCCGTTTTGTGAAACAAAGGTGTTAAGGTAAACGAGGCAATGGTGCGAGAATTAATGAACGATATTGGACTTGTAAGCATTCGGCAGGAAGCAAAAAAGCTTTATGCTGATGAAATTCAAAGACACAAAAATTATTTGAATCAAGAATTTGATCCTGATGCTCCCAATCAAGTATGGGTAAGTGATGTCACTATTTTAAATGCAACGGAAAATCGTATTATATTTGTGTTATCATCGACTTGTATGCACGAAAAGTCATTGCTCATAAAGTAGGCAAGAAAAACAAGCACGCAGCTCATTAAAACGACCTTCAAAAAAACTTATGAAAATCGGCAGCCGCTATCCTCTTTAATTTTCCATACCGACCGAGGGGCTAACTACTGTTCTAAAACGCTAAATGATTACATAAAAGCATTAGGTATCACTCGTTCTTTTTCACGCCCTTATGTTCCTTATGATAATTTCGTTGTTGAGTCTTTCTTCGCTTCTTTAAAGAGAGAGGAATTGTATAGAAAGAAATATCGCACAGAGGGAGAACTGCTCCAATCGATTTATGATTATATGGAATTTTACAACACACGCCACCCTTACGCCAAGATTCAATACAAGACTCCCGAACAAAAGGAGCGTGAATATTCAGCAATATTAGGAAATCTTGATGACGAGTAATCGGACTATGGGGGTTCGAGAATAAACATTTGATTTGAATTGTATGCGTATTTTTCATTTTTCGGTTTTGGAGTCCGATTAGAAAATAAAAAATGCGACCTTGAAAAGCCGCATAAAATAAGGATTTATAAAGAAAACACCATTGTCATTCAAACTTTAGGGGTTCGGATTTCAATGGTGTTTTCAAATGGCTGGGGTGGTAGGATTCGAACCTACGGGTGACGGAGTCAGAGTCCGTTGCCTTACCGCTTGGCGACACCCCAATGTGGTTATTAAACTATTTAAAAGCTCAATTTAAGCTGTTAATAACCAAGTTTAATTTAAATAATTTGATAAACGCTCAAAAAGCTTTGGTTGGGTTTTTAAGCTTTTTTGAACGGATAAATACATTGCCGTTGTATCGAAACGAGCTTCGTGTAGGGTAGAAGAGTCGCCACCGAAAATTCGTTTTACTTGGGCGGAAATTTCCTTTTCGCTAATTTGATAAAACTCGCAAAGTTCGCAAAGTTTAGGGTATTTATACATTTTTGTAGAAGACCGTTCAAGCTTTAAAACGGGAGTGAAAAAACGCATTGTATCAAAACTTTCGTTATATCGAAATTGAAGGTTTAGGCGTTTGAATTCGCTAATTAAAAAGGCAACGTCGAAATTGCAATTGTGCCCAACAATAAGCTTTGCGTTTAAAAAATCGGCGTAAATTTCCATTGCGTAGTCACTAAAAACTTTGCCCTTTGAAAGCTGTAAAATAAGCTGTGGCGTGTAGCCGTGAACGGCGGTGGCGCTCGGTTCAACGTTTTGTGCGTTAAAATAAAAATTTTTACCCTTTTGGGTTTTTCCGTCGTCTAAAATATAGCTTAATTGAATGATATTTCCGGGGCGTAAACCCGTTGTTTCCGTATCGAAATATAAAATCATAATACAATTTTATCACTTAAAAGCTTTCGTGTCAACGGCAAGGGGTTGAAAATATTATTATTTTATTATATAATAAAAGAAAAACAGGTGAAAAAATGAAAGAATTAAAGCTTGGAAAATATAGGCACTTTAAAGGAAATGAATATGAAGTTATCTGCCTTGCAAAAGATAGCGAAAACTTAAACGATTTGGTTGTTTACAAAGCCTTATACGGCGACGGACAGGTTTGGGTTAGACCGTTAAAAATGTTTTTAGAGCAGGTTGAAGTTAACGGGGAAAAGGTGGATAGGTTTACTTTTATTGGCTAAAAATTGCCGTTAATCGACTTATAGCCCGTTATTTAATTAATAAAAACAAAAATAAAAGCAAGATTATAAGTTGTTTTCTTATAGTCTTGCTTTTTAATTTAAACGTAGGTTTTAGTTTTTTAAACTTTTTAAATATTTATCCATTGCAGCGGCAACCTTTTTAGAAGTTTCAACGGCTTCAACAACGGTTTTAGCGCCACGAACAACGTCACCCGAGGCAAAGATGCCAGGGCGGGAAGTGACGCCGTCTTCGCTGATTTTTGCAAGCCCTCTTTCGTTTACTTCTAAGCCTTGGGTTTGGCGAAGAATTAGGTTAGAAGGTTTTTGAGAAACGCAAATTATAACGCTGTCGCAATTCATTTCGTAGGTTTCGTTGGTAGTTTGTAAACTGCCGTCGGCATTGGTAATTGTTTTTGCGAAAATTACGCTGTTATCGGTAATTTCAATAGGCGTTATATTATATATAAAATCAGCGCCTTCAATTTGAGCGTAGTCGGCTTCTTCCTTAGTTGCCGAATAGGTTTCCGAGCGGACGGTTATGGTAACGTTTTTAACCCCTTGGCGCATAGCAGTTCTTGCAACGTCCATTGCTACGTTTCCACCGCCAATGATAACGAGATTGTTGCCTAAGCGGTAGCTTTCAGGGCTTTTAAGGTAGTGAACGCCGTAGTGAACGTGGGCGAGAGTTTCGCCCTTTATGTTAAGGTTGTTTGGATAGGTTACGCCCGTTCCAATAGAAATGGCTTTAAAGCCGTCACGGAAAAGTTCTTCTACTCCGAAAGATTTGCCAATGGTAATGTTAGGTTTGATTTTAATGCCCATTTTAATCATTAATTTTTCAAACCTATCGATAATAGACTTTGGAAGGCGGAATTCGGGAATACCGAACCTTAAAACACCGCCGATTTTAGGCTTGCTTTCAAACAAGGTTACGTCGTAACCAAGCTGAGCCATTTTAATTGAAATGGTGATGCCGGCAGGACCGCCACCCACAACCGCAACTTTAATGCCGTTAGGTGGGGCTTGATCTAATTGCAAGCTATCGAGATAGCGTTCGGAAATATAGTTTTCAATGGTGCTAATTTCAACGGGTTGACCTTTAATGCCTTTAATGCAGTGACCTTGGCATTGGCTTGAATGGTTGCAAACCAACGAACAAACCACGGAAAGCGGGTTGTTATCAAACAAAAGTTGTCCTGCTTTATTGATATCGCCGTTTAAAAAGGTTGAAATAAATTCAGGAATAGGCGTGGAAATTGGGCAACCCTTAACGCATTGTGGGTTTTTGCAATTTAAGCAACGCTTTGCTTCTTCAATAACGTTATGTGCCATAGTTAATTCCTTATAAGGTTATTTTTTACTGATTATAAGCTGATTTTAATAGTATTCCCATTAAAGGGCGTTTTTAATGTCGTCAATCATTTTTTCATATTCAGCTTCGGTTAAATAGGTTTTGTTAGGGTTCATAGTAAACGTTCCACCCCATTCGTCACCGTCTTTATATTTTGGGCAAAGGTGAACGTGCAAATGACAGCCCGTGTCGCCGTAAGCGCCGTAGTTAAGTTTGTCCGGTTTGAAAACCTTGTGAATGGCTTTTGCAACACGATTAACGTCGGCAAAAAATTTATTTCTTTCATCGTCGGAAATGTTTACGATTTCGCTAACGTGGTCTTTATAGGCAACGATACATCTGCCTTTTTTCGATTGTTCTTTAAATAGGATTAGTTGGCTAACTTCAAGGTCGCAAATAAAAATGCCGAATTTTGCAAGAGGCTCGCCGTGAACGCAATATCCGCAGTTTAAATCCTTCATAGTTTTCTCCTTATCTTCTAATTTCAAATTGTTGATTCATTAATAGTTTAATTGATTCTTCGTCGTCGGTTAGGTTAAAGTCGCCGTGCATGGTGTGTTTAATAACCGAAGAAGCAACGGCAAAGTTAACGATATCGTCTGGCTTCATATCACGCATAATAGCGTAAATCATACCGCTGGCAAAAGCATCGCCACCGCCAACACGGTCTAAAATGCTGAACTTAAAGGACTTGCTTTCATAGGTTTCCCCGTTATACCACATAAACGCTTTAAGGGAATTTTCACTACCCGAATGAACGTAGCGAATGTGGCGACCGATAGCCTTAAATTTATAGCGTTTATAAAGCTCACGGAAAATTCTGTCTTGTTCTTTGTAGGTTGGGTTCATTGAAAGTCCATCTTTCATGTCAACGCCGTTTTCATCTCTAAGATTAATTGGCTCAATGCCGAAAAGAACGTCAACGTATGGCAAATATTCGGTAATACAGTCACGGGCTTCTTGCCATTCCCAAAGAGCTGAACGGAAGTTGCAGTCGAAACTAACGGTAATTCCAAGCTCTTTTGCCGCTTTAAGGGCAAGCATAACTAATACTCTACAATTTTGAGAAAGGGCAGGGGTTATACCGCTAAGGTGAAGCCAAGTGTAGCCTTTGAGCTTTTTCTTAAAATCGATGGTTGTAAAATCAAAGTTAGAAAAGGCTGAATTTTCTCGGTCGTAGGTTATGATTGACGAGCGAACGCCAAAACCGACTTCTAAAAAGTATATGCCCATTCTTCCCTTATCAACGTAGTGACAAGGTGAACAATGAACGTCGAAGGAACGAAGATATCTAATTGCCGCCTTACCAATTGAAGAGTCGGGAACGATTGTAAAGTAAGAGCTGTCTACACCAAGATTGGAAAGTGACGCCGCAACGTTAGCTTCTGCGCCGCCGTAGGTTACGCCAAACTCGTCGGTCGTTCTAATTTTTTCGTAATTTGGTGGGGAAAGTCTTAAAAGTAATTCGCCCATTGTTATAAATCTTTCGTTTTTAACGTCTTTCATAAAAATCACCCTTTAGTAATTTAATAGTTTTAACTATTATATCACTAAAATTTGGTTTTGTATATAGAATTTTGCAAATTTTCTAAACCATTATATTAATTTTTGTTTAAAAAAATGAAAAAAGCTATTGCGAAAGAGTTAAATGTGTGTTATCATATTTTTGGTCGGTTTAATTCGATTACATTTTTTTTACGAAAGGGAGAATTTTAAAATGGGTAAAAATTCAAATCAAAAATCAAGCTTTATGAATTTAATTTGCTTTTTATTGTTCGTTGTTTGGGGCGTTGGCACGGTTTTAAACATCGTGTTAGCTCACTTTGGAATCAGTATTCAAATCGTTGGCGTTATTGAAAACGTTTTAAGAATTTGCGCCGTTTGCGTTATGGCTTATTGTGGTTATCTATACTACGCTCAAAACAAGGAAAACAAGCTTGTGTTCTGCTTGTTCTGGATTTCTCTTGTGGTTCTTATTGTCGTTGTAATTTTACCATTCCTTTTATAATTTAAACGCTTAAATTTTTATACAAATTAATTTTAAATTTAAAAATCCTGAAAGTTTTGCTTTCAGGATTTTTTTATAAAAACTTGCGTTAATCGACTTATTTGCCATTATTTAATCAAAATAACCCTTAAATTCAACCTTTAAATTGCTGTCAGGGAAAAGGTGATGAAAAATGTCTAAAAAGTAATCGTCGGTCATAGAAGCAATAAAATCAACTACGATTTGGTTAGGCTCGCCTTCGCCGTAAGGCTGACTTCGAGAGTAAAAACTGTTGTTAATAAGATTAACGTGGTGGGTGAAAATTGGCGATGATTGATTTTTATTTTTAAGGTGACTTAAAAGCTTGAAATAAACCATTTCAAACATTGGATTAACAACGCTATTAAAAATTTCAACGTTTTGCGGGTGGGCGTAAATTAATTTATAATTTTGTTCCTTTGCGCTTTTAAGAGCCGTGAAAAATTCATCGCTTAAACAAACGTAAGGCTTGCCGTAGCTATTTTCAATTAGGTTGACCATTAAATTGTTAATAATTTCGGCGTTGAAAAGCCCGATTATTTGGTCGGTAAAGTTTTCCTGGGCGACAAGGTTAATTTTTTGAGCATCCTGCCGGTCCTTGCCGATATAGGCAATTATGTCGCAAATTTTCACAAGACAACCTTCCAAAGTCGATGGCACCAACTTTTTAGCCGTTTGGTCGTTTACGTAACATTCTTCAATGAGCTTGTCAAATTGGTCAAAGCTTTCAAGGGGTTTAGGTTGGTAATTTTTTTGTTCTATTTCTCCGTTGTGTGAAGCTATTCCCGAAAGGGTTTGTAGAGTTAAATTTTGTGGGAATATATCGGTTAAAATTCGCACCGATTGAATTGCGTGGGAAAAATGCCGTTTGGTTTGAGAATAAAAAAGTTTATCTAAAATAACTTCTCCACTGTGTCCAAAGGGTGGGTGGCCAAGGTCGTGACCTAAAGAAATGGCTTCAATAAGTTCAAGGTTAAGGTTTAAAGCTTTGCCGATTGTTCGGGCAATTCTTGAAACCAATTGAACGTGGCTAAACCGCCTGGAAATATCGTCGTTTCTATAAAAGGAAAAAACTTGGGTTTTATCGCCGTAGCGATTGTAAAAGGGCAGGTTTAAAATTTTGTCAACGTCTTTAATAAAGTTGCTTCTAATTATCGAAGGTTGGTCGTGTGGGTTAGAAAACCTGCGAATAGCGCTGTTATCGCAACATTCAACCCTTTTGTAAGTTCCGTTTTTCCTTTCGGTTTTTATTAAGTTTTCAATATTTTTATCTAACTCTATGTAACTCATAAAATAATTTTATCACACAATTAAAATAAAATCAATAAAGGGCTAAAAAATATAATAAAAAAATTTTTTAAAAAATTTTTGTAAAAAAAAGGAAAACACCCCTTTCATTTTTAACAATAATATACATAGAAAAAAACGTAAAAGTTTGTCGAAAAAAAGCGTTAGGAAAAAAATTTTTAAAATAACAAAAAATTGCGTAAAATTTGCGTAAAATCCGTTAGCGGTTAGGTAAAATGCGTAAATTATAGATTAAAAATATCTTTATTTCGTCTGGTTTTAGGGCTATAATTGTATTGCAAAGGAAAATTAAAGGAGCTTACAAATGTTAAAAATTGATTTTGAACAACTTAATAATTTGTTAGAGTCCGTTAACGGAAAAATTGACTTTGAGCAGTTTGAAAAGGAGTATAACGCTCAAAAATCCGGTAAAAAGCCTGAGGCAAAAATTGTAAAAAAGGTGGAAAAGGAAGCTATTTTTACAAAGCCTCAAATCGTTATGCCTACCGATGAAGAAGTGGAAAAATCTACCACCATGGAAGTTTCACTCGATTGGGAAAACGCCTTTAAAAACAGCGAACAGGTAAAAGGGGTTTATTGCGAAAACCTTGCCGACGGGCTTATTATGAGCTTAAACCAGTTGGGTAGGGTGGATATTGAATATATTTCTCAAATTACCGCACTAAGTTTAAAGGACGTAATTTTCGGCTTAAAGGGTGCAATTTTTCAAAACCCTGAAAGCTGGGGCGGTGTGTTTTATAAGGGTTGGGAAACTGCCGATGAATATCTTTCGGGCAACCTTTTGCGCAAGCGGGAAATTGCAATTACCGCAAACATTCAATATAGGGGTTATTTTAAGGAAAATATTGAAGCGATTAATAAGGTTATGCCGGAAGAAGTTAATCAAAAGGATATTTACGTAACCTTAGGCTCGCCTTGGCTTCCTTCTCACGTGGTGGACAAGTTTATAATCCACCTTTTAGGGGGTGCAAAATATTTTAATCACCCTGACTATGCAACCTTGTTTGATGAAATAACCGGCACTTGGGAAATCCCTTTTAAGCGCCGTTATATGGGCGTGGGCGACGTTAAGTCTACTTCCACTTTCGGCACTTCAAGGCTCAACGCTCTTGAAATTATCGAGAGAACTTTAAACCAACGACCTTTAACCATATACGACCAGGTTATGGACTATAAAAAGGATAAAAAGGTTTCCGTTTTAAACAAGGAAGAAACAATGCTTTGCGTTGAAAAGCAAGCATTAATTTTGCGTGATTTCCAAAAGTGGGTTTGGCGTGATAAAGCCCGTGCGGAAGAGCTTAGAACCATTTTTACAAACAAGTTTGGTAGTTTAAGAACTCGTCGGTTTAACGGTGGTTTTTTAACCTTGCCAACTATGAATAAGTTGGTAAAGCTTTACGATTACCAAAAAAATGCCATTGCCAGAATACTTTTCACTCCAAACACCTTGCTCGCTCACGACGTTGGTTCGGGTAAAACCTACGTTATGATTGCCGCAGGTGAAGAATTAAAGCGAATTGGCGCTTCCAAAAAGAATATGTTCGTAGTTCCAAACAACATTATTGGACAATGGAAGGAAATTTACGCCGATATGTATCCAAACTCAAACGTTCTCTACGTTGAGCCAAAGGTTTTCACTCCTGCAAAGAAAAAGGAAACTCTTATTAAAATGCGTGACGGCAACTACGATGCAATCGTAATTTGTTATAGCTGTTTTTCATCAATTCAGTTTGGTTTAAATTACTATAAAAACCAAATTATTGAAGAAATCGATTCCATTTTAATTGCGTTAAAAAATCCAAAGCGAGCAAAAGATTCTTTAAAAACAAGGTTAAAGCGCCTTGAAAAGAAAAGGGTGGAAATTGAAGAAGAAGAGCTTTTAAGAAAAAAGAAGGTTGACGATAAAGAAGTTAACGTTTATTTTAACGAATTGGGTATTACTAGGCTTTTCGTTGATGAAGCTCACAACTTTAAAAACCTACCGCTTGACACTAAAATCGGGCACGTTTTGGGCATTAATTCCCAAGGCTCAATCAAGTGTAAGGATATGCTTGAAAAGGTTAGATTCGTGCAAAAAACCAACGGTGGCGGTGGCATTTGCTTTGCAACCGGCACGCCAATTTCCAACTCTATTACCGACGTTTTCACCTTGCAAACCTACCTTCAAAGCGGTGAACTTAGCCTTTTAGATTTATCGAGTTTCGACGCTTGGATTGGAATGTTTGCCGAAAAGCAAACGGTGTTTGAAATTGACGTTGACACTTCAAGCTACCGTTTGGCAACGAGATTTTCAAAATTCCATAATATTCCAGAACTAACGAATATGCTTGCCGGTTTTGCCGATTTCCACGACCAAGCAAAGGCGGTTGGTTTGCCAATTTTTAAAGGCTATAACGACCAACTTATTGAAAAATCTTTGCAACTTGATAGCTATTTAAAGGAAATTTCCACTCGTGCCGACAAGGTTAGAAATCGCAAGGTTGGTAGAAATGAAGATAATATGCTTAAAATTACCACCGATGGTAGAAAGGCGGCGTTAGACATTAGATTGGTTGATGAAAACGCCCGTGAAGACCATCTTTCAAAGGTTCGTGATTGCGCTGAAAACGTGTTTAATATCTATCAGCAAACTTCGGCTAAAAATTTAACGCAAATTGTTTTTTGCGATAGTTCAACGCCGAAAGCTGGGTTTAATATTTACGACGAACTTACCAGATTATTGCTTTTGAAGGGCGTTTTAAGAGAGCACGTTGCCTATATTCACAACGCTCACACCGAAAGACAGCGAACCGATTTGTTCAATAAAATGCGCCGTGGTGAAATTAGAGTGTTAATCGGCTCGACTTTTAAGCTTGGTTTAGGCGTTAACGTTCAAGATAAGCTTGTTGCGGTTCACCACATCGACGTGCCTTGGAAACCTGCCGATATGGTTCAGCGAAACGGTAGAATTATAAGACAGGGCAACCAAAACAGTCAGGTGTTTATTTACAGGTATATAACCAAAGGTAGTTTCGATGCCTATTCGTGGCAACTTTTAGAAACGAAACAGCGGTTTATTTGCGATTTATTAAGCGGAACGGTTTCTCAAAGAGAAGCTTCTAACGTTGACGATATCGTGCTAGACTATGCTGAAATTAAGGCGTTGGCAATTGGTAATCCGCTCATTAAAGAAAGGGTAGAAGTTAGCAATCAGCTTTCAAAATGCGTTTCCCTTCAAGCAAGACAGGTTATTTTAAAGCAGACGATGGAAGAAAGGCTTAACGCACTGCCTGCTCTTATCGAAAAACAGCGTGAAGTTTGCTTAAAATGTTTAAGCGACGTTCAAGAGATTGCTTCTTTCGAGCCTATTACCGATAAGGAATGGCGGAGAGATTTTGCCGGATTAATTCAAAACGAACTTATGGCAAACCACTTGCAAACTGAAGAAAAAACCATCGCTTCTTATCAAGGTTTTTCCCTTATTATGCCTTCTAATATGGATATTAACCACCCTTACTTGGTTTTGCAAAGGGAAGGTAGATATAACGTTGAACTTTCAAACGCTGAAAAAGGGCACCTCATAAGAATTGATAATTATATTGCTAATCTTCAAGAGCATTATGAAAAAATTAATCAATATTTAGTTGCTTTAGAAAACGAAAAGGCTAATTTGGAAAAGGAAATTCCAAAACTTAAATTCTATGGCGACGATATTGAAAAACTAAAAAGAAAATTAAAAAGAATTGATAAAAAATTGGGGGTAGACAATGACTGCGATTAAATCAGATAACGTTGTGGCGTTAGAAATTGGCAAAATTGTGGAAAATCTTTCCGTTTTATATTCTAACGCAATAAATTTTAAAATCGACCTAAAAACGATTCCTTCCGTTATGCTTTGGGGTGCTCCCGGCGTTGGTAAAAGCCAAGCGGTTAGACAGCTCGGTGAAAAAATTAGCAAAAAAACAGGCAAAAAGGTTGCCGTAACCGACGTGCGCTTGTTGCTTTTTAACCCAATTGACCTTAGGGGTATTCCAACGGCTAACGCCGATAAAACTTTGGCGGTTTGGCTTAAACCACAAATATTTAATATGGATCCGTCGCCTAGCGTGGTTAATATTTTGTTTCTTGATGAAATTTCAGCTGCTCCTCAATCGGTGCAGGCGGCGGCTTACCAAATAACTCTCGATAGGGTTATTGGTGAACACCGCTTGCCTGATAACTGCATCGTTATTGCGGCGGGGAATAGGGTGACCGATAAGTCCGTTGCCTATAAAATGCCAAAAGCATTGGCAAACAGACTTTGCCATTTTGCCGTTAAAGAAAATTTTGAAGGTTGGCGAGCTTGGGCGGTTAAAAAGGGAATTAACCCTAAGGTTATTGGCTTTTTAGCTTTTAAAAGGGACTATTTAAATATGTTCGACGCTTCCAGCGACGATTTAGCTTTTGCAACCCCAAGAAGTTGGGAAATGGTTTCAAACGTGTTGTTTGCCTGTGGCGACGATATTGAAAAGGCTTATCCTATAATTCAAGGTTGTTTGGGCGTTGGCGTTGCAATAGAGTTTAAAACTTGGTGTAAAGTCTTTTTAGATTTACCGAGTATCGACGGCATTTTTAACGGCACGGAATATAAAGTTCCAAAGGGGGTTGACACCCTTTACGCTCTCTGTTCGTCAATTGTTGCTCACGCAAAAAAGAATATGGACAAATTGGATAAAATTGCCAATTCAATTCGCTATGCCTCAATGCTTCCACCCGATTTTTCGGTGCTAATTTTAAAGGACTATTTATATATTGAAGAAAACGCAAAATTAAAGCTTATGAACATTCCTGAATTTGCAAAATGGTTAAGGGATAAAGGAAGGCTTTTAAATGGAATTGTCTAATGATTTAATGAAAGAATATTCTAAACGTTTGCTTCTTTCTCGGCTTAGGCTTTTAACGGAAAACGGCTTTTACGGAATTTTATTAATGCACGCAAAGTTTGCCATTGACTCTAACGCCGAAACGGCTTATACCGACGGGGAGAAAATTGTTTTTGGAACAAGGTTTTTAGGGGAATTAACCGACTCCGAGCTTGACTTTGTGCTTATGCACGAAGTTTTGCACATTGCGTTAAAGCATTGTTTTAGAACGAATGGGCGTGATGAGTTTTTGTTTAACGTTGCTTGCGACGTTGTTGTGAATTCAAACATTTTGCGTTCGCAAAATATGGATAAACGAAAAATTACTTTAACTAACTACGGCGAGGCAATGCACACCGTTCCCGACGGAAGCGAAGGCTATTTATACACCGCCGAAGAAGTTTACGAGCTAATAAAGAAGGAGTTTGAAAAAAACGCCAAAAAAGGGGTTAGCAGTAAAAATTCTTCTTCGTCTAATGGCTCATCAGGTAAAAACGGTCAAAATAATAATGGACGAAACGGACAAGGTAAAAATTCAAACGGCGGAAACGGCGGAATGAAATCCAATGGTTACGGCTATCCTGATTGCGGTGTTAGTGGTGCGAGAATAGACAGCCATAGCCAATGGGGAAAAACCCCCGATAACGATGAACTTGAACGTTTTTGGGAAATGCGTTTGCGCCAAGCGGTTGAGTCTATTTCCGTTAGAGAATCGTCAACCAGCCGTGGGTTGGTGCCACTTTGCGCTAAGAGAGTTTTAGATCAATTAAAAAATCCAATTATCGATTGGCGAACGATTTTGCAAAATTTCGTTCAAGAAGAAGTTATGGATTATTCTTTTTCGCCACCGGATAGGCGGTTTGATAACGGGTTTTACCTGCCCGATTTCAACGAAAAGGATGAAAGCGTTGAAAATATTTTATTTATGATTGATACTTCCGGTTCAATGAGTGACGACGACGTTGCAAGGTGTTATAGTGAAATTAAGGGGGCAATCGACCAATTTAACGGAAAGCTTAAAGGCTATTTAGGTTTTTTCGATGCCGAAGTCGTAAAGCCCGTTCCTTTTATGGATGAAGAGGAGTTTAAGCGAATTAACGCCTACGGCGGTGGGGGAACTGACTTTGGGGTTATATTTAAATATATTGAAAAGGAAATGGCGGATAATTTGCCTAAATCGGTTGTAATTTTAACCGATGGCTATGCTCCTTTCCCCGATAAAAATAAAATTATCGACATACCCGTTTTGTGGGTAATAAATAACCTTGAAATCGATCCGCCATACGGCGTGGTTGCTCGAATGGTTGATAAAAATGCCAATTAATCGACTTATAGGCGAGTTTTTAAAGTTTTAATAAAAAAATTAAGCATTTGGTGAAATTATGGAAAGAATTGTTAACTACGTTGATCAATTAAATATTTTGGCTGAAACCGACAATGCTCGTGCTCAATGTTTGCTTGGTAAAATGTATTTTTTAGGTAAGGGCGTTGAACAAAACTTTGAGCGGGCTTTTGAACTTTTTTCCAAGGCGACTTACGGTGGCGATAGCGATGCTCGATATAATTTGGCAATGTGTTGCTATTACGGTTTAGGGACTACTCAGGACTATGAAAGGGCGTTTTTTTGGTTAAATTCATTAACCGAGCTTAAAGACGTTAACGTTTATAGATTGTTGGGGGTTTGCCATAAAAAGGGTTACGGCGTTGAAGCAAGCATGGCAAAGGCAATGGAATATTTTCAAAAAGCTGCGGACATGGGCGACACCAATTCTATGTGCTCAATTGCCTACGCTTACACTAAAACCATACCGCCAAAATTAAGGCAAGCTTTTGAATATTACGAGCGGGCCGCTTTTTTAGGATGCGATAAAGCTCAATATAATTTGGCAACCTTTTACTTAAAGGGAATTTACGTTAGTAAAAATCCGTCAAAGGCCTACGAGTGGTTTGATATTTCCGCTCATAACGGAAACGCTCAAAGTCAGGGGGTTATGGGCGCTTATTATTTAGAACCAAAACACCAAAATTATAAGTTAGCCATTTCTTGGCTAGAAAAGGCGGCTGAACAGGGTGATGATAAAGCCTTATATAACTTGGGCAATTGCTATTTCTTCGGCAAAGGCAAGCAGGTGGATATGGACAAGGCTTATCAGCTTTATAAAAAGTCGGCGGAAAAGGGTAATATTTTAGCAATGTCAAGGGTTGCTGCAATGAAAAAACCTTAAAATTAAGCTAAAAAAAGGGCGTGGCTAGTTAGTCACGGCCTTTTTAGCTTTGAAAGGGCGGTTTTACGTGAAAAAAATTACACAAAAGGACAAAATGAAAAATTTAATGTGAAAATTTTAAAATGCCTATTGAAATGTTAAGCAAAATATAGTATAATAAGCAGGAGCAAAGGAAAATTAGTAGTTTTAATTTTTGCCTTGCTTTAAAGAAATTTTTTAAATTTGTTTAATAAAATATATAATAAGGAAAATGATTATTATGGGTATCGACGTTAAGAAAATTAGAAACATTGCGCTTATTGGTCACTCCGGTGAGGGCAAAACCACCTTAGCTGAAGCAATGCTTTACAACGCAAAGGTTATCGACCGCCTTGGAAAGGTTGACGACGGCAACACCGTTATGGACTTTGACAGCGAAGAAATTGCTAAAAAGAGCTCTATTTCCCTTTCGGTTGCAAGTGCAACTTACGATGACGGTTATAAGTTTAATATTATTGACGTTCCAGGATTTTTCGATTTTGAAGGCGAAATGTATCAAGCCCTCGTTGCGGCCGACGCAGCCGTTATCGTAACCAGCGCTAGCGGTAACTTATCGGTAGGAACGGAAAAAGCTATTGATTACTGCATTGAAAAGAAAAAGCCTTGCCTTATTTTCGTGTCTGGATTAGATAAAGAAAATTCTACTTTTTTAAAAACTTATCAAGCCATTAAAGAAAAATATCCAAAGCTTGTTGCTTCAATGTTCATTCCAAGCGTTGAAAATGACAAAATTATTGGTTTCGTAAGCGTTTCAAGTGGTAATTATTACAGTCTCGACGGTAAAAATCTCGGTGAAATTCCCGACCATATTAAACCAAAGTTCGAGCGTGAATTTAACGAACTTTGCGAAGTTGCGGCAGGAAACGACGAAGAACTTTTAGATAAATATTTTGAAACGGGCACTCTTTCTATGGAAGATATGGAAAAGGGTATTAACATTGGTATGAATCAATGCGGTTGTATTCCTATCATTGGCGGTAGTGGACTTAAAAACCAATGCGTTATGTATTTAAAAGATAAAATGAAGGCGCTTTTCCCATCGCCTGATGAAGCTCCAACCTTGGTTGCTACTACTCCTGACGACGACATTGAAGAAATTAAGTTAGATGCTAACGGCCCCGTTGTATTACACGTTTTCAAAACTATCGTTGATCCATTCTTTGGTAAACTTTCAATTTTTAAGGTTGTTTCGGGAACGGTTAAAACGGGTATGACCTTGTTTAATATGGGCAACGATGCTCAAGAAAAAATTTCTTCGCTCTATTTCGTTAACGGCAAAAAACAAATTCCTGTTTCGGAAATTTGTGCAGGCGATATTGGCGCAACTAACAAGCTCGACGACATTAGAACGGGCGACACCCTTTGCGGTGACGGCATTAGGGTTAAAATTGACCCAATCGACAAGCCTGCTCCCGTTTATCAAATGGCTGTTTACGCTGAAAAACAAGGCGATGAAGATAAAATTTTCCAAGGTTTAAGAAAGCTTAGGGAAGAAGATACTTGCTTTAAGGTAACCAAAAACGAAGAAACCGGTGAAATGATTTTAGCCGGCGTTGGCGATGCCCAACTTGCCGTTTTATGTAAAAAGCTTAAAGCAAAATTCGGTTGCTCGGCAATTTTGAAAGAACCAAAAGTTGCCTTCCGTGAAACTATTAAGTTCCGTGCGGAAGCTGAAGGTCGCCATATTAAACAGTCGGGTGGCGGTGGTCAATACGGCGTTGTATCCGTTAAGTTTGAAAGTGGCGCAGAAGACGGCGTTTACGAATTCGTTGATGCCGTTGTAGGCGGTGCGGTTCCTCGCCAATTTATTCCTGCCGTTGATAAAGGTTTAAGGGAAGCAATGAAACAAGGCGTTTTAGCCGGCTATCCAATGGTTAACTTAAAATGCACTCTTTTCGATGGTAAATCTCACCCGGTTGACAGTAAGGAAATTGCCTTTATCGGCGCTGCGAAAGATGCTTATTTAAAGGGTATTCCAAACGCAAGACCTTGCATTTTAGAACCTGTTATGAGCGCTGAAATCGTTATCCCACCAGATTTTCTTGGCGCAATTATGGGCGATATGAATAAGCGCCGTGGTAGAATTTTAGGAACTCACATCGATGGCAACAAGCAAGTTGTTGAAGCGGAAGTTCCTGAATCGGAAATTTTAAAATACGCAACTGACCTTAGAAGTATGACTCAAGGTAGGGGCAAGTATAAATTAGAGTTTGCACGCTATGAAGAAGTGCCTGCTCAAAATGCTCAAAAAATTATTGATGAAGCAAAAAAGAATAAATAATCGTGCTATAGGCTAGTTTTTTAACTAGCCTATACCCAAGTTTAATTATCATTGCTTTGTCGACGGAGAATTAAAATGATTTTAACGGTATGTCCAAATCCGTGCATCGATTGCACTTTAGAGCTTGAAAAATTTAACGTTGGCAGGCTTAATAGAATTGAAAATAAAATTGAACGATGGGCAGGTAAAGCCCTTAACGCCGCAGTAGGTGTGGCAAGGCTTAACCACCAAGTTAAAACTACCGGTTTTATGTTTGAAACGGGCGGTAGGCGGTGTATGCAATATCTTGCAAACGAAGGGGTTTCCGCTTCTTTCGTTTGGTCGAGAGGGCACGTTCGCATTAATTATAAAATTATTGATAGCAAATCGATGATGACTGAAATTAACGATCGTGGCGCTAACGTTTCAAAAGAAAAGCAAGCCGAACTAATTAGAGTTATTGGCGAAATGAGTAAAGATGCTCAAATTACCATAATTTCCGGCTCTTTACCAAGTGGCGTTGCCGACGATTATTATGGTAAAATGGTCGGGGCTTCAAACAAAACCTCAAAAGTTATAGTTGACTGCGAAAGTGAAAAAATGCTTTGCGCTCTTAGCCAAGGTGTGTTTATGGCAAAGCCAAACCTTAACGAGCTTGAAGTTGTTAATAAGGAAAGCTATACTAATTTTAAAGATATGGTTAAAGGATGCTATAAACTTATTGACCGTGGCGCAAAAACCGTGCTACTTTCCCTTGGAAAGGACGGAGCAATTTTAACCGATGGAACTAACGCTTTTTATTCAAAGAGTGAAAACGTTGCGGTTAATTCAACCGTTGGCGCAGGGGATAGCATGGTTGCCGGCGTTGCCGTTGCCATTGAAAAAGGCGCTGGAATTGAAGAGATGTTAAGGTGTGGCGTTGCTGCGGGAACGGCTTCGGTTACCACGCCTGGTAGTAATTTATTCTATAAAGATAAATATAAAGAAATTTACGATAAAATTACTACTACAAGGTTATAAAAAATGGTGGTTTATGGGTTTAATCGACTTATAGACCACTTTTTAATAAAAATATTTAGTTAATTTATTAAGCTAAACTAAAAATTATAAAGGTTTTTTATGAAAAAATTAATAGTATTTTTAATATGCCTAATTTTTTTAGTCGTTGGTTGTTCAAAGGGAACGCCAAACGGCAGTGGGCTGGTTAGCGAAAAAAGTAGCCAAGCACAAACCAAAAGCTCAAAATGGCTTGTCAGCCCAAGCAATAGCGTTATATCTGCCAATAAATCAACGGAAAAAAGCGTAGGCGAAAGTAAAGAAAATAGTAAAAGCAATTGGGCGGAAAACAGTCAAAATTCTTCGAGTTTAGAAAGCTTGACTTCGTCTTCAAAAGAAGATAGTAGCGGTGACGGGGAAAATAACACACCGCAAATTAATCAAGTTGAAAGCTATATTTCTCCGCTTAACTCAAACGCTAAAACCAAAATTGTTTCAACCATTTATCAAACAGCCGACACGGTTATTTGCGATGCGGTTGCCACCGATTACGGCGCCGATAAAACGGGCGTAAAGGATTCCACTTCCGCCATTCAGTCGGCAATTAATCAGGTTTCGCAAAACGGTGGTGGAACGGTGTTTTTGCCTGCCGGACAATACCTTGTTACGGGGGAAATTTCCCTTCCGCAATACGTTACCTTGCGTGGCGATTGGCAAAACCCTGAAATAGATAACCCTGCCTACGGCACGATTATCCTTGCAAAACCAACGGCACTTGGAAGTTTAAAGCCTTATGAAAAACCGCTTTTTAAACTTAGTGGACACAGCGGTGTGGAGGGGTTAACCTTTTATTATACCGAACAAAATATTAACGGCGTAATAGACTATGGCTATACCATTTATGCCGATAGCCCGGTGACCACGACCATTAAAAACGTGACCTTTTTAAACAGCGTTTACGGAATTGGAATTTCGTTAAAAACAAGCTATAACGAACTTTGCAACATTGAAAATTTATACGGAACTTTTTTGAAAAACGCTTTAACCCATAACGCCACTACCGACGTTGGTTTTTATAATAATTTAAACCTTTCGCCAAAATATTGGATTAACGCAACCAAAGGTTTTTCTTGTCAAAATTCGCAAAAACTTAACGAATATATTTCAAACAACCTTGAAGGGTTAGTTTTAGGCGACCTTGACGATCAACTGATTGCTAACGTAAAAATTGATAGGGCAAAAATTGGAATTAAATTTACAACGGGTATCAGGGCCGACGCAGGCTTTTGGGGTCTTGTAAATAACGCCCAAATTAAGGCGGAAACCGGCGTATATGCCGATTATTTAAATGGTAGAAGCGGTGTTGTGTTTACCAATTCCAGCCTTGGTAAAGTTGTTAATAACTCACCGGTAGGCGTAATTAAAACGGCTTCTTCAACGGCGGAATTTTCCGGCTCAGGCACGAACGTTGTTGAAAGTGGTTCGGTTGACCTTTCAAAATATAATATGAATTTTAACCTTAGCTATCCAAAGCATACCAAGCTATATATTGCCGAAGGGCTAACCGGCGGTGGTATGGTTGACAACACTGAAAAGCTTAACCAAATTTTAAAAGGTGTGTCAAGTTCGGGTGGCGTTGTGGTTGTTCCTAACGGCATTTATAGATTAAACGGCAAGGTGACCATTCCTAAAAACGTTGAACTTAGGTCTTCACAGGGAGTTTTTTCAAGAACTAACCAAAGTCAAAACGGAAAAAACGGAGTTGTGTTCGTAAGCTACGTAAGCGGTGAAACCTTTAATCTTGAAGAAGGCGCAGGTTTAAGGGGCGTTCGCATTTGGCTTGCTAAAAACGATTTTAAAAATGCAAAAACCGCCCTTGATAATAGTTCAGCCCCAAACGACGTTGCCGTTAAAGGATTGGGTTGCGACGTTTACGCATTAAACAACGAAATTGTAGGCGCATACGTTGGTTTTGATTTTTCAAGTTGTAATAGACATATTTTAAATTCTAACTACGGCATTTGCTATAAAAACTTTATTGTAGTAGGTGGCGAAAACGGCGTTATTTCCAGCTGTTTATCAAACCCGAATTTTATGACTCGTTCTAACCTTTACGACTATTTTGATTCGGCAAACTGCAACGTTAATAACTGGAAAGCAATTAGAAACAGCGGTGAATCTAACGAAGATTTTGCCATTTTGCGTGATGGTATTGGAAGAACTTACACCACAATGATTTCCCTTAAAAACCCAACGAACCAAAAGATTTTCAACACTTTCTGTTACGGTGAAGCGGGATTTTGTCAAATGGTAGGCGGTAGCGCAGTGCTTTTAAATACTTCTTTAGATTATATTCCTAACGATAAATGCGTTTACACTCTTGAGGGCGGAGAAATGGTTATTGTTGGCTCTCTTAGGGTTTACGGAATTTCACTTGGATATAAGAGCGGAAGGTTGAAAGCTTATGGAAGAATTGGCTTTGGCGTGACCAAGGAAAAGGCTTTTGACAGCGCAATTTCTACCGTTGATGAAATTGAATACGTTGGACCAAACGCCGTTAAACAAACTCTTTTCGATTGCGATACAAAGGGGCTAAACGCCAGCCTAAACACCAATTCATTATTCGTAAAACAAGGCTCTGGTAGTTGGAAAATTAACGTTAGCGGTGGGAACGCTAATCTTAGTGGATCTTTTACCGCCAAAGACCTTTCAAAGTTTTCTAAAGGATATTTGCATTGTTATATTTATTGTGAAGATATAAACAACGTGGGCGGAGGACAAATTGAAATTTCTTCTTCCGGCACTTGTGATAGCAACGAGCTAAATTGGTCCTTTGAGCAATACGTTGTAAAAACGGGTTGGAACGAACTTTATCTTCCAATTTCATCGGCAGGAACAACGGGTGGAGCAATTGATTTATCAAAGGTAAACTATTTTAGAATTTACGCTTTAAACGGCAACACTAACTACTATATTGATAATATAGAATTTATAACGGATTAATAAAAAAGGTGGCTATAACACGGTTAAAGCCACCTTTTTAAATTTTTTTTAAAACAAAAAGCTTTTGCAAAAGGCAAAAGCTTTTTTCTTTAGTGTTTTTTATTCTTCTTCCTTTGAGAAAATAAACGCATTATACGTTTCGTTGCGAATGCGAAGTTTACCAAGCGGTCTCGTTACGGTGATTGGACACATACTAACGAATTCCCAACCGTCAACACATTCTTGGTTGATAACGTCGAAATAACGAACAACGGCGTCTTGAGCTAATTCTTTTTTTCTTAAAACAACGGTGCCTGCGTAAGGAACGATTTTATAAATTTTCATTTTCTTACTCCTTAATTTATATATACGTTTATTTTATCACAAAAATTTTAATTTGTAAACAGTTATTTTACCAATAAACTCCACCAATGCCAAAAACGTCGAATATCCAGCTAATAAATGCGCCCCAACCGCCGTAAATATAAATTAAAAAGAACAAGCCAACTCCAACGATATGCCAAAATAGGGCAAGCTTTGAATATGAACGAAGGTTTTTGTTGGCTTTTTTATTTAGGCTGATAATTAGTGCAATAATAAAACCAATAATTGGAATGCTAACGAAAATTTCGCAAATTAATAGTTTAAAGGTTTTTACAGGTAAAACGGTTTTATCAACCGGCTTTGCCTTCTTTTTCTTTTTTCTTTTTTTCTTTTTGCTTTTTGGAAGGGAATCTTCGTCGTCGTCAACGGTTTCAAAAAGCTCTCCAACGTCGTCAGGCTTAATTGATCTACTTGGTTTAATTCTGCTGTATGATGCTGGATAATCGTCTAATACGGGGGTTTTTGCTACAATTTCTTCTGCTTTTTCAGGGGCAACGTAGCTTTCTTCCGCCTCGGCTATAATTTTAATTTCTTCGCTTTCGTTTTCACTTTCAAGTTCAGGTAGTTCGAGAGAATTTTCACTTTCAACAATTTCTAATTCTTCGCTTTCAGCTTGGTCGCTTTCTTCTTGATTATCTTCAACGATTGCAAGTTCTTCGCTTTCGCTTTCAGCTAATTCTTCGCCTTCGGCTTGGTCGCTTTCTTCTTGATTATCTTCAACGATTGTAAGTTCTTCGTTTTCGTTTTCAGCTAATTCTTCACTTTCGGCTTGGTTGCTTTCTTCTTGATTATCTTCAACCATAGCAGGCTCTTCATTTTCGTTATTGACCGATTCATCAACGACTTCGGGTTGAAGGGTTTCATCGGTTTCTAAATTTTGATTAATTTCTTCCATAATATCCCCTTTATATTTTTCAATACAAAATAATTTTATCACACAATTTTTTTAATGTCAATATTTAAAAACAAAAAGCATTTTTTTTATATTATTAAGTCCGTTTTAGGTTAAATAAAACTTTATCAAAGTTTTTAAGAAAAAAATTAGCGCACCGCCGTTATAACTTTAATAGCAGTGCGCTTTTAATTTATTCGCCTTCGTCGTCGAAGAAGCCTTTGTTTAGTAGGTAAGAGTAATTTTCTTGTTTAAGTTCTTCTTTGGTTAAGGCTTTCTTTTTTTGTTTAGCCTGTTTTTCGGCTAAAAGTTCGGCTTTTTCTTTGTTGGTTGCCTCTTCGAGATATTTTTCATAAGAAAGCTTAATTTCAACCATGGTCGCTTGAATTTCGTTAAACTGATTTTCTTTAATTTTGTTTAAAACGGCAATGGTTTTTTCGCTGTTTAAGCACTTAGAATTGCAAAGGGCAAAAGTTATTTTTTTAAGGGTTAAAATTTGTTGACAAAGTGGACTAAGCTGGTCGTGACCTTCGTTTAAATAGTAGGTGGAAGAAGCTAAAAGTTTTCCACATTGAGAGTTAACAAGTTTAAGTTCCTTTAAAATTTTATCTTCGGTATTAGCCGATTTAAGTTGTAAAATAGAGCTATCAATTTGTTTTTCAAGTTTATCAATTCGTTTAGTAACGTTGGCGAAAGGATTGTTTTTCTTGGTGAATAAAACCAATAAAACTATTGCAATAATTGCAACAAAAATCAAAATTGGTAGCGCTTTTTCTAAAATTTCCCTTAAATTAAAACTGGAAACGGTTAAACTGTAATTTGCGGATAGTTCGCCGTAGGTAGTGGAAATAGAGTAAACGTCGCTAAATGCGTTAACCAAGGTAATTTGGTTTGCCGTTTTATCAATAACCGTTTGATTAGTTTGGTCACGGAAGGAAACTTCAATTGGTAGGTTAAGGTTTTTAAAGGTGTTTTTGCCGTTTACAATTAATTCAATTTTAACCGTTTCGCCCGGTTTTGGGAACTTATTGTTAGCGGTGAAAGCAATTTCTTTAATTTCTTCAACGTTAATTTTAAGTTGACAGCGAATAGTGCGTTTGTTAATTTCGCCAACGGTGGTGAAAACGTGAAGGGTGGTTTCGCCTGCTTTTAAAGGCTCAATGGAGAATTTTTCGCCACTATTCATAATTTGACAAATTGAATTATCGTCGAGTGACCAACTGTAAGTTTGGTTGCCGTTTAAAACGTTATCAAGATAAATATTGGTAACGTAAATGTCGTTTTTATCGCCGGTGTAAACAAGGTCGATAGAGCTTTCTTTAAAGGATAGCTCGTGGGATTTTTCAAAGACTTCCGAAATATAAATTTGTTTTTCGCAAGAAAGGTTAAGTTGATAATCTTTGTCAAAAACTTCCACCTTAATAAGGTGTTCGCCCTTGGTTAGCTTGGTAATTAACGATTGACCGTTAGGGGAAATTTGTTGGCTATCGCTTGGCGGTAAGGCTGTGTTATCCACCTTTACTCCGTCGATATACCAATTTGTTTCCACGTTATTTGAAAGCATAAACCCGTTGGTGTTAATTGAGCAGGTAATCTGGTCGTAAACGGTAAAAGCCGAGTCGGATGAGTTTTTAAAAGTGATATCGCAAGAAGGTTTTTCGGTGAAAATGGTCACTTCACACATTGCGTTAACGCTTGTTCCGTCAGCTAATTGGCAAAAGGCTAAAACGGTGGTTTTTCCTTGGGCTTTTGCCGTTAGAACGGCAGTTTTATCACCGGTTTTTTGCACCTGTAAAATTGCGGTGTTTAGGCATAGGAAATTATAGTTTAAATTTTCCGCTTTAGGGTGGTTTGCCACGGTTAAATTAACGTGATTGGTTAAATCGGTTAAATAAATTTTAACGTGACTGCCTTGCTCGAAGCCTACGCTTAAATCTTCAAGATTTTCCTTTGCTAAAACGATAACGCTAAAATTAATTTTTTTAAGTTCAACGCCGTTGTTCATAACCGAAAGGGTAAGGTAATCAACGCCTAAATCAACGCCGTTTAAAATAATTGATTGTCCGTTTTGAGTGTAAGTTACGTAGCCGAATTTAGAGGAAACTTCAAATGTAGTTTCCGTGTTGTCAAAGTCTTGGCGGGAGCAGGAAATTGGAATGGTCACGCTTTGACCTTGGGTCACTTGAAAACTTGTGTCGCTAACGAAATAGTCAATTGAGCTATCGGTTAAGTTGACGGTGAAGTTAGATTTTTTGCTTCCATATTTACCATAGTCGGCAACAAGCAACAACTGATTTGAGCCAACTGCGTAGTCGCTGAAATAAATTGAGCCGTTTCTAAAATAGATATCGTTGCTATTAGTGTATAATTCGACCTTGGCAATTTGGCTAATTTTATCGTAGTTTTCAATGGTTAAAAGGGGCGAATCGTTAACTAAAGTAAGGTCGCTAAGTAGGGCTGTTTCCGTTTGGTTAATGGAATATTTAGATAGATCGATTGAAAAAGTTGAAGTTGTTTTTTCGCCGTCAAGGTTTAATTGAAGGGTTGGTAAAAGCGTTTCGTTTTCAACTACTTCATAGGAATACTGTGTGGTAAGGGTAGGGAAATATTTCTCTTCGGCGTAAGGAAGCATTTCATCTTCTAAGTTAATTTTATAGTCGTTAACCATGCTATTGACGGTCGTTTCATCGTAAAGCCCGGTTTTTTCAACGTTGGCTCTATAAGTTGAAGCAGAATTATTAACGTATTCGGTTATTGCATTTTTCGCCGAATTAAAGTATAAAAGGTTTTTAGTTTCCGCCTTAAAAGTTCCCTTTTGTGGTTCGGTAAAAAATTTGGTTGTCACGCTTTCGTTATCAACGAAGTAATTAACGGAAAAAACGTCGGTTGGTAAGTTTAAGCTAAAATTAATTTCGTAGTCGGTTGGATAGCAAATTTCCTTGCTTTCGTTTAAAATTTCGTTTTGAGGAATTAGCGAAAGGTCGGTGTAGAAAATTAAAGTAAAAGTATTTAAAAAATTCTTTTGGTAAACCGAGCTACTATCGTTATAGTTTTGGTAAGTTAAATTGAAAGTTGAACTGCAAGTTATTTCATAAGCGCCGGCTTTTTGCGGTATTAAATTATAGTCGCCGTAAACGTTTTTATTAATTAATAGATCGCTGTCTGTGGTGACGTCGATTAATTCAATATAGCTTCCGCCCGACAAGTCTGTGAATTGATAAATCGAGTTATCGTCAACGTAAGGCGTGCAATATTTTGATAAATAAAAGGTTGCGTTTTGTGGAAAATATAAAACTTGACCGTTTAAACTGCCTTTATAATATTGTTCCGCTTTTGAAAAGGAATAGTTTGTAGTAGGGTCGTATAGGTTAAAATCGGTGTAAGCTTGAATTTGATTGGTGGCAATTTTTCCAATGCCGTTGGTTTGGTAAACGTTAATTAAAAGCTTAACCGAGCCGTAAACGTATTGATAGTCGCCGAAAGCAATTTCTAAAACGTCAGTTCCCACTTCATTGGCGGTTATGGTGAATTTCATTAATCTATAATCGCCGTTAGCGGTCATGTTTTCATAGTCGTAGGAACTGGTTGCATTGTTATAGGTTAGAAACGCAATTTTGTTTGCGTTTTTAAGGTCGTCTATAAAAACCTGATTGTCAAAGGTTGGACTAACCGAACTATCGTATAAGTTATGGGTTGTTCCGTTATAGTTTAGACTGACGGTGGAAGAAAAAATCGTTGAATAGTTAGCGTAGTAATAGTTGATGCCGTTGGAAAGAAGAGTGTAAGGGTAGTTTGACGCTCCCACTTCAAGGTAAAATTCAACGGAAGTTCCCATTTCAAGGGCTAAAATTTCTTGGTTTGCATAGTTAACTTGCCCATCGGTTGAAATTAAGTCGATGCCGGCAGTAGCGTTGTTGGTAAATGAGTTTTGACTACATCCGTAAAATTCGCTTGGGTTATACCAGCTGTCGGGCAGTTTAGATTTATAAGGTTTTTGAGTGCGGTTTGCAATTGGAATTGAATAGTCAACGCCAAGGGCAACGTTTACTGGCTTTGTGTTTATTTTTGAAATAAAAGCCAGGGCAGTTGTTGCTAAAAAAAGAGCACAAAGTAGGGCTATAACACGGTTTTTCATTGTTGGTCACCATTTATTTGAGTAATATGCACGTCGAGTTGATTGTAAGGAATTTCAATGTTTTTCTCTTTAAAAGCTTCAAACACCTTTTCGTTTAATCCAAAATATGCGTTCCAATAATCGCTGTTATTAACCCAAAAACGCACTTTAAAATCAATGCTTGAAGCGTTGTGTTTTTCCATATAAATAATAGGTGTTGGGCTTGAAAGAGTGTAGTTATAGTTTGAAACGGTATTGAATAAAACTTCTTTAACTTCGCTCATATTGGCGTTGTAGCTTACGGAATATGTTAAGTCTATTCGTCGGGTTGGGTTTGCCGAAAAGTTAATAACGTTGCCGGTGGTCACGTTGCTATTTGGTAATACCACTCTCTTATTGTCGGCGGTTGCTAATTCGGTCGTTAAAATGGAAATCTTTTTAACCGTGCCTTCCACGCCCCCCGCTTGAATGTAGTCGCCCTTTTTAAAAGGCTTAATAACCACTATAATAATGCCGTTGGCAATGTTGGCAAGGCTGTCTTTTAAAGCTAAGCCAATGGCGAGAGCAACGGAAGAAAAGGCAACTAAAAAGCTGTTTCCGTTAATGCCTAAAATGCCGGCACAACCGAAAATTAAGCCAATCCAAAGAATTATTTTTATCAGCGTTACGAAAAATCCGCCGCTTGCGTTGTCAACTTTGCTTGAATAAATTATTTTTAAAAGAAGTTTGCAAATTAGGGTTATAATTACACCGCCAATTATAAGTAGGGCTATTGCACCCACAAGGTTTATCCAATTGGTAACGAAAAAATTACCGATTTTTGAAAACAACTCGTTAAATCCATCCATAGTAAATACCTCGTTTGAGTTTTATGTTTTAATTGTATATTAACCAAAGGTTAACAGTCAATTATTTTTAATAAAAATTTTTCGTTCTTTTAACATTTTTTTATAAAATTAATTGACAAATTTTTACCTTTAAGGCAAACTTATTATATTAATTATTCTATGTGATTTTTTTCACATTATCGGGAGGTTATTTTATGGAAAACAACGTTCGCCCTCAAACTATGGCTCGAATTAACACTTTGGAGCTTGCAAACAAGTTTATCGATGAACAAATTGCCGAAATTAAAAACGTCGTTGGCAATAAAAAGGTGCTTTTAGCCCTTTCCGGCGGTGTTGATAGCTCGGTTGTTGCCGGTCTTTTAATTAAAGCCATTGGAACTAATTTGGTTTGCGTTCACGTAAATCACGGCTTACTTAGAAAAGGCGAGCCTGAACAGGTTGTTGAAGTTTTTCAAAACCAAATGAAGGCTAATCTCGTTTACGTTGACGCTATCGACCGCTTCCTTTCAAAACTTGAAGGTATTAGCGAGCCTGAACAAAAACGTAAAATTATCGGCGCTGAATTCATTCGTGTTTTTGAAGAAGAAGCAAGAAAACAACAAGGCATTGAATTTTTAGCTCAAGGCACAATTTATCCTGACATTTTAGAAAGCGGTGGGGTTAAAGCTCACCACAACGTTGGCGGTCTTCCTGAAGATTTACAATTTAAGCTTATCGAACCGCTAAAATTCCTTTATAAAGATGAAGTTAGAATGGTAGGCGACGCTCTCGGTCTTCCTTACGAAATGGTTTATCGTCAACCATTCCCAGGCCCAGGTCTTGGGGTTAGATGCCTTGGCGCAATCACTCGTGATCGCCTTGAAGCCGTTCGTGAAAGCGATGCAATTTTGCGTGAAGAGTTTGCAAAAGCTGGATTAGACGGCAAGGTTTGGCAATATTTTACCGCCGTGCCTGACTTTAAGTCGGTTGGCGTTTGCAACGACCAAAGAACTTACGCTTATCCGGTTATTATTCGTGCTGTTAACACGGTTGACGCAATGACCGCTACCATCGAGCGTGTTCCTTATGAAATTTTAGAAAAAATTACCGCCCGCATCACCAGCGAAGTGGCAAACGTTAACAGAGTTTTATTCGATTTAACTCCAAAGCCAAGCGGAACTATTGAATGGGAATAATTTTTTAAAATTGTTTGCCTAATTTATTTAAGGTTAAAAAATGAAAAGTTTTGTTAAAAAAGTTTTATCTCTTTTTTGTTTGGTTATTCTTTTAGTGACTGTGGTGGGTTGCGACCTTTCTAACTTTAATATTATTTTAGAAAACAGTAAAAGTGGTTCTAACGATAAAAGTGGGTTAACCAGCGCCGAAATTCAAAGGAGCGTAAGTGGCGTTAGCCATAGCGGTTTAGAAAAATCAACCCAAAGCCAATCTCAATCGGTTAGTAAAAGCTCGGCTTTATCTTCTTACGAGCTAATTTGCTTGCAAAGTAAAAACGTTTTGGGTGTTGCAAGCTTATATCAAGGCGGTTGTCTCGTTAAAATTAAAGCTAAAAACGATTTAGACACCATTATCGTTCCCGAAACTCTTGATGGATACGTTGTAAAAGGCGTTGAAGAAGAAGGGTTTTACGAGCAAAAGAGCCTTGAACACGTGGTTTTACCAAATACAGTTGAAATTATTAAATACGGGGCTTTTGACAGGTGCAAAAAATTAACTAATATAAATATGCCTTCATCACTAAAGGTCGTTGAAGGTAGGGCGTTTTCAAGAACGAACGTAAAAGAGTTAGTTTTTTCCGAAGGATTAACTTCCATTGGATTCGCTATGTGTGAAAGTTGCTATAATCTTAAAAGGGTCGTTTTGCCAAACAGTTTATTAACTATTAGCGATAACGCTTTTTCCGATTGCACAAATTTATCTTCCGTTCAAATTTCAAACGAATTAACGGCTCTTGGTGAATGTGCTTTCAACGGTTGCGCAAAACTTGGAAAACTTGATTTGCCTAAAACTTTAACGTCAATTGGAAGTTATGCTTTTAGCTGTAATAGAATTAACGAAGAATATGAACTTCCTGCCGATATGGATTATATTCCAAGCGGTTTATACGGCGGTTGCGACCTTATTACTGAAATTAAAATTAAGCCTAACGTTAAAACCATCTATTCAAACGCCTATTCAGGCACTTCCATAACTACTTTAACAATTCCGTCAACGGTAAAAAAATTGGAATGGTTTGCGTTTAGTAGCTGTGCAAAGCTTGAAACGGTTGTCGTTGAAGAAGGTATTACAACACTTCCTCAAAGGCTATTTGAGTATAGTAATAACGTAAAAAACGTTAGTTTACCGTCAACCATAACGGACGTTTATTTAGTTTTCGACGTTGAAAGTTTTGAAACCATAAACTATAACGGAAGTATGGAAGACCTTTTAAAAATTAACGGCATTGCCGATTATATTGGTCAATCAACCGTTGTTAACTGCATACAATAAAAAATAAAGTGCTTACCATTTTAGTAAGCACTTTTATTATTGGTTGGAAGTTTTACAACGATTTGCGAAACCTTTTTTTGAGTTGTTTCGGCGTGGATTGTTCCCCCGTGAAGTTCAACTATTCGTTTTGTAATTGAAAGTCCCAAGCCGTGACCTTCGGTTGAAATTGCGTTTTCGCCACGATAGTTTTTGCTAAAAATTTTATCGGCAATTTCAGGGGTAATACCACCGCCGGAGTCGGTTATCGTTACGAAAGCGTATTCGCCGTGCTCTTTTGCGGTAATGGTTATAATCCCGTTTTCGGGGGTATATTTAACGGCGTTTGAAATTAAATTAATCCAAATTTCACGGGTTAAATTTTTGTGGGCAAAAATTACGAAACTGTCAATGTCGCATTCAAGGGTTAAATTTTTTTGGTTTAGCTGGTTGTCGAAAAGCAAAATACATTGGGCAATTTCTTCGTCTAAATAAAACTTGGTTTTGCCGTTGACAACTTGGGCGTAATCTAACTTTGAAAGGGTTAGGGCGCTGTTTGAAAGGTTGGCAAGTCGGTTGCTTTCATCGAGAATAATTTTGGCGTATTGCTTTTGCTCTAAGGTTAAATTAGGGCTTTCGTAAAGCAGTTCGGCATAGCCTTTTACCGAAACGATTGGCGTTTTAAACTCGTGGGAAAAGTTAGAAATAAAATCGTTGTTTAAAATGGCGAGAGAGTTAAGTTCTTGCACCATATTGTTGTAGTTATTAACCACTTGGTCAACGTCGTCGTTGATGGGTGGAAAATCGATTTTTGCTGAAAAATCTCCCGTTGAAAGTTTATGGATAGAGCTGTTAATTTCCGCTATAACTGCGTTTGTTCGCTTGGTGAAAAAATAGAAGATAAGCGAGCCGATAAGGGTGCTAATAGCGTAGAAAATTAAAATGATAATAACGAAGTGCATTTCGGTGTAAGCCGGAACTAAGGCTTGCAAAATGCTTGTTAATAAAAAGGTTATTCCAAGGGAAATTAGCCAGCTTGTAAAAATTAGGCGGGTTATTCGTGCCGTGGAAAATATGTTTTTTTGTTTAGTTTTTTTCATTTCTTATACCTTTATAGCCAATGCCACGAATGGTTGCAATATCAATTTCGGGGAAGTCTTTAATTTTTGAGCGTATGCGGTTGATAAAAACCTTAACCGTATCTTCCGAACTTGCCGAGCCAAACCCCCAAAATTCATCGAAAAGCTGACCTTTGGTAAAAGCTCGTTCAGGGTAGGATAGCAGTTTAAACAAAATGGAAAATTCTCGCTTGGTTAAAACTACTTTTCTCTCGGCGTTATCGCTAACTGAAAGGCTGGAATAGTCTAATACCACGTTGGAAATGGTAATTTTTTGTTCTATAACAATTTTTGCTCGGCGCATTAAAGCTTTAATTCTCAACAATAGCTCGCCAAACTCAATGGGCTTGACCATATAGTCGTCGATTCCAACTAAAAAACCTTGGGTTTTATCGGCAAGATTTCCCCTTGCGGAAACGATTATTGCAGGCACTTGGCTATCTAACGCACGGACCTTTTTAACCAGCTCAAAGCCGTTCATTTTAGGCATAGTCACGTCGACTATCATAAGGTCGATAGGGTTGTTTTCAAAAATTTCAAGTCCTTCTTCGCCGTTGGTAGCCGTGTAGGTTTTATAGCCCTGTTGGGTTAGCCTAATTTTCATTAGCTGTAAAATATGTAAGTCGTCTTCACAAATTAAAATGTTAAACATTGGTTTCCTTCTAATATATTTTATTTTAGTATAACACACTTTTAAAAATAGTCAAATAAAGCTGTTAAATTTTCACCAAAATTTAACTTTAAGTTTACTTTCGTGTGCTAAAATAGTAGAGTGATAGTATATATTTATATATAAACCTTTAAATTTTACGAAAAATTCAGCCTTACTTATAGGCAGAATTAAGGGGAATTTTATGAAATACGTTTTGTATAATCCGTTAAGCGGAAATAATCAAGGTAAAGTTAAAGCTGAAGAGTTTAATTTATCTATTTTAGGTGAATTAATCGATTTATTAACCATAGATATTTCAAATTTTATTGAAAGCGTGGCTCAAACGGACGAAATTTATTTAGTTGGTGGCGACGGAACTATTTTTTATTTTATTAATCAAGTTGAATATAGCCCTAATTTACCTAACGTTTTCTACGTTCCAACCGGCACCGGTAACGACTTCGCTCAAGACGTTTTTTACGGAAAAACCCCTGAAAAGGTTATTTTGCTAAACACTTATATGAAAAAATTGCCAACGGTTACGGTAAACGGAAAGGAATATAAGTTTATTAACGGCGTTGGCTTTGGTATCGACGGAATGTGCTGTCAGGTTGGCGATGAGCTAAGGGCAAAAAAGGTTAAAAAAATTAACTATACTTCAATTGCTATTAAACAGCTTTTGTTTAAATATAAAAAGCGAAACGCAAAAGTCGTTTGCGATGGCAAAACCTATTTTTATAAAAACGTTTGGATTGCGCCAACCATGCTTGGAAGATTTTACGGTGGCGGTATGATGGTTGCTCCTAACCAGGATAGGTTGGAAAGTTCCACCCTTTCACAAGTTGTTTTCAAGGGGTTTTCAAGGCTTATAACTTTGCTTATTTTTCCAAAAATTTTCAAAGGCGAACACGTTAAGCATAAAAAACGAATTGCCATTTGCGAAGGTAGGGAAATAACCGTTGAATTTTCTATTCCTTGCGCCCTTCAAGTAGATGGCGAAACTTTTAAAAACGTTAGTAAGTATACGGTTAAATTTTAAGGTGTAATATGTTATTATTTTCATTTTTGGCAGGGTTAGCCACGGCTGTTTTAGTAAGCTTTAAGCTCAACGCCTTTTCATCAATTTCCACTCTTTATATTCCGCTACTATTGTGGCTTGGCTTCTTTTTGGCGTATATAGGAATAATTTTGCTCGGCTTGCTTATTATTTCGCTGTTTTTACCAAAAAAATCGCCGGATAAACCAAACAAGTTTGCCTATTTTTGGGTTAAGGTGGTAGTTGGTTTTATTTTACAGGTTTTCCGTGTTAAAGTTCACGTTAAAAACGGGGAATTAATTGAAGGGGACAAGGCTTATTTATTAGTTTCAAACCATAGGTCGAAGTTTGACCCAATTTTGCAATTTAAGGTTTTTGAAAGGTGCAACCCCGTTATGATTTCCAAACCGGAAAATTTTAAAATTCCCCTTGCAGGACCTTTTTTAAATAACGCCGGTTGTTTGGCTATTGATAGAAATAACGACCGTGAAGCCCTAAAAACCATTATTAAAGCTTCAAAGTTTTTAAAGGAACAAAATTTGAGCATTGGCGTTTGTCCGGAAGGCACTCGCAATCTTAAAGATAGAAATTTAATGCCTTTAAAGGCGGGCAGTTTAAAAATTGCAACCAAGGCTAAAGCGCCAATTGCCGTTATGGTTTTTGAAGGCACTGAAAAAATTGGCAAAAAAATGCTTTTTAAAACTAATCACGTTTATATTAACGTGTTAAAAATTATAACCTATGAAGAATATCAAGATAAATCTACTCAAGAATTAGCTGAAGATATTTCTAAGATAATTCAAACCAGCATTGATAATTTCGATGCTAATAATTTTTAAAGGAAAGTAAACTATGCAAACAAATCAATGCGTTGTAATAATTCCCGCATACGAACCGAGCAATAATTTCGTTGAATATGCAAAAACCTTAATTAACGCACGTATAGCCCAACTTATCGTTGTTAACGATGGTAGTGGCGAAAAGTATAGCGACGTTTTTAACAAGTTGAGAGAACTTGAAAGATGCACCGTTTTAGAATACGCAGAAAACCACGGAAAGGGCTATGCTTTAAAAACGGCTTTTAAATACGCAAAGGAAAATTTTGACGAGCGTTTCGTTTTTACCACCGCCGATTGCGACGGACAGCATTTAGTTGAAGACGTTTTAAACACTTCTTTAACTTGCGCCGAGTTTGGCGATTCTTTCGTGCTTGGCGTTAGAGATTTTTCTTTACCCCAAGTTCCAAAGCGTTCTCGGGTTGGAAACGTTTCAACTCGCAGAGTTTTTAAGCTTTTATACGGCGTTAGAATTTCAGACACTCAAACGGGTTTAAGGTCCTTTCCATATTCTCTTCTCGATATCTTGCTTGAAATTAAAGGCGATAGGTTTGAATATGAAATGAATCAGCTTGTGGTGCTACATAAAAGGGACGTTCCAATTCGTGAAGTGCCAATAACCACCGTTTACGAAGAAAAGCCCGACGACGTTGAAAAGGTTTCGCACTACCACACCGTGCGTGATAGTTTAAGGGTGGCAAAGGTGCTATTAACGAATTTAAGCTTTTTTATGATTGCCAGCGTGCTTTCAGCCGTTTGCGAAATATTGTTCTTATATTTAGGCTTAAAATATCTACCCGAAGCGGGGCTATGGATTTTTAGCCAAGCAATTTGCGCTCAAACTATTGCAAGAGTAGGCTCGTCGGTGTTTAATTTTGCCGTTAACTATAAATACGTTTTTAACGGAAAATCAAAGCGGAGCATATATCGCTATTATATTTTGTGGCTATTTTTATATTTAGCTTCCTTAGGTTACGCTTCGTTGTTTGCCCACTTTATTGAGCAACCAAGTTTGGTTACCCTATGCACGGGCTTGTCAACGGCGGTTATGTCAATTTTATCCTACCAAATTCAAACAAGATGGGTTTTTGCAGGTCGTCGCCGTAAAAACGGAAAGTTTTGGGGTTGGTATTCACGCTTCGTTAGATTTTTCTATCGACTTTTCACTAAAAAATATACTTCTTTGGTTGCGGAAGACAAGGTGGGAACCGTTTACGTTTGCCGTCACCTTAATATGCACGGACCGCTAACAACCATAACGAAACTTGGCTTCGACGTGCATTTACTTGCTTTTTCGCCATTCTTCTCTTACAGGGAATGTTATAAGCAATTTTCAACCTATACTTTCCCCGTAACCCAAAAAATGGGTAAGTTTAAGTCGAAGTTCTGCGCCTTTTGGACAACGGGCGCTCTCGTTCCAATTTTAAAAAGTATGGAAGCCGTGCCCGTTTATAGAAAGAACACTAATTCCTTAACGACTTTGAAAAAATCGATGGAATGTTTGGAAAAGCACGAAAATATTATTATTTTCCCCGACATTAACTACACGGCTAACAGCCAAACGGAAAGCGACATTTATTCCGGATTTTTGCTTTTGGAAAAACTTTATTATAAAAAGTTTAATCGCCACTTAAAATTTGTTCCGTTGGTCATTGACGACGAAAGTAAAACCATAGTAGAAAAAACTCCAATTCGTTTTAGAAACGGTGACTTTAAATCTCAAATGGATGAAGTTAAAGATAAAATTATGGTTGCAATTGGCTGTAAGTTAGGTGAACAAGAATAAAATTTATCCCCACGCCTATTTTTAGGGCGATGGGGATATTTTTTGTTAAAAAGTGGGCAATAGGTCGATTAACGCCTTTTTTGAAAAAATATTTAAATAGGTTATAACATAAAAATAAATATAAGTATATTTAAAATTAGGTTGAATTTTCTTTAAGCTATTGCAATAGCGAGTAAATTGTGATAAAATAAATTTACTTTAATAAATTAAAGGTGAGTTATGAAAAAAGTTTTATTTTTCCTTTTGGCGTTTGCCTTTTCGTTAACCGTTCTTTTAACGGCAAAGCCTTTGGTTTCGCAGGCTTCAGTTTTAACCGATGCAGGGCTTGATTACACCGAGTCTATTAAAACCGTAAACAATCCTTATATCGGTTTTATTCATAGGGAAGGCGTTGAGCTTAATAACGACGGCGCTCTTACTTTTACCGATGCAAGCGAATGGGTAAACGGCTTTACCTGGTCGTCGCCAGGCTGGACCATCGACGACGGCGTTAGCGTAATTTGGTTTAACATCGACCTAAAAAAATATTCGCCTAATATGGGTGGAACGGCAAAGGATATTACGGCTAACGATATTTTATCTCTTGAAAAGTTGTTTGACGAAATTAGAAAGGTTAACGCAACGTGCATAGTAAGATTTTCTTACGATATGGACGGCGTAACCTATACCGGTGAAAACTCTGCCGATTGCGAGCCGAGTATGGATTGGATTTTAAAACACGTTAGTCAGCTTGGAAAGGTAATAACCGACAATGCCGACGTTATTTTCGCCGTTCAAAGCGGTATGTTTGGAGCGTGGGGCGAACAGCACTCAACTACATTTGGTAATAGAGATAACGTTCAAGGCTTTTATCAGCTCGTTGAAGCTTGGCTTAACGCAACGCCGAGCGATATGCCCGTTTTAGTGCGTAGACCACACTATTTCTTACATTGGTATAACACTAAATATAACAAATCGTATACTTTAAACAACATCAATAATATAAAAATTGAAGAAAACACCCCCGAAGCCCGCATTGGTTGCTATAACGACGGCTATTTAGGTAACTCTACCGACACGGGAACTTATCTTAACAGAAATGCGGAAGTCGGTTGGTTAACTAACGCTAAATTCGTTCCTTTCGGTGGGGAAGTTCTTGCCGATAGTAGCGCTAAAATTAAAAACGAATACGACAGCGGAATTGGTAGCTATAATAGTCGTGCGTTTATCGAACAAGAAGGTTTTTTAACTCACACTTCCTATTTAAACTATCACTATAATTATAAAAACGTTATTTACCATTGGGAAAACACCACATATACCGGCAACGACGCCGTTTATAAGAATAAAACTTCCGATTTTCAATTTATTCGCAATCGCTTGGGGTATAGGTTGGTTTTGCGTGGAAGTCGCCTAACGAAAACCGTTGCCCAAGGCGATAATTTGCAACTTGAATTCGATATTGAAAACGTGGGCTTTGGCAATATTACCAGAAAACAAAATATCTATTTAGTTATTGCCGATAAAAACGACAACGTTAAGTCGATTACAAAAACAAATTTAAGCGAAAAATCTCTTTTAAGTAAAACTACTAAAACCCTTTCAATAACCGAGCAAATTCCTTCTAATTTTGCCGAAGGTAGCTACAAGGCTTATCTTAAAATTTTAAGTAGCTACGAAGCTGAAACTTCACTTCTTCGTTCAATTAAACTTGCTAATAACGGCAATATTTATAACGAAAAAGTTGGCGCTAACCTTTTAGGTGAATTTTCGGTGATAAAACATACTGCTCAAACAAGCCAAACTAGCAAGTCTAGCGTTAGTAAATCGAGCTCGGTTAAATCAAGTCAAAATAGCCAAACAGGTCAAGTAAGTAAAAGCTCGGACTCAACCCAAACAAGTCAAGTTGGTCAAGTGAGCGTGGGCAAAAGTGAAAATCAAAAGCCTGTTGTTTCCACCGAGCTTTCAAGCAGTAACGCTCAAAGTTCGGCGCCTAGAAGAAGCAGAAGCAAAAAGAGTTCGGCTAATAATCAAACGGCTGAAAAAAGAGGTTGTTCTTCAAGCGCAACGGGCGAGGGAAGTTTGGTTTGCTTTGGTTTAACCCTTGGGGCAATTGGTTTAATTTTGTTAAAACGCAAAAAGTAATAAAAAGTTAAAATATCGGCAAATAAGTCGATTAACGCAAAAAAAAAGAAGCTTTTAAAAGCTTCTTTTTCGTTTTTTAATTAGTCTTTATAGGTCGTGTTTTTTAAAATTACGTCGTGGGCGGAGCCTTCAACGATACTAACCGATGAAACGAGGGTTAGTTTTGCTTCTCTGTGGAATTGAGAGATTGAAGTTACGCCACAGTTGCACATTGTTGACTTAATTTTATATAAGGTTTTTGCAACGTTGTCGTTGAGTGGACCTGCATAAGGAACGTAGCTATCAACGCCTTCTTCAAAGCTTAGCTTATCCTTTCCGCCAAGGTCGTAGCGTTGCCAGTTTTTAGCACGATTACTTCCTTCGCCCCAATATTCTTTAACGTAGTTTCCGTTAATGATAATTTTGTTCGTTGGGCTTTCATCGAAACGAGCAAAATATCTGCCGAGCATTAAGAAGTCTGCGCCCATTGCAAGGGCAAGGGTCATGTGGTAGTCGTGAACGATACCGCCGTCTGAACAAATTGGAACGTAAATTCCCGTTTTTTCATAATATTCGTCACGGGCTTTTGCAACTTCAATTAACGCCGTTGCTTGACCTCTACCAATACCTTTGGTTTCACGGGTGATACAAATTGATCCACCGCCAATACCAACCTTAACAAAGTCTGCGCCAGCTTCAACGAGATAGTTAAAGCCTTCTTTTGAAACAACGTTTCCTGCGCCAATTTTAACCTTGTCGCCGTAGTTATCACGAACGAATTTAATGGTTTTTGCTTGCCAACAGCTATAACCGTCGGATGAGTCGATACAAAGCACGTCGGCTCCGACTTTAATTAATGCTGGAATGCGTTCTTCATAATCTCTCGTGCCAACGCCTGCACCAACGAGATAGCGTTTTTTGCTGTCGAGAAGTTCGTTTGGATTTTGTTTGTGTTCAGAGTAGTCCTTTCTGAAAACGAAATATAAAAGGTTGCCCTTTTTATCAACGATAGGTAGGGAGTTAAGTTTGTGTTCCCAAATAATATCGTTTGCTTGGGAAAGGGTAATCGATTCGTCGGCGGTTATAAGCTTGTCGAGCGGGGTCATAAACTTTCTAACTTTCAAGCTGGTATCCATTCTACTAACACGGTAGTCACGGCTTGTCACAATACCAAGAAGTTTGCCGTTAGGTTCGCCGTTATCGGTAATAGCGATGGTAGAGTGTCCGTTTTTCTCTACGAGATCTAAAACGTCTTGTAAGGTTGCTTGTGGGGTTAAGTTAGAATCGGAAACAACGAAACCTGCTTTATATTTTTTTACAAGAGCAACCATTTTTGCTTGGTTTTCAATTGATTGAGAGCCGTATATAAAAGAAATACCACCTTGTTTAGCAAGGGCAATAGCCATTTTATTGTCGGAAACCGATTGCATTATAGCGCTGACCATTGGAATATTGAGCCTAAGTGGGCATTCTTCACCCTTTTTGTATTTTACAAGCGGGGTAGAAAGGTCAACTCTCGTTGGTATGCATTCTTCTGTGGTTAAACCTGGAACTAAAAGATATTCGCTAAAAGTTCTTGATTGTTCTTCATAAAAATAAGCCATAAGTTCACTCCTTATTTTTCTAAATGTAAATTTTAATAATTTTAGCACATTCAAAAATAAGTTGCAACCATTTTTTGCAAATTAATAAATAATAATTTTCATTAAATTGCTTTTTTGGGTTTAAAAAATAAAGTTTGGGCAAATTTTACTATATTTTAGTGCTAAATGCCGAAATGTTTTTTGGCGAAATTTATTCTTTTTATTGACAAATTTTATAGTTATGGTATACTTATTATGTATTATATAAAAGGAATTGAAAACATGAAAAAAATTGGTATTATTATGGGTAGCGACAGCGACCTTCCGGTTGTTGAAAAGGCTATTAGCACCTTAAAGGAATTCGGCGTGCCTTACGAGGCGCACGTTTATTCAGCTCACCGCACTCCGAAAGAGGCGGCTGATTTTTCAATTAACGCTCGCAAAAACGGCTTCGGCGCTATTATTTGCGCTGCGGGTATGGCGGCTCATCTCGGTGGGGTTGTTGCATCGTATACCACTCTTCCCGTAATTGGAATTCCTTGCAAATCAACCAATCTCGACGGGTTAGACGCACTTTTAGCAACCGTTCAAATGCCAAGTGGCATTCCCGTTGCTACCGTTGCAATCGACGGGGCGAAAAACGCCGCTCTATTAGCTATTGAAATGCTTGCTATAACCGACGATAGCTTGGCTGAAAAGCTTGAAAACGCAAGGCGTGAAGGTTTAGAAACGGTTTTGAAAAAGAATAAGGCCGTTGAAGACAAATTTAATTAATAATTATAGTAAATATGCAAAAAGGTGAAAACCTTAGGAGGAATTATGAAAGAAATTTCCAAATCGGAAGCTTACGCTCAAAGCGGTGTTGATATTACCGCTGGCTATCGCTCTGTTGAGCTAATTAAAAAACACATTCAAAGAACGATGACCAAAGGCGTCGTTTCTGATATCGGTGGCTTTGGCGGGTTGTTTGAACTCGACCTTGAAGGCATTTCAAAGCCCGTTTTAGTTAGCGGAACCGACGGCGTTGGAACAAAGCTTAAAATTGCCTTTTTAATGGACAAGCACGATACCGTTGGTATCGACTGCGTTGCAATGTGCGTTAACGACGTTATTTGTTGTGGCGCAAAACCTCAAATTTTTCTCGACTATATTGCTTGCGGAAAAAACTTCCCTGAAAAAATTGAACAAATCGTTGCCGGCGTTGCCGAAGGTTGCGTTCAATCGGGTTGCGCTTTAATTGGTGGCGAAACTGCCGAAATGCCAGGGTTTTATCCGGAAGATGAATACGACTTGGCAGGTTGCGCAACCGGCGTTGTCGATAAAAACAAAATTCTCGACGCTTCAAAAATGAAGGAAGGCGACGTTATTATTGCCCTTCCATCAAGTGGTGTTCACTCTAACGGTTTTTCATTGGTTAGAAAGGTTTTCGACATTGAAAATTGCGACCTTAAAGCTCCCGTTAGCGAACTTGGTGGAAAAAGCCTTGGCGAAACCCTTTTAACTCCAACTAAAATTTACGTTAAGCCTGTTTTAGCTCTTATCGACCAAGTTGAAGTTAAGGGAATTTCTCATATTACCGGCGGTGGTTTCTATGAAAATATTCCAAGAACTATTCCTGAAGGTTTAGGCGCTTCAATCGCTAAAAGCGACGTTAGAATTTTACCAATTTTCAACCTTATTCAAAAGGCTGGTAACGTTAGCGAGCGTGATATGTTCAATACCTATAATATGGGCGTTGGAATGATTTGCATCGTAAACAAGCAAGACGCTAAAAAGTCAATTGAAATTTTAAAAGCAAACGGACAAGATGCCTACGTTATTGGTAGCATCATTAAGTCTGATGAAAAAATCGTTTTATATTAATTTGGTGACTTATGAAAAAAGTTAAAGTTGCCGTTTTGGTTTCGGGTGGCGGAACTAATTTGCAAGCCATTCTAAATGCGGTAGACGATAGAATTATAACTTCGGCTGAAATAAAAGTTGTAATTTCCAACAACCCCAACGCCTTTGCTTTAACCCGAGCTGAAAATCACGGGGTTAGGGGCGTTTGCATTAACAAAAAAGAGCTTGGCGGTTTAGAATTTGAAAATCGCCTTGTTGCCCTTTTAAAAGAATTGGAAATCGACCTTATAGTTTTAGCCGGATTTATGTGTATTTTAAGCGAAAGCTTTACAAAAACCTTTGCAAACCGCATTATAAACGTTCATCCAGCCCTAATTCCTTCCTTTTGCGGAAAGGGATATTACGGCTTAAAAGTTCACGAAGAAGCTTTAAAATACGGGGTGAAGGTGACCGGTGCAACGGTGCATTTCGTTAACGAAATACCCGACGGGGGAAAAATAATTGCTCAAAAAGCCGTTGAAATTCTCGATGGCGACACTCCTGAAATTTTGCAAAAACGAGTTATGGAACAAGCCGAATGGATTCTTCTTCCAAGGGCTATTGAAACCGTTTCAAAAGATATTTTAATGAAAAGGAATTAACTTTATGGAAAAATTAAAACTTGAAAATATTTTAGCTCAAAACGACTATCCTGGTCGTGGTATCGTGGTTGGTTTAAGCGCCGACGGAAAAAAGGCTATGGTTGCTTATTTTATTATGGGTAGAAGCGCAAACAGTCAAAACAGAATTTTTGAAAAGACTGACGACGGCATTATTATCTATCCTTTCGACCCATCAAAGGTTGAAGACCCATCTTTAATTATCTATTCGCCCGTTCGTGCAATCAACGGTAAATTAATCGTTACCAACGGCGACCAAACCGACACTATTTACGACTTTTTAGCTAACGGAAAATCATTTGAAGAAGCTCTTTTAACCCGTGAGTTTGAACCTGATTGTCCTAACTGGACCCCAAGAATTAGCGCAATACTTAACCTTGAAGGTGAATTTAGCTATAAAATGAGCATTTTAAAAAGCGCCGACCCACAAGGTTCGGGTTGCAATCGCTTTACTTATTCTTACGCTCCAGTTAAAGGTTTAGGTCATTTTATTCACACCTATAATGGTAACGGAAACCCAATTCCTTCCTTTACCGGCGAGCCTGAATGGGTTGAGCTTGGCAACGATTTTGAAAGTTTTTATAACGGCGTTTGGTCAAGCTTAAACAAAGATAACAAGGTTTCTATGTATGCAATTTCTATCGACCTTGAAACCAAAGCTCAACAAACTAAAATTTTCAATAAAAACAAAGGTGAATAAAATGAAAGAATTTGAATTAAAATACGGCTGTAATCCAAACCAAAAGCCCGCTAAAATTTATATGAAAAACGGTGGGGAGCTTCCAATTGAAATTTTAAACGGAAGACCTGGTTATATTAACTTTTTAGATGCTTTTAACTCTTGGCAATTAGTTAAGGAAATTAAGGAAGCAACGGGAATGTGCGCCGCAACTTCTTTCAAGCACGTTAGCCCAACTTCCGCTGCCGTAGGTAAGGTTTTAAGCGAAAAACTTAAAAAGAGCTGTTTCGTTGACGATATCGAAGGGTTAGATAGTTCTTTAATCGCTTGCGCTTACGCTCGTGCCCGTGGAACGGATAGAATGAGCTCTTTCGGCGACTGGATTGCTCTTTCCGACGAGTGCGATGAAATTACGGCAAAAATAATTTCAAGGGAGGTTAGCGACGGCATTATTGCTCCAAGTTATTCTCCAAAGGCTCTTGAAATTTTAAAGGCTAAAAGAAAGGGAAGCTACAATATTATTAAAATCGACCCTAACTACGTTCCTGAAATTCAAGAAACCAAACAAGTTTTCGGCGTGACCTTTGAACAGGGTAGAAACAACTTTAAAATTAACAAAGAACTTTTGCAAAACGTTGTGACTAAAAACAAAAACCTAACCGATAGCACGATTATCGATATGATTATTGCTTTAATCACTTTAAAATATACCCAATCTAATTCAGTTTGCTTTGCCACCGATGGTCAAGCAATCGGCGTTGGGGCAGGTCAACAATCTCGTATTCACTGCACCCGTCTTGCAGGTCAAAAAGCCGACCTTTGGCATTTGAGAATGAGCGATAAGGTTTTAGGTTTAAAATTCCTTCCAACCATTGGTAGACCTGATAGAAATAACGTTATCGACATTTATCTTTCCGACGAGTGCGAAGACGTTTTAGCCGATGGAAATTGGCAAAAATATTTCAGCGAAAAGCCTGAAGAATTTACCCGTGAAGAAAAGAAAGCCTATCTTTCAAAAATTTCCGGCGTAACTCTCGCCAGCGATGCTTTCTTCCCATTTAGCGACAACGTTGAACGTGCTAAGAAAAGTGGCGTAAGCTTCATCTGCGAGCCCGGTGGTTCCCTTCGTGACGATCTCGTTATCGAAACCGCCGATAAATATAACATGGTAATGTGTTTTACCGGTATGCGTTTGTTCCATCACTAATTTTCGCCTTTTATAAGCTTCGTTATGCTTCGTTTCTCCTTGGTTGTCGCACTTTGAATGACCGAAAAGGTCAATTCAAATCGCTCCCACCAAGGGAGCCTTGCCTAACTTGCTTCTAAAAGCCGAAAACCGAGAAAGGAGCAGGCATTTCGTTTATTTAATGATTCCTTCTCCTTGGTTATCGCACTTTGAATGACCAAAAAGGTCAATTCAAATCGCTTCCACCAAGAGAGCCTTGCCTAACTCGCTTCTAAAAGCCGAAAACCGAGAAAGAAATGAGCGGTTGTTATATTGAGATAGGCAATCGTTTATTTTAAAAAAGAACAAAAAAAATTAATTAATCGCTAAATAAGGCGATTAAACCCATAAAAAACAAAAAAATTAAAGCCTAAAAAAGGAAAAGTTTATGAAACTTATGGTAGTTGGCGGTGGTGGAAGAGAACACGCCATCATTAAAAAACTTAAACAAAATAAAAACGTAACCGAAATTTTTGCTTTGCCTGGCAACGGCGGAATGGCAAATGATGCAACCCTTGTGGATATTAAGGCAACCGACCTTGAAAAAATAGTTGAGTTTGCCGTTGACAACAAAATTGACTATGCCGTTGTCGCTCCCGATGATCCTTTGGTGTTGGGGCTTGTTAATTTGCTCAACGAAAAGGGCATTCCTTGCTTTGGACCGACCAAGGAAGCTGCCATAATTGAAGGTAGCAAGGCTTTTTCAAAAGATTTAATGAAAAAGTATAACATTCCAACCGCTTCTTACGAAGTGTTTACCCAAGTGGACAAAGCCTGTGAATATATCGATAAAGTGGGTGCGCCAATCGTTGTAAAAGCCGACGGTTTAGCCCTTGGTAAAGGCGTTATTATCGCCCAAACCAACGATGAAGCAAAGAAAGCCGTTAAGGAAATGATTGAGGGCGGGAAGTTTGGAAAAAGCGGTTTAAGCGTTGTTATTGAAGAGTTTTTAACCGGTCCGGAAATTTCCGTTTTAGCTTTTTGCGATGGAAAAACCGTTAAGCCAATGGTTTCGTCAATGGACCACAAGCGTGCTTTCGACAACGACCAAGGTTTAAACACGGGGGGTATGGGAACTATTGCTCCAAACCCTTATTACACCAAGGAAATTGAAAAAGAATGTATAGAAAACATTTTCCTTCCAACGGTTAGGGCAATGGAAAAGGAAGGAAGAACCTTTAAAGGCTGTTTATATTTCGGGCTTATGGCAACGCCGAAAGGGGTTAAGGTTATTGAATATAACTGTCGTTTTGGCGATCCTGAAACCCAAGTTGTTTTACCGCTTTTAAAAAGCGATCTTTTAACCGTTATGCAAGCAACCACTTTTGGCAACTTAGCCGAAACTGAAGTTGAGTTTGATAATGGAAGCGCTTGTTGCGTTGTAATGGCGTCGAAGGGTTACCCTGAAAGCTATGAAAAGGGTTATGAAATAACCGTTGATTCTAATTTTAACGGTCAGCTATTCGTTGCGGGCGCAAAGCTTGAAAATGGAAAACTATTAACCAATGGCGGTAGAGTTTTAGGCGTTGTTTCAACGGGTGAAAACTTGGAAAAAGCCATTGAAAATTCATATAAAAACGTTGAAAAAGTTCATTTTGATAACGCCTTTTATAGAAAGGATATTGGAAGTCGTGCGTTAAAGTGCGGAAAGGGAGAATAGACTTATGGTTTATAGAGTTTACGTTGAAAAGAAAAAGGAATTTGCCCACGAGGCCGTTGGGTTAAAAAAGGAATTAGAATTAGCCGGCGTTAGCGGTATTAAAAGCCTTAGAGTTATTAATCGCTACGATATTGAAAACGTTTCAAAAGAACTTTTCGATTACGCCGTTAACACCGTTTTTTCAGAACCTCAAGTTGACGATGCGTTTTTTGAATTAAACGCTACCGCCAACGTTTTCGGCGTTGAGTTTTTGCCAGGTCAGTTCGACCAACGTGCCGATAGCGCCGCTCAATGTATTCAGCTTATTGCTCAAATTGAAAAACCGCTTGTTCGCACGGCTAAAATTTACGTTATCGAAGGTGAAGTTGACCTTGATAAAATTAAAAAATACGTTATTAACCCGGTAGAAAGCCGTGAAGCAAGTTTAGAAATGGTTAAAACTCTTAAAATGGAATATGAAATTCCAAGCGAAGTTGCCATTTTAAACGGCTTTAATCAAGCTACCGATGAAGAACTTAAAGACTATATTAAAAACTTAGGTCTTGCTATGGATGCCGACGACGTTAAAGTTTGTCAAAATTACTTTAAGTCGGAAAACCGCAACCCAACCATGACCGAAATTAGAATGATCGATACCTATTGGTCTGACCACTGCCGTCACACAACTTTCTTAACCACTATCGATTCAATTAAAACGGAAGATCCTCTTTTACAAAAGGCTTTCGACGACTACGTTGCAACGAGAAAGGAACTTAACCGCACTAAGCCTATGAACCTTATGGATATCGGCACTATTGGCGCAAGATATTTAAAGGCAAAGGGAATTTTAACCAAGCTTGACGAATCTGATGAAATTAACGCATGCACGGTTAAAATTAACATCGTAGTTGACGGAAAGGATGAAGAATGGCTTCTTCTTTTCAAAAACGAAACCCACAACCACCCAACCGAAATTGAACCTTTCGGTGGCGCTGCAACCTGTATTGGCGGTGCTATTCGTGACCCTCTTTCGGGCAGAGCCTACGTTTATTCGGCAATGCGTGTCACGGGGGCGGGTGATCCTTTAACTCCAATTAGCGAAACCATTAAAGGTAAGCTTCCACAAAGAAAAATCGTTCAAACGGCTGCCGCAGGCTATTCTTCTTACGGTAACCAAATTGGTCTTGCAACGGGCATCGTTGACGAGCTTTATCACCCTGGCTACGTTGCCAAGAGAATGGAAATTGGCGCAGTCGTTGGTGCAACACCTGCAAAATTCGTTCGCCGTGAATGTCCAACCGATGGCGACGTTGTAATTTTACTTGGTGGTAGAACGGGTCGTGACGGTTGCGGTGGCGCAACCGGTTCGTCAAAATCTCACTCGGTAAGTTCAATTGAAACCTGTGGCGCAGAAGTTCAAAAGGGTAACGCCCCTGAAGAAAGAAAACTTCAACGTTTGTTTAGAAACGGCGAAGCCGTTAAACTTATTAAGCGTTGCAACGACTTTGGCGCAGGTGGTGTTTCCGTTGCTATTGGGGAACTTGCCGACGGCTTAAAAATTAATCTTAACGCCGTTCCTAAAAAGTATGAAGGGTTAGACGGAACTGAACTTGCAATTTCCGAATCCCAAGAAAGAATGGCGGTTGTTGTTGAAGCGAAGGATGCTCAAAAATTTATAGAGCTTGCCGAAAGGGAAAACCTCGAAGCTACTATCGTTGCAACCGTTACTGAAAATCCACGCCTCGTTATGGAATGGAACGGCAAAATTATTTGCGATATTTCTCGTGAATTCCTTAACTCTAACGGCGCTGAAAAACACATTGATATTGAAATGGCTAAATGCCAAAGCTACGATAAAGAGCTTCCAAAATGCTTTACTTGTGGCGTTAAAGAATTGGTTGGCGACCTTAACGTTTGTTCAAAGCGTGGTCTTGGTGAACGTTTCGACTCAACCATTGGCGCAGGAACGATTTTAATGCCTTTTGGCGGTAAATATCAACGCACTCCAATTCAAGCAATGGTTAACAAAATTTCTCAAGCGGAAAAGGACACGGAAGATTGTTCTTTAATGGCTTGGGGATATAATCCGTATATCACTGAAAAAAGCCCTTATCACGGTTCTTATATTGCCGTTGTCGATTCCGTTTCAAAACTTATTGCAACTGGCGGTAGCTTTGAAGACGTTTATTTAACCTTCCAAGAATATTTTGAAAAGCCACTTCGTGACGGCAAGCGTTGGGGTAAGCCACTTTCCGCATTATTAGGCGCTTTAAAGGCTCAACTTGAATTGGGCGTTGGCGCAATTGGCGGTAAGGACTCAATGAGCGGTAGTTTTGAAAATATCGACGTTCCACCAACACTCGTTTCTTTTGCCGTAACTACCGATAAAATTAAAAATATTATTTCAAACGAATTTAAAAAGGCAGGCTCAAAGGTTATTTTAGTTAAGCCTGAACTTGATGAAAACAACTTGCCAACGGGCGAAAGCTTAAAGAAAAACTACGCTTTAATTACTTCTTTAATGCGTAGTGGCAAAGTTCTCTCTTGCTACGCCGTTTCCTTCGGCGGTGTTGCTGAAGCCGTTTATAAAATGGCAATTGGCAACGGCTTTGGTTTTAAGTTTAACGACGATTTAACCTTAAACGATTTGTTTAGCTATAACTACGGCGCTTTCGTGGTTGAAGTTTCTAACGACGTTGAAGGTCAAGTAATCGGTTACGTTGACAGTGAAGAAAAACTTGTTTACAAAACCGAAAGTGTGGATATAGCACGATTAAACGATATTTTTGAAGAAAAACTCGAATCGGTTTACCCTTGCAATATTGAAAGTAGCAAGGAAAAAGTTGAACCAATTAGTTTTACTGATAGAAGTCAATTAAAGCCAAGAGTTCGCTGTGCTTGTCCTAAGGTTTTAATTCCTGTATTCCCAGGAACTAACTGCGAATTCGATAGTGCAAAGGCTGTTAAAAAGGCGGGGGCTGAACCAATCGTTTACGTTATTAACAACCTAACCCCAGAAGCTATTTCAAGGTCGGTTGACGAGTTTGCTAACTTAATTTATAGCGCCCAAGCAATCTTTATTCCAGGTGGTTTTAGTGGCGGTGACGAGCCTGACGGTTCGGGTAAGTTTATAACGGCGTTCTTCCGCAATAGTAAAATTAAAGAAGCCGTTACCGACCTTCTCGATAATCGTGACGGATTAATGCTCGGTATTTGCAACGGCTTCCAAGCGTTAATTAAACTTGGTTTAGTGCCATACGGAAAAATCGTTGATACCGATTGCGACAGCGCAACCCTATCCTTTAACGTTATTTCTCGCCACCAATCAAAGCTTGTTAGAACAAGGGTGGCTTCGGTTAAGTCGCCATGGCTTCAAAAGGTTAACGTTGGCGATATTATTACCGTTCCAATTTCTCACGGTGAAGGTAGATTTATTGCAAACGATAAACTTTTAGCCGAGCTTATTAACAACGGTCAAGTTATCACTCAATACGCCGATTTTAACGGCAATCCAACCCTCGATATTCAGCACAATCCTAACGGCTCCTATTTAGCAATTGAAGGTATTTGTTCACCTGATGGTCGTGTGCTTGGTAAAATGGGGCATAGCGAACGTGTTGGAAGCGGACTTTACAAGAACGTTGAAGGCAATTTCGATATGGGCTTATTTGAATCATTAGTAGAATATTTTAAGTAATATAAAACTTATGGCGTGTTTCGGCACGCCATAAGTTTTGCAAGGTTATAGGTTATGAATAAGGAAAGGATTATACAATTTAATCGTGGCGTTAAAGACGGGTTGCCCATTGGCTTGGGATATTTATCCGTATCCTTTGCTTTTGGCGTAAAAGCCAGCCTATTAGACGTGCCAATTTTAATTGCTCTTTTAATTTCCGCAACCAATTTAACCAGCGCAGGTCAACTTGCGGGGTTGGAAATTATTGGCAGAAACGGCGCTCTTATTGAAATTGTTTTAACCCAACTTATAATTAATGCACGCTATTTTTTAATGAGCATAACCCTGTCGCAAAAGCTAAGCGAAAACTATCCACTTGGTCATAGGTTATTGACTTCCTACGGCATAACCGATGAAATTTTTGCCGTTTCTATAACCAAAAATCGCAAGGTGGATTACGTTTATTTTTACGGGCTTATGCTTTTACCTTATATTTGTTGGTGTGGGGGAACGTTGTTTGGGTCAATTTTAGGTTCAGTTTTGCCTATGGTTGTGCAAAACGCTTTAGGCATTGCCCTTTACGCAATGTTTATTGCCATTATAATTCCGCCCGCTCGTGAAGATAAAGCGGTTTTATCCCTTGTTTTACTGTCGGCGGTTTTTAGCTGTTGTTTTTATTTTATTCCACTTTTAAAAACAAACGTTTCTCAAGGTTTTGCCGTTATAATTTGCGCCCTTTTATCATCGGCTATTATGGCTTTTATAAAGCCAATAAAAAAGGGGGTGGAAGAAAATGAGTAGCTCGAAAATGGTTCTCTACGTTTTAGTAATGTGCTTGATAACCTATTTAATTAGAGTTATTCCAATGGCGTTTTTTCGCAAAAAAATAAAATCGGTTTACCTTCAAAGCTTGTTTTATTATCTTCCTTACGCCGTTTTATCAAGTATGACTTTCCCATATATTTTCTATTCAACCCAAAATTTCATTTCCGCTTTGGTTGGAACGGTAGTTGCGTTAATCGCTTCAATTTCCAAGCGCTCCTTAATAGTGGTTGCCCTTCTTTCTTGCGGATTCGTTTTATTAACTGAACTGATTTTACCATTTTTAATTTAAATTAATTTGTTTTAGAAAATTTAAAAACCGCCCCGTTTTTCAAAGGAAAAACGAAGCGGTTTTTTTGTTTAACTTTAATTTTTAGCGCCGGAAATTGACTGTATAATTAAAGGAAGTTCGTTTGCGTTGTGCATAATGCTAACTTTTGAGCATTTGTTTGCTTGGTCGTAATAAAAGAGTTCAGGGTTAACGTCGAAGGTGGAATAGTCGAAATTTTGCCGTGTATCACAGCTATTTTCAACGTAGTCTTCTCGGTTTAAAACTATTGTTCCGCCAATGGCTTGACAATTAGAAAAAACGTCGTTAAACGACTTAACGGCGGACTTATCGTTAGTTATTGCCGTTTTTACAACCAATGTTTTTTTGCAATTATTGTAAAAATTGTTTTCGCTAAATAGGTAGCCGTTGGCTTGAATTTGAACGCAACTGCTACATTCGTTATAGTAGTTGTTGTAGGTGTGAATGTTGGTGTGGCGAGAAAACGGTAGGCGACTTTCACACTTATAAAAATAGTTGTGGTGCATTGTGACGTTGTTGGTTTTGTTTTCGTCACTTGAAGAAATTAAAATGGTTTTTTTGCCGTTGATAATTTGATTGTAGGCAATGGTCACGTTTGCCGATTCGTTTAAATCGATTGTTCCATCGCCTGCGTATTTATCCCGCTCGCCTGTTATATCCCAATTGTTTTTTCCACGTTTAAAGGTGTTGTGGTGAACGAAAAAGCCTTTGTAAGGATAGTCTAATAAAGAACTTGCACTTGCGGAGCTTCCCGATTCACCGTTAAAACTAAGGGCGTCTTCGGTGTAGCTGTCGAAAACTAAATTTCTAACTTCAATGCCGTTGCATTTGCTAAAATTAATTCCCCATTGAAAAAGTCCTGCGCCTTCAAAAACCCCTTCAATAGTCACGTTTTTGGCGTTTTTAACTTGAACCATATTATAGCTACTGTCATCGGAATAAACGGTTTTACCTTTAATTTCCGGATAGTCGTTACGAGAATATTTAATGGTTGCAGTTTTTGTCGTTCCGGTCGATGAAAGCTTAACGCCGGTTTTGGTTGTCACGTATTTATAAATAACGCCGTCACGAGCGTTTTTTACGTTATTAGTTAGCCCAACAACGTTTTCACCGTAGGTGGTTTCAAAGGTGTTTTCAAAAAAATCGGCGGTTAAATTGCTGTCGTCAATAAGTCGTGGCGGAGCCGATTTATATTTCCATTGGTTTGTTAAAATATTGTCTAAAACCCTAATGACAACGGGTGTGGTTGAGAAACTTAGGTTTTGTAAAATTTGAACTATGCCAAGGGGATAGGTGTTGCCAATTTTTTCGGTAACGGTGTTTTTGTTTTCGTTTGAAAGATAAATTATTTTAGCATTCGATTTTAAGGTGCCGTCGTCGTTATAAGCGCCAATGCCGTTTGGGTTGTTAAAGTGGGCGTAGCCTGAAATATCCGTTTGATTAACTTCAACGTCATCGATAATTTTTTTGGTGGTTTCGCCATTTTTTTCGGCTATAATTTCCACCTTGTTTTTTCCCGCTTTTAAACCTAAAATTTTACAAGTTAAAATTCCGTTTTCACTTTTAGTTAGTTCTTTATCAACTAAAAGTGGGTTGGAATCGACGTAGTAAAGGAATTTATATTTAACGTTTTCTTCTTCCTTAATGGAAAGAGAAATGGCGTTGTTTTTGCCAACGACTTGCAAAACTTCAATTTCATTTTTTCCCGTTTGAGCGGTGTTAGAACTGCTGTTTTCTTGGTTGGAATTTCCGCAACCTGCAACAAAAACTAAACAAAATATTAAAAAAATTAAAAAAAACTTTTTCATTTTATTCTCTCGCAAAATTATTATATAAACAATATAACACTATTTTAAGCTGTTGTCAACAGTTTTAAAAAAAGGAAAAAGTTGGGCTATAAGTCGATTATTGGCGATTTTATGCCTATTATTTTAAAAACGATAAAAAAATTTTTGGAAATTTTTAAAAACCTATTGAAATGAAGGGAAAAAAATGATAAAATATTTAAAGATGTTATTATAGTATATAATTAAACTAACAAAAAAGGCAATTTAGTTTTTGGGGGATATTATGGAACAAAATTACAACCTATCAAGTTTAGTAAGCGATTTTATGGTTTACGCTGAACGCAACGGACTTAGAGTTTCAAAGGAATGCGCAACCCAACTTTTTAGCGCCCTTTCGGCTTCAAAGCTCCTTTGTTTTCCAAAGGGGAAATATTATAGTCTTCTTTCGCAAATGATTAGCGGTTTTTTCGGCAACGAGTTTTTTGCCGACGTGGTTGATGAAAATTGGAAATATTCGTCAAATCTTTTCCAAGATATTTCTTCAAACGAAACTAATTTTGCCAAGGCAATGAAGTGTGCCGTTAATAATTCGGCAATGGTTATAACGGCGGGACTTGTTAACGTTGATTTTTCCTTTATGCCTTACTTTGAAGAAATGAAAAAGCATATTCGTGCGCCAAAGGTTGAGTTTAGCTATACCATTGGCTCTAACGAAGTTGTAAACAAGGAAAGTTTTTGGATTTTTGCCGTGGAAAACGGTTTTGATAAATATAGTTTACCGGTAGATATTGGCAAGTATGCGACAATTGTAGTTGAAACCAATAACGCCTTCGTTCAAAACGTTGAAAACAGTTTTAATCAAAACCCAAATCTTCAAATTCCAATCGTTTTAAATTCTTCGCCTTTAACCTTTTTAGACTTTGATGAAATTATAAGAGAAGCTCTTTCAAGCCATTTTATCGGCTTTGAACAATGGAAAAAGATTGATAAGCTTGAAAACTATTTAAACCTTTTGTGCGGGAACAAATTCGATAACGTTGAGTTAAGGCAAATTGAAAGGTATTTAGCAAGCGCCCTTGCAATTGGGGCAACCGAAATGGAGGCTATTGATTTTTGTTTAGCTTATAAAATTTTGCCCGTTGTGGGTGGTTACCAAAAAAGTATGCTTAACACTTTAAACGTTCCGCTCAAAAAATTCGTTTGCGATTTGTTTGGTCAAGAAAATTTGCAAAATACCTTAAAGACTATTGAAAAACTTGGTCTATAAGCCGAATATCTAAAAGGAAAATAAATTATGGAAAACGTTTTTACTCTTTTAAATTCAATTAGCGAATCGGCGCAAACATCTTCTTCAACCCCTTATACCGGACCGGTCGTTTGGGATATTTTGTCAAGTAAGGTGGCAATTTGCGTTTACATCGTAATTTTGCTAATTTCCGTTATAAGTTTAATTTTATCGACAATGCTAACTGAAAGCCGTGTTCCTCAATACGTTGAAAGGGGCGGAAAGGAAGTTGAAGAAGATAAAAAGCAAAAAACCAAGAAAAACCAAGGCGATGAAAACACTCGTTTTTATATGCTCTCAAAAACCGATGAAAAAATGAGCGGTGAAAGGGCAGGGGAAGTAGCCGACCAAATAACCTTGGAAAAAATTTGTGAAGATTTTAGAAATTTTTCGGCGTATAAATTAGGGCTATACTACGACAAAAGCGACATTAGAAAGTTCATATCCGGTCTTGCGGTATCAAAAATAATGGTAATGCAAGGAATGAGCGGAACGGGTAAAACCAGTTTGGCGTTTGCCTTTGGCGAATATTTACAAAACCCGTCGACCATAGTACCAATTCAACCAATGTGGAAGGAGCGAACCGACCTA
>JAZQKQ010000034.1:0-41804 GCA_045542235.1 Christensenellaceae bacterium | reverse complement strand
TCCATCCAACGCTGGTCAACATTATGAAGAAGAACTTTACGCTCAAGCTCTGACATTAGTGCTTCACCATATTCTTCATATTTTGCGTTGTAAATATCCATAGCCTTGCTGTGGAAATATTCCTTGTATTCCTCATTTGTGTTGAACTTTGTTTCAAGTCCTTCTTCACTGAGGTAATTCAATTTCTTAATAAGACCTGCTCTGTTCCAATCATCAGGTGACTGTGATGCAGGACAATAGAAATCAACCATTTCTGCAAAGTATCCGTCAAACATTTTAAGGATTGCACCGTGAATGTCATATCCGTCAAGCACCTGATTACGCTGTTCGTAAATCTTCTTTCTCTGCTCATTCATAACATCGTCAAATTTAAGAACATTACGACGAGCAGCAAAGTGGTTACTTTCAACCTTTTTCTGTGCATTTTCAATTGTGCTTGAGAAAATCTTTGCTTCAATAGGAAGGTCGGCAGCACTTGGGAATGCATCAATAATATTATAGAAACGGTCACCTGCGAAAAGACGAAGAAGTTCATCCTCTGCTGAAAGATAGAACTTACTACGCCCCGGGTCACCCTGACGACCTGCACGACCACGAAGCTGATTATCAATTCGGCGTGATTCGTGGCGCTCGGTTCCAATAATTCTCAACCCACCGAGAGCGGAAATTTCTTCCTTTTCTTTGTCGGTCACTTGTCTATGCTTTTCTAAAAGTTGATTATAAGTTGCACGAAGCTCCTTAATTTCATCGGAAACGTCTTGAACGAAGGAAACGGCAAGTTCAATGTCGTTTTCGTTATAACCCTTGTTTCTAAGGTCTTGCTTTGCTAAATATTCAGGGTTACCACCAAGCAAAATATCCGTTCCACGACCAGCCATGTTTGTAGCAATGGTTACAGCGCCTTTTTTGCCGGCTTGAGCAATAATTTCCGCTTCCTTTTTATGGTTTTTTGCGTTCAAAATGTTGTGCTTAATGCGTTCACGAAGAAGCGCACGAGAAATCATTTCACTCTTTTCAACTGTGGTCGTTCCCACTAAAACAGGCTGTCCCTTTTCATAGTGAGCCTTAATATCTTCAATAATAGCCTTAATTTTACCCTTTTCCGTTGAGTAAACGATGTCCGGATAGTCCTTTCTAATCATAGGGCGGTTGGTTGGAATTTCCAAAACGTCAAGACCGTAAATGGTTTTAAATTCTTCTTCTTCGGTTTTTGCAGTTCCCGTCATACCCGAAAGTTTTTTGTAAAGACGGAAATAGTTTTGGAAGGTAATGGTTGCCAAAGTTTTGCTTTCGCTTCTAACCGAAACGTTTTCCTTTGCTTCAATTGCTTGATGCAAACCATCGGAATATCTTCTTCCAATCATAAGTCGACCGGTAAATTCGTCAACGATGATAATTTCGCCGTCTTGAACGATATAGTCGTTATCTCTCTTGAATATATGATGAGCTTTTAAAGCTTGTTGAATGTGGTGAGATAGGTCGGCGTTTTCAATATCGGCAAAGTTGGTTAAGTTGAAAAATCTCTCTGCCTTGGTTGCGCCGCTTTCAGTAATTTGAACGGTTTTTTCCTTAATATCAATTGTAAAATCTTCATCAATTTTTAAGGATTTTACAAAACGGTTTGCAGTTACGTAGGTTGAAGAACTATCTTCACCTTGTCCGGAAATAATAAGCGGAGTTCTCGCTTCGTCAATTAAAATTGAGTCAACTTCGTCGACGATGGCAAATTCCAATCCCCTTTGAACTCTATCAATATAGCGAACCTTTAAATTATCTCTTAAATAGTCGAAACCAAAATCGTTATTAGTTCCGTATAAAATATCGCACTTATATGCTTCTCTCTTTTGATTATCGTCCATATCAGCAACGTTTACACCAACGGTTAAACCTAAAAAGCGGTGAACTTTACCCATCCAAGCAGCGTCACGCTTGGCAAGATAATCGTTTACGGTAATAACGTGAACACCGCCCCCCGTTAAGGCGTTAAGATATGCCGGTAAAGTTGCCATAAGGGTTTTACCTTCACCAGTTTTCAACTCGGCAACACGGCCTTGGTGAACGCAAATACCGCCCATAAGCTGAACTTTATAGTGACGCATTTTTAAAACACGCCAACTTGCTTCACGAACTACGGCAAAAGCATCGAATAAAATTTGGTCTAAACTTTCACCTTTATTTAAACGTTCTTTTAAAACCTTAGTTTGATTTTTTAACTCTTCATCGCTCATAGCTTCGTATTTTGGTTGAAGCCCCATTATTTTATCTGCCATTAAACCAATTTTTTTAATTGAACGGCGAGCATCAGATTCTAAAATGTATCTAATTAAACCCATAATATATCACCTTAAAAATAATTTTCTTTCCTTTGACAATTTTTACTTATTAAGATATATTTTAATATATTTTATAAACTATGTCCATACTTTTTATAGGCTTTTTATTTATTTTTTAGCAAAATTTGTTAATTTTTGCACTTTTTATCAATTATTTACGCCTATCACTTGGCTACTTGGAAGTATTTCGTCAGGCGTAGAACAAACCGTTAACAAAATAACCGACTTGGCTTTTGCCTTTTTTAATAATTTCGCTATCTCGCCACTGGTTGAACCGGTGGTTAAAACGTCGTCGCAAACTAGCACTACTTTATCTTTAACCAAGTCGCCGTTAATCAGCTTGAAACTTTTTGCCAAATTTCTTTTTCTTTCTTCAATTTTTAAACCAACTTGCGATGAAGTTTCCCTAACCTTTTCAATGGGTTTAATAAAAGGAACGCCTATAATTTCAGCCACCTTTTTAGCAAGCTCTTCCGATTGATTATAACCCCGCTGAAAAACTTTATCAGCCGTCATAGGAACACCCATTACCGCCTGACAATATAATCCGTTTTCAACGTAGAGTTTGCAAAGCTTTGGGGCAAAAATTTCCGCTAAATATTTTGCGCTCCTAAATTTATACCTACGAATTATTTCCTTTCCTGCGTCAGCGTAAACGTAAAGGCTTCGTGCTCTATCAATCTCCCATTCCCCTTTACAGGAAAGGCACCTATCCATTGAAATTGAAGTTTTTCTTCCGCAATGATTGCAAACGTGGCTATCGTTTAAAATAAACTGCTTTTCACATTCTGGGCAAAAATCGCAACCATCAAAAACTTCTCTTCCGCATAAATTACAAGTTAGTTTTAATGGAAAAAGAATGTTTTTTGTAGCTTTAACCAACTTATAGCCCCACGTTTTTAAATTTTTAGTCCAAATTTTTAATTTCATAAAAAACCTTTTTTTAAAATTTTTTTGTCGAAAAATGTATAAAAATTTTCACCCTGCCCACACTAAATATCGAGGAGGGCTTAGAAATTACAATTCTAAGTTTTAAATTAAAATGAGAAAATCTACTGAAAAACAAACTTCTAAAAAGACTACTAATAAAAAGTCTCAAAAGGGTTCTGAATGCAAATCAAATTCAAGAAATCAAACAAAAAACTGCAACTAAAAAATAAAAATAGTTTCAGTTCAAATTTCGACCCTAACGGAAGCTATACGGGAGTTAACCAAGAAAACCCTTTAGAAAAACCCGTTCAGGATGCCGACGATTTATAAAAATAACAAACAAAACTAAATAAAAAATAATTTGAAGAAGGGCAAAAATTGCCCTTCTTCTTTTTAAAATTTTTCCATTGCTTTTTCAATGCTATTAAAAACGTTAAGTCCCCCGTTGTCGAGAGCAAGTTCTAAAAGGGAGGTTTTTATGCTCTTAATTGCAAAAGGCATTTTCGGTCCAAATATTTCGCTGTCAAAATGCGGAATATCTTTGCCACGATTTTTCTTAATTTCTTTTAATAATCCCATAATTTCATAAGAAACCAGGCTGGAAAGCTGTTTGTCGGCATAGAGCTGACTGCGAATGAATTTTGAATTGGTTTTAGTTATAAAATCTTCATAAAAATCGGCTTTATTATCATATAATTTTTCACTAAAAATTTCACTTAATTTAGTTAAAATTTTAATTGTTTCCGCCGTTATTAAGTTAGCCGTTTGTTTTAGTTCCCTTTCGTCCGTTTTTGTTAAAACCGCCTTATAATAAGCCTTAAAGTCCTTGGGAACTATGCTTAGCATTTCAATATCTTTAATTCGCTCGGTCAACGAAAACCTATAATAACCACAGTTTAGCAAGGTTAAAGTTTCAGTTGCCACCAATAGTAGCTTAATTGCATAAAACTTAACGGTGTTTTTAGTTGCAATTTGAACGTCGCTATTGGCAATTTTAATTTCGTTTAGCATAGGAACTATTTTCGCCATTTTTTCAACGTTTAAAGGTGATAAAACGTAGGCTTCGGCAAGACGCTTAATTCTCAAATAATTTTCTTGAGCGTCGTTTGAAGCAAAATAAACGGGCTTAACTTGTAAAATTTCACCCGCCCAAACCGTGCCGATTAAGCTTTCATATTCCGCCCAGGTTTTTGAAGCGAAACGATAGCCAATTTCAACGTTATCGTTTAAAACGAACTGATAATCGATTTTTAAATCGCTATTAGGGTTGGTAACTATGGCTAAATCTAAATTAGAATAATCGTCGTCCTCACCCCGTGCCGTAGAGCCGAAAACACCAATAAAATCAACGTGGTTAAGATATTTTTCCCTAACCTTTTCTAAAATTATATTTAAAATTTTTTGATTTTTTAAGTTTTTAAATTCAATTTTTTCCATATTATTATTTTAGCACGTTTTACAAAAAATATCAATTGTTCGTTGCCACCAATTTAATAATGATTAAAAAATGAATATATTTGCAAAATATTCAAAATTTATGAATAAAATTTACAATCGTCAATAAATTATTTAAAACTATTAAAAAATAGTTGACTTAAAAACTTAAAGATATTAATATATTAATACATTAATTTAGTGCAACGCACTTAAGGAGAAAAAAATGAAAAAACTATTAACACTTTTATTAGCAATCGTTTCTTGCGTTTGTTGTTTTTCGTTAACCGCATGCGGTGGCAACGATGAAATTATTTGTTATACAAACGCATTTTTTGCACCATTTGAATATTACGAAGGCACTAACATCGTTGGCGTTGACGTTGATATTATGGCAAAAGTTGGCGAAAAAATGGGCAAAACCGTTAAAATTGAAGATAAAGATTTTAGCGTTTTAATCGACACGACCGCAGAAGGTAAACTTTGCGATTGCGCAGCTGCCGGCATCACTATTACCGACGCTCGTAAGGAAAAGGTTAACTTCTCTATTCCTTATTACACTTCCGTTCAATACGCAGTTTTCAAAAAAGGCGATTTTATAACAAGTAAAAACGCTTCTAACGAAGACGTTTTATTCTGGTCGGATCTTGCAGGTAAAAACATTGGTTGTCAACTTGATACGACAGGTAATATTTACGTTAACCTTGAAATCGAAGGAGACGGCCCTGAATATCCAGGCGAACTTAACGGCACAAACGCAGTTTGCACACCGTTAGACACCGCTCAACTTGCTTATGAAAGCTTAAAGGCTGGCAACAGCATCGACGTTTTAGTCGTTGACGAACTCCCTGCTAAATATTTAGTTAAAAACGACACTGCTAACTACGTTGCAGTTCCACTTTACTACGATGCTCAAACTGCAACCGAAGAACAATATGCAATTGCAGTTAACAAAAACCAAACCGAACTTTTAACAGCTATTAACGAAGTTTTAACTGAACTTCTTAACGACGTTAACGCTGAAGGTAAAAATGGTGTTGAAGTTTTAGTTATGCAACACTTTAACATTCAATAATTAAAAATTCAACTAATTTAACAAGGAAAAATAAAGCAATCGGTCACCACGCCGACTGCTTTATTTGGTATTAACAATGAGTATTATTCGAGGTTTTATTGAAATAATTAAAACACCGGGATATATTACCCCCGTTATGGAGGGTTTAAGGCTAACCTTAATTTTGACCTTATGCTCCGCTATTATAGGTTTTTTGCTCGGTTTGATTATTGCATCCATTAAAATTAGCGCAACCCACTCGAAGTTTATGAATGCTTTGTCAAAAATTTGCGACGTTTATATTGCCGTTATTCGTGGCACGCCGGTAGCGCTTCAACTCTTTCTTATGAGCCTTGCTATTTTTGCAATTCGTGGCTTTCCACTTGAAATTACCGCAATTATAACCTTTGGTTTAAACAGCTCGGCTTACGTTGCTGAAAACATTCGAGCAGGTATTCTTTCGGTTGATCGTGGTCAAACGGAAGCAGGTAGAGCGTTAGGTTTAAGTTACGGCACTACAATGAGAAAAATCGTAATACCGCAAGCGGTTAAAAATATTATTCCAACAATCGGCAACGAATTGATTGCCCTACTTAAAGAAACTTCTATCGTTAGTATGGTTGGTTTAATCGATTTAACTTTTGCTGCAAAAATCGTTGGTTCAGGTCAAAATATGGCGAGCTATATTATCCCAATGACCTTCGTTGCTATTTTCTATTTGGCTATAGTTTACGTTATAACGTTAATAATTAAATATCTTGAAAGGAGGATGCGTGCAAGTGATAAGCGTTAAAAATTTATATAAAAGCTTTAATAAACACCAAGTTCTTAAAGGCGTGTCCTTAGATATTAAAAAGGGTGAAAAGGTCGTTATTATTGGACCAAGCGGAAGCGGTAAATCAACCCTTCTTAGATGTATGAACCTTTTAGAAGAGCCTACTTACGGCGAAATTTGGTTCGACGGCAAACTTTTAACTCCCGTTGATCCATACATAAATTTTGAAATTATTAAATGCTCGGAAACTTATAAAAAACTTTTCAAAGCAAGCAAAGAGTTTTCTCCCGATAAAAACGATAAAGATATTGAAGACGAAATTATCGCCCAAATTAAAAAGGACGACCTTTTAAAGAAAAACGAAGGAGATAAATTTAAAAAAGCTTTAAAATATTTTTATAGAGAAAACCACGTTGATATTAACCTTGCCCGCCAAAAAATGGGAATGGTTTTTCAAAACTTCAACCTTTTTAACAACCTTAACGTTTTAGATAATATGACTCTTGCTCCCGTTCAGTTAAAGCTAAAAACAAAAGCGGAAGCAGAACAAAAGGCAATGGAACTTTTAAAGCGAGTAGGACTTGAAGACAAGGCAAAGGCTTTCCCTTCCACCCTATCCGGCGGTCAAAAACAACGTATTGCCATTGTTAGAGCTCTTTGTATGGAACCAAGCGTTATGCTCTTCGACGAGCCTACTTCCGCTCTCGATATCGAAATGATTAAAGAAGTTTTAGAAGTTATTAAAACCCTTGCCGACGAAGGTATGACTATGGTTATAGTCACCCACGAATTAAAATTTGCAAAAGAGGTTGCTTCTAAAATCGTATTCTTAGATGGTGGCGAAATTTTACAAGCTGGCACGCCTGATGAAATTTTCAATCACCCAACCAACCCTCGACTCGTTGAATTTTTGGATAAAACAAACTAAACTATAAAAAATCCGCCGTATAAGTCGATTATACGGCGGTTTTATTATTTTTATTGAATATATTTTTTAATTGCTTCAAAGGTTTCGTCGCTAATAACGTGTTCAATTTTACAAGCATCTTCATCGGCAATTTTTTTTGAAACGCCAAGCTTAACGAACAAATTACTAAGCAAAGTATGGCGCTCGTAGGTTTTTTTTGCAACGGCCAAGCCCTTTTCGGTTAGCTTTAAAAATCCATTTTCATCGCTTTCAACGTAGCCACCGTTTTTAAGCAATCCAATGGCTCTGCTAACGCTGGGTTTTGAATAGCCAAGATGTTCGGCAATATCGATGGACCTAACTTGACCATTTGCTTTTGAAAGCAAAAATATCGATTCAATATACATTTCGCCCGATTCTTGAAGCACCATAGTCTTTTCCCCTTTTTTTTACATTCTATCATAAACTTTAAAATAATTCAAGTATTTTTTAATTTTATAAAAAAGAAAAAGTCAGCGTAATTAAACGCCGACCTTTTCTTTTTATTTATGAGAGGATTTGTTTTTTGACGAGCAAACTCCACCCATTGGGCAGGTTGAACAACCGCACCCGCAAGAGGACTCGCCCCTTTTCTTTTTTCTAATTAAATATGCAACTATTAATCCAATTATTAAAGCTAAAATTGCAACTATAATAAGGGTAGCAATATTTTCCTTTATCCACACCATACTTACGAATTTACCGCCTTTTTAAACTTAGGTCTAAAAATTAAATATCCAAACCCTAACAATACCAAAACGGCAACGATAAAGCCTAAAACGTTAATATTTCCGCTTATCGCCATACCGAACTGATAAATCATTAACGAAACAGAATAAGCTAACGCAGTTTGATAGCCAATTGCAAAAGCCGTCCATTTACCGCTGTTCATTTCCCTTTTAATTGCTCCCATTGCAGCAAAACAAGGAGCGCATAATAAGTTGAACATAAGGAATGAATATCCTGCAATTTTCGACATTTCAGTAAAGCCTAAAACTTCTAATACCGAAACGATTTCTTCCTTGGCAATAAGTCCCATAACCGTTGAAATGGTTGGGGCAATTTCGCCGAAACCAAGTGGAATAAAAATCCATTTTAATCCGTTACCTAAATAACCTAAAATACTGCTCGTTACTTCAATATCAAGGCTAAAACCAAATCTTCCGCCAACGTTGCCAAAATGCGATAAAGCCCAAATTAAAACGGAAGAAAGTAAAATTATCGTTCCCGCCTTTTTAATAAACGACCAACCCCTTTCCCACATGCTAGATAAAATGCTTTTTAGCGGTGGCATGTGATAAGCCGGTAATTCCATAACGAAAGGAGCTTCTTCGCCGGCAAATAACTTTGTCTTTTTAAGAATTAATCCCGAAAGTATTACTGCGACAATACCCATAAAATATGCGCTTGGAGCAACCCACCACGCTCCACCGAAAAGGGTGGCTGAAATTAGAGCGATAATTGGCAATTTAGCGCCACACGGCACGAATGAAGTCGTTATTATCGTCATTCTACGATCGTTTTCATTTTCAATAGTTCTCGACGCCATTATTCCAGGAACCGAACAACCCGTGCCTATTAATAATGGAATAAACGACTTTCCCGAAAGTCCAAATTTTCTAAAAATTTTATCCATTATAAAAGCAATTCTCGACATATATCCGCAAGCTTCCAAAAACGCAAGGAAAATAAATAGCACGAAAATTTGTGGAACGAAGCCTAAAACGGCGCCAACGCCACCTACTATACCTTCAACTAACAAACTTATTAGCCACGGAGCGCAATTTATTGCCGTTAAACCTTGTTCAATTAACACCGGAATACCTTTAACGTAAACACCAAAAAACTCAAAACCATCGCCAAATAACCCGTCGTTAGTCCAGTCGGTAACCCACGTTCCAACGGTTGTAACCGAAATATAATAAACTAAAAACATAATTGCCGCAAAAATTGGCAAAGCCAAAAAACGATTGGTTACAATAGAGTCGATTTTATCTGAAACGGTATATCGCTTAATGTTATGATTAATATAACAATTTTTAATTTTTGAAGTTATGTAAACGTATCTTTCGTTGGTTATAATGCTTTCAGCGTCGTCGTCAAACTCGGCTTCAACCGCCTTAATATCTTCTTCAATGTGTTTAATTTTGTCCTCGCCAATATTAAGCTCTTTTAAAACCTTACTATCTCGCTCGAAAATTTTAATTGCATACCAGCGTTGTTTTTCTTCCGGTAAATCGTGCAAAACGGCTTCTTCAATATGAGCAATTGCGTGTTCAACGGGACCAGAGAAAATATGTTTTGGATAAGTTTTTCCAATTTTCGCCTGATTTATTGCCAACTCAACGGCATTTTCAAGACCGTCGCTTTTTAACGCCGAAATTTCACATACGGGACAGCCAATTGCCTTTGAAAGCTCTTCAAGGTTTAAAACGTCACCGTTTTTACGCAAAATATCCATCATATTAACGGCAACTACAACGGGAATTCCAATTTCTCTAAGCTGAGTGGTTAAATATAAACCACGTTCTAAAATCGTTCCGTCAACAATATTTAAAACAACGTTAGGTCGCTCGTTAATTAAATAGTTTCGAGCAACAACCTCCTCTAACGTGTAGGGCGAAAGAGAATATATTCCCGGTAGGTCGGTAATAATAACTCCGTCGTGACCTTTAAGCTTTCCTTCCTTTTTTTCAACGGTAACCCCCGGCCAGTTTCCAACGTATTGATTCATTCCCGTAAGGGCGTTAAACAACGTTGTTTTTCCGCAGTTAGGGTTTCCCGCCAATGCAATTTTAATATTCATTTATTTCTCCTAAATTATTAAAAAACCTATTTTAATCGACTTATACGCCATTATTCCACTTCAATAAGAGAGGCGTCAACCTTTCTAATTGAAAGCTCGTAGCCTCGAACCGTAAGCTCGATTGGATCGCCCAGCGGGGCAACCTTTCTAACCCTAATTTCAACGCCCTTGGTTATTCCCATATCCATAATTCTTCTTTTAATTGCGCCTTCGCCATATAACTTTACAACCTTTGCGCTACTTCCAATTGGAACGTCACTTAACGTTTTCATACCACCTCTATCAGTTAGCCTACGCTAACTGCACCTTATAAAAATTCGGTTAGCCTACGCTAACCATAAACATATTACCACTAAAAATCTATTATGTCAACAATTTTTTTATACTTTTTAAAAATTTTTAATTGCAATTTTATTGTATTATTTTCTTTTTATTTTTATGCAAAAAAAATCGCTTCCTTCACGACTTAATATAATATAATCGTGAAAAAAGCGATAAACTTATTTAAGCAAGTTGGTCAAGCTTTTCTTTTTCCGACAAGGTTTGAATGCTTTCAACCCTTTCTTCTTCACCTGCAACCATTGAATATTTTGCTTCTTCGGTATATTTTTTAAGACTATATAAAATGCGATATTTTTTAACGCCCATTTCTAAAAATGCTTCTAAAGCGCCAATACAATCTTCAATAATAGCATATTTAATAACTTCTTTGCCCTTTTCGTTTTTTATGGTAACGTCGCAAGCGCCTAAAATTGGCTCGGTTGGTTTTTCCGATGAAACCTTTAATAAAAACTCTTTATTTTCTTTTTCGGTTTTACCAACTGGCGGAACGTCGATACAAACGGAAACGGCTACGATTTGGTTAACTGCAACCTTTTCGTTTGGAGCAAAAACAACGCTTTTGCCGTCAATCGTCATAAGTGGTTTATATTTTACCGGATATTGAGCAAGGCTTGAAGGTATCATTGAAAACATAACTACGATTAAACCAAGCATTAGCAAACCAATCGTCATTTGACCTTGAGTTATCATCATAACGGCAAAAGTTCCGCTTAAAACACACATTAAAACGTAAAAGAAAATAAGCTTGCTTCTACGCTTACGATTATATTCAACGTTAGGATAAAATTCTTTTTGCATAATAAGCCCCCGAAATTACTATACAAAGTATATACTATATCCCCATATTTGTCAATTGTTTTACCCACTAAAAAAAGTAAGAAAAAAGCCTTAAAAATTTTAAATAAACACTTTCAAAAAATTTTTCCTTTTTTTGAACTTTTAGCTCCACGCATTGGCTTAACGAAATGTTAAAATCCAACAAAAGCTCGGCTATAACGCTATTATCGTATATTATTATTCCACTTTCAACCTGATAGTTAAAGGAGCGATAGTCGAAATTTGCCGAACCTAAAAAAGCTAAATTATCATCTATAACAATCATTTTTTGATGCAAAAATTTAGGTTTATAATAATAAATTTCCACCCCTTGCAAACAAAGTTCCTTGGCGTAAGAATAGTTTACGGCTTGAACTATTTTCGAGCGGTTTTGCGCTAACATAATTTTAACGGAAACACCAATTTCTAACAAATATTTTAAGGTTGAAACCATTTCTTCATCTAAGGAAAGGTATGGCGTGGAAATTACCACCTGTTTTTTAGCAAGTCTTATTAAATTTAAAAGGGTTTGCTTTACAATTGCTTTTCCGTTTGCCGAAAAGGGCAAAATATATCCATTGTTTGGATTTTTAACTAAAAAATCAAATTCCCTGCCCGTGCCAATAAGCCTATAAAACATATTTTCAATTTGTTTTGCCCCATCGCCAAAAACTTTCAAGCCACAATCCTTACTTGGCAATTTTTCTTCATTGCTAAAATTTATTCCACCCAAAAACCCAACTTCACCATCGATTACCGCAATTTTTCTGTGGTTCCGTTTATTAAAATTAAATCCGATGAAAGTTCCTATTTTTTTATAAGGATAAACCTTGCAACCGGCATCACTTAAACTTGAAAAAACACTACTTGTTTTTAAATTAAAGCTTGCAAAATAATCATAGGCTATTTCCACCTTTACACCCCTTGATAAAGCTGAATAAATTGCCGAAGTTAAAAGGTTCAAATTTTGACTATTTTTATAAATATAAAACTCCAAAAGAACGTAGTTTTTTGCCTTTGAAACGGCGTTGATAATTTCCCCTAAAAACCTTTCGGTTTCGTTAATATATTCAATTCGTTGGCAATAAAGCAAAGGAAAATTGGTTTTATTATGCACGAATTTTACAACGTTTAAAAGCTCGTTATTTTTATTTTTTAAGTCTAAATAGGCAACGTTATATAAATTTTTTTTACAATAATAATCCTTAATAATCGACCTATCGCAAAGCTTTTGCACAAAAAATAAAAAAATTAAGCCAACGCCAAAAAAAGGAATAAACAGTCCTATTAACATATAGTTAACCTTGCGCACGTTGCTTTTTTCAAAAAGCAAAACGCCAATTAACACAAGCCCTAAAACTCCAAAATAAATTAGGGTTTTATTTGAAAATTTATTAACGAAAAACATATAGAGCCAGCCAATAAACCCAACTACGATTAAGTCGAAAATTATTGCCAAAAAAAGTTTAAATATTTTCAATTTTCTTTACCTCGGTTATGCCGTCAACGGCATTATAAACGTCGCTTCTAATTTTTTCTTTTGAAATTAATTGGCCGTTTTTAAACGCCAATAAATATCCCTGAGAATAAAAACCGTTTTTAGGCGGACTAATAATTCGTTTTTCTCCTTCGGCTAAACTTTCGTTTACAACGTATTGAACTTTACCTTCAATTTTCCCCGTTATAACCGATTGCTTTTTATATTTAACGTCACTCTTCTCCCCAAAAACGTAAAAAGCCACCCTGTTTTTATCAACTCCACCAAAAATATAAATTGGAAACTTCGTTACGTTTTTAAACTTTAAGTCAATTAAATCGCCACTAACCATTGCGTCAAAGGATTGTTCAACGTAGTTAACGGCAACGCTATGCCTATGGGCTTCTTCAATTTTTAGCCCCGCCAAAAGAACGGCGTTATAAAGGGTTGTGGAAACTTGGCAAACGCCACCTCCAACACCATCGACGAACTGTCCGTTTAAAATTATTTTAGCGTTTTTATAACCCCGCTTTTCACTTCTTTCACCGACTACTTTATTAAAGGAAAAAACTTGATTAGGCAAAACAACGGAAGAATTTATGCTTTTCGTTGCTAAAATAATATTGTTAATTCGGTCAAAATTATTTGAAAAATTTGTAAAAAACTCGCTTCGTAAAGATATTTTCTCGCTCAATTCTTGCTTAGTATATTTTGGCTTAATAACCCTATAATCGGCAAAAATTTCACCACCGCCCAAACTTAAAGCAACGTTTATTTTTTCAACTAAACTTTCTTTATCGATTTCATAACCGCAAACTTCTTTACTAAAACTGACGGTTTTATTTTTAAGGTTAAAAATAGCCTTGCTTTCAACGGGATTTATTTTGCGTTCTTTGGCAATTTTTTCAGCTAAATTTTCAACGTAAGAATTACTTGCAACACCGTAAAAACAATCGTTTTTGTCAACGAAATAATCAAAGTTTCCCCAACCTGTCACTATCGTTAGTTTTAATGCAAAATTTTGCCCAAACCCACACAAAAGGAAAATTAACGATATTGAAAAAATTGCACAAAAAAATTTCCGCATACTAAAAATAGTATACGGAAAAGCTATATTTTTATGTAATAATCGACTTATTGCCCTACTTTTTGATAACTTTCTAATAGCGAAACAATTTTGTTAAAAATTTCTTCCGAAAAAACGACGCCTTTAAAAACAACCTTTTCTTCGCCGTCAAAAATGACTAAATTGCCGTTCGATTGACCAAAAGTTTTAATTTTATCAAAGAAAACAAATTTGCAATGAACGGTTTTTAAGTTTGAAATTACGCCGATTTTTTTGTTAGTTACTAAAAGGTAGCTATCCTTTTCTAAATAGTAGTTTTTCATTAAAAAATACGACCAAAAAATAATTGGGGTTAGGTGCAAAACACCCCCTAAAACGTAAAGCCAAATTTTCGTTGCTTTTGAATTGTTAATCAAATTTGACATTATTTCCGCTCCCATAATAAAGCCGTCAACGGTTAACACAGCCAAGGCTAAAACTATGCAAACGATAATTTGGCAATATCTTAAATTAGGTTTTTTAATTTGCTTAAAACAAATTATTTCTTCGTTTTGACAAAAGTCTTTTAAATTAAAATTTAAATTATCCATTTTATCTTCCTATTAAATCTTTAACGATTTCTTCGCATAGCATAAGCCCTGCAACGCTTGGCACGAAGGCTATGCTTGGTAAAATTTTGCCTTCAACCTTTTTTTGCGGAGCTTCTTTGGAATATAAAACCTTTAAGCTTTCAACCCCTTCCTTTTTTAACCTATTTCGCATTATTTTTGCCAGCGGACAAACTGACGTGTTATAAACGTCGGTTATTTCAAATTTAGAAGAAGTTAACTTGTTTGCCGTTCCAAAACAGCTAATAATCGACTTATTTAGCGACTTTGCAATTTTTATAAGTAAAACTTTACCATTTATATCGTCAATGGCGTCGCAAACGTAATCAACGGCTTCAAGGTCAAACTGACAACAAGTTTCTTCGCCAAATTTAATTGGATAGGTTTCAATTTTAAGGTTGGGATTAATATCTAAAAGCCTTTCTTTCGCCACGTCGACCTTCAATTTACCAATTGTTGAGTTTAAGGCAAAAAGTTGGCGGTTAACGTTGGAAGGACTTATAACGTCGTTATCGCACAAAATTAGCGAGCCAACGCCAGAGCGAGCCAACGCTTCCGCAGTAAACGAGCCCACTCCCCCAAGCCCAAAAACGGCAACCTTTGACGATTGAAGTTTTTTAACGGCTTCTTCGCCGATTAATAGCTTTGTTCGGCTTAAAAATTCGCTCATATAATTTTGCCCCCTTCAACGTTAAACACTTTATAGTTAAACCCATCGAAAACTTCGCTGTCAATTTTTGTGCAAGTTATTATGGTTTGAACGCCTTCAATGCGTTTTAAAAGCTTTTTTTGTCTACCTTCGTCAAGTTCACTTAAAGCATCGTCTAAAATCAACACGGGGTATTCATCGAATCTCGCCTTAAATATTTCAAGTTCGGCAATTTTTAAAGCAAGGGCGGCCGTGCGTTGTTGACCTTGTGAGCCAAAAACTTTAATATCTTCATCGTTGAGAGTAATTTTAAGGTCGTCACGATGGGGTCCAATGGTGGTATAACCTAAAATTAAATCACGCTCCAACCTTTCTTGAAGAGATTTTTTTAAAAATTCTTCAATTTCTTCTTTGCTTTCTCCGTAAATTTTGCTTGGCTCAACCACTAATTTTTCCCCATCGCCAACGTAATAATAGGCTTCGGTGGCAAAGGGCGCAAGTTTAGAAATAAAACTATTTCGCTCCATAATAATAACCACGGCACTTTCAATTAATTGAGCATCCCAAAGGTTAATAGTGTCGTAAATAAGCTGTTTATCTTCATTTTTTAAAAGGCTATTGCGGTGAGCTAAAACGTCGTTATATTTTTTAAGGGCATAAAAATAGCGTTTGTTCATTTGGGAAAGGGATATGTCCATAAACCTACGCCTATCTTCTGGACTTTCTTGAATGAGTTTTAGTTCGTTTGGGCTAAAAAATACCGAGTTAATGTTTCCCATTAGCTCGCCCACTTTGGTAATGGCAACGTCGTTAATTAAAATTCGTTTTTTAGCCGATTGATAAAATTTAATTTCAACTTTACATTTTCCGTAAATAGAAAGGGCTTCGGCACAAATTTCAGCGGTTTCACTGCCGTATGCAATAACTTGTTTATCCTTTTTTACTCTTGGTGAATAGCCGGTGCAAAGCATAAAAATTGCCTCGGCAGAGTTAGTTTTGCCTTGAGCGTTTTTACCAACGATAACGTTGATTCCTTCACCATAGTCAAATTTTTCACTTTGGTAGTTTCTGTAGTTTTTTAAGGTTAAATTTTTTATTACCATACTAACGCTAAATTTTGCTTAAAAGCCTTGATTTTTTTTTAAGTTTATAATACAATTATATATACTATCAAAAAATAAGTCAATTTAAAATAATATTTTTTATCTTATACGGGCAAAAAATAGTGCCAAAAAAGGGGAAAACAAATGGAAAGCTACGAAATTTTATGGAAAAAAGCTTTAGATGAACTACAAAACAGAATTTCTAACATTGCATTCAATTCATACTTGAAAGTTCTTAAATGCGTTGACCTTGATAACGGGGTGCTTATTTTACAAGCGCCCGATTCAAGATGCGTTAAATTTATTGCCAACATTGAAGATAAAATTATTGAAGTTTTAAAAGAATCTACGGGCATAACTGAATATAAAATTATCGTTAGCGGTTCTGATATGGAATATTATTCAACCCAATCTGCACAAGAAGATAGCTATTCCCCTATCAACCCAAACTACACTTTCGATAGCTTTGTCGTTGGAAATTCCAACAAATTTTTGCACGCCGCTGCTAAAGCCGTTGCCAAAGACCCCGGCGTAACTTATAATCCACTTTTCATCTACGGCGGAACGGGGCTTGGTAAAACCCACATTATGCACGCTATTGCCAACGAATTACAAACTAACCAACCAAAACTTAAAGTGGCTTACGTTACTTGCGAAAAATTTACTAACGACTTAATTTCAACAATTCGCCAAGGCAAATCTAACGCAGACGGCGAAAATTTCCGCAAGCGTTATAGAAACGTTGACGTGCTAATTATCGACGATATTCAATTTTTAGCAAAGAAAACTTCCACCCAAGAAGAATTTTTCAACACTTTCAACGAACTTTACAGCAAAAATAAGCAAATAATTTTATCGGCAGATTGTCCGCCAAGTCAAATTGAATTGCTTGAAGATAGGCTTAAAACCCGTTTTCAAAGCGGACTTTTAGCCGAAGTTATTGCACCTGACGTTGAAACTAAAATTGCTATTTTGCAAAAAAAGGCAATGGCGCAAAAATATATTTTAAATTTTGAAGTTGCATCGTTTTTAGCTGAAATTGGCGGAAACAACGTGCGTTCTCTTGAAGGGCTTTTAAACAAGGTTATTTTTATTTCTCTATTAAAAGAAGAACCGATTACCCTTGAACTTGCAAAAGAAGCTCTTTCTCTTTCTAAACCACAAGAACAAGAAAGCTTAACCCCAGACGACGTTATTTCGGCAGTTTGCAATTATTATAAAATTAAAAAAACCGACCTTATTGGCAAACGCAAAAACAAAGAAATTGCCGAACCACGCCAAATTTGCATGTATTTAATGACCGAGCTTTTAAACCTTCCGTTAGTTGCGGTTGGCAAAGCTATGGGCGGTAAAGATCACACCACCATTATGCACGGACGCAATAAAATTAGCGAGCTTTTAAAAAGCAACCCACGCATTTCAACTGAGGTTAACGACCTTAAAAATTTAATTAATAAACAATAAATTTACATTTAATCGACTTATATGAACACTTTTAGTAATATTTTAAATTACGATGCCGTTGTAGTTGGCGCAGGACACGCAGGTGTTGAATCGGCGTTAGCTCTCGCTCGACTTGGGCATCAAGTTGCCCTTTTAACACTTAATCTTGATAGCATTTCCTTTATGGCGTGCAACCCATCGATTGGCGGAACGGCAAAAGGTCATTTAGTGCGTGAAATCGACGCATTAGGTGGCGAAATGGGAAAAAACATTGATAAAACCATGCTTCAAATTAAAATGCTTAATCGTGGCAAAGGAGCGGCAGTTCAAAGTTTAAGGGCACAAGCGGATAAACATTATTTTCATAGCAATATGAAAAAAGTTCTTGAAAACACCCCTAATCTCGACGTTATTCAATGTGAAGTCACTCAAATTTTAGCCGAAAACGGAAAGGTTAGCGGTGTGGTCACTTCATTTAATCAATTAATTAAAGCTAAAACCGTTGTTGTTGCAACGGGGGTTTACCTTTCTTCTCGACTCGTTGCAGGTGAATGGGTTAAAGAAACTGGACCAAACGGGTTTGAACCTGCTAACGAGCTTACGAAAAGCTTAGTTGAACTCGGCTTTTCCGTTAGACGTTTTAAAACTGGAACGCCTTGTAGAATTGCAAAAAGTTCAATTGATTTTTCAAAATGTGAAATTCAAAACGGCGAAACTAACCTTTACCCTTTTTCCTTTTTAACCGACCAACTTCCATTAGAGCAAACACCTTGCTATTTAACCTACACAAACGAAAAAACCCATCAAATTATTAGAGATAATTTACACCGTTCTCCGCTTTATAACGGCGTTATTTCAGGAACGGGACCACGATATTGCCCATCTATTGAAACAAAAGTCGACCGCTTCCCGGACAAGGAACGCCATCAAATTTTTTTAGAACCGGAAGATAAAGACGGTGGCGAAATTTACGTTCAAGGAATGTCTACTTCCCTTCCTCAAGACGTTCAAGAGAAAATGTATCGCACGATACCAGGTCTTGAAAACTGCAAAATTATGCGCTATGCTTATGCAATTGAATACGACTGTATTGACAGTTTAGACCTAAAACCATCCCTTGAATTTAAAAAAGTAAGCGGACTTTTCACTGCCGGTCAAATTAACGGAACAAGCGGTTATGAAGAAGCTGCAGCCCAAGGACTTGTTGCAGGCATTAACGCAAGTTTATTCCTTCGAGAAAAAGAACCACTAATTTTAACGAGAGATAATTCATACATTGGCGTTTTAATTGACGACCTTGTCACCAAAGGCACCATTGAGCCTTACAGAATGATGACTTCCCGTGCGGAATATAGAATTTTTTTAAGGCAAGATAACGCCGACCAACGACTAACTGAAATTGGCAGAAAAGTCGGCTTAGTTGACGATTATCGCTATAACCGCTACTTGGAAAAAATGGCAAAGTTTGAAGAATACAAAAAACTAATGAAAGTTAACCATTCTCCAAACGAAGTTAAAGAGTTCGTTGAAAGTTACGGCGGAAAACTTAACGGCGGAATTTCCTATGACGGAATGATTAAGCGTGGAATTCCCCTTTCTGCAATTATTGAAAAATTCGGCGTATTGGTTGATGCGCCTTACGATATTTTAGAAAGTTTGGAAACCGATGCTAAATATGAAGGATATCTTAAAAAAGGTTTAGAGCAAATTGAAAAGCAAAAAAGAATGGAACAAAAGCTTTTGCCTGAGGATATAGACTACTCTAAAATTGAAGGCTTGCGCATTGAAGCAAGAGAAAAACTAAACCAAGTTAAACCACGCTCCCTTGGTCAAGCGGAAAGAATTTCAGGCGTTAACCCTGCGGATATTGCAGTTTTAATGGTTTATTTAAAAAACTAAAAAATAATTAAAATCAAAAAACACGTTAAATTTTGTTTTACAAAACTTAGCGTGTTTTTTATATTAAATAAAAAATAGTTTATTTTTAAAAAAGCGCTTATATAACTCGATTAATCAATGTTTTCCGTTTTATCAAGCAAATCTATAACCCGTTGAAAATAGTCGGGAATTGGAGCGTTAAAGGTCATTAGTTCCCCCGATTTTGGGTGAGTTAAAATTAAGGTTTTTGCGTGCAAGAGTTGACCGTTAAGGTTAAAGGTTGACTTTTTATAACCATAAACCTTGTCACCGACGATTGGATGACCTAAATGCTTTGAATGAACTCTAATTTGGTGAGTTCTTCCCGTTTGCAAACTAAACTCACACAAGGTGTGGTTTTTCCAACGCTTTAAGGTTTTATAGTTTGTCGTGGCAATTCTACCCGACCGAGAAACTGCCATTTGCTTTCTATCCTTTTGAGAACGGTCGATAAAAGTAGTAATTTCCCCTTCATCGCTTTTTAGCACCCCTTCAAGCAAAGCAATATAAATTCGTTTTGCCGATTTAGTTGCAATTTGGTTTGAAAGATTAAGGTGCGCTTTATCGTTTTTTGCAACCACCAACAAACCCGAAGTATCTTTATCGATTCTGTGAACGATGCCCGGGCGAATAACTCCGTTTATACCACTTAAACTATCCAAATGATACAATAAAGCGTTAACGAGAGTATGACCCGTTGTTCCGCCACCTGCGTGAACGGTTAAGCCTTGGGGTTTGTTAATAACCGCAATGTCGCTATCTTGATAAACGATATCGATAGGAATGTTTTGGGGTGTTAAGTCTAACTCAACGGGCTCAATTTCATCAAATTCAATCCTATCGCCAACCGAAACCTTTTGAGACGGTTTAACCTTTTTACCTTGAATGGTAATTTTCCCTTCGTCTATTAAATTTTTAATTCTTGAACGAGTAAAAGTTGTTTTTTCCGTTAAAAAGCTGTCCAATCTTGAACAGCTTTCTTCACATATTATTATATCTTTCATTGTTTTCTTTTAGCAAAAATTGCCTCTTCATCGATGAATAAGAAGTATAAGGCAAGTAAGAACGCCCCTACGCAAATAAAAACGTCGGCAACGTTGAAATTGGCAAAAAAATGAACGTCGATAAAATCTCTAACCGATTTTAACGCAACCCTATCAATAAAATTACCAACAGCCCCACCCATTACCATAATAGATGAAACCATAAAAAATTTGCTTTGTTTTCTCGTAAAAATTAAATAAATGCAAAAACCAATTAAAATTAAAACGGTTATTATTATAAAAAAGGTTTGAGCCCAATCTTGGTTGTGGAGCATTGAAAAGGCAGCGCCTTCGTTTCGAGTTATTGAAATGGAAAAAATATCTTCAATAACGGTAACGTGAACTTTGTTTGCTTCAACAACGGCTTTGGTTATTTGGTCTAAAAGTATAATTCCAAAAAATAAAATTGCATAAATCATTCGCCGTTAAAAACCCCCAATTCTTTACATAAATCTTCTAAATTAAGTTCCCCTTTAGGATTAATTGCGTCGTCGATATTAAAACTATTCTCTTCTTCGTTAAGAGCTTCCTTAATAAGTTGTTCAGGCTGAAAATCACCGCCCAAAAACTCGTAAACTTGGTCGGCTTTTTCTTTTGCTTTTAAAACGAAATCGACGCTTTTATCGTCACGAAGAATATCGATTAATAAATTAGATAATTCTTGTTTTTCAAGCGCGCTTCCACCCGAGTAAACCCCTTGCCATTTTTGAGCAAACAGCTTAACTCTTTTTAGTTCCAAAGCATATTCTTGCATTGCAGTTTGCTTTAAATCGAAAGCAACCTGTCTATCTTCATCAATTTTTTTTCTTAGCTTCCGCAGATGGTCGTCCTCTTCGTCGTCACCATCGTCGTCATTTTTAGAAAGTTGGAAATTTTCGTTTTGAATAGCTTCGTTGGTGGCTTGAAGATTTGCAATTTGAACACGAAGTTCGCTGTTTTCAATGGTAAGTTTTTCAACTTGTTCGGTTAAGCTTTCAATTTTAGTTTCGAGCTCGGCAATAATGGTATTTCTTTCGTAAATTTCGTTATTTTTCTTTTTTCTAAAAAAGCCCATTTTTAAACTCCTTTTCTTATTTGCTCAATCATTGAAGTTTTAAGATCGTATAAGCCGTTTGAAAGGTCAACTTTATAAAGTTGAGGGCGATCAAGTCGTTTATATTCATCCCAAAAACTTGCCTTTTCAACCTTTGCATATTCAACAATTTCGTTAAGAGAAGGCATTTTTTTAACCAACTTACCGTTTTCAACGTATTTTTCAACGATTTCTTTAATAGTATAGCTACCCTTTTTAAAAGTCGTTTTCTTCCAAGTATCAATTGGGTGGAAAATTGTTAAATCGCCATCGGCAGAAAAACTTTCGTCTCTTAAAGCGATAAGGTCGGCTGCCGCCATATTGTTTTCATCGTAAATTCTATAAATGGTTTTAAAACCAGGATTGGTAATTTTAACGCTGTTATCGCTAAGCTTAATTTTAGGAATAATTTTATCCCCTTCGTAAACGGCGCTTAACTTATAAACACCGCCGAGAGCAGGCATATCTTCACTTGTTATGAGCTTTGTGCCAACGCCCCAAGTGTCAATTTTTGCACCTTGGTTTTTAAGAGAGTTAATTAAATATTCATCTAAATCACCCGAAGCGCAAATTTTCGTATAAGAAAAACCTGCATCGTCGAGCATTTTTCTCGCTTTTTTCGATAAATATGCAAGGTCACCGCTGTCCAACCTAATTCCAATTGGCTTAATGCCCTTTTCTTCACATTCCTTAAACACTTTAATGGCGTTAGGAACACCGCTTTTTAAAGTATCGTAAGTATCGACTAAAAGCAACACGCCGTTTGGATAGGCATTGGCGTAAGCCCGAAAGGCTTCAAGCTCGGACGGGAAATTCATAACCCAACTGTGAGCGTGAGTTCCACTTAATTTTAAGCCGAACATTTGACCTGCTAAAACGTTAGAAGTTGAACTGCAACCACCAATAATCGACGCCCTTGCTCCGTAAATACCCGCATCGGGACCTTGAGCACGCCTTAAACCAAACTCTAACACGCTTCCATCTTTTGCCGAATAGCAAACCTTTGCAGCCTTAGTTGCAATTAAGGTTTGATGGTTAATTATATTTAAAGTAGCCGTTTCAATAAGTTGGGCTTCCATTATGTTAGAGCGAATCGTTAGAATTGGCTCACCTGGGAAAACTACCGTTCCTTCAGGCACGGCATAAACGTCGCCGGTGAAACGAAAATCCTTTAAATAGTTTAAAAAATCTTCGTTAAAAAGGTTTAATCCACGCAAATACTCAATGTCGCCATCGGTAAATCTTAAGGATAAAAGATAATCGATAAATTGTTCAAGCCCTGCGCAAACCGAATAAGTTATTAAATTATGTTGGCGAAAAAACACGTCGAACACAACTTTTTGGTCCTTTTTACCTTCGAGAAAATACCCGTTCATCATGGTAAGTTCGTAAAGGTCGGTAAGCAAAGTCAAATTTCTTTCCATAATATAAATCCTTATAATTAGTCTTTAAAAGTTTTTAGGGTTGGCATTTCTTCTTCTGCCTGATTTTTTTCAGCCTCTTCCTTTTCAGCCTTTCTTTCTTCGTAAGTTTTGCGTTCAACTTCTTCAGCGTTATCAAACTTTAAAACGAAGAAATTCGTTTTGAAAATTAAAGGTGTTAAAAGAGCTAAAATTGCGAATACTCCACCTAAAATTAAAATTACGAAAGCTTTAACCTTTAAAGCAATGAGTAAAAACATTAACCCAAAGTAAAAGCAAATAAACGCAAGAAAAGTTGACGCAACGCTCTTTTTCATTATTACGTCGACAATAAAACTTATTGAATAGGTAAAGAAAAACCCAATTAATAACGTTAAAATTGCAGGAAAACCTAACTTTTCGCTACCAATTCCAAATTGGAAAATAAGCCAAGCAATAAAACTTACAACCGTTGAAACGGCAAGCATAATGAGTGTTAGCCTTGTTGCAAAAATTCTTTTTTTAGTGTTTTCAGCCATTTTATTCACCATCCTTATCATCGCTTAAAGCAATGTTTTTTTCATTTTCGTTTTCAGTTTCAGTTTCGCTTTCGTTCACATCTACGTCGGTTAAAGGTAAATTTTCTTGATCAAGTTGAATTTCTTCACCGCTTACAGAAGTTTCCGCTACTAATTCACCTTGGGGTTGCTTTTTAAATAAATTCTTAAAAAAGTCCTTCCACCAGAAATTATTATCGTTAATATCTTTACGAATAATAAAAATCAAAATTACAACGCCAATAATAATTGAAGCAATTGAAGTTAACACGCTTGAAGGAATTCCGTGGTTTCCCATTTGAAATTCTTTGCTTCTAAGCGGTTCTAAACAAGCCCTAATTACGCCGTAGCCAATTAAATAGAAGCTAGCCGAATAAAGTGAGCGCTTACCGTTATATTTAAAGAAGAATAAAAGCAAAAACGCAAGCAAAATTACGTTTAAAACCATTTCATAGAAGAATAGTGCGTGAAAATATCCTTGCTTTGCATCGATATAAACGGCAAAAGGGAAAGTCGTTATAGACGTTGGAGTTCCATAAACTTCTTGGTTGAAAAAGTTGCCCCATCTGCCGATTGCTTGACCGAGCGGAAGCATTGTTGCGCCAATATCTAAAAGTTTTGTTAACTCAATTTTATGTATTTTTGCAATTATAAACAACCCTAAAGCTCCACCTGCAATACCACCGTGAATAGCTAGACCACCTTCCCAAATTTTTAAAGTTGATAAAAAATTAAAGGTGCCGTCAGGGTTGGTAAATTCGTGAAGGTCTAATAAAACGTACCATAAACGGGCGCCAAAGATAGCACACGGTATTATTGCAATCATAACGTCGATAACTAAGTCACGCTTAAAACCCCTTTTGGGAAAAAGCCACGTTGCCACCACCGCACAAGCCACGAGAGCAAGCACCATTGTTATTGCATAGTAATGAATGGTAATTTTACCAAAAAGAGTAAAGCTGTTGTTAGAAAAAAAATCAGCTACCTTTTTAGCGTCTAAAAAAGCTAAATTATTCATTAAATTATCCTCTGTTTGCGTAAATATAAATATTTCAATATTTATTACAATACATTATAGCACATAAATTTGCAAAAAAAAAGCCTTTTTTAAAAAAAATTTCACCTCACGGCTAACTTATTAAAAAAAAGCTTAAAAATTGCTTTTAAATTAGCCTTGAAGTGAATTTTTTAATTTTTTAAGTTTTGATTCAAATAGTTGTTGGAAAAGCCTAAACTTATGGCAAGGGCGTTATTAACCCTTTCCATTGTGACCGACGATAAACTACCTATTTTTTCTTTAAGCCGTTTTTTATCAATCGTTCTAATTTGTTCAAGCAAAACCACGGAATCTTTTGAAAGCCCAAATTGGGTGGCGCTTAGTTCAATGTGAGTTGGAAGCCTTGCCTTGTTTATTTGACTCGTCACCGCAGCCGCTATCACCGTTGGACTATATTTATTGCCCACGTCGTTTTGCACGACCAATACAGGTCGAATTCCCCCTTGTTCACTGCCAACAACCGGACTTAAATCAGCATAATAAAGCTCGCCTCGTTTAATCATTTCAACCTCTCGGCAAGACTCTATTATATTTTATGTATTTTCCCTTACTCTTGCCAAAAAAAGTATTGACTAAAAGTAAATTAAATATACCCTAACCTTTTAATATTTTATAAATTTCATTTTGCGCCGAAAGACGACTTAATTGGTCTTCTTTGTCGAATGAAACCTTGGTAATTGAATTTTTACCCAAAACGTAAATATCGTCGGCAAAATCGGTCGCTTCGATTACGTTGTGTGTAACGAAGAGCACCGTTTTGGGACTTTTTTGCAAAAAAGCGGTGTATAAGTCGATTAAACGGCTTTTTAAACCTATATCAAGAGAAGAAAAAGGCTCGTCCATAATGAGTAAATCCGACTTATATGAAAAGGCTCGTGCCAATTGAACACGCTGTGCTTCGCCCCCTGAAATTTGACTTGGATATTTGTTTTTTAGGTGAGAAATTTCCGCAAGTGAAAGCCAATATAGCGCATGGTTTTTTCGCTCGGTTTTGTTTGGTATTTGGTTTTGTAAAACGTATTCCACGTTTTGTAAAAGGGTTAAATTTTCAATTAATCTTGCCCCTTGAAAAACGTAAGAAACCATTTCAAAATTAGGGGTGACCGTTCCGCTAAATTCAGTCAGTCCCGCAACCACGTTTAACAAGGTTGTTTTGCCTTGACCGGAGTTTCCCAAAATTGCGCTTACCTTACCCAAACTAAAACTTGCGTTAAAGCCCGAAAATATTTGCTTTTCACCATAACTTTTATTTATATTTTCAAGCTTCAACATACCGCCACCTATCTATTAATTTTTTAATTGCCTTTAAAAATATTTCAAAAACGTAGCTTAACGCAACTGCAGTTAAAGCATAACAAATTAACCGAGCCGTTTCCAAGCTTTCTTTTGAAATTGCCATTTCTCTTCCCAAACTCAATTGAGTTCGTGAAAGAGCTTCAGCGGAAATCATAAGTTTAACGTTAAAAGCCAAAATAGAAATTGAATCGGCAAAAAGTCTTGAAGCAACGGCTGGTAAATATAGCCAAAGGATTTGTTGCCTTTTAGTTATTTTATAAAAATTCGACATTTCTATTAGGTTTTTATCAACGCTTTTTATAGCCTGTAAGGTCGACGAATAAAAAAGCGGAAAAATAACCGTTAAACAAACCACCATTGGGCTTATTTGAGAGTTAAACCAAATTATGCACAAAAATATTATGCTCATAGTTGGCGTTGCCCTAACTAAAATTATAATAGGATAAAAAAGTTTTTCAAAAAAACTGCTAATTCCCGCAACAATAGCCACCATAACACCTAAAATAAAACCGATTAAAAAACTTATAAAAGTTCTACCAACTGAGGAGATAATCGACTTATAGAAGGATATTTCACCTAAAATTTCACCAAAACTTATAAAAACTTTATGAGGCGTGGGAACTAAAATGGTTGCGTTAACGCTCATCGCCACGACATACCAACACCCTATTAAAATAATAAGGGTAAAAATTGGCGCAAAGCTTTTTAACTTATTTTTCATAGTTTAAATAAAAGCCGTCGTCAGGAAGCTTTCCTCCTATTAATTTTTTATTATATTCCATTAAAGCCCCGTAATATTTTTCAAGCGCTTGCCTACTTTCAACCGCAGTTAAATGCCCAACGTTAAGTCTTTTCACGGTGTCGGCGGTAAACTTTACTCTTAAACTACTTCCGCTCCTTTCCAAAACGCTTACAACGTTTTCATAATCTTCTTCTAAAAGGGCTTTGTTAGCGTTTAAGGTTTCCATTAACCCACGAACAAATACGCCTTTATTGTAAACGGAGTCAGACAAAACTACACCCGCTTGCATATAGCTATTTTCCCCAACTAACTTTATCCATTCACTGGTTAAGTCTAAAACCACGTTAGTGCCAAGATTTGCATTTGCTTGAGTGACTACCGGTTCACCTAAAACGGCGTAGTTTGCCTTGGCGGTTTTTACCATGGCAATAGCTTCGCTACCAGCAACAACGGGAGTTAAAGCGACCTTGCCTTCAATTGGCGTTTGACTTTCTTCATAAGGTATTTGGTTTCGATCTAAAATTAGTTTTAACGTTAATTCCGGCGTGCCACCTGCACCCGTGTAAACGATAACGCTACCAATAAGGTCGGATAGGTTATCAATTGGATTTTTCCCTATCATATATAAAACGCCGAAAACGTTTACGGAAGCAAGTTTAATATCTACCCCCGAATTATAAAGCTTTGAAGCAATATTAGTTGGCATAACCGCAACGTCAGCCCCACCGTTAGTCATAACGGCGGCAATATTTGAAGCTCCGTCTAAAATTTCCACTTCAACGTTATATCCACCTATTTTTTCTTGGTTTTTTAAAACGTTATATATAGCTAACACGGGCGCTCCGTCAGGCACGGCTATTTTAATGGTTTTTTCTTCACCTTCACAGCCGGCAAGACAAAATAGCGAACAAACGGAAATTAAGGCTAACAAAAATGCAAGTATTTTTTTCATAATATTGACCTTCCTTATTTATTTTCAATTTTTTCAACGCTGGTTATAGCCGACTTGACTACAACCGATTTAAGTTTTCCAAGTTTTCCCGAAAGAGATGAAATAACTTCCAACTCGGCTTTTACTATTATACTTATAACGTAAATGTTGTTAACTCTGTCGGGAACGCCCATTCTACAAACGATATAATCGCCGAAAGACGAAAGAATTTTGTTAACTTCTTCGGCAATCGACCTATCGCCATTAATAATTATACCAATAACGGCAATTTTCATAATACACTTCCACTAAAAAAGCGCCTCCTCGAAAAGGAAGCGCATTAAAATTCAAACCAAAAATAGCCCACAAAAATGGGAATTGACTAAATTATTAATTACTTACTCTCCGAAAATTCATCGATTTAGTTATTTTTATTAATAATACTAAATTTTTACCTTTTTTGCAACTTTTTTAAAATAAATTTTTAAAAAACGTATTGCATAAAGTTCTTGCGTGGTGTATAATATATGTTAGAAAATAAAAAGTGAGGAAACTATTATGGCTCTTGTTACAAGTAAAAAAATGTTTGAAATGGCTTATAAAAACGGCTATGCAATCGGCGCTTTTAACGTTAATAATATGGAAATCGTTCAAGCTATTACCGAAGCGTGTAAAGAAAATAACGCTCCGGTTATTTTGCAAGTTTCAAAAGGCGCACGTGCTTACGCTAACCACACCTATTTGGTAAAACTCGTTGAAGCCGCAACTATTGAATGCCCTAACATTCCAATCGTTCTCCACCTTGACCACGGCCCTGACTTTGAAACCTGTAAAGCGTGTATCGACGGCGGTTTCACTTCGGTTATGATTGACGGCTCTTCAAAACCGTTCTATGAAAATATTGCCGAAACGAAAAAGGTCGTTGACTACGCTCACGACCACGGCGTTGTTGTTGAAGGCGAACTTGGAACCTTGGCCGGCATTGAAGACGACGTTAAGGTTGAATTTGGCGCTTCAAGCTATACTCGCCCTGAAGAAGTTGAAGAATTCGTTTTAAAAACTGGCGTTGACAGCTTAGCAATCGCAATTGGAACAAGCCACGGCGCTTATAAATTCACACCTGACCAATGCACCCTTAACGAAAAGGGCGTGCTCGTTCCACCACCACTTAGATTCGACATTTTAGAAGACGTTTCTAAACGCCTACCTAACTTCCCAATCGTTTTACACGGCTCTTCTTCCGTTCCAACCGATTTCGTTAAAATTATTAACGCTAACGGCGGAAAAATGCCAAACGCAATTGGCATTCCTGAAGACCAATTAAGAGAAGCTGCAAAACTTTCAGTTTGTAAAATCAACATCGATTCGGACATTAGAATTGCTATGACTGCAAGCATTAGAGAATATATGGCGCAAAACCCATCACACTTCGACCCTCGCCAATATTTAAAACCTGCCCGTGCAAACATTAAAGAAATCGTTAGCCACAAACTTATTAACGTTTTAGGTTGCAACGGCAAAGCTGACGAATGTAGATAAAAATAATAAAAACGCATCACTTTGATGCGTTTTTTTATTAAATAATCGACTTATAGCCCGCTGTTTAATTAAATTTTATATTTCAACCATTTTACAAAAGTTTAAACTTTAATTAAAGTCTTGAAAAAGAGTTTTTAATATGCTATAATAGATTAACCTAAGCTAATTGAAAAATTACGGAGTTTAAATATTATGAAAAGATTATTAAATTTTACGTTAATATTTTTGTTTTTAATATCCTGTTTAACCCTGACGGGTTGCGAACTTTTAACTAACGTTTTTAATGGCATTACCGGGGGAGACAATCAAAACGTTCACGTTAATTCATACGAGCCTATTACCGGGAAATTTTATCTTTACAAGGCAATTGACCAACGAATTAACTGCGCCGATACCTACTTTGATATTGACGGAAGCGAAGGAAATTTTACTTTAAAATATTATGAAAACGGCGTGCTTAAAAAGGAAGGAATTTTTCAAAAAATAGTTGCCAATCCAGAAAAAATTGGCTATTTTACCGACAACCTACATTTTAACTTAAAATGTGGCGATTCCTACGAACACGTTAGCGCATACACCGAGCTTTTTGATCCAATTAATCAATTCCGCATTATTGACGAATATTCCGGTGGAAAAACTGAAATTAAATATTACTATTCTCAACTTCCTTTCGTTTTGGGAACCTATTTAAGAGAAGGCGCAACCTACGTTGAAGAATCGCCTAATAAAAACAACGTCGACTATACCAAACCAACCTTGGCAAATTATACGGCGGAACTAAACGGCGTTTTCCAATTAGATGAAAACCACTACTTTTATTTTATAAATCCCCATGGCTACACCATTAAAAACGGCGATTACTTAGATTCATATTTCCAATATTATTCCCCTGAATTAGATAAGCCGTTAGAAGGTTTTGCCCACGGCGTGACCTATGAAAACTCAATTGCGCCACCGAGAATATTTTTTTCCTATTCTCAAAAGTCTACCTACTATGAAATTCTTGAAGACACGGAAAATGCTTTAACCTTTGGCTACACAACCTTTACCAGCAACGACACAATGGTCGACCACTACGGCTCAATTGATTTTAGCAACGGAAAACTAAATTCCTTTTCCTTTGAACATCTATCACGAAATTGGACTGAAAAAGAATGGGATGAATACACCAAAAATGCCGATGCAAAACTTCCCGACGCAATTATTTACGAATACGTTGGCGGAACCTACGTTAAAAAATAAAAACGATTAAAATTTAAAAAGCACGTTAAAGCTTTTAGTTTAAGCCTTAGCGTGTTTTTTTTGTTAATTTTAGCTAATAATCGACTTATAGCCCCTTATTTAATTCTTTTTTTTATTGCTTCGCATTCTTGATTGCAAACGTCAACGGATGTTACGCAAGGCAACATAATATAAGCCTCGCCATCACTTTTACCTTTTGGATTTATTTGGTTTACGAATAATTTATCTTCAAAAATCGACTTAACAAAGCCAACGGAATCGTCGTAGTCGCTGTCACAAACAGAAATTTGACAAAGCTCGTTAGCTTGTTGGACATGGTTTAAAAAGTTTATTAAAAGATTATCGTTATAAGAAAAATCCTTTGAAAGCTCAACTTCAACCATTTTCTTTTGTAATTTATATAAATAGTTAGTATTTGTTTTAAGAGTGTAAATTGATTCAATTGTCATTACCCTAAAACCATCGAAAAGCCCGTCGGGATCGTATAGCTGAAAAATAGCGTAGTCGTTATCAATTGATAACACGTAGCCAACGGAAAAAGAGTCGGTGTTCTCCGTATTGGTGTAAATTTCACAAATAAGTTCTGCGGATTTAATTTGTTGAAGAATGCTTTTCATAACTCACCTATAAAAAACTAAAAGCTTGAACGTTATTCAAGCTTTTAGTTTATAAATATTATTATTTTTTCGTTATCGATTTAATTCTAACTTCCAAGTAAGGAAGGGTTAAAAAGTCGTTAGCTTTGTCGTTTAATAGTTCGGTAAACAAAGTTAAATCGTCATCGAGAAGCTCGGTTTCAGTTTTAGCTTCTAAACCTTTATAGTAATGTTTAATGCCATCGCTATCGGTATTAACGGTATAATAATCGCTCTTAATTCCAAAATATTTGCTTGTTTCGGTTAAAGAGGAAGCCTTTTCGTAATAGTAAGTTTTGCTTCCATCGTTATCTTGTAAACGAGAAATGGTTTGGAATTTACCAATACTTGAAAGGTCGCTTCTAACTAAATCGCTATCAGCAACGGAAGAATCGTATTCTTCACCATCGGTTGATTCAACCATACCGAAAACGCAATATTCATCAGCATCGAGTGCAGCAGTTGAGTTAAATAACACCATTACTTGACCTTTTGCACTGTCATATTTTTTAGAAACGTCAGAGCCGTCGCTAACGGAATAGTCACGTTTCATAACGATTGCGCCTTCTTCAATTTTTAACGTGTTACCAACGAAACCGTTGTTACGGAATTCACCCACAACCTTATCAAAAGTATAATCTTTTGCGGTTAAAGCGTTATTGGTTTTAGTGTAGCCACCAAATTCGCACCACGATGCGTTAACGTGGCTTACGGTTACGCCGTTATAATAGCCATTTTCACAAAGATTCATAAAGTGAGCGGTCGTTTGTGGGGCAAAGTTTAAATATAACTTAATTTCAGCAGTTTGAGTATCTACAACCTCACCCGAGCCGTTTAAGAATTCAAGTTCAATATTCATTCTTTGAATTTTGCTTCCGTTTTCCACTTCATCACAAGCTGTAAAGCTAAATAAAACAGCACAGCAAACAATTAAAGTCAAAATAAGTTTAGTTAGTTTTTTCATTGTTCCTCCAAAGGGTGTTTATTTTAATTTTTAAAACAAAAGTTTATTGTTTACAATTTGATTAATAATTTGAGCCGATTCACTATCCCCTCGCATAAATAGATAATAACCGCCAATTAAAACCGCAGCGCATAATAACACAACTCCCAAAACTCGCCAAAACGAAATTGGCGATTTTCCGAACACCTTTCCCGTGTTTCCGTTAATGTTAACTGCATAGTCCTTTTTCTTATACCTGTAATTTAAAACGTAAACGGGCATTAAAACGTATTTATAAGTAACGTTGCTATGTATGGTTGAAACGTTAAGATAGTCTACCACGTCGGCGTGGTAGTTTGCCACGATTGTTCTTTTAATTTGGTCGTCCATATATTCTTTTGCTTCCGACCACGAACTCTTTACGTCCTTATCGTAGTGATTGGCGTAAAATCCGGCTAAATATTCTTTTGAATAGTTAGTCAATTTTGAATATTCAAAAGGCATAAGTCGTTGAAGTTTATCTTGCTCAAATTTAGAAGAAGCCGAAATGGTCACGTCGTCGAAGTTGTTAGAAATAGAACCGGAAACGTTAAACCAATGAATGTAGGTTTGGGTTTTAACGCCGTTTTTAGTTCTAATAGTCCGAGTTCTTCTTTCCCCAAGCCTTCCTTTATATGTTGAAGAAGTGATACTATCGAAAGTCCAACAAGGTTGATAAATTCCCTTTAAATCACGAGCGTCAAGATTTTTTTTGAACTTTCTCGGTGCAAAAAACCTACTTTTCGCCCATTTTTTCGCTACTAACTTCGCCTCGTCGCCACCGAAAGAAAAGGGAAAAACTGCATTGGGTTTAACCCCTTCCAAAGTTTCGATTCTTTTAACGTGACTAGTTCCGCAATAAGGACATTCAAGAGCAACTTCTTCACGAGACATTGAAATATCAGCGCCACAGTTTTCACAATGTAAAACCATTGCGTCAGACCAACTTTCAACAGCCTCAAACGCCTTTTCAATGTTAATTTCTTCAACGGCTTTTTCGTTTTCAAAAGAAACCTTCGAGCCACAGTGCTCGCATGAAAGCATTTGACTTTCGGGGTCGAAAACCATATTACCGCCACAGCTTGCGCACTTTATATAATCGGCTTGAGCCTTTTCTTTTTCAAAATCGAAATTTTCTTCCATAATAAAACCTAAAATTAGAAAATTAAATGTTGTTTAGTTCTTCTAATAAAGCGTTAAGATCTTCACCGTGAGCGTTAGTTGCTTGCTCAATAGTTTCTTGGTGAGCTATTGCGCAACCAATGCAGTGCATACCGTGTCTGAACAAAATTTCAGCTGATTCTGGGTTATATTGTAAAAGTTCAGAAATAAGTGTATCCTTTGTTATTTTAGCCATAATAATTCTCCTTTTTCTTATAAAATATGTAGATAATCGACCTATTTGCCGACGTTTTTATCATTAATTAAAGTTTTGTTCCGCAAGACGAACAGAATTTTGCCGTTGCTGAAACCTTGTTGCCACATTCAGGACAGAATTTTTCAGCCGGCATTTTTTCACCGCATTCAGGACAGAATTTCGAGCCTTTATTAATCATTACGCCACATTTTGGGCATGCAATTTTATCTTGTGCCGGTTGTGATGACTGAGCTTGCGTCGGTGCCGGTTGTGAAGGCTTAAATGCTTCGCCCATAATAGCGCCCATTCCAACGCCTGCGCCCATTCCAACGCCTGCGCCCATAAACGCACCGCCAACACCTGGGTTTTCAGCAGCGGATTTCATTGCTTCAGCAGCAGCTACTTTCATCATAGTATCGGTTGAACCACTTAAAATCGTAAGTTTTGACTTTTCATCGAGAGCCTTTTCAATTTCCGTTGGAACGGACATATTTTCAATGAAAAGATTGGTTAATTGTAAACCGATTTCCTTAAACTTTGATTGAATTGTTCTCTTAACGATTTCATTAAATTCAAAGGTATTTCCCGCAAGGTCTAAAGCTGAAATTTTGCTTTCACCAAGAGCGTCAGCCAAGGCGGAAACGAGCATAGTTTTAGCATAGTCCTTAATATCTTCAACCTTAAAGGTTGAATTTGTTCCAAAAAGTTCTTTTAGGAAAACACCGGCATCGTCAACTTTAAAAGCAAAAGCACCGTAGCCACGAACTCGAACAACGCCGAATTCAGGGTCACGCATCATAATTGGGTTTTGAGTTCCCCATTTAATGTTGGTGAATTGCTTTGTGTTTACGAAATAAATATCAAGGGTGATTGGTGTTTCAAAGGCATATTTCCAAGCGGCAAGTTTTGATAAAATTGGCAAAATGCCAGTGCCAAGCTCGTATAGACCAGGCTCGAAAACGTCGCAAATTTTACCTTTATGCACGAAGATAGCAACTTGTGACTCACGAACGGTTAAGGTGCTTTTGTTGTTAAGTTCTCTACCGTTTTCTTTAAATGGATATTTATATACCATTACGTTTTGAGAATCGTCGTTTGCCCATTCAATATTTTTTCTAAATAAAGGCCAAGCCATAATAATTACCTCTTTTTAATTATTTTATAGTTATAAACATAATATCACATTTTTAAATTAATTACAATGTTTTTTTCTAACAATTTTTTATTTACCCTAAAAGTTTAAGCATTTTTTTTCAAAGTTATGTTAAAAGTGCTAAATTGATTTGTTAAAAACATAAAAATTTAAATATTTTTAAAAAAATTTTTAAAATCCCATAAAAATTTCTATACAAAAATTAGCTTTTGGTTTAAAATATAACTATTAAATTTACTCTTTAAGGGGATATGTGTTATGGAACTTATTTACAAAGGTAAAACTAAGGACGTTTACAAGCTTGCTAACGGCAACGTTCAACTTAAATTTAAAGACGATTGCACCGGTAAAGACGGCGTGTTTGACCCAGGTGAAAACACCGTTGGTTTAACTATCGACGGCATTGGTAAAGCAAACTTACAAACTTCCGTTTACTACTTTGAACTTTTGAAAAAGGAAGGCATTAAAACTCACTACGTTTCTGCCGATATTGAAAACGCAACGATGGAAGTTTTGCCTGCTACCGTTTTTGGTAAAGGTCTTGAAGTTATTTGCCGTTTAGTTGCTACCGGTAGCTTTATTAGAAGATACGGCGAATATATTGAAAACGGAACTCCACTTAAAGGTGGCTACGTTGAATGCACTTTCAAAAACGATGCAAAAGGCGACCCACTCGTAACAAGCGAAGGCTTAGCAGCTCTCGGCGTTATGAGCGAAGAAATGTTTGCTTCAATGAAAGCTCAAACCCTTAAAATTACCCAAATCGTTGCAGACGACCTTAAAAAACTCGGCTTAGACCTTTGGGATATTAAGTTTGAATTTGGTTTCAACGGCGATGAAGTTATGCTTATTGACGAAATTGCTTCAGGCAATATGCGTGTTTATAAAAACGGAACAATCGTTGAACCTGTTGAACTTACTAAAATTATTAACAACAGATAATTAAAACAAAAAAATAACACACTGTTCGCAACAAGCAAACAGTGTGATTTTTTTACCTTTTAGAATAATTTTTACTCTTGTGGAGCTGAATTTTGATTTTTATATTCTTCGTAAATTACCGCAAGGTCCTTTTCGGTAGTTTGAACGCCCTTTGGTAAATGAGCAGCGTATTTTTTAGCCGAAACGATACCACGAATTATCGTGAATAAAACAAAACCGTGAATTATCAAATCAATAAAATTAGATGGGTCGGAAATAATATTAATCACAACGAAAATTGTATCAATTGAGAATAAAACGGCAATGGCAATTAAACAGCCTAAACTCTTTTTAGAAAGCAAGAATAAAATTAAATACACGATTAAAATTATAATACCTAAAGTTATTCCAACACCCAAATATATTCCGCCCGTCAAAGCATCGCCAAGCTCGATAGCTTGAGCTCTCATTAAATAACCAGAGTGGAAAAACAAAGTTGAAATGTAAATACTAAATAAAAAATAAGTATCACCAAACATTGCAAATAAGTTAACTAACGTGAGAACGATGCAAAGCAAAATTTCCATTCTTGCGCCCTTGTAGGTTCGCACCGATTTCACACATTCAGCAAAAAGTTTCTCGTCCATAAAATTAGTTCTCCTTTGTTATATTTATTTTCTAATAATTAAGAAAATACTTTTTACGATTTTATTTTAGCACATTAAAATGCACTTTTCAATAAGTTTTTAAAAATTTTTATATTTTTTTTATCCAATGAAATTTTTCGTGAGTGCAGGAAGAAAATATTAACTCATCGCCAGCATAAAAAGCAAGGTCTTCAAAGCCTTCAATTTTATAGTCGTTTTCAAACTGCATTAACCAACCCTTGGTTTGTTCGTTTAATTCAAACTTAAAAACCTTGTATAGTCTCGTCGTGGTGGTTGTATGCCACGAAAAAGTCACTTCAATATCAGTTAAATAGTCGCCCAATAAAGCGTTTTGCGGTTGGTCGAATTCTAAATCAAAAGCAAGCTCAAACTTGTTTTCAACCGTTTTATCAAGGCAAACTTTTTGCTCGCCTAAAATTAAAAATTCATTGTAAAAATCAATTATATCTAAATTGTTTTCAACCTTTTTACAAGCTTCTCTAAACAAGTTCAAACCTTCGGTAGAATCGGCTGAAAAGCATTGAAGCCAAAGGGAATAAATTTCTTGCATTATAAAGTTAAACTCCGGCAAAACTTCACCCTGTTTAATTTTATTTTTATATAACGCCTTTGATCGTTCAATAACGCCTTGCAAACTTTCCTCAAAAATTTCCTTCGCCATTTCTTCGTCTATTTTTTGAACGCCGTAAGGATAGTCTTTCGTAATAGCTTTTTGTAAGGGACTGACCAAAACGAAGGAATTTGCCCCAAGCTCAATTGATTTTTCAATTATTTCCCCCATCGTGGCATTTTCAAAAGCCACCGCCCTGTTAAACTGCTCGAAACTGGTATATTCGCCGTTAATTTTACTAATTAATATTTCACCGTTATTAATAAAACCTTCTTCAAGCAAAAATTTAACCATATTTTGAAGGGAAGAAAAATCACGCTTAACGCCGTTTAAAGTTACGCAGTAGCCTAACACACTAACTTTGGCAGTTAACTTTCCTTCAACTTCATACATATCGTATTGTAAATTTTTTGAAATGGTTGCCGTTGTTAAAGAAGAAAAAATTTCCAACCTAACCCCTTCTTTTACGACCCATTTTTTAAATTGCTCAACTGTTATTTTTTCCATTTTTTAGCCCTTTTTGCGTTTTTATAATTATACCATAATTAATAGGCTTATGCAATCGCAAATAACGGTAAGCTAAAAATTTAACGTTAAATTTAATTATGTTTACGGTTAAATTATAACACTAAAATTAGTGTTGGTCAAGTATTTTAAACTCATTTTAGTGTATAATTTAAATATGAAAACTTTAGGTGAGAATTTAAAAGAATTAAGAAAGCTTAATAAGATTAGCCAAAAGCAATTTGCGGAAAAGATTAACACAACCCAACAGCGAGTTAGCGAGTGGGAGCGAAATAAAATTGAACCATCTTTTTACAACATCGTTAAAATTTTGAAATTATACGACATTACTTTTGAAGAATTAATTGAAGACGTTGAAATATAAAAAAACTTGCTAAGTTTAGCAAGTTTTTTATTTTTATAAAAGGCTTAATAACGAACGTATAGCCCACTATTTCGTTTTTTTATTGTTAAAAGAAAGTTTAATTTTTGAAAAGAAGTTTTTAATATAAAGCATAACTTTGTTAAACTTAACCCCGTAAAAAGCGGGAACTTTTTTGCCAATCATAAAAGCGAAAGGCGACCATTTGAAAAGATAGTATAGCGGAGTTAAAGTTATAAAGCTAAACAAACTTGAAGCGAGAGCAAAAAGATATAGCATTCCGCTATTATCGGCGTAAGTAAAAGAAAGTTTCCACCAAGCCTTTGCAACGAAGTTGTTAAAAATTGGCATTGTAAATACCTGGTGAAAGGCAATTATAATTAAAGTCGTTTTACCCACTTCGCCAAAAAATTTATTTTCAACGGCTCTACTAAATAAAATTATTCCCATCGACGCAATTACAGCTGATGGTAAAATCAAATAATATTCCTTATATTGCCTTGCCCACATTTCAAGGTGCAAGTTGGTTTTTTGGTAGTTAATTTGTCCAAGCCACAAGCCAATTCCAAGAAGCAATAATCCAAAAAGTAGGCTTATAAGTCGGTTTTTCAATAAAAATTTATTAATTTTTTCTATTTTTTTATGGGCGAACAAATATCCAAAATAAACGAATAAAACCCCGAAAAGAGCAACGTCGAAATTCCAAAACATTGAACGAGTTGGAAGTTTTTTGTTGAAAAATATTGCAAGGTATAAAGTAAGCGCTACGAAAAAAGTTATACCAAACAAATTGCCCTTTACAAGTTTACATATAGAATAGAATAAAACGTCGGTTGTGAAAAGACAGGCTACGAACCAAATTGTATATTCCCTTTCCTGCCCAATTAAATCGGCAAACTTGTTCCAAATGAAATTTTCGCCAACGGGAACGTTGGTAAGCTGATTGACGAGCTGAGTTAATAAAATTTCAATAAATCCTAAACAAATTACCGGCACAACGTAGCCCTTAATTTTTTTTACTAAAAAATCGCCAAAACTTTCATTTTCTTTAAATTTTAGCGTTATTCCGTTTAGCACGAAAAAGGCTGGCAAATGAAAGGTGTAAATTAAGGATGAAATTTTAACGTCACGGCCGAGTGCATGGCAAAAAACCACCAAAAACATACATAAAAATCGAGCAACGTCAACGTAGAGCAGTCTGTTTTGCTTGGCCGAAGTTATTTTTGCTTCCACTTGCTCAAAGGCTGAATTATCCTTTTCTTCCTTTATTTCGTAGCCATTATTTAGAGCGTTTTCAGTATTGTTTAAAGCCTTTTCCATTTTTTACCTTGAAAATTTTTAATTAGTCTTTTAAATAATTATACCATTAATGCGCCAAAACGCAAGCGATAATAAAATAAAATTTAATTTGCACGATTGCTATCGCTTAAAAAAGCCTAATAATCTTCTGCAACGGAGTTGGAAATTTGCAAAATATCTTCTAAGCAAACGGTTGTTTTATCGGTAAAAATTAAAAGTTTATTAACGGTATCTATCCTTGAAATGAACCCCGTTTTAACCTTATATTCCCCGCCCTGTTTTAGTTTATCGCCAACAAAATAAACCACGCTTGAAATTTGATTTTTACCAATTTTTAAAATTAAATTTATCTTTTCATTTAACCTTTCTATTTCATCGGTAGAAAGCTGAATTTTTTGCTTAACCTGCCTTGCCGTTTCATCTATTGCTTGCTCAAAACCAGTTAGTGCGGAAAAGGGTGAAAATTGAGCGGCACGATTATAAACGGTCATTTTTTGGCGGGTTTTCGAGCCGTTATAATTATAATGTAAAATATCGCTATAATCTTTCACGCTTTATGCCCCCCAATTTGATTATTTCTGTCAATTGCCGTTGCGCCATTTTCTAAATTCATTCCTTTTACAATTGCGTTTTTACCATATTTCTTTTTAATATCAAGCACGGCTTTTTGCCCTTGTTTTTCCCTGTCAAGTTTTTCTCGTTGGGCTTTAGCTTGCTTTTCCTTTTGGTCGTAATCGGTGAAAAAATCCATTTGAACTATTTCAGGCGGGGTTTCAATTGCACCATCCGGCAAAACCTTGCCCGCTACTATGTTAATTTTTCTAATTAAATAAGCCTTGTTTACAATAGATTCGTAAAGCTCAACTGCGTGGCTAACAAGCATTTGACTCGACGACGTGTAAAACGGCAAATTTATTGTGCCGTGAGCGTGCTTTGGAAGTTTTCTTCCGTATATATCATAAGAATATTCACCGGTAAAGCTATCGTCAACGTTTTCAGCATCGTAGCCAATGGTTAAAACTATTTGATTAGTAGAAAGCCCCTGTTCAACCAAATCGAGTGCTAAAAGGTCAGCCATTTCTTTAACTACCAAAAGGGCTTTATCGTAAGGATAAGCACAATGCAAAACCTGCCCCGACCCCATTGATTTAACTAGCGGTTTATAGGCTTTAATATAGTCGATGGTGCAAGGCTCAATTCCCCAAGCGTGGTCGATTAATAGCTCGGCGTTCACGCCAAACTCATCGTAAAGTCGAGCTTCGTTTACAAGGGAATAACGGGCAATATCACCCATAGTATAAAGCCCCATTTTTTTAAGTTTTTTTTCATAACCCCTGCCCACTCGCCAAAAATCGGTTAAAGGTTGGTGCGACCAAAGCAGTTTGCGATAGCTTAAAACGTTAAGCTCGGCAATTCTAACCCCGTCTTCATCGGCAGGAACGTGTTTTGCAATAACGTCCATTGCAACTTTTGCTAAATATAAATTAGACCCAATGCCCGCTGTTGCCGTTATACCCGTTTTCTTTAAAACTTTTTTAATTATTTTAAGAGCAAGCTCATAGGCGGTTAGCTTATAGGCGTTTAAATAAGAAGTTACGTCGATAAACACTTCATCAATGGAATATACGTGAATATCTTCCGGGGCAACGAATTCTAAATATATATTATATATTTGCGTGCTATATTTAATGTATAAAGCCATTTGTGGCTTGGCTATAACGTAATCTAAAACTAAACTTTTATCCCTTTCAAGTTCGCTTGCAAAAATAGACTTTTTGTTAGATAGGTTTCCACCGTTTTTTTGAGCCCTTTGATAGTTAATTTCTTTCACCTTGCTAACAACTTCAAAAAGCCTTGGTCTGCCAGGAATACCGTAACCTTTAAGCGAAGGCGACACCGCAAGACAAATGGTTTTTTCCGTGCGAGAACTATCCGCCACTACAAGGTTTGCATTAAACGGGTTTAACCCCCTTTCTATACACTCAACGGAAGCGTAAAAGGATTTTAAGTCGATTGCAATATAAGTTCTTTCCATTCTACCCCCTAACGCTTTTTAGTATTAACTATTTTAATTACGCTTATTATAACACATTTGTTCGACAAAATCAAGATTAAATCAAAAGCGGAAAAATATAAATTATAATATTTTATAAAAAAACTAAAAAATATTTTGACAATTAAAAATTTTTATGCTATTATTATTAGGCTATTTTATATAATTGTTTTTTTCGACTATGGAGAAATACCCAAGTGGCCGAAGGGGACTCCTCCCAAATGCAGAGCATTTGTGGACTTTGGCTACAAACAACGCACTGTGTTGTTTGTTTAACGCGTCGTCCCCCTGCTCTTAGCAGGTGAGCCGATTAGCTATTAAAAAACTTAATAAAATTGTTTAATTTTCGACTATGGAGAAATACCCAAGTGGCCGAAGGGGCTCCCCTGCTAAGGGAGTAGTACGGGATACCGTAGCGAGGGTTCAAATCCCTCTTTCTCCGCCACAAATTGCCGACGAAAGGTCGGCAATTTGTGCGCCGTTAGCTCAGCTGGATAGAGCGTTGGTCTACGGAACCAAAGGTCAGGAGTTCGAATCTCTTACGGCGCGCCAACAAAAAACCAACCATTTTTTGGTTGGTTTTTTGTTTTAGCCAAGAGATTCGAACAAACTTGCGTAAGCAACTAAACTATATAATTATTGATTTTTGGCTGAAAGCCTGC
>JAZQKQ010000033.1:0-79182 GCA_045542235.1 Christensenellaceae bacterium | reverse complement strand
AGGTTGCAACCCTACCTAAATAATTAGTTGGGTTCCCAATTTCATCGTAGGCGCAACTGCTTTGCTCCGATTCATAATCGTCGAAAACCACAACGTTATTTAACCTGCCGTTCGTATAAGAATATTGGGTGGTTTGAATATAGTCGCTGTCGTCAAACGGACTATACTCGTTATAGCAATATTCAACTTTTAACGTTATATTCCCTGCGTTATCGTAAGAATATATGCTCGACTTATCCATAAATGCGTTTTGTTCTTGAATAAGTCTTCCTAACCCGTCGTAAACGTATTTTATTTTTACTACGCTAACGCCATTTTCAATTTGGTTTACTTGAACCACTCTTCCCAAACTATCGTAATCGTAGGATAGAACCCTATCGTTTTGCAAGCTCGCTTTAAAAGTTTCCTTGCTGACTAAATTACTCGTTCTTCTTCCAACGGTTTTATACTCGTAGTTCTTTTCTAAATCGCCACCATTTTTCGTTGTTTTTATAACCCTTTCAAGCTTATCGGTTTCCGCCGTTTCTTCACCGATTGCCGTGTGATTATATACTTTTAAATTGTCGGCGTTTTCCGTTGGTATTACTTTTGTTATTTTATCAATTTCATATTTGTTTTCGCCCGTTTTGTGGCTGATTGTTGTTGAGCTTAACTTGCCTAACCCTAAACTATATTCGTTCTCTACGCTAATTGAATAAAAATCGTCATTTTCGTTTTCGTTAACCGAAGAAACCACTCTTCCTAAATTATCATAGCTTACCGTGTGATAATTATATCCTTCACTACTACTTAAATATCTACCGTTTTCGTTATATTGCGCAACCCTTTCTTCCACGTCGCAATCAATTACATAATCGTAGTAATTTAACGTTACGCTGTTATCCGTTGGCGAATATACCGAATATATTTCGTTCCCGTTATCATAGCGAACAAACTGCCTATTTTCATTTGAGTAGTTAAAGCTACAATACTCTGCTCCGTTTACTTTAATTTTTGAAAGTCTGCAAAAATTATCATATTCATAGCTATATTCAGTGTTTCCACCGCCTAACGGAGTTTGACCGTTGCAATCGCTTACCGGCACGCCTTTTATATAACTGGTTCTGTTTAAATTGGTTTCGCCTTCATGGGTTGAATCAACCGACTTTAAAAATTGTCTTGTCACGTCGAAACCGTAATTAACGCTGGATAATAAAGGACTTGTTCTAAAGTTTACCGTGCCACGACTATAACCAAATCCGGCAACGACTTCACCAAACTCGTTTACGTTGCTTGTAGGTAGCCCATATTGATTATACACCATTTCACTCGTTATTTCAATAGGTTCTAACGGTAAATTTGTCAAATCTGGATGAAATTTTTTTACTTTTATAACGTCGCCTAAATTGTTATATTCATAAGTTGTCGTTAAGCCGTTATTGGTGGTTTCGCTTGTTAGCCTATTGTTTTCATCATATACATAAGCAGTTGAAGCAATAATTTTATTTTCTCTAAAACTCATTATTTCAACGTTTTTTAGCTTGTTGTTTTCATAAGTATAAGTTGTTTTTAACCTTGCGTCGCTTTCAACCAATTCAGTTGCGCCAAAATCGTTTTTCGATTGAATTTCATAAGTTCCCGCCATTGCTGAAATACCGTAAATTCGATAATTACCACCACTTACAATTTCTAAATAAACTTCAATTTTGCTAACGACTTGCCATTGTTCATAGCTTAAATTAATCGCTACCACACCATATTGATAATCGTTGTTTTGCCAATCGTAACTATATTTAAACACCCTTTCAGAATAGCTTTGACTAAACGTTACCTTTGCGCATAAGTTATAGTTATTGTTTAAATTATAATATGCTATTCTATTATTGCTTGAATTGATATAATCGCTATAATTTTTTTCGTAATAACAATCGCCGACTTTCGTGCCTAACACCTTTCGGCTAAACGGCACGGCATCAAACCTCGCCCAAGCTGAAACTAATAAGGTTGCATCGCAATTTAACTCTTTCATTTTCGTTTTCGTAGAGTCGGGTAAAGTTATAATTGCGTCTGTATAGGTTAAGCAATTATAGTTTGCTTTAGCGGAGTTTTCATCAACGTATTTTTTAATTGCAAATTCATTTTTATCAGCTTCTTCTATTCCATAAGGCGTAAAAATTGAAGTGTAACTACTAATAGTTGGCACGTCCCAACCGTCAATCGCTTTAAAACTTGCGTTTAAATGCTCGCCAAAAGTTGTAAACTCCCTTGCCATTCCGTTTCCGGTTTTATTACCATTATAGCTTTCTTCTAAAACGGATATGCATTCGCCAAAATAATTAAACGAATATAGCAAGCTTTTCTCGTTAACTAAATCGGTAACCCTTACTAAATTGTCACTATAAGTAATGGCGTAACCCTGCTTTACTTTACCGCTAACCCCGTCTAACGTTACGTTTGTTAGGTTGTCGTCAAAAACGGCAATTCCATCGGTTTTGGTCGATAAACTATGCACCCCTACGTATTCGCCATTTTCGTTTATATCGAAATAATATCCGCCCCCCATTCCATCATAAATTGCTTTAACGCCGTAAACTGCGTTTTCATTTTCATCGTAAAAACAGCTATATTTAACGTTAATATCCGTAAAGTTTTCCGGCGTGGTAATATTGTAAACTTTATTGTCACCGTCAACGTTTAAAGCAACGTTAATATTGTTTGCTCCGGTTTCACCGGTAGTCACCGAAGTTAAGTTAAGGTCGTCGTCGTAATTTAAAAATATCGACTGCTCGTTTTCATCGGCAATTTGAGTTAAAGCTTTTGTGTTATTATCATAATATAACGTAATTTCTCTACCGTTTTTATCTGTAATAACTTTTAAACATAAATAAGATAAATCGCCAATCTGTTCAAAAGTATATGAATTGTTTGCAAAATCTTCAATAACGTATTTATAAGCCGATTGTTTGGTCATTTTATAATTTTCATCACAGCTAATAACGTTTGTGGTTGCGTTTTTTCTAAAATGAATATGCTCGCCCGCCCCGTTTATCCAAGTATAATAGCCGTTTGATTCACCATCGCTTTTTATTTGATTGCCTTCATCTACAATTAAATATTGGTTGTAATTCAGCTTGCTTCCATATCCTACTCTTGAATAAATAGTTCTTGTTTCTCCGCTTTCTAAAACAACGTTTTCGCTATACGCTTTTTTACTATTAAATATTTGAGTTAAAGTTATCGGTAGCCTTCCGTAGCCTTTTATTAAGGTTTTTTCATAATGCAAGCTTCTATCTCTTAAATCAACGTAGCCTTGTAAATTTCCCACCTCAAAAGGTAACGTTGCCTTTTGTTTTCTATTATCAAATTCACCGCCATATTCCACTTCAAACACGCAATTTGATAAATAATTAATTAACAATCCGCTTCCGTTAGAAACGTATAGCGCCATCATATCGTTAAGTTTTCCTTCCTTTTGCTTTTGCGCATAAAATTTTCTTAAATCAATTAAAATTTGATATTCGCCACTATTACAGCTATTATACGCCACCAAAGGATTTGTCCCGTCGTTAAACGTTCCGTTAGCATTTTCATAAACGGCTATGCTTCCATCAATTTGTATGTCCTTATTTATCTTTAAAAACGCTTTTTTAATGGCTACGTTGGTTTTTGGAAATTGAAACCTAAAAACAATTTTACCCCCACTAACAAAATATCCTTGCGTTGTTGCCGTTGAACTAATTTGAGTTAACGTGCTTTTAAATTTTTTCATTTTTTTGATCTCCTTTTTTTCTTTTATTTTATAAAACTATTATGACAACTGCCGTCAAAAGGAAAATTTTTATTAAAATTTCTTCTTTTTAGGCGTTTTTGGGCATAGTAAAGGAAGTTAAGTTTTTTGCTTAACTCCCTTAAAAGAATTTTGTAGTTTTACCCGGTAAACTTTTCTTATTCTTCCCCCTATCACTTATATGATACACCCGAAATTGCCAATAGTCAAAGGTGGCTGACATTTTTACCCAAAAAATTTTTTTAACACAAAAACACGCCGTTACGTTAACGGCGTGTTTTTTAATTAAATTTTAATTTTGAAAACTGCTTTTTTAAGGAAATCGTGGTTTGCACGAATGCCTGGGCAGTGAGCGTCTTCTGGGAATAAAATCATAAACATGTTTTCTTCAACAACGATTGGTTGACCAGAGCCAGTTCCTAAATAGCGGTCCTTAACGGCATCGTATTCGGTGGTTTTGTTCATGTTTTCAATCATTGCGAATTCAATTGTTTCGCTACCGGTAACGATAAATTGAACGTCTAAATACTTAACGTGCGATTCCCATTTAGTTGAAGTCGTTGGGTTTGATTCTAAAACGTTAACGAAACATTCGTCGCCAAGATCGTATTTGCCCTTTTCAAGGGTTTTAAGGTCGTGTTCGGCAATAAATGCGCTAATTTTTTCAAGGTTTTTGTTGCATCCTGTGTAAAGTGAAATGTTTCTAATGTTATCTAAAATCATAATTTTACTCCTTATGAATTAATTATTTTTTACTAACTACAATATTGTCAACCGAAATGGTTCTCGAAGCCGAGCCGGCAGTGATAAAGTTAATTGATGAAATTGCTCCACCGCCAAACGAAACGCCGTCGGCAACGGTTGTGCCGTTAATTTTTAAAGATAATTTGTTAGAGCCGTAATCGAAAATTGCTTCAACCGAATAGGTTGTTCCTGCGGAAATTACAATTGACGATGACGTTAAACTTGAAGTGTCGCCGTTAGCGGTATAGGCAATTTTCTTTGAACTATCCGTTCTTATAATAACGCCCGTGCCGGCAAACTCAATCAAGTTCCAGCTACCACTTGCAGAACCTGGCTTAATATCTAACGCAACCTTATAGGTTCCACTTGCTTGAGCGGAAATTGGAACGTAGAACATGGTTTTCGATGCAGTGCTATCTTCAAGAGTTGCGCATTTGCCATCCATTCCACTTTCAATTACAACCTTATTGTTAGCATCGCTTGAAGCATCGGTTGCATAATATGGCTTGCTGTCACTTTCCGTTGAAGAAATTGACGAAAGGTCTTCAAAATCTTCACTGTAAACTACTTGATAATCACCCGTTGCGCCACCTTGAGAAGAAGAACTTTGACTATTTGATGAACTTTGATCGTTTGAAGAACTTGATGAAGAATTTTCTTCTTCGCTCGAATCACCGCCACCCGTTGACCCGTTTTCTACCCAGCTGTTATCGGCATAACCGTTAGACAAATTACGCTTTGCAACGCCTGCAAAATTCTTGCAATCGTTCATAGCCTCAGTTGCATCGGTCAAGTAGCCCGGTTCATAGGTTGAGAACTTGGTATCGTATTTATTGCTCGTTGAAACGCTTGCTGAACGACTTGTAACGGTTGTAAAATATTTACTTTGACTCGTTCCGTCGTATTTATCGTTAAGGGACTTACCATAGCACTTGGTGTTACTGTCGGTATGAGCTGAGTTAGACTTGTAGTAGTTTGCTTCAGATAAAATTATTGCATCAGCTCTTAAACTCATACACGTTGTGTTGCTTTCAAAGAAACAGTTATAAATGTGAATGTTTGCTTGACGAGCAAGTGGTAAACGTGATTTATTTTTATAATAATGATTGTGATGTAGAGTTACGTTATATTGAACGTGAGAATCGCCACCACCACAAAGCATGGTTTTTTGGCATTGATTATAAACGTTATAAGACATGGTCACGTTAGAACAATGCTTAATATCGGTTGCGCCGTCGCCGTTGCCTTTGTCTTGTTCACTGGTTAAATCCCAGCCGTTTTTACCCTTGTTGAACTTGTTGTTGTGAACCCAATAATGACCATAGTTATCCTGCGAGCCAGAAGCGCCTTCAAAAGAACAAGCATCTTCTGGATAGTCGGTGAAAGTTAGGTTTCTAACTTCAATTGAACTACACTTTTTAAAGGTCATTCCAAATTGGAAAAACTCTGCGTCGTCGCCAACGCCTTCAACGGTTATGTTAGACTTGCCTGAAATATCAATCATATTCCAATAACTGTCGTCGCCAAGATTTTTTCTTGAAATACCGGAAATATCGGTGATTGAGCCGTCAAGCTTGTTAGAACTTAAATATTGTGGACAAGAAATTTTGCCGATAATTCTAATACAAGCGTTTCCTTCTTGAATTGCCTTAACCAAAGTAACCGAGTTCTTGGTTGCTTCAGTCACGTAATAAACCTTTACCCCCGATTTAAGAGTTCCATCATCCTTATATGCCCCTACGCCACTGGTGTATTTTGCGTGAGCATAACCGCTTCTGTCGTATGCGCTAACCGTAACGTCGTGAATTATAATGTCGCTAGCCGATGAGCCAACGTCGATTTTAAGGTCGTATTGTCCAGCTTTTAAACCTAACATATCAACACGAGCAACACCCGAACCTTGGTCACGAATAAGCTGGCTATCAACTTCGGTCCAGCTGGAAGCAGAAGTTAATTTATAGTAGGCTTTTGCACTTGAAATTTTGCCGTCAGACCAAACCACGTAAGCCGATTCGCTTAATCCGCCGTATTCCGAAAGATTGGTGGTTGTCGAACTACCAGAACCTGACGAGCTTGAGCTTGAAGTTTTCGAGCTTGAACTTGATGTTTTTGAGCTTGAACTTGATGTTTTTGAACTTGAACTTGAAGACTTTGAACTCGACGACTTCGAGCTTGAGCTTGAAGTTTTCGAGCTTGAACTTGAAGACTTTGAACTCGACGATTTTGAACTTGAAGATTTAACGCTTGAATTCGTTGATTTCGTGCTCGAAGATTTAACGCTCGAATTCGTTGATTTCGTGCTCGAAGATTTAACGCTTGAATTCGTTGATTTCGTGCTCGAAGATTTAACGCTCGAATTAGTCGATTTTGTGCTCGAAGATTTTGAATTAATGCTAATTTCTTCCTTTGAGCTTACTTCTTCGCTTAAAGAATTTTCTAAAGCCGAACTTGTTAAAATTGAATTATCGGCAATAGACGAATTTTGCGAAAATTGTTCGCTAATTGAAATTTCTTGCGATTGACTTTGGGTTTGACTTTGCGATTTGCTATTTAGCGAGCTTTTTGAAGCTGAACTTGTTTCAAAAACAATTTCACAGCCCACGCTGGTTAAGCAAAAGGTTAAAGCCATAATTGCAACGACTAAGAACTTTGCAAGTTTTTTCATAACCTATCCCTTTTCATAATTTTATTTCAGGCAAAATTTTGCCACGATAAAAATATTTTATCACAATAAAAAGGTTAAGTCAACGCAATTAAAAAGCCCGTAAAAATTTTTTTAAAAACAAAATTTTAATATTTTATTAAAAAACGTTAAAACTCACTTGCTTATAACCGATTTTTCGTGTAAAATAACAAATGAAAAAAAGGGGGGCTTATGAATAACTTACTCGCAAACTTTATTTTAGATAATTTGCACTATATAGTTTTTGCCGTTTTTATTTGTTTAATCGGCGCTTTCATTCTTGCCATTTTAACCTTTATTAAAACAAACAACCTTTCAAAAAAACTAATTTTAAACAAGTTTAAAGCGGTGGATATGTTTGAAAAAACCACTGGCGATAGCCAACCGCTATACACCGTTATCGTTTCAAACTCGGCAATAAGCACGGTAACCATTTCGGCAATCGGATTTGAAAACGACGGCAACTTTTTTAATTATAGCCTTGAATGTCAAGCCCAACTTGATGGCAAGGATAAAGTTCTTGCAATTCCCGCCCGTGGCTCAATTAAGCTCAAACTTTTCCCAAGCCAGCTTGAAGGAGACGTTTTTAAACTATCAAAAGGCAAGCGCCTTAAACCAATCAATTTCTATCTTATTGGCGTAGGCGGTGAATTTTTTAAAACTAAAACCAAAGTTATCGGCAAAAAAATGTCCGCTAACTTCGTTGAGTTTTACGCCTATAACGAAAGGGCTATTAACCTAAACTTCGTTAACGCCTGCCAAAGGAAAATTGACGACGGCGTTAAACTTAGCTTTTTTGAAAAATTAAGGTTTAACCGCCTAAAAAGCCAACTAAACTTGGAACAAACGGAAAAACCAACGACAAAATTAGTCGGTGAACAAACGGAAAAACCAAGCTTTGAAACAACAAGCTTAAATGAAAAATCTAATGGCGATCCAACCGCTGAAATTGTTAGCGAATCGCCCGAAACCGCAAGTGAAACGGCTCAAACTGAACAACCAAAACAAACTGAAACGGATACAAACGACTAACCTTTATGCAAGCAGTTTCTTCTGCTTGCATAAACTACGATATAAAAATTAGCCAAACCTAAGTTTGACTAATCGTTAAAGGAGAAATATGAGAAAAACTAAAATTGTTGCAACCATTGGTCCTGCAAGCCGAAACAAAGAAACTTTAATTGAAATGATTAACGCAGGAATGAACGTTGCTCGCCTTAACTTTTCCCACGGCGACCACCAATACCACAAGGAAACCATTGAACTTATTAAACAAGTTAGAAAAGAGCTTGGCGTGCCACTTGCCATTATGCTCGACACTAAAGGCCCTGAAATTAGAACGAAAACTCTTTCAGCCGGCAAGGTTAGCCTTAAAAAAGGTTCAACTTTTACCCTTACTTCTCGAGATATCGAAGGCGATAACACCATTGTTTCCATAACCTACGCCCCACTACCAAAAGAAGTTAATGTTTCAACTAAAATTTTAATTGACGACGGTAGTATTGAACTTTGCGTTTTAGAAACTACCGACACCGATATTATTTGTAAAGTCGTTCGTGGCGGTAGTCTTGGCGAGAAAAAGGGCATTAACGTGCCAAGCGTTAAACTTTCAATGCCATACCTTTCCGATACGGACAAGGCGGATATTTTGTTCGGCATTGAAAACGATATCGACATTATTGCAGCATCCTTCGTGAGAAATAAAAACGATGCCATTGAACTTAGAAAATTCGTTAATTACTACGGCGGTCACACCACTAAAATTATTTCTAAAATTGAAAACATTGAAGGTATTGATAATTTCGACGACATTTTGAAAAATAGCGACGGCATTATGGTTGCCCGTGGCGATATGGGCGTTGAAGTCGATTATACCCGCCTTCCTGGTCTTCAAAAGCGGTTTATTAAAAAGTGTTACGTTTCAGGTAAAATGGTTATAACCGCCACCCAAATGCTCGAAAGTATGATTAAGCATCCAACCCCTACCCGTGCCGAAATTACCGACGTTGCTAACGCCGTTTTCGATGGCACCAGCGCCGTTATGCTTTCAGGGGAAACGGCTATGGGTGACTATCCGGTTGAAGCAATTAAGGTTATGGCAAGCATTGCCGAACAAGCGGAAAACGACTGCTTTGAAATGAACGTTTACGCTAAAAAACGCAATTACGACCTTGATAGCGAAAATATGACCAACGCCGTTTGCGACGCAGCTTGCACCACCGCAACCGATATGAACGCAAAGGCTATCATCGCCCTAACCATGGGTGGCGATACCGCTCGAAACGTTTCAAAGTTCCGCCCTTTCGTTCCAATTATTGCGGCAACCCCTGAAGAAAAAACCTTCCACCAACTTTCCCTTTCTTGGGGCGTTTATCCCGTTCTTTCCCTTTATAGAAAAACTTCCGACGACCTTTTCCGCCACGCAATTGACTGCGCTAAAATGTTAGACTTGGTTGCTAAAAAAGATACGGTCGTTATCGTTGCAGGCATTCCGCTCGACACACCGGGAAATACCAACACCCTTAAAGTTGAAAGAGTTAAATAATATTAAAACCCTTGCAAAGCTTGACTTTACAAGGGTTTTTTTATTTGAATTTTAAGGTTTAATCGACTTATACGCCAACTTTTACCACTTTATTAATAATAAATTTGACTAACCAGCTCCCTATACGACGGGCAATTGTCAAAGCCGGGTCTAAAAAAACGCTTAAGAACGTTATAGGCTTCTTCGGTGAAAACGTTTTCACAGTAAACAGCAAGCATAATAAGTCCGTAAACCATGTTTTGATAGTGAGTAGAATCAATTTCTTCACGCAACCTTGCAAGCATATCGACGTTCTTTACGTATTCACTAACGGAATATCTATCTGAATATGCGCTTAACTCGTTCCCCGATGAAGGAATATATCCACATTTTTTGCACCACTTTTTATATACGTTATATTCCCCTTGGCGAAGTTGTCCGTCAAAAGCAACAAAAAACATTACAACGTTCTTTAAAAACGCAAACATTGTGTTGTTGTTTGGCGTTCCCGTTTTATAAGCCATTGCATCGCCCCAACGGTCTAATGCGTAATGTCCGTCGCTTAAAAGCCTTGCGGCTTGATCTTCAAAAGCTTCCGGCGTATACGTTCTTTTACAATAGAACGCATTGTCAACCATAATTACAAAATCCATACTGCTAATCGCCATTTTTTTCACTCCCTATCTCTATTATAATTAATTTGTTTAATTATATCACAAATTTTACCATTTTGCAATATAAAAAATTAAAAACTCTATCGCAAAAATTAAGCTCTCATTTTTATACGTTTTTATTCCCCTACACGGGTAAATTTAATTTTTATAGACAAGTAAAAAACGCAACAGTCAGTCGACTGTTGCGTTTTTACCAGTGAGCCAATAAGCGTAAAATAGATAATTTTTATTATTTTTTAACATTAATTCGCTCTAAGTATTCAATTTATATGCCTAAAATTTCTTTTTTCTTAGCATCAAATTCCTCTTGCGTAATAACATTACTATCTAGCAATGTTTTAAGTTTCATTAAATCATCTAACTTGTTTGTTGAATTTTGCTGTGCGACAACAGATTCTTGTATAGAGGTTTTTTCCTGTCTTTCATTTATCAATTGTTGTAATATAACCGCTATTTTATCATTATTTCCTATGCAAGAAAATTTTATTACCCCTGATGTCGTCGTTATTGCTATTGCAGAAAGAAATTTGCTGGTAGCATAAGCAGAAATCATATGAATCGGTAATGTAATTTTTTTTCCAAAACAAGTTATTCCATAAACATTTTTATCGGTAATGGTCAGACGATAATTTGCAAGCAAACGCCATGAAATATAAAATATCCCCGTAAACACAGCAAACACCCAGTGTAAAGCATAGAATCCACTGCCCTCATAAAAGGGTACATAACGATTAGTTGTCATGTATGAATAATGATCAAACCGCTCCAAATGTGAAAAATATTCATCAGCTGTATCAAAATAGTCACCGCAGGAATGTTCAAGGTAAGAATACCAATAATCACAACGATATTCACCTTCGTGATCACCATAGGATATATATGCATCTTCTAACGCTGCTTTTTTCCATTCATTTTTTCCACTTATTGAAGCGATAATACCAAACAAAAGACACAATATAGAAATAGCTGCACAACCGATAATAATGCACTTATAAACAAATTCTACAGATTTCGATATATGGCTTTTTATTAAAACTTTTTCTTCCATTTTTGTTAGTCTCCTTTAATTATTCCTAATTTTAACACCTAATTCTGTTATACAATAGCGTGGCTCGCCTACATCATTTATATCAAGTTGCATAATATAGCCTAGCGATAGAGCATCGTCAATAATTTTTTCATCTTTAACAGAGTGCAAAAGACTTTTTCTTGTCCAAATATCATTTTTTCCAAACAATAATAACAACGGACTCCAAGAGTTTGCCATAAAAACCTCCCAAAACAATCTTTGTAAAAAATATTATAATATAGAATATTCTATATGTCAAGTAAAATTATAGAAATTTCTATATAATATAAGTATGGAAAATAATTTTAGTGAAATTTTAAAGGATTTTTTAGAAGAAAATAATTTAACGCAGGTTGCGTTTGCAAAAAAAATTGGCGTTAAACAAAGCCAAGTTAGCGAGTGGCTTAAAGGCAAAGCAAAGCCGGGCTACGATATACTTAAAAGCATGGCAATTGCGTTTAACGTTTCCGCCGATTATTTTTTAGGCATTAAAGATTATTGAAAAAGTAGGCAAATAAGTCGATTATTGAGCATTTTAACAAATCTCACACAAAAAAGAGCGTTATAAAAACATAACGCTCTTTTTATTACACGTAAAAACCCCAGTAGAATAAGTAGTTCTACTGGGGTTTGGACTGGTGACCTGTCCACAAGCCTAGTAGAACTAAAAAATTCAAGAAATAATCAACGTTTTTGCGTTTTGAAAAATACAAAATTTTCCGCACTATTTTTTATCTAAAAATCAAGGGCAGGACATTTAGCCTTTTGCAATTTAATTCCCCTTTTTAAATTTTGTGTTTTAATTGAATGTTCATATATTTTATTTGCTAATAAAAAATTTTACATTAAAAACATAAAGAATTTTCTAAAAAATTAAATGATAAAAATAACTTTAAGGGCTTGCGTAAAAGGTAAAGTCGATACGTCAAACAACTACACCGAAATAAACGGAAGATGGTATGAAGTTTAAAAAAGTGAAAGCCGAGAGTTTGTAAAAACTCTCGGCTCAGTTTAAATAAGTATTACTTTAAACATTAGAAACTATTTTAAAATTTGAATTTTGATCAAATATAATTTCAATAGTTTTAAATTTTTCCCCGCATCCTTGATTTAAAAAGAATGATGCACGATATTTTCTTAGAAGTTCACAAATTGTAATAAGTCCTATTCCACTACCACCATCATTAATATGGGTAGTAATTTTTTTTGATCCAAAATGTTCTAAAACAATTGATTCAAAAGGAATTCCCGTATCACAAACTTTTACTGCATAGTTACAGTTTTTGATATAAAATTTAACTTCAATTATTTTTTCGCCTGAATATTTTGTTGCAATTATTGCATTTTCAATCAAATCCGCCAAAATCGTGATTAAATCAATTTCATTAATACTGTTGTCAATTAATTCTTGAACCGAACAATCGACATATACTTTGAACTCAATTCCATTTTCATTGGCCTTATTTCTCATTAAGCCAAGTATACTATCAACAGCAAAAACATCTGTTTTTAGAATTTGATTATTAGTTGTTTGCGAGTTTATAAAATACTGCTTCCTATCCGCATTTTCTTTATGCAAATAATTAATAAATTCCATAAGTCTTTCTTGCGCAATCTTGTCAGTTGTTTCTTTAGCTACAATTGTTAAAGTATTTATAAACGAAGAAATCACTTTGTTATCTCTATGTATTACTTTTGCCAACGCTTGATTTTCAGCTTCAATCTCAGTATTTTTCAGTTGTAATTTATCAATATTTTTATTGAGCTCATCGATTTCTTTATTAAATTGTCTTTGAATATAGGTTTTTCTTAAATGTGATTTCCAAATAAAGAACAAAACTATACCGAAAAACGCAATTAAAAAAGCAATAAAAATAATTAAAACATTTTCTTTGTTTTTTATTTCACCAAAAGACATAAACAATATTATTGCTATGCTTATATATATACAAAGATCCGAATCAACATATTTTTCTAAATTGGGTATTCCCTTTCTAAATCTTTTTATTTTAAAAAATAAAAAAACTATTATGATTTGAAAAACACCCGTTAAAATATTTTGAATTAAGTTTACAATATTAGTCACATTAAAATTTAATATTTTTTGAGAAACAAATAATATGAAACTAGCAAAAAATACACTTATAACAGCAACAACAAACGAAAACGAAATTGCAATTAGACCAATTGGAATAACCGTTTTAAACGACAGTTTTAAAAGCAACTTTAACAAAAGCAAAAAAGGAACAACTAAAGCTAAAATATACAGTTCATAAACCAATTGTTTTACAATCATATATAAAAGCGATGTTATAATTGCTCCTAAAAGCAAAAAACATCTCTTTTGTGCGGAAATTTTCATATTTTGCATTTTGCAAAATGAATAAAAACCGCATAACGCAATGAAGAAATATTTTATTGAAATTACTAATACATCCATTTTTATCTAATTCTAAACATTTGTAAACATTAAATCACACAAAACCACATAAAGCAATTCCCATAAAAAAATACAGATTTTACCTGCAATTATTTATACTTAAATCAAAAATATGGAGATAAGATTTATCTCATTTTTCGATTGGATTGCAAATTGGTCCAACTGCGTTTTTTAATAACAGTTTCAACTATTCAATTTACAAGCATAATAATAAACAAATTCCATAAGCGTAGGAATTCCCCTTTTTGGACTTACTCTTGCGGTATAATATTTTGATAAATCATCTATCGGAGTATTAGCCCATGCCACGGAAATTGCATTTTGCATCACTCTTTCTACACTCTTAATAGTTTTTCCGTATTTTTTGCTAATTTCTGCCTTAAAATCAGCATTAGAATTATTGATGCACATTAAAATTGCATCAATAAAATATTTGAAAGCAATTGATTTTGGACTAATGCCTATATAATTTAATTCGTTTATTATTCTCCGCTTTTGCTTAGATTCAATTTCCTGTGCTAAAACTTGATTTTCTTCAGCTAATTCAGAATTCAAAATTCGTTTGTTATGTAACGATTTTTTCATTGAGTATAAAAAGTCAACCACGTTTTTAGCACTATAATCCTCTTGATTCTTACAAAGAATGAAGTCAGCCCCAAGCTCTCTTGCGTATTCATACGTAACAGAACTTGTATTATGTGTTGTAATTAAAACAAATGGAACAATGGGAATGGTTAATGTATTTAGTTTTCTTAAGAACTCTAACCCATTCCCATTTCCTTTGTGCAATTCTAAATCCAAAATAATAGCATCGGGTAAACCTTCTTGAACAAGTTCTAACGCTTTAAATATATTATTAGTCGCTCCAATTAGAAAAATGTCATCTTTTAAATTTATCGCCTGAGTAATCGCTTGACATTCCACGGGATCATCTTCAATTAATAAAATTTTCAATTTTCTTTCCATCTCAAACCTCAATATCCTTTTTAATAATTATACCATAATTAAAAATAAAAACAAGTAAAAAGAACATAAAACAACAAAAACCAACATAAAATCCCCACACTAGAGTTCAATGCATATTTTGTTACATATGTTACCATGAGCATAATGTATTTTTCACTAAAAATAACAGTAAAACATTTATCTTTCTTACAAGAAAAAATTTTAAAATAAGCGAGGTGTGAGAAATGATAAAAAAAGAAAAAATTGACAGTTCATAAAATAAGAAGTAAAAAATAATATTAATTTGCGCAAATAATCATTTGCATTAAATAAGTAATGACTATATTTTAAATGTTATCATTTACAAATAATTAAAAAATCACTTCATTTTCAAAGAAAAAACCTATAGATATAATAAAGGATGAAAAATAAAATGAAACAAATCAGAAACTTTATAATTTGTGCAATTTCCATTTTAATTTTGTTCAATTTAACAGCCTGTGAGGATGAATATTATATTAACACATATTGGAGTGAAAATGGTTTTTATTGCAAACGAGAAAAGGAAAACAAGATTGCAATTGGCAACATATCTTTCATCCCTGAAAACGGTGTGCTTTTTGTTCCTAACGAGATTGATGGTAAAACCGTTTCAATGCTTGGCTTTAAATTATTTGATTCGGATGGTTTTTTCTATAATTGTGAAAAGGATGAACCCTTAGTCAAAAGGTATTACGCACCTAACACAATCGAATCTGTAAACACACGATATATGCAGTATTGCCACAATTTAAAATTTTTTTATTGTGGCAATAGCAACATTGACTTATCTTGCCTATGTTTAGGATACGGAAATGAAATATATATTCCAGACAATTGTTTTGATAAATTATTAGATAATAGCGATGATTGTTTGGCTAATATAAAAAAAGCTAATATTGCTTATATGCTTGACGAAGAAACATATTATTATGTTGATTATTACGAAACCAACTCAAAAATCTTATACCCCCCTCCTCCCCCTATAAAAACTGGTTATAAATTCGATGGTTGGTATACAGAACGTACCTTTTTAAATAAATGGGTTTTCTCAGACAATACCGTTCAAAATTCAGAATTAGAAATTAAACTATATTCAAAATGGATAAAAATTTAAATTACAGGAAAAATTTGTTATGATCAAAAAAATAAAAAACAACTATACGGGAGCTTTTAATTTGGCAACTATTAAAACTCTACAAAGTTCGATGTTAAATGCGTTAAGAATAGCAATAAAACAGCAAAATCCGTATTAGAATTTGACTGGGGCGTTGAATAATTCACAAAATAAATTGAAAAAAGCTGCCCTTAGGAGTATCTCCTAAGGGTAACTTTTGTAAAGTAATAGGTGTTATATTATGAAAATTAGCAATTTTAATATAAAAAATAAATTTATTTGTTATGAAAACCTTATGTTTGATTTTTCAGCTTTTGGTATTTATAAAATCAGCGGAGAAAATGGAACAGGTAAAACATCTATAATTGAGAAAATGGTATTTGGCAATTACCCTGTACTTTTTGATGAGGAAACACATATTGAATTGTGGAAAAAGAAACGCTATGCACTTTTTACATATATTCCACAAGCAATAGCAGACAATAATCTTAATGTTGGAGAGTATATTTGTAAGGGTAATCGTAATATTAAAACTGAAGATGCTTTTTTACTTTTAAGCGCTTTTGGATTAGATGAGTGTATTGTTTCTCAAAAATTTAAAGTTCTTTCTGGTGGAGAAAAGAAAAAAATACAAATAATAAGTGGTCTATTGAAAGATACGCCATATATTTTCCTTGACGAACCCACAAACAATTTGGATAATGCCTCAGTTGATTGTTTAAACAAAATTTTAGATAAACTTAAGGATAATAAAATTATAATTTTAATATCGCATGATGAGCGATTAGCATGTTCAGTTATTACAGAATATTGCTTAGATGGCAAAAGTTTATATTCTGTTAAAAATCAAGCACATTGTATATATGAAGAATATTATAAAAATTTAGAATTATCGACTAAAAAAGTTCATAGTAAAAAACTGTGTTTTTTTAAAATTCTTGTGCCGGTTTTGCGAAATTACGGACAAATAGTAACAACGTGCATTTTAAGTTGTGTGTTTGTTTTACTTTCATTATATGCTAATTATGAATTTAAGAATGGTTTAAATGAAGATATTCCTATAAAAGAAAATATTGTTTTGGTTCAAGGAAGTACCAATTTTGATGAGGAACTACTTTCTTATTATTTAAAGGGCGAACATATAAGTGTTGACGAAACTCAACAATCTAGATATTTAAATCTCAATGATATATATGAAGATATAAGTAAATTGGAAGGTGTCGAAAAAATCTACATAACAGACGTAAAATATCAAGCAGAAATAGAATCAATGATAGCAAATGGTACTATAGGTAATGAACTTCATTTTGTTTCTTGCCCCCAAGAGTATGTACAAGACTGTTGGGATTATAGTATTGTTGATTACGGATTAAGTATGTTGCAAGGACAGTTCCCAAAAGATGGCGAGCTAGAAGTTGCACTTTCAAAAAATTTGTTATGCACTTACTTTGGTTATACAGATGCAACTGTTTCTAATGCGATTGGCGATAGTGTTAGCCTATCTATTTGTGGCATTGAAAAACTTTATAGAATAGTCGGATTTACTTACTTCGACTATGTCTTAGTTTCTTATAATGAAGATGTCAACTTTGGAATCTATTGTTATGATGAGTCTACATTTGGAGAATTTGGGATGGCGCAGATTCAATTTGAAACGGACAGGAATGGGTGGCCGGCAATGATCCGTGAGTCTATTATATTAACCGCTCAAGGATATGAAGCCAAAATTCTAAATCATTTAGTAACACATTATCCTGCGGGTGATTTTCTTTCCCACCACTATTGTGTTGTATGGGCAAAAACATTCAATATGAGAAGATTTATAGATGTGCTTATTCCCAATTTAATAATTGCTGCTATTCTATCCGTAGCTTTTATATTTATTAATCATTACGCCATTAAGTATAACTTTGCATTGTTATGGGATTATGGAAACTACTATATCAATAGAAATAAAATGAAACTGATTTACTGTGTCTTGTCGTTATCTCTATATCTATTGATTGCGCTGTTAGCTATAATTCTAAATTATTTAATTAGTCCTTATGCTTATATGAGTAGTTGGTATTTAATAATAGATAGTTGTATCACGCTTGTTCCTTTAGGCATATCTTATTTTATAAAAAAAGGAAAATGGAAGTTTTAAAATGCAATTGTATTATGATGATATTGCCATAAAGAAAAAGTTGCTGCTTAACGGAAGCAGCTTATTAGTCCCAGAAACAGGAATTACTATAATTCAGGGTCAAAATGGCAGTGGAAAAACTACTTTATTTAATATTATTGCCGGTTTTTTAAAAAAAGATAGTGGCAGTATAATTTACGGCGAAAACGTGAATACAACAGGCATAATTGAATATCCAAAATTTTATCCATATATGACAGGTGCTAACAATCTTAACGTTTTGCCAAATGGAAATAAGACATTTGGTTCTATTTCGTATTTAGATGAAAATGAAATGAAACAACACATTATATCTAATTTAACTTATAGTTATAATTGGGAAACTATTATCTTTTAAAAAGGAGTCAATATGAATAAAACTTTAAAAATTCTTTTTAACTTATTATCTATATTATCTATCATATTGCTAATTAGCATAACATTTGCAAGAATCTCTTCTTATTCAATATTAAAAGAGGCTTATCCAAATGACACACTAAACGCCAAATTTTTTCTTTTAAAAATTTTTAGAGAAATAAGTTTCTGGGGTTTAACAATTTTACCAATTATTTTTTCAACTACCAAATTAATAGAATTTCGCAATAGTCAAAATATATTATTTTTCATAATTCAAAATTCAATACTGATCATGTTTTTTATTGTGTTGTACTTTATATGCCAAGCTGTTCAAGTTGTTTTATTTTTTATTATATTTCTAATCCAGTTAAGCTCTAATTTATTAGCATTATTTTATTGGAATAAACAAAAAATCAAACATTAAAATATAAATTTAATACATAAATATATTAAGTCATTTAATATTTTTAACTGGGCATCATTATTGCCATAATAGAATCTCTTTAAATAATAAATTAGAACATTTTAGGAAGGTTAAACATGAAAACAACTTATCGAATAATATTGGTAGGATTAATTTTGTTCCATTGTTATTGGATTATAAGAACATCGCTATCAATTAAAGATACTCTAACGCTATATAATTATTTTTCAAATGAGGATGTAAATATCTTACTTAGCAATAATCTTTCTCACCTATTTTGTTTTGTTATGTGGTTCATTATTAGTGTGAATTTATTTCTTCTATCTTTTTTAAACAATAAAAAAGTAAACACATTAATTTATAAACCTAAAGCCCAACTAATTTCCTCTATGTGCATATTAATTTTGAGCTTCTTAGTATTTTTTATATTTAATAAAAATATGGGTTTAATTACCATCATATCGTCAGCTTGTATCGCATTCTTGTTGATTATTTTAATTATCAACACAATAACACTTATAAAACGAATAACATTCAAAAAATTAATAAGCACAAAATAATGAGTAATAAAATAATGAGTAATAAAAAAGAAAAAATAATCAAATTTTTTATAGAATTCTTTTTTTGGTTTGGCATTGTAATTGGGGCATCTGCAGTAGTTTTTCGCATTTGCTCACTAAACTTTTTAAAAATGGAGTATCCTAACGATACACTAAATCAAGCATATTTTACAATGAAAATTTTTCGCTCAATTTCCCTATGGAGTTTAACCCTTTTGCCGTTAGCAAGTATGTTAAAAAGAAACTTATCAAAAAATATGCCAAGGTTAACTATTTTTCAAATTGCTTTGCAAGTTATATTTATAGCTTTAATAATTATTTTGCATAACAAGCGTTTGTTTATTTCTTTTTACATTACGTTTAGCATACAAGCGTTTTTTGCTGTTATAATTATTGTTTACAATTTACTTATTGTAAAAAAGACAAAGATTTAACTATTGAAATAATTAATAGGCAAATAAGTCGATTATTGAGCGTTTTAACAAATCTCACACAAAAAAGAGCGTTATAAAAACATAACGCTCTTTTTATTACACGTAAAAACCCCAATAGAACAAATAGTTCTACTGGGGTTTTGACTGGTGACCCCTACGGAATAGATGTTTTGGAAAACGCCAATGCGTTTTGTTTGAAACAAGTTTCAAAACCAAAAATCACCAATTATATATTACTTTACTTGCTTTCGCAAGTTAGTTCGATTCTCGTAGACAATGAAAAAAGTAACAGCCGTTTGACTGTTACTTTTTTCATTGGTGACCCCTACGAGAATCGAACTCGTGTTACCGCCGTGAAAGGGCGATGTCTTGACCGCTTGACCAAGGGGCCGTTATTAATGGTAGCGGCGGTCGGATTCGAACCAACGACCTGCCGGGTATGAACCGGCCGCTATAACCAACTAAGCTCCGCCGCCATACTTACTATTTTTTAATGGTTGCGGAGGCTGGATTCGAACCAACGACCTTCGGGTTATGAGCCCGACGAGCTACCAACTGCTCCACTCCGCGATGTTAAATTGCTTTCAATTAGCCTAATCATTTTATATTATATGCTTTCTTTTGTCAATTATTTTTTGCCACTTTTTTCAACTTTTTTCATTTTTTGTTTTTTATTTTTTTCTTTACCCTTCTTTTTGTGGAATTTTTTATAAAACTATTGCGCTTTGCGTTATTTTTATGATATACTTTAAACCATGGAACTAAAGCTAAACAAAAACTTAATAGCTAAAAATCAAGTGATTGCTGTTGCGCTTTCCGGCGGAAAGGACTCGGTTAGTCTTCTCCACGCCCTTATCAATCTTAAAAAAAGCCATCCTTTCACCCTTAAAGCCATTAACGTTGACCACGGCATTAGAGGAATTGATTCGGAGACCGATTCTAATTTTTGCAAAAAGCTTGCTAAAAAATATGACGTTGAACTTCTTTCATTCGCCGTTGACTCTTTATCCTTTTCAAAAACCAACAAACTCAGTCTTGAAGAAGGCGCTAGAAAACTTAGATACGATTGTTTTTTCCAAGCTATTGAAAGCGGTTTTTGCCAGGTTGTTGCAACGGCGCACCACAAAAGCGACTTTTGCGAAACGGTTCTTTTCAACCTTTTCCGTGGCTGCGGAATTAGCGGAGCCAAGGGCATGGAAGAAAGCTCCTTTAACGGCAAAATTATCCACCCAATGCTCAGCGTTAGCCGTGAAGAAATTGACGATTACGCACTTATACACCAACTTAGCTACGTTTACGACTCCACGAACGCCGACCCGGCTTTTACCCGAAACTACATTCGTTTAAGCCTTGTTCCCCAAATTAAAGCCAAGTTTCCTGCCTTTGAAGACGCCATTTTGCGTTTTTCAAAAACCTGCAAGGAAGATGAAGAATATTTTATTGAATTAGCTCAAAAAACTCTTTCTTCGGCTAACGGCGGAATAAAAATAAGTCTAAGCCCTATTCCCGTTTTTAAAAGAGCTTGCATTTTAGCCCTTAACCAGCTAGGCGTTAAAAAAGACTATACGACCGCCCACGTTGATAGCCTAATTAAATTATCAAATTTACAAACGGGTAGTCAAATTTCTTTACCGAAAGGAATTATTGCAATTAAGGAACAAAACGTTATTTCCTTTTATAAACCTTGTGAAAACAACTTTGCGCCCGTTAAATTTTCTTTTGATACCTTTAAAACCTTAAACTACTTATTTTCAGTAAAACCATCTTCATTTGATGAGTTTTTAAAAGAAAAACCGGCGTATAAGTCGATTAACGGCGAGTTTGTTCCACGAGAACTTTTTATTGACCTTGATAAAATTCCAGCGGATGCTGAAATTAGAACCATTAACGAAGGGGATATTTTTACAAAATTCAACGGGCAAAAGAAATCGGTTAAAAAATTTTTAACCGACAAAAAGCTTAATAAAACCCAAAGGAAAAATCTTATTGTAATAGCGGTGGACAATCAAGTTCTCGCCGTTTTTGGCGTGGAAATTTCCCCTATGCTTAAAATTGATAAATCTACTAAAAATATTGGAAAATTAACTTGTAATTTGGTGTAATATTATGTTTAGAATGTATGAAGATTTGCAAAAGATTTTAATTACCGAAGAAGAAATTAATCATCGAGTATTAGAACTTGCAAAAATCCTTGACAATGAATACGTTGACAAAAATCCGCTTATGGTTTGCGTTTTAAAAGGAAGCGTTATTTTCTTTTCCGACCTACTTCGAGCCATGACCATTCCCCTTGAACTTGATTTTATGGCAGTTTCAAGTTACGGGTCTCTAACCGTTTCAACCGGTAAAATTAACGTTATAAAAGACCTTACTATTAATATTGAAGGTAGGCACGTTATTATCGTTGAAGATATAGCCGACACCGGTCACACCCTAAAACACCTTAAACGAATGCTTTATGCTCGCCATCCAAAATCCCTTAAAATTTGCGCCCTATTAAATAAGTTTGAGCGCCGTGAAGTTGAACTTGAACCGGAATATAAAGGGTTTGATATTGGCAACGATTTTGTTGTTGGTTATGGTTTAGACTACCAAGAACGCTATCGCAATTTACCAGTTATCGGCATTTTAAAAGAAGACGTTTACACAAAATAAAAAAACCACCAAGCAAACTTGGTGGTTTTTTTCGGCTTAGAATAAACGCCAAATATGTTTTTTAAGAACCATAAGAACTAGGTCAACAATCCAAACGATGGTGAAACCGAAAATTAAACGGATTAAACCAGCAAGGATTTTACCTTCAGAAAATCTTGTAAGAGCACCGCATAACCAAGAAGTAAATGGGATGATTGCAAGAATTAAACTGATAAGGTAAGAAAGACCAAAGTAATCGCTGCCTTTTTGTGCCATATTTTTTTACCCCCTTTTTAATCGAATTTATTTTATCACCAATTTATCCCTTTGTCAAACCCAAAATTCTTTTTTTCACCAAACTTTCAAAATTTCACCAAACTTTCACATAAAAACCGTTTGTTTGTTTTTTTATACACAATAAACATTAAACCATTTGCCCTTTAAATATTAAAAAACAAAAGGCTATAAGCTCGTTTTTGCCAAATTTTTTGGCGTTTAATCGACTTATAGCCTTACTTTTTATTCTTCAATTGGTTTACTAACTCTGTCAAGAAGGTCGCTAATTCTATCTAAATCGTCACGAGTGTAATAATCTATGTAAATTCTACCCTTTTTATCGTTGCCGATTGCGCCTACCTTCGTTCCAAAGCTACGTTGCATTCTAACAACCAAGTCTTTAAGTTCAACGCTTAAACCTTGCGCCTTCTTTTTCTTTTCTTCAGGTGGATTATAATAATCCTTTACCAAAATTTCTACTTCACGAACGGATAATCTATTTTTAACTGCCTTGCGAGCAATTGAAAGTTGAACGTCTTCAGGGAGAGTGATTAACGCACGAGCGTGGCCTTGAGAAAGGTCGCCCATTGAAACGTAATCCATAACCGGTTGACAAAGGGTTAATAGTCGCAAGGTGTTAGCAACGGCTGAACGACTTTTTCCAATACGGCGAGCAAGCTCTTCCTGAGTGATTGAATAGTCGTCCATAAGTTGTTTCATAGCGTTTGCCGCTTCAATTGGATTAAGATCTTCACGCTGTAAATTTTCTATTAATGAAATTTCTTTAATAGAGCGTTCGTCGAAATCCTTAATAACGGCAGGTATGGTCGTTTTATTTGCAAGCTTTGACGCTCTAAAACGGCGTTCACCTGCAATAATCATATACTTTGAGCCACGTTTTACTACAACGATTGGCATAATAACGCCGTGAACGGCAATTGAATCGGCAAGCTCACGAAGAGCCGTTTCGTTAAATATTTTACGAGGTTGGTTTGGGTTTGCTTCAATTTTAGCAATTTCCAACTCTACCACGCTACTTTTTATTTCTTCAGCTTCTTCTCCTAAACTTTCAAAACTAAAATTGTTATAGGCTTCTTCCGTATCGGCAATAAGCGCTTGAAAACCTTTTCCTAATCCCTTAGCCATTTGTTTCACTCCTTAATAAAAATTCTTCGCAAAGCGCATTATAAGCAAGTGTTCCACGACAACGCTTATCGTGTAACATAACCGGCTTACCGTGACTTGGCGCTTCAGATATTCTAATGTTTCTTGGAATAACCGTTTCAAACATTTTCTTTCCAAAAAACTTATTAATTTCATCGTATATTTGTCGTGAAATTAGCGCTCTCTTATCATACATTGTAATTAACACGCCTTCAATAACCAATTTTGGATTAAGGTGCTTATTAACCAACTTAATGGTGTTCATAAGTTGTGACAAACCTTCAAGAGCGTAATATTCGCTTTGAATTGGAATTAACACGCTATCTGCTGCGGAAAGCGAATTGATAGTTAACAAACCAATTGCCGGTGGACAATCGATGAAAATAAAATCGTAAAGAGAACGAACCGTTTCAAGGGCAACGGAAAGCTTTTTCTCCCTACCCCTAACGCTAACTAATTCAACCTCAGCACCCGCCAAATCAATGCTGGAAGGAAGAACGTCTAAATTTTCAACCTCCGAGCGAATAACAACGTTTTTAACAGGCTCACCATTTAATAAAATGTCGTAAACCGATTTTTCAACGCCACCCTTGTTAATGCCAAGCCCCGTTGTTGCATTTCCTTGCGAATCCATATCGACAAGCAAAACCTTTTTGCCTTTTAACGCAACACCGGCGGCTAAATTAACACAGGTAGAAGTTTTACCAACGCCACCTTTTTGATTGGAAATGGCTATTATTTTACCCATAACCTTTACCTCTTTTTTTCTCTTTTTGTATAAAATAATTTTAAGTTTTAGCGCAAAGCTTTACGCCTTGCACTAAACTTATTGCATTAAAAACTTTATTTAATCGACTTATAGCCCCATTTTAATGACCAACACTTTCTTCGTCGGAGGCTTTTGAAAGGGGATCGAGATTAGAACCCATGTTTTCACGATTATCCATATAACGAATAATTTCGTCGGCAGTTCTTCCGTTCATAATCATATCAACTTCATCGCTGAAAATGGTTTCTCTTTCAATAAGAACTCTCGCCATAACGTCGAGAAGGGTTTTGTTTTCCGAAAGAAGCTTGGTAGCTTTTTCATGGGCCTGTTTAATTATCGATTCAACTTCTAAATCAATAGCCTTGGCTTTTTCTTCAGAAAAATCCGAGCGGGTTTGATAATCTCTTCCAACGAAAATTTCTCCACCACCGCCGTATGAAATTGGTCCAATCTTATCGCTCATACCCCATTCGGATACCATTTTTCGAGCCTTTTTGGTAATAACCATAATATCGTTAGAAGCCCCTGCCGAAATATCTTTAATAATAAGTTCTTCGGCAACACGTCCTCCTAAAGTCATAACGATATCGTCAAGTAAGCGAGATTTGGTTAAATGGTCGTCGTCACTATCAGGACGAGTCATCGTATAGCCGGCTGCCATACCACGAGGAATAATTGATACTTCGTGAACGGGATCGCAATTTGGTAAAAGCCTTGCTAAAATAGCATGACCAGCTTCGTGGTAAGCCGTTATACGCTTGTCGGTTTCAGTAACAAGACGAGATTTCTTTTGCGGACCTATAATAACTTTATTAATACCTTCGTATAAGTCGGCGTTTGTAATTGTTTTTCTATCGTCACGGGCGGCTAAAATTGCTGCTTCGTTTAAGAGATTTGCAAGGTCTGCACCTGAAAAGCCTGCAGTCATTCTTGCTAAAATTTTAAAGCTAACCGTGCTATCGAGGGGTTTATTACGGGCATGAACTCTTAAAATTGCTTCTCTGCCTCTAACGTCGGGCATGTTAACGTAAATTTGACGATCGAATCTGCCAGGTCGTAAAAGAGCAGGGTCTAAAACGTCGGCACGGTTGGTTGCCGCCATTACGATTATACCTTCGTTTGTTTCAAAACCATCCATTTGAACGAGAAGCTGGTTAAGTGTTTGTTCACGCTCGTCGTTTCCACCGCCAAGCCCAGCGCCACGTTGACGACCTACAGCATCGATTTCATCAATAAATATAATACAAGGTTGGTTCTTTTTTGCCGTATTAAATAGGTCACGAACACGGCTTGCGCCAACACCAACGAACATTTCAACAAAATCGGAACCACTGATTGAGAAGAATGGAACGTTTGCTTCACCTGCAACGGCTTTTGCAAACATGGTTTTACCTGTTCCCGGACTACCAACTAAAAGCACGCCTCTTGGAATTCTCGCACCAAGGTCGGAAAACTTTTTAGGATTTTTTAGAAAATCAACAATTTCCTGAAGCTCAACCTTTTCTTCTTCGGCGCCGGCAACGTCGGAAAAACGAACTTTTGTGTTAGTTATTAACTGAGCTTTGGTTTTACCAAAATCAGTTGCGCTTTTTCCACCGCCACTAACTTGTCGCATTACGAAGAAAAGTAATAATAACGTTACTCCAATTGATAAAATCGGCATTATAACCGAAGAAAAGAAACTTCCTGCGTTAGGGTCGGTATAGCTAACTTTAACTCCACTTGCAATTAATCCGTTAACAATTTCGCTGTCGACTTCACTTCTTGCGTAAATTGTTTTAAATTTAGCTTTGCCGTTAAAATAGCCTTTGATAACGTAATTTTCAATAACGATTTGATTAATTTCTCTTTCAATATAAACGGGACTTCCGTTTTCCATTGCAACGTTTCCGTTAGCATCGGTTTTTACGAATTTATCTAAAATAATAAATCCGTTGCCTTTAAATAAAACCTTTTGACCGTTATTAGTGTAAACCGATTCATCAAAATTTGACGTATCGGTCATTAAAACTCCACATTTATCGTAAAATTGATTAAGTGAAATTTCTGAAGCATTGTTGTAGAACGTGAACATTGCAATTAAAACCGCAATAACGATAACTGCGATAATAATTATCAACGTTTTTTTAGATTTTTTCATCAAACTCTCCTATTAAAGTAAATAAATTATTAGCTATATTTATTATAATCATATTTTACCATATTAATGTATTTTTAGCAATTAATATATTATAAAAATTATCCATAAAATAAGTAAAATTCAACCTTTTTTGTAGTAAAATATCAATAAAAAACTAACAAAAATATAATACGAAATTAATATGAAATTTAATAAAAATTATTGTGTTGAAATTGTTAAAATTAAAAAATGGCGCTATAAATTTTTGCGCTAATTTTATAAAGTGCTTCAAATTTATTTTTGCGTTAAAAAATTTAAAATAAATATCGTTATTAATCCACAATAAAATTTAAAGTTACTTAACGCCTATTATTAACATTATTAAACGCAAAGAAAGTTTTAACGCAAAAATTAAAAAAACACAATGCACCTATATAAATTTCAATAAAATATATAATTATTCGATAATTTTTGTGGATAACCAACCAATTTATCCACATTTTTTATTATTTTAACGAATTTTATCCACAATTTTATATAATTTTAATTTATTTTAATAATATTGCAGTATTAGTGATTTTAGCGGAAAAATACATAAATTTAGCTATATTTAGGACTAATTTAAACGAAACGTAAGAGAATGGTTTAATTTTTTTGCCGATTATTTTTTAGCTTATTCTCTATGAAAATTATGTCGAAATTTAGCTTTTTGTTTCTCGTGAAACACTTTTGCACTACTATTAAATTTTTGCACTAAAATCATAAATTTTTATAATTTTAACGAAACAAACGATTTTACCAACCAATTATATAACCTATATTTACCCTATATTATTGGCAATTTATCATAAATAGGAAGAATTTTAGGTAAATTTAAACGAAATGTAACAGAATTCAGTATTTTTTTCACCCTAATTAAAAAGAAACGTTCTCTATTATTAATACCATAATATTACGATATAAATTTTCACGTGAAACAAGTTTGCGCTTAATTAAAATCTTTAACGCAATAATATATAATAAGAAATATATATTTAATTTTTTAATATTTAAGCTAAAATACTTAACAATTGTTATTACCGATGTTCGGATCAAACGTTATTAATATAACCACTAAAATTAACGTTAGTTTAAGAAAAACCTTGAAAACAAGCTAAATTTAAACGAATTCTAAGAGAATGCCTTTGAGTTTTTGGCAATTTTATTGCAAGCAATTCTCTATAAAATTCATTATTTTTATTGGAAAATTTACTTATTTTTTACAATTTGCGTTAAAGAGTAAAATAAGCACTTTTTAACTTAAATTTATAAAATAATATAAAAATCCATAATTTCAGCGATAATTTTAACGTAATTATAGAGAATTGACGTTCGTTTTTACCATAAATTATAATGATATATTCTCCATTATTTAATCGACATTTTTTCATATTTAAAGGATTTTTTATCTACCAGCATAACCAAGATATATTTAAGCTAAAATTCTAAAATTTACGTAATTTAAATAAATAACGAGATTTAGATTCGTTAATTTAAACGAATTCTAAGAGAATAGGGGATATTTTCTCACTAATTTTTTATCATATATTTTTTAATATTGATTAGTTTTTATTAATTAAATGTTTCATATGAAACAATTTTGCGTTAATTATTTTGTAATAACGCTAAATTATTTTGCAATTTTTGCACTATTGTATTAGTATATTATTAATCAAAATTATATTAATTTAAATTCTTTTCTTTGTCTTATCAATAATCCAATTAAAACACTTAAAACCACGATATTTAAACGGATTTTAACAGAACGTGGGGAAAAATTGAACTATTTTTTCGTTTGAAATTTCGTTAAATTTCTTAATTAATAATTTATTTGCGCTATATATAATATTAGAACGCAATAATTTTTAGCACTAAACAACGCAAAATATATTATATTTTTATCTGCCAATTCCTTGCCTTTTAAATTGACTTTATTATTGGTTTAAATACATTAAGTTTTAGCTTAAATTTAACAATAATTAGTGCAATTATTTTGTATAATGCTGAATATTTTTGCGTTTTTATGCGTAATTTTTTGCAAGTTTATGCAACACAATTTAGCCGATTATTCCACGTGAAACAGCCTTGAAAAAACCCGAATTGTTTCACATTTTTAAATTTAACAAAAAACAAGACAAAATTTAGTAATAATTTAGCCTGTTTTTTGTTCGATAATCCGCCTTAATTTCACCTTATTTAGCCTAAAAATGCCTTATTTTATTGAAATTATTACCAATTTTTATAAATTTTTCTAATTTACAGGGTTTTTAGGAAACTTTTTGAAAAAAATTTGACTAAAACTAATGTTTCACGAAAAAAACTGTTATTTTTGCTTTAACTTGTTTTTAATTTTTTATTTAAATAATTTTTTGCGCCGTATAATAGTTGAATAAAATATTCATTTTTTACTTTTTATTTTATACAAAAAAACACTCTTTGTTTTAAAGAGTGTTTTGATTAATTAATTATTTTATAGTTGTAAAATTGAGAGTATCCAGCTATAAAGGTTAAACTCGCTAATAAAGGTTGCAATATAAGAACCGTTAACTGCGTTTTGTAAATTTATGGCAAAATCTAAAGGAAGTATAGAGATGATTAATATTATTAAACTTAATCTTCTATACAATTTAAATATTGCAAGGAAAGCTCCCAAAGTGTTGTCGATGCTACGAACTATATCAATTTCTCTAAGGTTTTCACCTAATTTTCTAAGAAGAAGAAACAGTAGCTTTATAACGGCAATTAAAATTATAAAACAAACTAATAAAATTAAATATTTTGCAATAAAGGAAGCTAAAATTTCACCAACGTTAATAATTGAAGAAGTTTGAGTTGAACAAAAGTTTAAAACGCTGTTTTTAATTACGTCGGGGAAGGGGAGCTTTTCAACTACGCTTGCAACGTTTTCAATATTTACGCTATTTAAAGCGGGAAAATGATTGGAAACGTAAGCGGAAAACGACGTTTGTAAATAGCTGTCGATTGGCGTATAATTAATTACCAAATTCATAAAAGGCTTTGCAAACATTGTTGCCACGATTAAGGCGACAACCGTTGTAATTGCGCCTACAAGCTGGGCAAAAAAACCTTTAATTGCTCCGTAAACGGCAAAACCTAAAATTAAAGCAAGCAAAACTAAATCTAAATTGCTTAATATCCAATTAAAAAATAAAAGGTTTTCCATAGCGCCCCTAAAAAGATAAATTTTGTTTACTTTGTTTCGACGTTTTTATTTTACCACGAACTAAAAATTTTTGCAATAAGGTTTAATAAAAAGTTTTTAGGGAACAATTAATTTATGGAAAACTATATTGTAGAAAGTGAAAATTTACAAGCTCAAGAAGGTATCGCCTTGTTTTTACAAAAATATTTAGGGGGCGAAATTCCAATTATCGTTTGCATTGGAACGGATGCAGTTATTGGGGATAGTCTTGGCCCAATTTGCGGAACTCTATTAATAAACGAGCCTACTAACGCCATTGTATATGGAAGCCTTGCTCAACCTATAACGGCAAAAGAAGTTCCTCATTTAGCCACTTTTTTAAATGAAACCCACCCCTATTCAAAAATTCTTTGCATTGACGCTGCCGTTGGCGACAGTGAAGATTTAGGGCTTATTAAAATGTTTTCAAGCGGAATAAATCCAGGACTTGGGGCAAATAAAAAGCTTCCAAAAATTGGTGATTTATCAATAATTTCAATAGTTGCTAAAAAGCAAAACGGCAACGCCCAATTTTTTCAAAATAATAGAATTGGTAAAATTTATCACTCGGCACAAATTATAGCAAAGGGGATTATTTCTTACGTTGAAAACGCCACCAAACTTAAAAAAATTGGTTAAAACCGTGCTATAAGCCGATTAATTTAATAAATTATAAAATAAAAAAGAGTATAATATCAAATTATACTCTTTTTACATTATTTAAATTATAGTAATTTTAACGCTTTTTCCAAACGGGAAACGGTTTCTTCTTTTCCTAAAATTTCAGCCATTTCGGTTGCCCCGCCCGGAGTTACGGCTTGACCGGTTATTGCAACTCGCATAATCCAGAAAAACGCACCGGTTTTTACGCCAAGTTCTCCTGCCTTTTGAGAAAGGGTGGCAAAAATTTGTGAGTTTTCAAACTCGCTAACTTCTTTAACGGCTTGAATAATTTCAGGAAGTAAATTTTTGGCAACGACGTGATCGGTTTTGTTTTTCTTATTAAAATATAAGTTTTCATCAATTGATTCCAAACTGTCGAGCCAATCGATTTTTTCAGGTATTTCACTTAAAATTTCAATTCGAGTTTTTAAAAGTTTTAAAATTTTACGATTATCGAACTTATTATAAACCTTGCTTTTTTCAAAGAATGGCATTGCCACTTCAAAAAATTCTTCATCGGTCATATCTTTTAAATATTCGCCGTTAAGCCAACGAAGTTTAACTTCATCGAAAATTGAAGGGGATTTTGAAACGCCGTCGAGAGAAAATTTCTCAATCATTTCGGCTAAATTCATTTTTTCCGTATTATCCTTTGGACACCAGCCGAGAAGAGCGATATAATTCATAATAGCAGGGGAAATATACCCCTTTGAAATAAAATCGTCGAAATTAGCATCACCATAGCGCTTTGAAAGTTTTCTGGTTGCATCCTTCATAATGGTTGGAAGGTGGATATATTTAGGACGTTCCCAACCAAAAGCATCATACATAAGGTTATATTTAGGGGTTGACGAAAGATATTCCGCTCCACGAATAACGTGGCTAATTTCCATTAAATGATCGTCTATAACGTTGGCAAAATTATAGGTTGGCATTCCATCGGACTTAATTAAAATATTGTCTTCAAGGTCAGAAAAATCAACGGAAATTTCACCGTATACGCCGTCAACGTAAGAGCTAACGCCACTATTTGGAATGTTTTGGCGAATAACGTAAGGTTCGCCTGCGGCAATTCTTGCTTCCACTTCTTCTTTGGAAAGGGCTAAACAATGCTTATCGTATTTAGCGTTTTCATTTTGCTTTTTAAGGTCTTCAAGGCGTTCCTTTGAACAAAAACAATAATAAGCGCCACCCTTTTCAACAAGTTCCTTTGCATATTTTTGATAAATTTCCATTCTTTCCGATTGAACGTAAGGACCGAAATCACCGCCAACGTCGGGACCTTCGTCGTAGATAAGACCGCCTTGTTTTAAGGAAGAATAAATAACCTCAACCGCTCCTTCAACAAAGCGTTCTTGGTCGGTATCTTCAATTCTTAAAACGAAATCGCCACCGTGGGCTTTTGCATAAATGTAGGCGTATAGAGCGGTTCTCATACCACCAAGGTGCATAAAACCGGTGGGACTTGGCGCAAAACGAGTTCTAACTTTTTTCATAATTTTCCTTCCTTTAAGTTATATTAAACTATCAACTTTATTTCTAATATCGTCAATTCGGTTTTCATAATAATAACTGAAAACCTGATTGCTGGTTACGATTAAGTGGTCGACTAAGCTAACGTTATAAAGTTTAAGCATTAGCATAATTTTCTCCGTTGCAATATCGTCGTTTGGGGTTGGCGTGCAAATTCCGCTAAGGTGATTATGGGAAATAACCACGTAGGCGGGTTTTAGGGCTAAAACTTGTTTTGTTAGCTCGGCAATATCAATTTCCACACTTGAAAGCTTGTGGTCGCTAATTACTTTTTTGCCAATAATTTTTTGCTTTTTATCCAAAAAGAATGCAACGAAAACTTCGCTTTTACACCTTTCAAAAAGTTTTATAATAGGCTTTTTAATTTGGTCGTAACTAAAAATTTCAGGCAAATCGTCTTTAGCGAAAGACCTAACTAACACGGCTCCCAAGGTTTTTAAATAGCTTGCAACGCTCTCACCAACGCCTTCAATGGTCATAAGTTGACTTGCTTCAGCGTTAAGCACGTTTTCTAAATTACCAAAATGGTCGATGAGTTTATGGGCGATAGGGTTAGTATTTTTTCGGGGAATAGCATAGAAAAGCAAAATTTCCAAAAGCTCGTGTTCTTCTAACAAATCGGCGTTTTGCAAGAGTTTTAGCCTTAGCCTTTCTCTGTGATTTTCGTGCATTTTTACCCCCTTTTTACTTTTTATATACAATTTATTTTACCATATTTTAAAAAAAGTGTATAATATATTTAATAGTTTTAGTAAAAATTTTTTTAAATGGTGAATTTATGACTGGTTATAACCAAGAAATTATTAAGTTTTTAAAAGAATTAATTAAAATTGACACCACGAAACAACCGCCTAAACCAAATAAACCTTTTGGCGAAGGCATTTTTAGGGCGTTAAACTTTACCCTTGACAAGGCTAAAAGTTTAGGCTTTGAATGCCACAACTACCAAAACTACGTTGGTGAAATAGTGGTGGGTAGCGGTGAAGAATTAGCCGTTTTGTGCCACCTTGACGTAGTTCCCGTTGGCGATGAAACCAAGTGGGATTTCCCGCCGTTTTCCGGTGAAATTAATGGAGAATTTTTATACGGCAGAGGCGCAGTTGACGATAAAGGACCGCTTTCAGCAACCCTTTTCGCCCTAAAAAAACTTAAAGATGAAAATTTTGAATTCAAAAAACAAATTCGATTTATTCTCGGTTGCGATGAAGAAAGCGGTTGGGGCTGTATTGACCATTATAAAAAAATTAGACCCCTTCCTGAAAGCGGATTTTCGCCCGATGCAAGCTTTCCAGTAATTTACGCTGAAAAGGGGATAATTCACTTTAACGCCTACTTTAATTATAATCAACGACTATTAGAAAGCGTTAGCGGTGGAGTGGCTTCTAACGTGGTGTGCGATAGAGCGATAGCAAAATGTAAAATTGATAGTCAGCTTGCTAAAAAATATGGTTTAAACGTTATTGACAATCAAATTGAAAGTTTGGGAATAACTGCTCACGCATCCGAGCCACAAAACGGAAAAAATGCAATTAACAGCCTTATTGCTTATCTTTTTGAAATTGGAGCAATAGAAAAGGACTGTAAAAACTATCTTTTCGACGACCTTTTAGGTTTGAAAAATATTTGCGATGAAACGGGTAATTTAACCCTTTCACCAAACGTTATAAAAATTGAAAAGAGTAAACTTTGTTTAACTTGCGATCTTCGATATCCTGCAACGATGAACTTTAATCAAATTTTGCCACTTATTGAAAAAATAGGCGAAATTGAAATTCTTTCTCACCAACCACCACTTTATAACGATAAAAACAGCCCTTTAATTTCCACCCTTTGTTCGGTTTATAATAAAGTCAGCGGTGAGAACGCTAAACCAATTGCTATTGGTGGAGGAACTTATGCAAGAGCTTTAAACCTTGGTTGTGGGTTTGGTCCTGAAACTTCTGACGAGCCACTTTGCGCTCACCAACCAAACGAAAGAATTAAACTCTCTAAGCTTGAGTTTATGTTCAACGTTTATTATAACGCAATTAAAGAACTTTGTTCATAGCAGGGGGATTTATGAATTTTTTTAAACGATTTTTTCTTTTTTTAATTTTGATTAGCACGGCGTTTTTGGCTGGAATTGGTTTTAGCTTTTACGCAAGGGGACAAATTGAAAAGAACGCCGGAGCGGAAAATCGATTTGTGGCAATTTTTAAAAACGCACCTACTATCGACCTTATTGATTACCAAGACGGTGAAAACGACCTAAGCGATATTATTCAGCCCACCATTTATTGTAATGCAAACTACGAAAGAGTGGAATTAGTGGTTAATTTATACGATAATTATAACAACCTTTTTCAAACCTACCAGGTTGTTTTTGAAAATTGTAAAAAGGGTGAAACCTACGTTGAAAATATTGACTTACCTCCTTCAATTTCCCTTAAATGTAAAGATATGGGAATAAGATTAATAAGTTATAAATAAACAAAAAAACGGCGTATAAGTCGATTATCGCCGTTTTTTTTATAAAAATTTAATTATGAATTAAAAAAACCTAAAAAGAAAGTTCTTTTTAGGTTTTTATTTATTAATCGTCGTTTGAATCTTTTAAGCTGTTTCCAAGGAAAACTCCACCGCCAAAGCCTGATTTTTTTGGTCCGGTAATCATTTCAGATTTTTCCTTTTTAAAAGGTTTTTTTCCACCGCTTCTTCTGTCGCCAGGGCGAGAACCGCTACCTTTTTTAAAAGGTCTTCTTTCCGCTTTTGATGGGTCGTATCCATCAGGAATAATTGCAATATAACGAGCAGGTTCTTTACCTTCTGAAACCGTTTGAACGCCTTCAAATTCGCTAAGGCGTGAGTGGATTATTCTTCTTTCAAAAGGATTCATTGGTTCTAAAGTAATTTTTCTGCCTGTTTTAATAGCTTTATCTGCAAGTTTTTCAGCAAGACTTTGTAAAGTTTTTTCACGTTTTTCACGATAATTTTCGCAATCAACTACAACTCTTTTATAGTTTTCGTTTTGTTTGTTAGCAACTGCGCCTGCAAGGGTTTGAAGGGAATCTAAAACTTCACCACGGTAGCCAATAAGGCTGGAAGAATCGGTAGCAACTAAATTGATAACTATTTTTTCATCAGATTCACTTTCAAGTTTAGTCGTTGCGGTCACGTTTAAAATTTCAAACAATCCGTCTAAAAAGTCGCAAGCAAGATCGGCATCAGTTTTCTTTTTAGTCATGCTAATTTTTGCATTTTTCGAGCCAATTCCAAAAATTCCTTTGGTAGGTTGTTCTAAAACAACGTATTCAACTTGGTCGATGGTTAAATTAAGTTCTTTAAGTCCTAAATTAACAGCTTCTTCAATGGTTTTAGCTGAAAACTCATTATTCATATTATTTCTCCTAAAATAAGTGTATTAAATTATTTGCCGTATTTTTTTTGGAAAGACTTTTCAACGCAGAAATTAATAATTAACGTTGAAATCATTGAAAATACCGTGCTGACCGTCATATAAAGTGAGAATGATGAAGAATAGAAGAAAGAGAAAACACCAAACATAATAGGCATAATCCACATCATCATTTTTGATTGAGCCATACTTTGACCGTCAACCGATTGAAGTTCAAGCTGATCTTTTTGAGATTTTGTCATTAAAATTTGAGAAAGGAACATTGTTCCAATTGAAAGAATAACTAAAATGAAATAGCCGTTAGGTTGAGTTTTTTCTTTTGCTAAATCGTGAGTTATTTCTTCATATTGAGCTTGTAAGCTTTCAGCGTTGCCGAGTTGACGAGCAAAATCGTAATCAGTAATAGAATTATTAACCGGATGTTTAAAAGGAAGGTCAGGCATCCAAAGGTTTTTAATCCATAAAAAACTTGGAGCTTGTTCATAATAGCTTTGAGCGGCTGAAGCCCTTGCTGTTGATAAAATTTCGCTTTCTTTATATTGTTCAAAAAGATATCCCATAACCTTTGTTGTAGCTTGTTCGTTAATTTGAGCTTCGGTTATGTTTTGATACATTTTACTATTAAAAGAATAGGTTTCGCCGTTAATTAAAAGGTGACAAGTATTTTCGTCGTCGCCGGCTTTAACGTCGCTATAACCGTTTTCGTTTAAGGTTTTAACTAAAGCACCTAACTTATTAACGTCGGTTGCAGAAAATTTTGCTTCGTAAGATTTTTCACCTGGAACTGCTGAAATAAATTCTCTATAATCTTTAAAATAGTCGCTATTAAAAACGTTAGTTTCGTTTAAATAGTAAACGTTAACGCCTTCTTGGTTAGTTTCTTTATAAATAATAGAGCTGTCAACTTGTTCGATAGCTTGGTTATATTTTAAACTCATATCGTTAAAAATTTGCAAGCTGGTATAGTTAGAATAGGTTGAAAATTGATTAATTACAACGATAAAGAAAATTAAAGTCACAAGAGTAGGTAAACAGCTTGAAAACATTGAATAGCCTTCTTTTTTATAAAGGGCTTGAATTTTTTTATTATAAAGTTCTTTATTGTTTGCATATTGACGTTGATATTTTTCAAGTTTTTCACGCATATTTCTCATTTTAAGATTATTTTTTTGCATTGAAGTTCTTGAAATAATATCGAGTGGAAGAGTAATAAGCTTAATAGCAAGGGTAAAAAGAATAATTCCTAAACCTATACTATTACAGCTATTAATAAGCCATTGAATAATTTTACCAATCCAGTTAAGGGTGAATGGCGATCCAAAACCGTTCATAATTTCAACTGAAACGGCTAATAAATTAAAAGTTTCCATTTTACTCCTATATAATAATAAAAACGGTTAGAAAAAAATATTTTTATTTTCCCAACCGTTTTTTAATAGTTAATTTTAATGGTTAATAAAGCCACATTAAATCATTCCGATTATCGGGAACGGGGTCGAAACCACCTTTACATAAAGGATTACACCTGACTATTCTACAAATAATAAGAAAAAAAGCTTTAAATAAGTTATGTTTTTTTATTGCCATAATAGCGTATTCACTACAAGTAGGCGTAAAAATACAACTTGTTTTCAGTGCAGGTGAAACGTTTTTCTTATAAAATTTTACAATTTTAATTAATCCCTTTTTCATTTATGAGTTTTTCCTTTTTTAAAAGGTAATTCACGTCTTTAAAAAATTGCTCAAAGCTATGAATTTGTCCGGTTTTAGGTAAAAATACAATATAGTAATTTTTTAACTGTTTTAAAATTGGAAAATATACTGCACGAAGTAGTCGTTTAACGTGATTTCTTTCAACGGCGTTTCCGTGTTTTTTACTTACTGAAATACCCACCTTTAATTCAGCTTTTTCAAGATAAATTAAAGTGACGCTTTTTGAATAAACACGTTTGCCTTTAAGAAAAACTTCATTAATATCGCATTTTCTTTTTAATCTGTTATCCACAATAATTATGCAGAAAGTTTATGACGACCTTTCTGTCTTCTTCTTTTGATAACGTTTCTTCCGTTTTTAGATGCCATTCTCTTTCTGAAACCGTGCACTTTTGAACGTTGTCTCTTTTTTGGTTGATAAGTTCTTTTCATTTATATTTCCTCCGAAAAATTCTTTTTTTAATTTTCTTATAAATTTTACTTGTTTTTTTATTTTTTGTCAATCGTTTAATCGACATATTATATATAATTTTTAATTAGCTTTCACTTCTAAGTGGTAAAATTAAATATAAATAATCTTGGTCGTCTTCTGCGTAAGGTTTAATAACGCAAGGCGAAATTGAAGTGTTTAAATAAAAATTAACGAATTCGTCGTCAATAACTCTTAAACAATCGATTAAATATTTAGAATTTAATAAAATGTTAAGATCTCTTCCTTCAAGGTTAATTAAAACGTTTTCGCTAATATTTCCCATATCGGAATTTGAAGTTACGTTTAAATAGTTTTCTTTAATTTCAAATTTAACCCTGTTTTTAATTGATCTTGCCACTATTGATGCTCTTTCAACGGCGTTAAATAGTAGATTTTTATTAGCTCTAAATACCGTGTCAAACTTTTGTGGAACAATTTTTTTATAATCGATGTAACTTCCTTCTAAAAGTCTCGTCATAAACACCGTGTTATCAATGTTTACTAAAAGTGAATTTTCTTGAATTACAACGGTAATAAAGTCTTCTTCATTTTCAACTAAACGGGTAATTTCTAATAGGGCACGAGCTGGAATTATTGCCTTAATGTTTCCAAACACGTCGCTAACGGTCTTTTTACAAATTGCCAATCTAAATCCGTCGAGAGCAACTAAACTTAACGTATCGTTTTCAACTTCCATTAAACAACCTTTTAAAACGGGACGAGAATCGTCTTGCGAGCAGGCGAAAGTCGTTTTGTTAACGATATCTTTAAATTCCTTTTGTTTAATTGAGAAAGAATTTTGGTTTATATTTTTCTTTAAAACTGGAAAATCTTCGCTACTTAAAGTTTGAATATATCCTTCAGCTTGAGAGTAAGAAATTTTTAATTTTCCATCGTCACAAAGGGAAAGTTCAATATCGTCTTCATTTTCAAGCTTTTTAACGAATTCCGCAAAAAGTCTACCTAAAACAACAATTTCTCCTTCCATAAAAGTTTCGCTTCTAATGGTTTTTTCAATTGCAATTTCCATATCGGTTGCAAGAAGAATTAAATTATCACCCTTACAAGTAATTTTAATACCTTCTAAAATTTGGTTTGGAGTTTTTGTTGAAACGGCTTTAACGACTTTTAAAACTGCGTTTGATAAATCACTGCCCTTAACGATTGTTTTCATTAATTTTTCCCCTTTGATAAATTAAGTTTTATTATTTAATTTTAGTATTAGTATTAGTAGGCTACGGTGGAAATGTGAATAAAATTTTTAGGTGTTAATTTTATAACATTTAACGCTAAATTTTAGCCTTTAAGTTAATAAAAAAATATGTTGATAAGGTGTGAAAAAAATTATTGATAGGTTGTGGAAAATGTGAATAAATTTTTTCACTAATTAAATAACATATATATTATATAAAATTATATAAAAAAAATCAAATAAAAAAATGTTATGTTTTATATGTTTTTAATATAAAAATATTAAAATAACTAAAAAGAATTTATAATTGTGGATAGGATTTGTGAAAAATTTGTTGATAAAGTGGATAAGTTTTGATATAATAAATTTATGGAAAAATTAATTGAAAATTATCTTTTTAAAATTGAAGAAAACGAAAAATTTAAAGAGTTTAAAAATTTGCTTATTAACAAAAATAAACAGTTTAACTTAACTTCTATTTTAGATGACGAGTCGGTTAAAATAAAACATTTTTTAGATAGTTTAATGGGCGAAAGTTTAATTAAAAACGGAGCAAAAGTAATTGAAGTTGGCTCTGGTGGAGGTTTTCCTTCCGTTCCAATTAAAATTTTAAGGGAAGATATTAATTTTACGTTAGTTGAAACAACGGGAAAAAAATGCGTTTATTTAAATCAAGTAAAGGAACAATTAAAGTTTGAAAATTTTGAAATTTTTAATGAACGTTGTGAAAATTTAGCTAAAAAAATAGAGTTTAGAGAAAGTTTTGATTACGCAATTGCCCGAGCCGTTGCGCCACTTAATACCCTTTTAGAATATTTAATTCCCTTCGTTAAAGTTGGTGGCTACGTTTTAGCTTATAAGGGTGAAAGTGAAGAAGAAATTTTAAAAGCTGAAAATGCTTTAAAAATTTTAGGTGGTAAAATTGAGAGAGTTGAAAAATATAATTTACCGCAAAACTTGGGCTATAGGTCGATTATTATAATAAAAAAGGTGGAAAAAACACCATTAAAATATCCAAGGGGAAACGGAAAAGAAAGAAGTAAGCCGTTATAAAAAAAGGAAAAAAGAATGGAAATAATAAAAGAAAAAACTTGCGCTTTTTCCGGCCATAGAAATTTAAAAGAAAATTTTTCTCAAATTTTTTTGGAAGAAAATATTTTAAATGCAATTGAAAGGGGATACGATACTTTTTTAGTTGGAATGGCTTTAGGTTTTGACACCAAGGCGTTTTTGGTTTTAGAAAAATTAAGAAAAAAATATAAAATAAAAATTATCGCTTGTATTCCGTGTAGTGAACAGCCCGATAAATTTTCTTTTGAAGATAAGGAAAATTATTATAAAATGATAAAAAGTGCCGACGAGCAAATTTTGATTAGTCCTTCCTATTACAAAGGTTGCATGCAAAAGAGAAATAGGTTTATGGTTGATAATTGTTCCCTTTTAATTGCCTATTTAACCGAAAATAAAGGTGGAACTTTTACAACTTGTAATTACGCTCAAAAAAAAGGCGTTGAAATTATTTTAGTGTAGGTGAAAAATGAATAATATTTTTAATTATAATAATGTAAAAAACGAATACGTTGGAAAAGATTTTGTTATTAAAACTATTTCAGAAGAAGAATTAGATAAACTTGATGAAAATCGTTTTAACGAAACAAATTTAAGTAGTGAAAAAACCAAGCCCGACGGATTAAAAACGGCTATAAAATACGTTGGTTTTTTACTAATGTTTAGCCTGTTATTTTTGTTTTTCTACTACGTTAAAAACTTGGAAGAAAAAATTCAAAATGTTTTATACATAGTAGCTAGCGTGGTTATTCTTATCGTAATTTTAATAATAGCGTTTAATAAGGATAAAAAAGAAAAACAAAAAATTAAAAAAAGTAAAAATGAAGAATTAAAACAACTGGGTTTAGAAAACGTTGATTTCGATGAAGATTATTATTTATTCGCCCACCTTTATAAAAAACTCGGCGTTCCCGTTGAGTCAAAACTTATTAGCGTTTTATCCTTTAGCTTTGAAGAAGTTGAAAACGAAATTATAAAATCTTTTAAAAAGGTAGACTACGTTAATCAAGATTACAGATTTTTTATAAAAAAGAACAATTTATACGTTGCAAGTGATTGGTGTTTGTTTGAAATTAGCCTTAACGATATTAAAAAAATCGAAAAAAATTTAGACCCCGTTAAGGTTTTAGATTACGAGTTAAAAAGTAAATTTAAAAATTCTAACTTTAAAAACTACTCAATTAAAAAAATTGGTTTCGACAAGTTTGAATTTGGCTTAACTTATAAAATTATAATTAATCGAAACGGTGAAGAATTTTACTTTTTAATTCCGGAATACGAAATTGATAAAATAAAAGAATTAATTAAAAAATAGGCGTTAATCGACTTATTTAGCGATTTTTTAATAAAAAACTTATGAAAAAATATAACGTGAGCAAGGAATTTGGTTTTTGGTCAAAATTTAAACCGCCGATGAATAAACTTATTTTACCGGTGGCTCAACTAATTACAAACCAAATGTATAAATACTTAAAAAGGAAAAGGGAAATAACTTTTGAAAAGGTTAAAACAACTAATTTTTCAGCCTTTTTAATAAAAAGCAAAAAAAATAAAAACAGTTCAACTTGTTTAATTTATTTTCACGGCGGAGCTTTTATTTATAACGCTTCTAACTACCACTACTTATCCGCTTGTAAATACGTTGAAAATTTAGGGTGCGACCTTTTAATGGTAAATTATAGTCTTTCGCCTAAACATCGCCACCCCGAGCAAATAAACCAATGTGAAAGCGCCTTAATTTACGCAAGTGAAAACTATTCTAATCTTTTAATCGGCGGTGATAGCGCAGGGGGATTTTTAGCAATTAAAACGGCGCTAAAAGCTTGTAATCTTAAAATTAAGGTGGGCGCAGTAATGCTAATTTATCCCGTGGTGGACAATAAAATGCAAACCGCTTCAATGAAAGAATTTTACGACACGCCAATGTGGAACAGCAGGTGTAATAAAAAAATGTGGCGGTGGTATTACGGCGGTAAAAATTTAGAAGAAAGCCTTTTAGATATTAATTTGCCAAGTAGTTTTCCCCCAACCTACGTTGAAACCGCCCAGTTCGATTGTCTTAATAACGAAGGGCTAATTTTTGCTGAAAATCTTAAAAAGGCAGGGTGTAAAGTTGTCGTCAACCAAACTAAAAACACAATGCACGGCTTTGACGCAGTTGATTGCCCAACAACCCAAAAAGCTTTTTTAGAGCGAATTGAATTTTTAAAAAATATTCAAAAAATTAAAAAAACCGACCTATAAGTCGATTTTTAGCTAAAAATAAATATAATGCGTTGGCGAAAAAATTCGCCAACGTTTTTCGTTTATAAAAACAAATATATAGTAATAAAAAAATTTTTTCAAAAAACTATTGAAAATTAATTTTCGGTGTGTTATAATGGTCGCACGATGGGGTAGCTCAGGTGGAAGAGCGCCGTATTTTATCGAGTCTTGTAAAAGACTTAAACTGCAATTTTTGAATGCTAGATAAGCCGGAGGCCGTTGGTTCAAGTCCAACCCCCATCATCATTAACTCAAAGCGAGGTGTGTTATGAGTGATTTTCTTAAAAAATTGAATAATACCCTTGGTGAAGAGTTCAACGTTTCTGAAACGGAAAACGGGGCTATTGGTTACGCCACTACCGGTTTACCGCTTTTAGACCTTAACTATTCAATTTCTTCCCTTAGGTTAATGGATGAAGAGCGAATTTTAAAGAAATTTAAAAAGGCTTTTTATGAAGATAAGCTACTTGCTATAAAGTGGCTATTTTTTGCTTGCGACGTTCGTGAAGGCGTTGGCGAGAGAAGACTTTTTAGAATAATTTTAAAAAATTTAGCGCTTACGGAAATTGAAATTGCTAAAAGACTTTTGCCTCTCGTTAGCGAATATAATCGATGGGATAATTTGTTAGTTCTTTTATCAACCCCATTATACGGTGAAGTTTGTAAGCTTTATAAAAATCAAATCGACGCCGATTTAAAACGCATGGAAGAAGGTAAGTCCGTTTCCCTTTGCGCAAAGTGGTTGCCATCGATTAACACTTCTTGCGAACAAACTAAACAGCTTGCAAAATTTATAGCAAAAGAGTGGGGAATAACCCAATCGAAATATCGTAAAATTTTATCTTCCCTTAGAAAACACCTTAACGTAGTTGAAGTTAAAGCGTCAAAGGGTGCGTGGAAGGAAATTGATTACGAAGCAGTTCCATCACGAGCTAATTTAATTTACAATAACGCCTTTTTGCGAAACGATACCTTGCGCAGAAAAGAATATCTTGAAGCGGTTAAAAAAGGGGAAAAGGAAATTCATTCGGGGGTTCTTTATCCACACGATATCGTTAGTAGATATTTTACAAAAAGCGGTGAATTGGTGGATAATCCTAATGAAACCCTTGAACTACTTTGGCGTGAACTTCCAAATTTAGTTGAAGGTGGTGACGACACCATTTGCGTTTGCGATACTTCCCTTAGTATGACCTGGATAAAATTTGGAAGAATAATGCCGTTAGACGTGGCAATTTCCCTTTCAATTTACTTTTCAGAACGTTGCACGGGTGGTTTTAAAGATAATTTTATAACCTTTAGCGACAACCCTCAACTAACTGATTTAAGTAAACAAAAAAATCTTCGTGATAAAATTGGAAAGGTAAAAGCATCGGTAATTTCCGGAAGCACTAACATTGAAGCGGTTTTCGACCTTATTTTAACAACGGCAATAAACAACAATTTAAAGCAAACCCAACTTCCTAAAAACGTGTTAATTTTGTCGGATATGGAATTTAACGATTGCGCAACTTCCACAAACTACGGTTCAAACCCAACGGGAATGGAAAAGCTATTTAATCAAATTTCCGCAAAATATATAGCCCACGGCTATCAGCTTCCACGTTTGATTTTCTGGAACCTTGCTTCTCGCACGCTAACCATTCCGCTTAAGAAAAACAAGCTTGGCGTTGCCCTTGTTTCCGGTTTTTCACCACAAGTTTTAAAGGTTGTTTTAAGCGGTCATCTTGATCCGTTAAAATGTATATTAGAAACCATTAACTCCCCTCGTTACGACAAGGTTGCAATGGCTTTAAAGGATTTAGATTTATAAAAGTTTAATAATTAAAAATCACGCCCTTTCGTTGGCGTGATTTTTTAATTGATTGTAAAAAGTGGGCAATAGGTCGATTAAACCACCTTTTTTATAGTTATAAATAATACGCCGTGGCGGTTTGCCACGGCGTAAAGTTATTATTTAACTAAAAATTATTCCTTTTTAGCGAGCTTCTTATAGCTTTCATAACGAGCTTTATTTTCTGCTTCAGCTTGAGCGAAGAGTTGTTCAGCAAGTTCTGGTTGAGCTTTCTTGAGTGAAGCGTATCTTGTTTCACCAAGTAAGAAGTCTTGATAGCTCATTGTTGGTTCTTTAGAATCGAGTGAGAATGGATTTGTTTCAGTTCCAACGAGAGTTGGGTTATATCTGTATAAGTGCCAGTATCCTGTATCAACAGCCTTCTTTTCTTCAGCTTGAGAGTTGGTCATGTTAATACCGTGGTTAATACATGGAGCGTAGCAGATGAGAAGTGATGGACCATCGTAGCTTTCAGCTTCAACGATTGCGTTGAGGAATTGTTGCTTGTTAGCGCCCATTGCGCATTGAGCAACGTAAACGTAGCCGTAACTCATAGCAATCATACCAAGGTCTTTCTTCTTAATTCTCTTACCGCCGGCAGCGAACTTAGCAACTGCACCAGTAGGAGTAGACTTAGAAGATTGACCACCTGTGTTAGAGTAAACTTCGGTATCGAGAACTAAAACGTTAACGTCTTCACCCATAGCGAGAACGTGATCAAGACCGCCGTAACCAATATCGTAAGCCCAACCGTCGCCACCGAAAATCCAAATAGATTTTTTAATTAAGCAATCGCTTGAAGCAGAAATTGTGTTGTAGATAGCCTTTAATTCGCCACGAGAGTTCTTGATTGCAGAAGGTAATAACTCAACGATTTCAGCGGCTGTTTTCTTTGAAATTTCAGCATTCTTTCTGTTAGCGAGCCATTCTTCCATTGAAGCTTTAATTTTGCCCTTTGCGCCAAGTTCAATAGCTTTGGTCATATCTTCAGCAAGCTTAGCACGGCGTTGACCGTAAGCAAGGTTCATACCATAGCCGAATTCAGCGTTGTCTTCAAACAAGCTGTTAGCCCATGCAGGACCGTGACCTTTTGCGTTCTTTGTGTATGGACATGTAGGTGATGAACCGCCGTAGATTGAAGAACAACCCGTTGCGTTAGCAACAACCATTCTATCACCGAACATTTGAGTAATAACCTTAATATAAGGAGTTTCGCCACAACCTGCGCAAGCGCCTGAGAATTCAAATAAAGGTTTCTTGAATTGGCTACCCTTAACGGTTGTAGGTTTAGCAAATGAAGTGTCAACTTCTTCAAGAGCTTCACTAAATTCATAGTTAGAGCCTTCAGCTTTGAGTGATTCAGCAAATGGAACCATAACGAGAGCTTTTTCTTTTGAAGGACAAACGTTAGCGCAAACACCGCAACCCATACAATCTAATGGGCTAACTTGAATTCTAAATTCGAGTTCTTTGTTGCCGATGCAAGGTTTTGTAGCGTAAGTTTCAGGCTTTTCAATACCAACTTTGTTAAGAGCTGGACGGATACAAGCGTGAGGACAAACGAAAGTACATTGGTTACATTGAATACAGTTTTCAGGAATCCACTTTGGAACCATAACTGCAACGCCACGTTTTTCAAATTGAGTTGTTCCGGTTGGAACGCTACCGTCAGCGTTGAATGCAGAAGAAGGAAGCTTATCGCCTTCGAGAGCAAGAATTGGATGAACAACGTCTTTAAAGTATTCGTTGTCAGCAATGGCTGCCATTGGAGCGCCTTGGGTTGTAGTTTTCCAAGAAGCAGGAACTTCAATTTTAATAAGGTTAGCTGCAGCTGAATCAATTGCGTTATAGTTCATTTGCACGATAGCGTCGCCCTTCTTAGCAAACGACTTATAAGCCATTTTCTTCATATAATCAACGGCTTGATCGTAAGGGATGATGTTAGCAACCTTGAAGAATGCAGATTGTAAAATTGTGTTAGTTCTTCCACGAAGGCCAAGTTCACCTGCAATTTTAATAGCGTCGATAACGTAGAGATTGATGTTCTTGTTAGCAATATCGTTTTTAACGGTTGCTGGAAGAACGTCTTCAAGTTCAGCGGCTGTTGAAGCTGAAGTGTTGAAAAGGAAGGTTCCGCCGTTCTTAATGTCGCCGGTCATATTATAACGGGTGATATAAGATGGGTTAGAACATTGAACGAAGTCAGCTGCGTCGATAAGGTAAGAAGATTGAATTGGTGTGTCGCCGAATCTTAAGTGAGAAACGGTGATACCGCCAGACTTCTTAGAATCGTAGAAGAAGTAGCCTTGAACGTATTTATCGGTGTGGTCACCAATAATTTTAATAGAGTTCTTGTTAGCGCCAACCGTTCCGTCAGAGCCAAGACCCCAGAATTTACAAGAAACGGTGCCCTTTGGAGCTGCGTCGAGTTTTTCACTGAAATCAAGTGAAGAGTTGGTAAGGTCGTCGTAAATACCAACGGTGAAGTGGTTCTTTGGCTTAGCTTGTTCAAGGTTCTTATAAACGGAAAGAATCATTGAAGGGTTAAATTCTTTTGAGCCAAGACCATATCTACCACCAACAACGGTAATGCGCTTTTTAGCTTCCATAAGAGCTGAACAAACGTCGAGATAAAGTGGTTCACCAAGTGAGCCAGGTTCCTTAGTTCTGTCAAGAACGGCAATTTTCTTTGTTGTCTTTGGAAGAGCTTTTAAGAATGCTTTAGTAGCGAATGGTCTGTAAAGTCTAACCTTAACTAAACCGTATTTTTTACCTTCAGCGTTGAGCTTGTTGATTGTTTCTTCAACAGCGTCTGCGCCAGAACCCATTAATACGATAACGTTTTCAGCGTCAGGAGCACCAACGTAGTCGAAAAGGTGATAGCTTCTTCCGGTAAGCTTTGAAACCTTATCCATCATTTTTTGAACGATTTCAGGTGTAGCTTCGTAATATTTGTTTGCTGTTTCTCTGTTTTGGAAGTATGTGTCAGAGTTTTGAGCAGTTCCCTTTTGAATTGGGTGTTCAGGGTTTAAAGCACGCTTTCTAAAATCTTCAATATCCTTCATGTCAACGAGAGCTTTCATTTCGTCGTATTCAATAGCGTCGATTTTTGAAACTTCGTGGCTGGTTCTAAAACCGTCGAAGAAGTGAAGGAAAGGAACTTTTGCCTTTAAAGTAGAAAGGTGAGCAACTAATGCTAAGTCCATAACTTCTTGAACAGAGTTAGAAGCAAGCATAGCAAAACCGGTTTGGCGACAAGCCATAACGTCGGCGTGGTCACCGAAAATGTTAAGTGAGTGAGCAGCGATAGCACGAGCGCTAACGTGGAAAACCGTTGGTGTTAATTCACCAGCAATTTTATACATGTTAGGAATCATTAAAAGTAAGCCTTGGCTTGCGGTGTAGGTAACGGTTAACGCACCTGCTGCAAGTGAGCCCTGAACGGCCCCTCCCGCACCTGCTTCAGACTGCATTTCTGCAAGGCGAAGCTTTTGTCCGAACATGTTTACTCTGCCGGCAGTAGCCCATTCGTCGGCTACTTCTGCCATTGGTGATGACGGTGTAATTGGATAAATTGCCGCAACCTCAGAAAAGGCGTAAGCCACGTGGCTGGCAGCGGTGTTTCCGTCAATTGTCATTTTTTTCATTTGAAACAATCCTCCGTTTCTAATTATAAATTATTGCTATATTGTTATTTTGAACGAATTTTTGACAAAAATGCCCCAAACTCGTCCATTATGTATATTATAATTACTTTAACGAAAATAGTCAATATGTTTTGGTGAAAAAATTGCTAAAAAACGCAAATTTTTTTCGAAAATATTATTTTTAACATATTTTTTAATAAAAAACTGTCAAATTTTGGGTTGTAGTTGGGCTTTTTAACCTTTTAAAAATTGGCAGTGCTTGGGTGGCGGAAAACAAAAATAGGTTGCCCTTTAATCCTTTTTGGTTTAAAACCCGTTAATTCCTTGCAAAAATGGGGATATAATGGTAAAATAAGTTGTCACCTTTTTAGTGGTGCAAATTAATAAGCCAAGCTAACGGCTTAAAGGAAGAAACTTATGATTGCTGTTAAAATTGACAACCTTTCCTATTCTTATGGAGAGCAAAAGGTTTTAAAGGATATTTCTCTTGAAATTAATCAAGGGGAATTTTTGGCAATCGTTGGAAAAAACGGCAGTGGAAAGTCTACTTTGGCAAGGCTTATTAACGGACTTCTAACCCCAAGTCAAGGGGAAATTGAAGTGTTTGGGTTAAATACTAAAAATCGCCAAAACCACTTTGAAATTAGAAAGTCTTGTGGAATCGTTTTTCAAAATCCCGACAATCAAATGGTGGCTTCCATCGTTGAAGACGACGTGGCTTTCGGCCCTGAAAATATCGGTCTTGACCGAAAGGAAATTGGCGAAAGAATTGAGTTTGCCCTAAAAGCGACCAACTCTCAAGAATTTAGGTTGTCACCGGCGTCAAGGCTTTCCGGTGGACAAAAGCAAAGGGTTGCAATTAGCGGTGTTTTAGCTTTAAAGCCAAAGATTTTAATTTTAGACGAGTCTACTTCAATGCTCGACCCAAAGGCAAGGGAAGAAGTTATGGAAGTGGTTAATAAACTCAATAAGTATGAGAATATGACGGTTATCGTTATAACTCACTATATGGACGAGGTTGTCGATTGCGGTAGAGTGGTCGTTTTAAACAATGGAAATTTAGTAGACCAAGGCACGCCTGAAGAAATTTTTAGCCGTGAAGAAATGCTGGTTGAATGCGGGTTAGATCTTCCGCTCTCACTTAAAATTTCTCGACTACTAAAAGAAAACGGCGTCGACGTAGGTGAAAATTTAACCAAGGAGGCGCTAAAAGAAAGATTATGCGAATTGTTGCGCAAAATTTAAGTTACGTTTATAACAAGGGCGCTAAATTTGCCGTCGATGCTTTAAAGGGTGTTTCCTTAACCATTGAAAGCGGTGATTTTTTTGGTATTATCGGTAGAACGGGTAGCGGAAAATCTACCTTCGTTCAACATCTTAACGCCTTAATTTTAGCTCAAAGCGGAAGCCTAACCGTCGGCGAATTCGACCTTTTAAAACAATCGAAAAAGGATAAAGCTAAGTTTAAAGAGTTGAGAAAAAGGGTGGGAATGGTTTTTCAATATCCCGAATATCAGCTTTTTGCCGAAACGGTTTTTGAGGACGTGGCTTTTGGGTTAAAAAATTTCGAGCCTAATTTAGATAAAGATGAAATTGAGCGCCGTGTTTCGTTGGCGATAGATAGGGTTGGGCTTAATTACGACCAGGTTAAAAATAAGTCTCCCTTTGAACTTTCAGGCGGTCAAAAAAGGCGGGTGGCTATTGCCGGCGTAATAGTAACCGAGCCGGAAGTTTTAATTTTAGACGAGCCTGTTGCCGGGCTTGACCCGGAAGGTAAAAGGGAGCTCTGGCAACTTTTACATTCTTTAAATAATAATGGTAAAACGACTATTATCATCGTTTCGCACGATATGAACGACGTTAGTGAAAACTGCTCGAAAATTGCCGTTTTTTCACGTGGAACGGTGGTTGCGTGCGGTTCGCCGAAAGAAGTTTTTTCTTCGGCGGAAGTGGTTAGGGCGGGGCTCGACGTGCCACTTACCTGTTATTTAACCACCGAACTTAAAAAGGTTGGGGTGGCGGTTGATAGCAATTTCACTCAAGGTGATTTTGCTAAAAATATTGCAAAAATTTTAAAAAATTAGTGGAAGAAAAAAATGAAGGACGTCACTTTTGGGCAATATTATCCCGTGGATTCGGTCGTTCACCGATTAGACCCACGAATTAAAATATTGCTATTAATTGCATATATCGTAATGGTGTTCGTTGTAAAAACCTTTTGGGGCTTTGCCCTAACGGGGTTATTTTTGCTTGCCGTTATTTTATTTGCGCACCTTCCGTTTTTTTCAGTTATTAGAAGTGTAAAGGGCATTTTATTCGTTATTATTTTGACTTTTATAATAAACGTTTTTATGCACAACGCAGAAAATTCAAAGCTAATTTTTAGTTGGTGGGTTTTTAAAATTACCGACAAGTCCTTGGAGTTTGCAATTTTTATGGCTTTAAGGTTAATATTTTTGGTGGTTGGCTCTTGCGTGCTAACCTTAACCACTGCGCCCGTTGCGTTAACCGACGGCATTGAAAGTCTTTTAAAGCCCCTTAAATATATTAAATTCCCCGTTCACGAATTGGCGCTTGTAATGAGCATTGCTTTAAGGTTTATCCCTACGCTTATGGAAGAAACTAATCGTATTATTTCCGCCCAAAAAGCAAGGGGGGCGGACTTTGAAAGCGGAAGCCTACTAAAAAGGGCAAAATCGTTAATTCCCGTGCTTATACCTTTACTTATAAGTTCTTTCCGTCGAGCTGAAGAGCTTGGCGACGCAATGGATGCAAGGTGTTATAGCGAAAGCAAAAACCGCACTAAATATAAAAAGTTAACCTTACACCTAAGAGATTTGTGGGCGCTTTGCTTTTTAACTTTATTTTTTGTTGGCGTGGTTTATTTAAATTACGCCTTGGTGACCGTTTTATGAGAGTTCGTTTAGTTATTGAATACGATGGAACTAACTACGTTGGTTGGCAAGTTCAGCCCAACGGCGTTTCCGTTCAGCAGGTTATTGAACAAACCTTTGAAAGGGTTTACGGTGAAAAAATTAATTTGGTAGGTAGCGGTAGAACGGATAGCGGTGTTCACGCCCTTGGTCAAGTTGCCCATTTCGACACCCAATTAAATATTCCCGCCCAAAGTTTTAGCCACGGCTTAAACGGAAAACTACCCGACGATATTAAAATTTTGTCAAGCGTTGAAGCTTCTGTTGATTTTCACGCCCGTTTTACGGCAAAACGCAAAACCTATCGCTATAATATTTACGTTAGCAATTTCATAAAGCCCCTTTCGGAAAGATACGCCGTTAGGGTTAACCCCGGCTTGAACGTTGAAAAAATGATTAACGGCGCAAAGCTTATTGAAGGGGAACACGATTTCGTTAGTTTTTGCGCAAGTGGTTCAGCCGTAAAAAACACCGTTAGAAGGGTGGATAAAATTGAAGTTATAGTTAAGGGAAACGAAATTTCCTTTTTAGTGACCGGCAGTGGTTTTTTGTATAATATGGTGCGAATTATCGTTGGCACGCTTTTAGCTCTCGGTTATGAAAAAATATCCGAAAACCACGTTATTAGTGCGTTAAACGGCAATAATCGTGATGTTCTTGGAAAAACTATGCCGGCAAAAGGCTTAACGTTAATGAGTGTAGAATACGATTAATTTTAATTAAAAAAATTTGTTAATGTGGTTAAAATAATCTAAAAACACAACATATTGTGGTTTATTCAAAAATTCAAAAAAAATGCAAAAAAAGGTAAATTTTGCTTGACTATTATATAATAATTATGTAAAATGTTCATTGTCGCAAGTTGCGTTTATTTTTTTGTGCCTACGAATTAGCCCCTCGAAAGCAGAAAAAATAACTTAACTAAGATAAAATTAAAATGGAGAATCAATTATGAAGACATATATGGCAAAAGCTTCAACAGTTGAAAAAAGCTGGTATGTAGTTGACGCTGCAGGTATTCCACTTGGTCGTCTTGCATCACAAGTTGCAGCTGTTTTAAGAGGAAAAAACAAACCAACCTTTACACCAAACGTTGATTGTGGCGATTTCGTTATCGTTATCAACTGCGAAAAGGCTGTTTTAACAGGTAAAAAATTAGAAAAGAAATTATACACATATCACACGGGATACGTTGGTGGTTTAAAGCAAACCCCATATTCTGAAATGATGGCTAAAAAAGCCGACCTTGCAGTTTACGAAGCTGTTAAAGGCATGCTTCCAAAGAACTCTCTTGGTAGAGCAATGCTCAAAAAGCTCCGCACCTATAAGGGCGCTGAACATAACCACCAAGCTCAAAAACCTGTTGAGCTTAAAATTGAGTATTAATAAGGAGTGGTGAATTATTATGGCAAAATCAACTAAGAAAAAAGTTCAATATTGGGGAACAGGTAGAAGAAAAAAGGCTGTTGCTCGTGTTCGTTTAATTCCAGGTGGCACAGGCGCTATCATTATTAACGGTAGAACAATTGATGAATATTGCTCACTCGACACAATGAAGCTCGTTATTCGCCAACCACTCGTTTTAACCGCTAAAGATTCAAGCTACGACGTTTTCGTTAACGTTTGCGGTGGTGGTTTTACCGGTCAAGCAGGTGCAATTCGCCACGGTATTTCTCGTGCTTTAATCGTTGCTGAACCAGAACTTCGTGCAGCATTAAAGAAAGAAGGTTACTTAACTCGTGACCCAAGAATGAAGGAAAGAAAGAAATACGGCTTAAAGAAAGCTCGTCGTGCCCCACAATTCTCAAAGAGATAATATGGAAATCAAGGAAACACTTTTTGTGTTTCCTTTTTATTTTGTGGGGCACGACGAGCAAAAAACAAAAAGTTCCAAAAAGTATCGAAGAACTTTTTGGAAAGAGGAAGAATGCGACAAAAAAGCTGTCGGTTTGAGAAAGCAAACCGATGGCAAAAAAGGCGAATTCTGACGAGCTCCACAATTCTCAAAGAGATAATATGGAAAATCAAGGAAACACTTTTTGTGTTTCCTTTTTATTTTATTTTGCTTTATTTTGCAATAGGGTAAACTGTGTTTAACTAATTAAAAACGACCAACGAATTTTCGTTGGTCGTTTGTTAATGAAATTGATTAACGTCGGCAAATAGGTCGATTAATCGCCTTTTTTATAAATCAAGCTTTAAATCGCCTTCCTTTATGAAACCGAATTTTCTAAAAATTTCGCTTATTACGAAAACTAAAACGGCAGGGAGAATAAAGCAGAAAAGGGCTACTAATAAAATAGTTAACGCAAGTGAAGTTCCGTTTGCGGTCATCGTGGTAAAGGTTTCAAAAACGCCAACCAGTCCGCTAGTTCCCATTCCTGCGCCTACCTTGCTTGAATGAATTCCTGCTAAAACACCGAAAGGTCCTAAAATTGCGCTGGCAATAATTGGTGGTAGCCAACAAATTGGTTTTTTAACCAAGTTAGGCATTTGAAGCATGCTTGTGCCAAGTCCTTGGGCGAAAAGTCCGCCCCATTTATTTTCTCTAAAACTCATAACGGCAAAGCCTACCATGTGGCAACAACAGCCGATAACGGCGCTTCCCGCCGCAAGGGAACTAAGGGGTGTGAACACCATAACGCCAATAGCCGCCGATGAAATTGGAAGGGTTAAGCAAACGCCCATAAGCACGGCAACTAAAATGCTCATTAAAATTGGTTGTTGCGCCGTTGCCGTTTCAATAAGCGACCTAATTGCAGTCATAATAACGTCGATTGGTTTACCGATTAAAAGACCAACGGTAGCCCCTGCAAAAATTGCAACGAAAGGGGTAACGATAATGTCGATTTTCGTTTTGCCCGCAACTAAGGAGCCAACGGAAATTGCAACGAATGAAGCAATAAATGCGCCGAGTGGCTCGCCAACGGAAACTAAGGTCGTAATGCTCATTGCTCCGTCGAAAACCGTGCCTGCAATAATTTTAGAAGCGAAAGCTCCAATCATACCGCAAACCCCGGCTGAAACCCCAACCAGCGGTGATTTTTTTAGTTTATAGCAAAGTCCCACGCCAATGCCTGCGCCCATAAGAGCTTTTGCCATTGTGCCGATGGCTTTAATATAATAAGCTATGCGAGTATCGCCGAAAAACGAGCCTATTTGACAAATTATCGTTCCAATAATCAAAGTAGCAAAAAGCCCCAACGCCATACCGGATAAACCGTCGATAAAAATATAGCTTAAAAGTTTTTTTGTTTTTTCCCAAAAAAGGTTTTTGTTTGGTTGTTCGGAAACTTCTTCCTTTTCCAATTCTTTAATTTCTTCACTCATTTTAATTCCTTCTATGAAACTACTTTCATATATAATAAAATAAATTGTTATAATATTATCAAATTGAAAAGGTTTAGTCAATTTAATTTTATTGTAAAAAAGAAAAATTTGTCGCAAAAAAATTTTTTAAACATTTTTTTGAAAACCACGCTTTTTTGTTTGCAAAAAAAATAATAATGGGGTATTATAGCACTTGTCTAAAAAAGCTCATCATTTTCCCCCCTTTATCATATTTTATCAAACGACAGTTTGCAAAAGATTTTGCAGGCTGTCGTTTGCTTTTGTAATAAATTTTATTGAAATGTTTTTTTCGGTGTGATATAATTAAATTAGAGGTGGAATATGATTAATTTTTATTTAGATTCTTTAAAGGGGATTGGAGAAGACCTTTCAACTCATTTTTTCGGCAGTCCATTGCTAACTAAAAAGTTGGCGAAAACCAAATTTCACAAGGAAGAAATGTTTTTATGCCAACTAAACTTTGAAGAGCTTGCTCCTTTCGATAAGGAAGGGCTTTTGCCAAAACAGGGCGTTTTATACGTTTTTTTTGACGTGTTCACGAGAAAACATACCCTTTTTTACGCAAAGTCGGTTGACGACGTTGAACTTGTTTTTTTAGATGATTTTAACGCTCATTTCGACAATAAGCGGTATAATCACCCAATGAAGGTTGATTTTTCCGTTCCTTCAACCGATGAAGAAAAGGGGGAGTATTGCCATAAGCTACTTTGTCCAATTCCCGAAAGCGTGAAAGACCAAATTTATAGGAGCGACGACTACGTTTGTTTAATGCTCTGCGTTCCCGAATTAATGTATGACCAAGGTAGAGATTACCTTATGAAATTAAAGGAATGTTCTTGTATCGTAATTAAGAAAAAACATCTTTTGAAAGGAAAATTCCATAAAGCTATAACCCTTAACTATTAATAAAAATTAACCCCTTTGCAAAGGTTTGCAAAGGGGTTTTTCATTTTTAAATTTAAGGTAAAAAAGTAAAAAAAGGTTAAATAATCGACTTATTTGCCCTTGTTTTTATGTTTTAACAATGAAAAATATATTAAAGTTCCCAAAGTTCCAATGGTCGTAAGTTGCCCTATGAAAACGGTAGAAACGTTTATGGCGTAGCCAACGAATCCATCGGTAAAAACCAAAAAGGTTAGGGGAACGAGAAGGGCGTTAATTAAAATTGGAGGAAGAGCGCCAACTATTAATTTAATCACGTCGTTTTTAATTTTTAACCCTATCCAAAGGGTTAAAAGTCCCGAAACAAAGGTTGCAAATCCGCCGATTAAAACGTCTAACGGGGTGGATAGTGCAAAGTTTGAAATGACGCAACCAATAGTTAATCCAATGGCGCACTCGGGAAAAACGAGTGGTAAAATGCAAAGCGCCTCGCTAATTCTAAACTGCACCGGACCAACGGAAATTGGCGCAAAAACTACGGTGGTTAAAACGTAAAGCGTGGCGGTTATGCCCATTCTTGCTATCATTAAGCTTTTTGAGTTTTTCATTTGTTATACCTCGGTTTTTATTTAGGCTTTTCGCCTTTTTAGCAGTGTTTTCCGAAAACCTGCTTTTTTTAGTTTGTAAATAGGTTAGTTGGCGATTTTTCTAAACGGCTTATACATAAACATAAAAAATATAACCCAAAGACTTGCCACGCCAACTAAAACGTAAACAATTCTTGAAAAAATACTCATTGGTCCAAGTAAAAAGGCAACTAAATCGAAGGAAAGAAGTCCAACGAGTAGCCAATTAAGAGCGCCAACGATAACTAAAATAAATGCAATTATTGTAGTAATTTTCATAAAAATACCCCCTTGATATTATTTTTGCGCTAAAAGGGGTTTTTTATTCATTATCTATCGCCGTTTTCCAGCCAAAGATTATCAAAGTCAACGCTTTCAACAAAATCGTCCTTTTTAAAGCGAACGAAATTGAATTTTGCGTAGTTAAAAATATGCGTTTTCAAAATAATTGGGGTTGGAATATCAAGACTGTGGCAAATTTGGCTAACGTAATCGAAAAACAGCGACCAATCCATTTTTTCCGCATTGTTAAAAAAGGTGGTATGCTTAACGATTTTATTGTTTTTCATAACCTTTGCCCAAATTTTAATCATACTATTTCCCCATTAAATTCGTTAGGGTTTTAGTTTATCACAATTTTCGTTTAAAGTAAAATAAATTTAACTTACCTAACAAAAAAGCTTACCTATAAGCCGAAAATATCAATTTTTGGGGTTATTTTACCGCCGGTTTTCGCACATTGAAAAAGCATATAAAAGCCGTCGTCTAAAAGATTAAAAAGACTGTTTGGAACAAAGCTTGCAACCCCCTTTAACTTTTGGGGTGGGCTATTGTAAGTTCCGGGAATTCCATAGCAAATATAAAGGGGTTGACCATTTGACTGGACGATTCCCACAACGTAAAAATTGCTTTGCGAGTAGTTAATTTTTACCCATTTGCTATTGGGGATAACGTTAGATAGGGGTAAATATTCGCTTCCACGCTGAAAAATTTCGTCAATTTTTTCTTGGTTTAGGCTAAAATAGTTTTCTTCGCTTTCAAAAGGGTTTGAATTTTCTTCATTGAAAAAAGTTTCATTTTCGCCCTTTGGGTCTTCCGTTTGCCGGTAGCAAGCCGTTTCAGTTTGAGCATATCCATAATTTTGGTTTTCTTCACTAAAATTCTCCTTTTCTTGCAAGTAGTAATTTTCTTGGGCGATTGCTTCATCGTTATAACAATTTTGCGAAAAATTGGTTAATTCTTTAAATTTATTGGAATAATTTTTAAAAAATTCCGTTGGGTTTTGGCTTTGTTGAGCGCAACCGTAAAAAAGCGGTTTGTCCTTAAAAAACAAACCTGCTTCAACGCAGTTTGAAAAATCAATTTGACCAAAAAAGGTGGGCTTGGCTTCAAAAATAAGCAGTTCGCCGTTTAGGTTTAAGCCAACGTATTTTTGGTTGAAATCAATTTCCTTTCGGGTAGATAAACTAAAATTCGTTCCGCCCAAGGTTATTTCTCCCGTTAAAATTGCCGTTTCATCGTTTTTTAAGTCGTGTAAAATTAATAATTTTTTGTAAAAACTGCTCATAAATTCACCTTTTATAGTTTAGTGTATGACGGGCGGTTATAAAATATATATTTTTGTCAAAAGTCAGCAAAATTTGTGGAAAAAATTCGCCGTTTATGTTAAAATTAAATTTAGTTAGTCATAAAATAGTAGTTGGGGTGCAATTATGTTTGAAAAATCTAAATTTGAAAAACTTCAAAAACAAAACGCCGAGCTTAGCTTAATGGTTATTTACTTGCCGTTAGACGCCGACAAAAAGGGCGTTAAAGAACTTAAAAAAACGCTTAAAGCAAACTATGAAGCCGTAAAGGAAGAAAAAACCGATTTTATTGAACTTCATTCCCTTTGCACTGCAATTTCTTTGGAAAAAACCTTTGGCGACGTAACCGAAGCGGTCTTTGCGCTTAAAACGGGCGAAGCTATTAAAATTAAAGTTAACGAAGCCGAATATGAATTTTAATAAATCTTTATAATAATTTAATTATTGGTTAATAAAATGCCTATAAAAATATTTACAAATTGACTTTTTTTTGTTAAAATGTAAGTGGTGGAATTTGGCGTGTTTGCCAATAATATTTTGCTAAATTTATCAAAACCGCCTTAAAAGGGCGTTTGAAATTAAAATTAATAAAAAATATATACAAATTATGGGGGTAAAACCAAATGTTAGTATCAAATCAAGCTGTTCAAAAGTTTATTGATGAAAGCGTTGCTCTTTGCAAGCCTGACAAAGTTGTGTTAATCACTGGCGATGAAGCGCAATACGAAGCTTTAAGAGCTGAAGCTTGCCAAACGGGCGAAATGATTAAGCTCAACGAAGAAAAGCTTCCAAATTGCTATCTTCACCGTAGTGCCTTAAACGACGTTGCTCGTGTTGAAGGCAGAACTTTTATTTGTTGCGAAAATAAAGACGATGCTGGTCCAATTAATAACTGGATGGCTCCAAAGGAAGCTTACGCTAAACTTTCTGAAATTTTCGACGGCTCAATGAAGGGTAGAACAATGTATGTTATTCCTTATTCAATGGGCGCCGTTGGTTCAAAATTCTCAAAAATTGGTATCGAACTTACCGATTCTATTTACGTTGTTTTATCAATGAACATTATGACCAGAGTTGGCAATAAAGTTTTAGAAGCTCTTGGTCAAAGCTCTGAATTTGTTCGTGGTCTTCACTCAAAGGCTGATCTCGACGAAGAAAAGAGATATATCGTTCACTTCCCAGAAGACAACGCTATTTGGTCTGTTAACTCAGGTTACGGCGGAAACGTTCTTCTCGGTAAAAAATGTTTCGCTCTCCGTATCGCTTCTTACCAAGGTAAAAACGAAGGCTGGATGGCTGAACACATGCTTATTCTCGGCGTTGAAAATCCACAAGGCGAAGTTAAATATATTGCGGCTGCTTTCCCATCAGCTTGCGGTAAAACCAACCTTGCAATGCTTATTCCACCTGAACTTTACCAAAAGAAAGGCTATAAAGTTTGGTGCGTAGGCGACGATATCGCTTGGATTAGAGTTGGTAAAGACGGTAGACTTTGGGCAATCAACCCAGAAAACGGCTTCTTTGGCGTTGCTCCTGGAACGAATGCAAAATCTAACCCTAACGCTCTTGCTTCTACAAAGAAGAACGCAATCTTTACAAACGTTGTTCACAACCTTGACGATAACACGGTATGGTGGGAAGGTCTTGACGAACCAGCTCCTGAAAACGCAATCGATTGGAAGGGCGAAAAGTGGGATTACAGAAAATACGACAAGAAAGATAAGTCTACTTGCGGTGCTCATCCAAACTCTCGTTTCACAGCTCCTGCAATTAACTGTCCTTGTATTTCAAGTGAATTTGAAGCTGCTGACGGTGTTCCACTATCTGCTATCGTATTCGGTGGTCGTCGTGCTAAAACTGCTCCGCTCGTATATCAATCAAGAGATTGGAACAGCGGTGTATTCGTAGGCTCTATCATGGCTTCTGAAACTACTGCTGCTGCAACCGGCGCAGTTGGTGTTGTTCGTCGTGATCCAATGGCAATGCGCCCATTCGTTGGTTATAACATGGCTGACTATTTTGCTCACTGGATTGAAATGGGCAAGAAAACACCTAACGCTCCAAAAATCTTCAACGTTAACTGGTTCAGAACCGACGATGAAAGTCACTTCATTTGGCCGGGCTTTGGCGACAACCTTCGTGTTCTCGAATGGATTTTAGCAAGATGTGAAGATAAAGTTGAAGCTAACGAAACCCCAATTGGCTACGTTCCAAATCCAGAAGATATTAACATTGAAGGTCTTGATATCACCGTTGATACAATTAAAGAACTTCTTAACGTTGATAGGGATATGTGGAAGGATGAAGTTAAGGGTATTGAAGAATTCTACGCTCAATTTGGCGATAGACTTCCAGCTGAACTTAAATCACAACTCGAAGCTTTAAAGGCAAAACTTAACTAATAAAACTAATAACGAGCCACCTAAATTGGTGGCTCGTTAATTTTACAAAAAGGCGGTTAATCGGCTTATAGGTCGATTAATCGCTATATTTTTATTGTTTTTTTATAATGTTTAGTTTAATTTGATTGTGGTTTTGAATCATTTTAATAATTTCCGCCGTTGAGTTTTTCGGCGTTTTTTTAGGTGGGGTAGGCGGGGTTTGCTGTTGGGGCTTGGCTACGGAGTTTGAAAAATTTTCGGTTTTTGGGGGTTGGGATTGGTTTAAGGCGACTTGGCTAAGCTTGGCAATAAAGTCAATTAGACTGGTGTTTTCCATAGATAAAAATTCCTTTAAATTAGTTTGGTTATAAAATAAATATGTATAACGGTTAAAAAAAATGAACGGAAATGGAAATTTGGCAAAAATCAACACGTTTTTTCGCATAATTTTTGCCGTAAAATGATTGCCTAATTTATAAAATTAGGTTATACTATATAATATATGTAAAAAGAGAAGTGTCGCAATTTTGCGAAACGCAACGAATAAGGAGTTTTTTATGAAAAAAATATTACTCACCATTTTTGCAGTTTTATTGTGCTTTGCTATGGTAGGCTGTGACGGTGGTTGGAAATCTACCGTAACCGATTATTCTGGTGAAGTTTCTTCAAACGGTGGTTTTTTAGTTGAAAAAGGCGATTACGTTTACTATATTAACGGTATTGAATCGAACAGCGTTGAAAATAAGTTTGGTTCAGTTACCAAGGGCGCTATCGTTCGCACCAAAAAGGCAGACCTTTTAAAGGCTGACAAGCAAACTGAAATGGTTGTTCCTGAAGTTTGTTATTCTGGTGTTATGGATAACGAAAACGGTCTTTTCATTTTCGGCGACTATATTTATTATTCAACACCTTGCAGTGAAAGAAATAAGGAAGGTATTGTTCGTAATAGTGAAGTTGAATTTATGAAAACCAAGCTCGACGGCACCGATTCAAAGGTTATTGCAACCGTTGCTTCAAACACAACGCCTTTCCGCTTTACTGAAATTGATGGTAAAGTTTATTTAACCGTTTACACCACTAACGACGATAATGCAAACGTTTTAAAAATTTACAGCGCTGAAAGTTGCGAATTGGTTAAAGAAACTAAGGTTGTGACAAGTTATGCTTGGGCAACCGATTTAACAAATTCTTACGCTTATTATACAACTACTATCCACAACGAATCTCTCGATAAAGACGAAAGCTTTAACGCTTTATATCGTGTTAAACTCGACGGTAGTGAAGAAGTTGAAATTTTAAACGGTGCTGGAACTTATTCCGATTCAACTAACGGAATTGGTATTGCAGGCGTAAGCTTTGGCATCGTTAAATACACCGGCGCTGAACTTTATTTAACCGAAACTTTGGTTGAAACTTCAAGCGTTGCCGTTTACAAAGGCGTAAAAACCGCTGATTTAACAACCCAAGCAAGTGGCGAAACTCCTGCAACAAAGCTTAACTACGCTAAGTTTGTGACCTTAGACGACGGTTCAAGTTTTGCTTCAAGCATTTTTGCAACCAATTCAATTTACGTTAACCTTAACTCAATCGTTTATTTCGATTCAACTTACGGAATCGTTAAATACGACTACGCAAAGGCAAACGAAGTTTCTTTCGGTAGAGAAATTCTTTTCTACGACCAAGATTTAATTAGCTATACTTTCTGCTTTATTAAAGAAGGCGTTGCTTATTTTAAGGATTCAAACAGCGTTTATTACAGCCTTAACCTTTCTGAAATTATCGACCTTTCAACAGGCGAAACAAAGCAAGCAAGTCCAGCCGTTAAAAAGCTTAACTACTTTAAGGTTGCAACAAGCTGGTATGCTCCTGAATTCGTTGGAAACGTTATGGTTTGCGCCGTTGAAGAAGAACCTTACTACGGCTACGTTTACGCCATCGATTTAACTTTAACCGATGGTAAAACCGAAGAAGAACTCGATAAATTTGCCGAAGACGTTGCAACTCTTGACAGAGAACATATTTTAGCAAGAAATTCAGCTCTTTGCGGAATTATGAGCGAAGCTGATAAAGAAAGCTTTAACACTTTTATGAGCGAAAAATATCCTGAAAAGGAAGAAACTTCCGCTTCAAGTTCAGCATCAAACGGCTAAAAAAATCCTTTTAAATTATCGTTTTTATAAAGATTTTTAGACAACGTAAAAGACTAACGAAAATTATTCGTTAGTCTTTTCTTTATATCAAAAACCCCCCTGATTTTTTCAAATCAAGGGGGTTAAATTTTTCATTAAGTCCAAATATAACTCGCTTATCAAGGTTTTTTAGTTTTATTCTGTTCTAAGCGCAATAACTGGATCTTTCTTTGAAGCCATGCTTGCAGGGAATAAGCCTGCAACGGTGGTTAGAAGAACGCTTATAACGATAAGGGAAATAGCCCCGATTACAGGTAGACTGGCAACGCCTGCAATACCTGCCAATGCGTTAATTATAATGTTGATTGGAACGTTTAAAACTAAGGTGATTAAAATTCCAAGTAAGCCTGAAACGAGACCGATAATCATTGTTTCTGCGTTGAACACACGTTTAATGTCACGCTTTGAAGCGCCGATTGAACGAAGCACGCCAATTTCTTTCGTTCTTTCAAGAACGGAAATATAGGTGATAATGCCAATCATAATTGAAGAAACCACCAAAGAAATTGAAACGAAAGCAATTAAAATGTAGGTGATGGCGTTAACTATAACGGTAATTGAACTCATCATCATGCCAATAAAGTCGGTATAGTTAATTTGTTTTTCTTCTTCAACGCTGTCGTTGTAATCTTTAATAAAATCAATAATAGCGTCTTTGTTTTCAAAGCTGGTTGGATAAATTGAAATTGAAGTAGGGTCTTCAACGTCAATTGCGTTAAGGCGTGGAGAATTTTCCGTGCCGTTTGCCATTGCGTTATAGGTTGCTTGATTAATTGGCTCACCGGTGAAAATATTAACGATCATCATATCGAGATTATCGCTTCCGCCCGCACGAGTTTTAGCGTTTTCAAGTTCGTTTACGTAAGCTTTATAAACGGCGTTATCGTTATTTTTTTCAATTAACTCGTTAACCAGTTCGCTCGTGTAGCCAATAGCTCTGCTTATTCCGCCGTTGGTTATTCCATCTTTAAGGCGGGCAATACCTGAAATTTTAAGCTTTGCCGAACTGTTTTTCAAATATTCTTGAATTTCGGTATCGTTCATTTTAGCGTAAAGCTTGCTGTCAACTCCCCCTAAACTTTTAACTCCGTTTTCCTTGTAAAGGTCGGTGTCGAGAACGATGGAATATTCCATTTTTAAAAGGTCGTCAAAGGTGAATTTTTGAGGAGCTCTGTTAATTTTTAGGAATCCTTCAAGGTAGGCTTTGCTTTCTTCCGTAGTCCATTTTCTAACGGTAAGTTTTGCTTGGTTTTCAGCCGTTCTCAAATCAACGGGATTTCCATCAAGGTCAGTCCAATAACTTGTTTCACCCATTTTTGCATATTTAAACACAACTTCTCCGTTTTCGCCAATAAAGTCGCCGTTAGCGTTTTGAACGGGCATAACTGCAAAGGTCGTGCGAACCATATCGTTAAATATGTAAGAGATATCTTCTTTGGTTAAAAGTCCAAGTTGGAATAGGGTTAAATCGCTTAATTGGTTGTATTGGTCGACTACTAAAATAAGTCCGTTGGCATCGGTTGGATAACCACCGGCAAGAAAATCGTATTGATTTTCAATCATTTGTTGGTCGCCAATAATTTCGCCCCATGCCGGTTGCGACGTTAGTAGTGAAGCAAAACTGGTGTAATAGCTTGCCATTCCCGAAGCAATTTGCACTGAAACAAGTTCTTCAACGGGTGGTAGCTTGGTTGGATAAATTTGGTTAAATTCATCTTTTGGAACTGTAATTTCCGAAGTGTTAACGTTCTTTTGCTCTAAATAGGTCGTAAAGTTTAGATTGTAGGAATATTTAATATCGGAATATAAATTTTTATCTAAATTTTCATCGAGATATTTTTTAAACGATTTTAAATCGTTCATTGAAGCGGAAGAAGAAACGTTTTGCACCATTTCGGCAATGGCGTTTTGGGTTGTCACTTCGTTTGTGTTAGGGAATTTTTCCGTTTCCCTTTCCGAGCTACCAAGCATTGTTTCAATTAAATTAGTGTAGTCAACGGAAACTTTTTCAATAGTAAGCGGATAGCTTAAAAGGGTTTCGTTTTGCACCTTGGAAATATAGGCGTTAAAGCCGGCGGATAGAGATAGAATAAGCGCTATGCCGATAATTCCAATCGAGCCTGCAAAAGAAGTTAAAATCGTTCGAGCCTTTTTTGTAAATAGGTTGTTTAAGCTAAGTGAAAAGGCCGTCCAAAAACTCATTGATGGTTTTTTTTCTTTGTTATCGTCAGGGGTTTCTTCCACAAACTCTTGTGGCATTGTATCCCCGGTGATTTTACCATCGGATAGGTTTATAATTCTCGTTGAATATTGGTTGGCAAGGTCAGGGTTGTGGGTGACCATAACTACCAACTTGGTTTTGGAAATTTCCTTTAAAATTTCCATAACTTGAATGCTTGTTTCCGTGTCGAGCGCCCCCGTTGGCTCGTCGGCAAGAATAATGTCGGGGTTGTTAACTATTGCTCTTGCAATGGCAACCCTTTGCATTTGACCACCGCTCATTTGGTTAGGTTTTTTGTTGAGCTGGTCGCCAAGTCCCACCTTTTCAAGGGCTGCTTTTGCTCTTTCACGCCTTTCTTCACGGTTAATACCTGAAAGAGTTAAAGCAAGTTCAACGTTTTTTAAAACCGATTGGTGGGGGATTAGGTTATAGCTTTGAAAAACGAATCCTACCGAGTGGTTTCGATAGCTATCCCAATCCTTATCTTTATAATCTTTGGTGGAGCGACCGTTAATAATAATGTCGCCACTGGTGTAGCGGTCGAGTCCGCCAATAATGTTAAGAAGGGTTGTTTTTCCACAGCCTGAAGGACCTAAAATTGAAACGAATTCGCTTTTTCTAAAGCTTAAGCTAACGTCGTTTAATGCGTGAACTTCATTGTCGCCGGTTAAATAAGTTTTGGTAATGTTTTTGAGTTGTAGCATTTTTGTTATCCTTTTAAATTTATTAAATGTTGGGCTATACGTCGATTAAATCGACTTTTTATTATTTTTTTCACTTGAAAAACGGTCGATAAACGACCGTTTTTTAAAAATTAATCCTTGCGGTTAACAATCGTAACGTCGAGTTCAATTCCAATTGGTTCGCCGTTTTCTTTGGTGATTTTTATTTTTCCGCTTTCATCTTTTGAAACACGTTTTCCTTTACCACCGGTTATAATACCGCAAATATCGAAGCTATATTTTTCTTTGTCTTCAAAATATTTAACGTTTTCGCCTAAAGCTTCAGCGTCGATTTTTCCAACGTGGTGCATGCCCTTTCTATCCCAATCGTAAAGGTAAACCTTAACCACGCCGTCTTCGTAAATTACGCCCATTTTGCGGAACTCTTGTTCGGCAAGTTCGTAAATTACTTCGTTTTCATATTCTTCTTTAATTTCAGAAGCTTTAAGTCCGTCGAATTTATCAAGGTAGCCAAGCTTTAACCCTTCTTTAATTTCGGCGTTAATAATATCCTTAATTTTAATGCCTTCTTCGTTTTTCTTGTCCGTGCCTAAAACAGGTAGGCTAATTTCAAAAAGAACTTCGTTTGGCTTGTAAATTAACTTTCTGCCACGCTTAGCGCATATTTTTTGTTCAAGCTCGGCAAGGTTTGCAGGCAACGTGAGTTTAAAAGGCGTTTTTTCTTGCTTTTCTTCAACGGCTTCTTCAACTTCTTCTGCTTCTTCTTCGCTTGTTTCTTCAGTAGCTTCTTCTACCACTTCTTCAGTAGTTTCTTCAGCCACTTCTTCAGTAGCTTCTTCTACTACTTCTTCAGCAGATTCTTCTACTGCTTCTTCAGTTATTTCTTCAACCACTTCTTCAGCGGTTTCTTCAGCGTTAATTATTTCTTTTTCTTCCATAAATTCCTTTACTATAAGCGCTTGCAGGCACTTAAAAAAATAGTTAGTGATACTATTATATAGTAAAAAGAAATCTATGTCAATGCTTTGAGTTTTTTTAGTCTCATTTTTTTATATTATACGCCTTTTTTGTGTTGAAAAGTTGTCGAAATGTGTTAAAAAGATGAACAAATTACTTTTATAATAAAAAAACAGATTTATATATTTAAAAAACGGCTTTTTTGTCCGTTTGGACCATTCAAAAAATGTTAAGTGTATGATGTTATATTTATATAATATGTAGATAGGGCGGAATTAACGTTTACGGAATTTACGTTTCAATGACTTAAAAGAAAAACGCAGTCGTTCGACTGCGTTTTTTAATGAAAATTACCACCTTAAAAAAGGTGGTAAAAATCGAAAAATTAGTTTTTAGTCACAGCAATCTTGGGCTGAAAAGCTTGCGCAACAAGTGCAATCGGTGCAATCGTTAGAAATTTTAACTCTGTTTAAAGTGCAGTTTTTACCGCTTGCATTAAACTTGCATTTTGTCACGTCGCATAAAATTGAATGGTTAATATCGTTCATTTTTTTACCCCCTTTTAGGCTTATTATTAACTAAAACGGGGGTTTTTATTCATAAAAGTAAAAAGCGGTAAGGAAAATTTTTTTCTTTACCGCTAAATTTTTATTAGTTATAATCGCTATCTTTCATACATAATAAAAGCACGCCTACAATCACGTTAACCATAACTAAGTCGACAATTTTTAACCATAAAGGAAAATCGTCTGCGCAGGTTGCTTGGTCTAAATTTTTCATTGAAATTATTGCAAAAATTAAACCTGGCACTGCAACGAATGCGTAAAAAATACCCATAGTAATAAGCATTGCCCCGCTCATTGCTTCATCGGGAGTTAAAACTATCGACGAGCTAATTGCCATTCCAACAATTGACATAATAACGCCCACTATTATTAAGATAACTGCGCCAATTGACGAAAGAATTAATAATACCTTTGTTGCTGTTTTCATAAAAAGTCCTCTCAAGTTTAGTTTATTAATAACTTATAAAAAGTATATCATTTTAATTGCTTATACGCAACTTTTTTTACTATTTTTTTTATTTAATTAATAAATTTGTTATTATTGGTCGGTCAATCCAACGGGTTTGGCTTTCTTCCGGTTGGGTAAAGGAAGGGCGAACGTATTTCATTCTTTCCTTAACAACCCCGTTTTCTTCTACCTTAATATAAAGTCCTTCCATCAGGGGCGAAAGGTCGCTCTCTCTTAAAATTTGTTGGACGTTTAAGCCCAATCGTTCAATTTGACCAATAAGGTTTTCAAGGTGTTTTTCCGTTTTGTAAAGGGAATTTGTCAAAAGTGAAAGCAGGCTTTTAAGGTTGGAAAAAGAGTCTTCCGCCAAAACGGGAACACTGAAAACGGGTAAATTTTTGGTTAATTCCTTTCTTGAAGTCGTGTCTAAAAAAACTTGATTTTCTTTATCGAAAAGGTCGAATTCTAAAAAATAGTCGGGAAGAGCGTCGTAAAAAATTTTATGCTTTGCATAAAGCCATTCCCCGAACATTATATATTTATTTCCAAGGGCGTAATAAAGGGCGTTAAGGTTTTGGTTTGCCCAAGCTTTTAAAAGGTTGTAGTGTCTTTCGTTATATCCGCCAACTAAAAAGTGTCCACGGCTTTGCAAATAGAGCTTATCGCTAACGAAAGAAATGCCAACGTTAGCCCCGTCTACCTTTTCTTCAACGATAATTTTTTTATTTTTAATAGTTTCAAATTTAATTTGCGATAAATCCTCGTCGCCAAACTGTAATTTCGAGCCTTCAAGGTGGCGAGTTCGAGGGTATTTAATAATTTTTTCCATAAATTTATTATACCATAAAAATTTATAAATTCAATAGAAATATGAAAAATATTTCACTTTTAATAATTTTGCAAAAAGTCTATTGACAACTAATAAAAAACAAGTTAAAATATATAAAAAACAAAGGTGGTTATTATGAAAGTTATTCTTCTTCAAGACGTTAAGGGAACAGGCAAAAAAGGGGAAATTTGTGAAGTTAGCGATGGCTATGCAAGAAATATGCTCTTTAAGAAAAATTTAGCAAAGGAAGCAACCGCCGTTGAGGTTAATAGTTTAAAAATTAAGCAACAAGCCGAAGAATTTCACCGCCGTGAAGAAATTAAGCGTTTAACTGCTCTCGCTAAGGAACTTAACGGTAAAAAGATAAGTTGTTCGGTTAAGTGCGGTGAAAACGGCAAAATTTTCGGCTCGGTCACCAACCAAGAAATTTCCGCTTCTTTAAAGGCGGAAGGCTACGATATCGATAAAAAGAAAATCGTTATTAAGGAGCCTATCAAGTCCTTAGGCAGCCACGTTGCTGAAATTAAACTCATTAGCGACGTTCCTTGTAAAATTACCGTTGAGGTTAAGCCTCAATAATAAAAAGTCGGCAAATAAGTCGATTATCAACTAAAAATTAATAATATTCTCGCATTGAAAACCTTTGCGAGAATATTTTTTTTGCTTTTCTATTGAAAAAAGCGGTCGTTTATGTTATAATTTATTTATTAATACAAAAGGTGAACTATGGAAAAGAAAAACACAAATAAACAAAAGACGTTAGGTTTAAGCTTGGGGCTTTGCGGAGCCGTTTGCGTTTGGTCGTTTTTGTGTTACATATCCAGCACAATGGGAATTATAGGGCTACTTAAAAATGAAATTTTAGCCGTGATTATCGTTTCTGTAATTGCTCTTTTAGGCGGAATATGCTTAACGATGGCGTGTTTAGAAAATAAGGTTATTAAAAAAATTAGCTTAGTTTTTTCTTGCTTGCTCACCGTGGCGGGGTTAATTGGAAACGTTTTGCTTTTTTCCTTTCAATTTAAGTCGCCAAATGGCGAAATTGGGTTAAATTTTTACTCGTCTTCTTCGCCTAAAATCAACCAGGAAAAAAGGTTGAACCTTGCCGTTGCTTCCGATGGTCATTGGGGGTGGGAAAAGGCAAACGCAGAAGCCCGCACTCAAATTTTAAAAGATATTGGCGGTGGTAATTACGACTTGTTTACCTTTGGTGGCGACTTGGTTGACATGGCTTTTATGCCCGGTCAGTTTGAAGAAGCAATTGCCGATTTAGAAAAATATTGTGGTAACGTTCCAATGGCGTTTGTAATGGGCAATCACGACGTTATGGTTAATTCACAGCTTCCGTTTAGAAAATATTTTCAACCAAAGGAAAGCTCTTTTAATTTCGTTTTAAATCCCGCAACCGACGTTTATATCGTTTGCTTTAATCTTTTATGGGGCATGGAAGACGTTTCAAGTGAAAGTTTAATTTGGTTGGAAAAGGTTTTGTCCGGTTTTAGCCCTAACGACGTGGTAATTTTTCAAGCTCACGCCTTTGCCTTTGCTTCGGGCGAAGTTAGTTCGGGGTTAGGTAAGTGGTTCGATAACCCTCAAGTTATTGAAAAAATCGTTCCTCTTCTTGAAAAATATAAGGTTGATTTAATGGTTAGCGGTCATCAGCATTCAATGGAATTAATGGAAAACAACGGCGTTCATTACGCTTTGGTTGGTCCAAGTGGCGGAAGCTTGTGCCACGATTATAAGGTTAAAACAAGGGCAAATCAAATTTATTATAACGGCGATACCTACGGCTACGTTCAAATTCAAATTGAGCAAAATAGTTTAACCTTAACTTTCAAAAATCAAATTGGGGAAAATCTTTTTGCCAAAACTATTGAAGTTTAAAAAAAAGAGCAAATTAGCAAGCCAAAAGGGAGTGCAAATTTGCTCTTTTTAATTTTTTGTCGGGCAATAAGTCGATTATCGACCTTTTTATAGCATAGTTTTTCTTAAATATTCGTTGTCTAACGGCGAAATTTCGCTTGGGCAAACGTCTAAAACGGTTTTACAACCAAAGTCGCCTTTTTGGTTTTTGCGATAACATGCACGGGCGTAGGCAACCAAAACGCTTGAAGTAAATTCAGGGTTGCTATCAAGGGTTAGCTTATATTCAATAACGTGTTTGTTTTCAAGGCTTGCCCCTGTTTTACCCGTTCTAATAACCACGCCACCGTGTGGAATTCCCTTGTGGTTAAGGTCGAGTTCGGCTTGAGAAATAAAGTTAACGGTGGTGTCGTAGTCGGCAAAATATTTAGGCATCGTTTTAATTTCTTTTTCAATTCTATCTTTGTCGGCGCCTTCTTCAACTACAACGTAGCAAAGTCGAGTGTGTTTTTCACGAGTGGTAAGTTGTGGATTTTCACCGTTTCTAACCCTTTCAAGGGCTTCTTCAACGGGACAGGTGTATTGGCGGGCGTCGATAACTCCGTCAATTCGGCGAATTGCATCGGAATGGCCTTGGGAAACGCCTTTACCCCAAAAAGTATAATCGGCGCCGTTTGGCAAAACGCTGGAAGCTAAAACTCTGTTTAGCGAGAACATTCCCGGATCCCAACCAACGGAAATAATAGCCGTTTTACCGCCTAATAGGGCGGTTTTATTGGTGTTTTCATAGTGAGTTGGGATATCGGCGTGGGTGTCGAAACTGTCGATAACGTTAAAATGTTCGGCAAGATAAGGGGTCATTTTAGGAAGGTCGGTTGCGCTACCACCGCAAATAATAACAACGTCAATTTGATTTTTAAATTTTAAAATATCGTCGGCTGAATAAACCTTTGCGCCAGGGGTTGAAAGGGTTAAGCTTTCAGGATTTCTTCGAGTAAAAACGCCAAAAAGCTCCATGTCCGAGTTTTGTTTAATTGCGTTTTCAACGCCCTTGCCAAGATTTCCATAACCGTAGATTGCAATTTTCATAAATTCACCTTTAAATTTTTATAAGATTATAATAAATTTTTACCTTAATTTTGTCAATAATATTTAAACTGTAAATTAAATTTTTTTCTTTTTATTTTTATTGCAAAATGCCTTATAATATGCTAAAATTTAATTAGCGCCTTTTCGGCTAAAGGATTTTACTAATGAACTACTTATTTTTCGATATTGAGTGCGCAACTTGTCGTGAAGGGCAGGGAAGAATTTGTGAGTTTGGCTACGTTTTGACAAACGAGAGTTTTGAAATCGTTGATTCGGGTGAGTTTTTAATTAACCCAAAGTCAACTTTCGATTGGTATGCGCTGGCTAATATTTTGCATTTTACCAAGCAAGAATATAAATCTAAACCAACCTTTGACCAAGTTTATAGCCAAATTGCTCAAATTTTAAATAAAGAAAATCAATTAATTTTCGGCCAAGCCGTTCAAAACGACGTTAAGTTTTTGTTCGATGAAAGTTTAAGATATAGCTTGCCGATAATCGACGTTGAATTTTGCGATATTTCGTTAATTTATAAAAAACTGAATAATCTTGAAGAGCCTCGCTCTCTTGAAAAAATGACTGAAGAATTGGGGCTTGAAACACCAAGTCAGCTCCACCGTGCTCAAGACGATAGTCTTTCGACAATGAAGGTTTTAAAATCCATAACCGAAAAATATCAGCTTTCCGTTCCCAGCCTAATTAAAAAGGGGTTTGCCGTTTTTTCAAGAATGAATTTTGAAAAGGCAACGAAAAAACGCCAAAAACGCAAATCAAAATCAAAAAAGGATAAAAAAGGCGATTAGTCGCTTATAATTTTATTTTACAAGGAGAATTATTATGATAGATGAAATTCCAGAAATCAGTCCTGATGAAATTAGTTCGGGTGGCGACGATATAGTAGTTTTAAAATCGTCCACCGGTGAAGAAATTGAATTCGTTGAAATTGCGGGTATTGCTCACAAAGGCAATTTCTATGCAATTTTGCAACCTGTAATTTTAATTGAAGGAATGGCCGATAACGAAGCGCTCGTTTTCAAGGTTTCTCGTGATGAACAAGGTCAAGATAAATTTGAAATCGTTCTCGACGACGAAATTATCGATGCGGTTTTCGCAGAATATAATAGGCTTTTAGATAATATTGAAAAGGAACGCATAGAAAACGAAGAAAAAGCAGGTAGCGAAGAAAATGGCGATTAATCGTCTTATTCGTGGGTTTTTAAACAATTTAAGGTTAATATAAAATTTAAAGGTGATAAAAATGGAAATTAAAAACAATATTTTTTACGTTGGCGTAAACGATCATCAAGTTGATTATTTTGAAGGTCAGTTCGTTGTTCCCGACGGCATGGCTTATAACTCTTACGTTATAATTGACGAGCAAATTGCCGTTATGGATACCGTTGACTCTAACTTTGCCGACGAGTGGCTTTCAAACGTTAAAGGCGTTTTGGGCGAAAAGCAACCTAACTATTTAATTATTCAACACATGGAACCTGATCACTCGGCTTGTATTGATAAGTTTTTAGCCGTTTATCCTAACGCCGTTTTAGTTGGCAACAACAAAACCTTTCTTATGATCGACAACTTTTTTAGGGGATTAGCCTATAATAAAAAAGTTGTTAACGAAGGTGAAATTTTAAGTCTTGGCGGGCGTGAGTTAACCTTTGCTTTTGCGCCAATGGTTCACTGGCCGGAAGTTATGCTAACTTACGATAAACAAAACAAAGTTCTCTTCTCTGCCGATGCTTTCGGTAAGTTCGGCGCATTAGACGTTGACGATGAATGGGATTGCGAAGCAAGAAGATACTATTTTGGAATCGTTGGAAAATACGGCGTTCAAGTTCAATCGGCGCTTAAAAAACTTGCCGGTATCGACGTTGAAATTATTTGTCCGTTGCACGGTCCAATTTTAAAGGAAGATCTTGGGCATTATTTAAATTTATATAACGTTTGGTCAAGCTACGGCGTTGAAACCAAAGGCGTTGTAATCGCCTATACTTCCGTTTACGGCAACACCAAAAAAGCGGCGCTAATTTTAGCTGAAAAATTAAAGGAGCTCGGCGAAGAAAGAGTCGTTTTAACCGATCTCGTTCGTGACGATATTTACGAAGCCGTTGAAGATGCCTTCCGCCACGATAGGTTGGTTTTGGCAACCACCACTTATAACGGTGGAATATTCCCAAAAATGAAGGAATATATCGACCACTTAACCGAGCGTAATTTCCAAAACAAAACTATTGCAATAATGGAAAACGGCTCTTGGGCGCCAATGTGCGTAAAGCCAATTTTAGCTATGTTTGAAAAGAGCAAAAACCTTAACGTTTTAGCTGAATCGGTTAAAATACTTTCATCGGTAAGCGAGCAAAACTTAGTTGAAATTGAAGCTTTGGCAAAGGCTCTCGTAAAATAATAAAAGGCTTAAATTTCTTTTTATTAAGGAAAAACAAAGGAAAAATTTTTTATGTTAGAATTTATTGGAAATAATAAAAATATAATTTTAGTGGCGTTTTTAGCCGTTTATTTGGTTATGAGCCTTATAACTTTAATTTTCTACGCCGTTGATAAAAGCAAGGCAAAGCGCCACGCTTGGCGCATTCCCGAAGCCGTTTTATTAGGGCTTTCGTGGGTTTTTGGCTCAATTGGTGGAGTCGTTGGAATTTACGGACTAAGGCATAAAACCAAGCATTGGTATTTTCCGCTTAACAACGTTTTATCCTTAATCGTTCACCTTGCGTTGCTCGTTTTAATTATAATAGCGTAAATTAAAATAGCCGTGGCAAAAACCTAAGTAGTTTTGCCACGGTTTTTTGTTTTAAAATTTTTTGTTTTTCGGTTGAAAAAGGGTTTTTAAAGTTGTATAATAGGGATAGGTTAATTAAGGAGAAATATAATGAGAAAAAGTCTAAAACCTAAGGCTTACGTTTATCCGTTGCCCGTTTTAATTGTTGGAACTTACGATGAGTTTGGCACGCCAAACGCCATGAACGCCGCTTGGGGCACCGTGTGCGACACGTCAATGGTTTCCATTTGTTTAAGCGCAAATCACAAAACGGTTAAAAACCTTTTAAAAACAAAGGCGTTCACCGTTGCCATTTGCGACGTTAATAACGTGGTTGCCGGCGATTACGTGGGCGTTGTTTCCGCAAACGACGTGCCTAACAAAATTGAAAAAACAGGTTGGAGCGTTGTTAAAAGCAGTTTTGTTAACGCCCCAATTTTCGAGCAGTTTCCACTTGTTTTAGAATGTAAGCTCGTAAGTTATAATAGCGAAAGCGAAATTTGCATTGGCGAAGTGGTTTCCGTTAGCGTTGACGAGGAAATTTTAAACGAAAAGGGCAAAATCGATTTAACCAAATTTCAGCCCCTTTGCTACGATTGCGACACCCACGGCTACTACAAGCTTGGCGAAAGGGTGGGTAAAGCCTTTTCCGACGGCTTAAAATTAAAGTAGGGGGAATTATGAACAAACCGTATATAATTTTACACATGCTCCTTTCCCTTGACGGCAAGGTGACGGGCGACTATATGAAAACTCAACTTGTCGACGAGCTTTGTCAAGAATATTATCGCATTAATAGAGAATATAAGGCAGATGGTTTTGCTTGCGGGCGAATTACAATGGAAGAAAGTTTTACCCACGGCAAAAAACCAAACTTAACCAAATTTGCCGGAGTTAAAGTTTCTCGGGAAGATTACGTTGCAAAAGTTAGCAATTTCTACGCTGTTTCAATTGACCCCCGTGGAAAACTCGGTTGGAGCAGTTGCGATATCGTCGATGAAGATCCCGGCTACGATAAGGCTCACGTTATAGAAGTTTTAACCCAATCGGTTAGCGATGAATATATTGCTTTTTTAAAAGAAATGGGCATTTCCTACGTTTTTTGCGGAGATAAGGAAATTGACGTTAACCTTTTAAACGAAAAATTGTTTTCGCTTTTTGGAATAAAAACTCTCCTGGTCGAGGGTGGCGGAATTACTAACGGTGGCTTTTTAAACGCCGACTCTATTGACGAAATGAGTTTAGTTCTTCTTCCAATGGTCGACGGGGGAAAGGGCGTTGATTTATTTTGCAACAAAAATTGTGGCGTTCAAAGCTTTGAATTAAAATCCGTAAAAAACCTTTCTTCGGGTGGGTTATGGTTAAACTATATTAAAAAGAAAAATTAACAAATGCTTTTTTTGCGTTAATAATCGACTTATAGGTCAACTTTATATAAATTTTATCATATTGTTTATAAAAATTTCTTTAAACTATGATGATATTTATATCATATACGAAGTATATTTCATATCCAAAGGATATTTCATAATTTAATTATTTCACTTGTGCCATCAGGCGTAAATTTCATTAAAAAAGACTCGTGATAAAAACTATCTCGAGTCTTTTTTGGTGAAAGGGCTGCGAAAAGGATACAAAATCCTAATGGGTTCATTTTGCAAAATGGGTTCAATTTTAACGATAGGTTTCAAAAATTATTATTTTTTGATTTGTTAAGTTGATTTTTGATTATTTCATACGCCACTTTATCGTCTTTAAATTTGTAAAGTTTGAATTTTGACCAAGTTGTTTGAATAATTATCCTTTTATTGTATTCAACTGCAAGGATATTTTGATAATCACAATTAAACGAAATATTGTATCCATTGTGCTTTAATCCATTCTCATATATTTCAATGCATTTAGAATCGCTATATCCGGATTTCTTATCCCTTGTATAACCTATCAGAGATGAAATTAATACAAGTAATGATGCACACAAAGAAGCTCCGAGACCCATGATTAAATACATAGTCCATTTCATTTGTGGATTTAAAAGTTGGATTATTACCCATATTCCATTATTAAACAATAATATAGGGATCAAAATTTGAATCATCAAACGCCAATAATGAATTGTGCTATATTTATGCTTATATATCAACTCACCGTAATCATGCTCATCAAAATCATCATATAGAGGATATTGATCGAAATGAAGACCATTTTCTTTACATCTATTTTGAAATAGCAACACTTTGTCTGCTAATTTGTTTTGACGTTTTCTGTTATTTACATATTTACAAAAACTATAAACGATATCATTGCTGAAAATGAGACAACGTTGCATTATATCATCATTCTCTATATACCCTAACACATTTCTTTGCTTGAAATCTAAAATATCATTAATAGAATTATTAATTTCAATCCAACCGGAATTGGTTTTGATTGTAAGATTATTTTCAGAAACGCTATATTCAAATTTTTTGATATCGATTTTTCTCTCAAATATAGACTTAAACTCTACATGTCTTGCCATTAATATTTTTTCTTTTGCATCTGACATAGGGGCAAAAGAAAATTCTATACAGCCATCAGCTATACGCATATCACAATGAGAAAATATTTGCCCAAGCTCCAAAGAGTTTTTGACGATACCTTTACATTTTAAAACTATGAAGGAGCCCCAAGATGTATCCAAAAGTATCTCAAGTGAATTATTCTCTTCGTTTATTCCTAAAACATATCCATCGTGGAATGAACCCGAATTTAAATCCAATGCATCAAAATCGGATGTTTTCTCAATTTTTTTAAATTCGCAAAGGCTCTCCGTGCGAAACATCTCCTTTGCTTCATCGAGCATTTTTGGGGTATATTGCTTTCTCTTGATTGTTCTAAAAATATTCTTATCGTTCCAATATGATTTAAACTCGCTATTATTAATAGAAAAATCATCAGTATCAAAATCTATAAAAAGAACGGTATATTTGTTATCTTTACAAATATCAACAACAATCAACTCGGCAAAAGAACTGTCAAAAACAACAGCTTTGCTCGGATATTTCATAGATACGGCAAAAACAGGCGAATGGTATACAGAGCCGTTAGACAGTATTTTTGCGAGCATATAGATTATCTCCTTTTGATTTTTATTTATTATATAATAAAATCACAATATTTTCAATACTTTTCACCGTCTACGGTCTATATTTTAACGAATATATCACAAATTTAACGAAAGCAAAAAGCCCAGCCACCGAAAGCACAAAAACTCTCGGAAAATAGGCTTCTTTTATCAAAAATATACTTTTTATGCCTCGAAAGTGCAAAAATACCCCTACAAAGCAATAAAAACGCAGATTAGGCACAAATAATTGTATCCTATTCTGCGTTCTTATTTGGTGCAGCCGACGGGAGTTGAACCCACAGCCTTTGCCTCCGGAGGGCAACGCTCTATCCAATTGAGCTACGGCTACGAAGGTATTTCATTATTATATATTATAATAAAAAATATTTTTTGTCAAAACCTATGGACTCAATAAAACAGGTCGAGCCAAAAAAATTGTCAAAAACCTAACTTTTAAGGTTGCTAACGCTATTGACAACAGGCAAAGAATAATTTATACTAAAACTACAAAATTTTTTAGGGTTAGGCTATGAAAAAAGTTATCGTTGGAATGAGCGGAGGCGTGGATTCTTCCGTTGCCGCTTATTTGCTAATTAAACAAGGTTATCAAGTTGAAGGGGTGCATTTTACCTTAAAGGAGGGCGTGGGTGATTTAGCCGATGCTCAAAAGGTGTGCAATTCCCTTGGAATTAAACTCCATGCGGTAAACTTTTCTCAAATTTTCAACGACAAGGTGTTTCAACCTTTTATAAGTGAATATGAACAAGGGCTAACCCCAAACGTTTGCGTTGAATGTAATAAAAACGTAAAGTTCGGCGCTTTATATAATTTTGCTATTACCCAAGGCGCCGACTACGTTGCAACCGGTCATTACGCTTCAACGGAAATAATCAACGGCAGGTGTTTTTTAAAATGCCCAGCCGACGCTTTAAAGGACCAAACCTATTTTCTCAATCAAGTTAGCGAAAGGGCTCTTAGTCAAACCTTGTTTCCTTTAAGTGGGCTTAACAAGGACCAAGTTCGCAAAATAGCCGAAGAAAATAATCTTATAACCGCTCACAAAAAGGGGAGTTCAGATATTTGTTTAATGGGCGACTTAACCTTTCGTGAGTTTTTAAAGCCCTTCGTAAAGCCGAAAAAGGGGAAAATAATCGACCTATCGGGCAAGGTGGTAGGCGAACATAACGGTTTGTTTAATTTCACCTTAGGACAGCGAAAGGGTTTAGGGCTGGGTGGAATTGCCGGTGAAAACGGCGGAAGATGGTTCGTGGTTGGCAAAAACGTTAAAACCAATTGTCTAATAGTTTCCCACGGCTCGGAAGAAGAGCTTTTTTCTCAAAGCCTTGAACTTTTAAATTGTAATTGGATTGGCAAAACTCCCGTTAGCGGTGAAAGGGTGCTCGTTAAAACTCGTTACGCACAAAATCCAAGCCCTGCAATAATAAATTTTGAAAAGGAAAAAATAAGCGTAAACTTTTTAGAGCCTCAAAGGGCAATAACTCCCGGTCAATATTGCGTGTTCTATCAAAACGGTTATTGTTTGGGTGGTGGAAAAATAGTTTAAAAATAAATTCAATAATCTCTCACGTGCGTGCGTGTGCGTGCGTAATATATATAATGAAAACAAAGGCAAAAATTGGTTTTTTCTTAGTAAAAAATTAATTTCTTGCCTTTTTTGTTATTTTGTGGCATAAAAAGTGGAAAAACACAATATATTGTGGGGGTAAAAAAACCTTAAAAAAAATTGAAAAAAAATTAAAAAATTTTAAAAAAAATAGTTGACAAATGTCGTAAAATAGTGTTTAATATCGCTACACCCTTGCGAAAGGGTTTGTTTAAATGCGAGCTTTAATAAAGAAAACCGCAAGGTTGGTAAAAAGGTTAAAGCTTAAAAAACGCCATTAAAAATAAATAAAAAATGGCCAAAAAGTTGCTAAAAAAATTTTTTAAAAAAATTAAAAAAAGTTTTAAAAAATAGTTGACATTATAAAATCTATATGTTATTATGGATAAGCTGTCAACAAGATAGCAACCCGCTGAACGGTTGTTCAGCACTTTATGTAGATTAAAAATTGAATAGAAGGAAATGATTATTAATGTACAAGTTTTTTGTAATTAAAAAGTTTCTGTCAATAATTTGAGTATATTTTATATGTACCACAAACAGTCAGCACGACAAAAAATTAATTAGTTAGAGCAGTTGAACTTTTTTAAAAGTTCGGCTTTATAGAATTCAACTTAAGAGTTTGATTCTGGCTCAGGACGAACGCTGGCGGTATGCTTAACACATGCAAGTCGAACGAACAATTTTGGGTTTACTTGAAATTGTTAGTGGCGGACGGGTGAGTAACGCGTGAGCAACCTGCCTCTATCTGGGGAATAACACAGAGAAATCTGTGCTAATACCGCATATTATCCTTTGAAGGCATCTTCGTTGGATGAAAGATTTATCGGATAGAGATGGGCTCGCGTCCAATTAGGTAGTTGGTGAGGTAACGGCCCACCAAGCCGACGATTGGTAGCCGACCTGAGAGGGTGATCGGCCACATTGGAACTGAGAAACGGTCCAGACTCCTACGGGAGGCAGCAGTGAGGAATATTGGGCAATGGAGGCAACTCTGACCCAGCAATACCGCGTGAATGATGAAGGTCTTCGGATTGTAAAGTTCTGTGATGGGGGATGAAGAAAGTGACGGTACCCCAAGAGCAAGCCACGGCTAACTACGTGCCAGCAGCCGCGGTAATACGTAGGTGGCAAGCGTT
>JAZQKQ010000032.1:0-73728 GCA_045542235.1 Christensenellaceae bacterium | reverse complement strand
TAACACTACAACCCAGTTTAATATTCTCGCCTTAAAGACGTTTAGCAAAAGTGTGTATATTGCCATTGCCGCAAACATGCACACCGCTGAAAACAATATTGCTTTCAATAGCGATTCAATGGCTACTTTCGCTTTGAATTTTTGAAGAGAATTGTTTTTATTCATTCCTTCTCCTCCTTATAATTTGCCCAACTTGTGTTGGGAAATATAAAACTATTTATATATTTATATAATGTTAAAGCAATTTTTCCTTAAAACCTTGCCCCACACTATATTAATATTTCAATTTATCCCTTTAAATTACTCCATTTTTTTAGGTTATTTATATAATAAATATAAACCCCCAAAGTATGGATAATAACATTATAAAGTTATTTGTCAAATAAGTCAATTGCAAAGCTTTAAGAAGTTCATTTTGTCTATAAATAATCAATTATTGTCCATTCGCTTTTTTGCCAATAACCACTTTGTCCATATAAAAACGCAATTTAATATATGGCAATTTTTTGAAAATTTTTAACGGAAAAAAAGAGTGGGCTTTTTAACCACTCTTTTTATTAGTTAACGTATAGGTCGATTTTTACCATTTTTTTACTTTGATTTGTTGGTTTTTACCCTACCTACGTTAATATTATCAACCTTTCTATTACGCAATTCTTCAATAGGGTGAGGCTGGGTTTCAAAGCGCAAGTCCATGCCGTTTTTTTCTATATATTTTTCGATAACTTGATGGCTTGGCGCTTCCTGTCCGCTACCCATAAATTGGCTTTGATATTTAAAGAAATCCGCATTATCACTAAGGTCGTTAACAAAAGAATATCCTTCCTTAACCGCCGTTTTATTAACGTTTTCTAACACCTTTCTAATATAGTCGACGTTTTCGCCAAATTTTAAAGGCTCTGGGAATTTTGGATCGGAAATTGCCCTACACCAAGGCTTGCCTTCGTGCTTTTCAAGAAGGTGTGCCGCAAAATGCAAATGGCTAACTTCTTCTTCAAACATTTCTTTAAATAATTTCTTAATTTGAGGATCGGTTTCATCTTCGTAAAGAGAATAATAAACGTAGCACTCGGTGTATTGGTGCATAACCAACTCTTCAAGGCAAGTTGTGTCAGGATCCATTAGTCCACCGTAGCCGGTAACGTGTTGCTCTTCAATTAAAGCTATTTCGCTGTAAAGTTTTCTACCAAGTTCCGAATGGTAATATGCGCCTAAGTTCATATAAAAATTCATTGTTTGTTGTTCAGCGGCAGTGATAATTCCAATATTTAACTTGGTTTGAGTATCGTTAAAGCAATTATTAGTTGCAAACCTAACGTCGTCGTTAGGATGGCGAAATTCACTAACCGTTGGTCTGCCTGGCATAACTTCGGTATAGTTGCCAATAAGCTTTGAATAATCAACCTTTTCTTCCATATCGAGAAGGTCGGTATAGCGATAAAGGTGGTCGAAATCTTCTAAAAGAGCAAAATCTAACTGCTCACGAACAACGGCGTTCTTTTCTCGTTTTGCAAGCATTGCCGTTAAATCAACGGCTACTTGTTCGTAAGTTAGAGTAGTTTGTAAAATACTTTCATCTTCCGGCTTTAGCGAAGCTAATTTTTTGTGCTGAATTTGTTCAAGTCGGCGCAAATAGGCTAAATCTCTCCTAAGCTCGTTGTTAAAAGTGTGACGATGAAAGTGGTGAGAAAACCAATTGGCTTCAAATTCAGTGCCTTGGGCTAAAATTATTCTAACCTTAGTGTAAGGGCTAACCTCAAACTTATCGTATGGGGTTTGGGGAATGAGTTTCAACGGAGTAATTAAACCGTCGAGTTTTTTGCTTTTTAGTTCAAAAGGGTTCATTTTCTATCTCCTTATATAAAAATTAATTTTTTATTGCGTTTTTAACGGCTTCTACCAACCTATTAGAATTGGTTGCGGAAATTGAGTTAACACCAAGTTTAAACAAAGCGTTAACCTGAGAAACGGTTAATTCACCTTGGGCGCAAAGGGTAATTTTGTTAGACAATAAGTCCATAAGCGCCTTAATTTTGCCAATTTGGTTAAGGTCGCCACCAATTATAACGCCGTCCACTTTACAAAGGATAGCAATTTTGGCAAAGGTTGAAATTAAAGCGTTAGAAAGCTCGTCGATATTAATTTGTAAATTAAACTTTTTGTTTTTCAAAATTTTTCTAATTTTTTTAAGTTCTTTTTCCGTTTGGTCAATTCTGTAATAACCGAGCATAACCGAGCTAACGGGCGTAAAAACACTGAAAACTTTTGTTTTTGCTAACTTTTTAGCGCAAACTATTTTACTTTTTGAAAATTCATCGCCATTAGGATAGCCAATTACAGAATTAACGGTTAAGTCTTTGCCCATTGCGTATTTTAATGCAAAATCAATTCGGGCGGGCATACAAGTAATTGAGCCAATAGCAGATTTTTGAACGAAACTAACCTTTTCTTTAAGGCTAAGCTCGCTTTTTTCGTTCAAAGCTAAATAGTCGATAACTTTTAAAAATTTTTGAATTTTATAGCTAATGAATTCACTTTCCAATTCCAAACTACTAACGCCGAAAATTTCACTGGTATTTTTTAAAAGCGAATTTTCCTTTTCATTGGGCGAACTTTCAATAAGCTTATACACGTTTGTTTCTTGCATAAATCACCTCTAAAAAAATTTTTGACCTTTTTAATTATTTTTAAACCTTTTCTTTTTGACTTAATTTATCCTTTTTCGACCATATTTACAAAATTTCATAATTTTAAGTTTGCTAAACTTAATTTATGAATAATTTTTTTATGGGACTTTTTATAATAATATCCTTATTTATAACCTGTTATTTTATTTGCTATATTTTCTATGCTTTTAAAATGCAAAAAAGGCAAGAGCCTTCTCCAAAACAAAAAAATCAAACCAATTTAATATTTCTCCCCCAACCCCCTCAAAAAAAAGAAAAAATAAAAAAGCCTACCCTGCCCTTTAAAGAAAGGGTGGTAAGCCTAAACGAATTTATAAATAACCTAAACGAAAAAAACTAACTTAGCCGTAAAACTAAGTTAGTTTTAAATTTAAAAAGGATAAAAACGTTAATTAATCGACTTATATAAAGCCTTTTTGTAAAATTAATCGTCAAATTTTTCCCCTTCACCCCAAAGACGTTCAAGGTGATAGAAAAGGCGTTGCTCGTCGTTGAAAACGTGAATAATAACGTCGTAGGCATCGATAACTGCCCATCTACCTTCGCTAACGCCTTCAACCGACTTAATTTGACCACCGTTTTTTTCAACGAATTCTTCAACGTATTCGCTAAGCGCCTTAACTTGTGGTTGCGAGCGAGCCGAACAGATTACGAAATAATCGGCAACGACGGTTTTTTCAGCAACGTAAATTTTAACGATATCTTGGGCCTTTTTTTCTGATAAAAATTTGCAAATTGAATTAGCTAATTCTAAACTTGTCATAATAGTTCCCCTTTATTATAAAATTCGGCACATTCTTTGGTAAGATAATATACCTTGTTATTTTGATTTTTTAAAAATTTATAAAGTTCTTTAACGGCAAAAGCAAAACCCGTTTCAAAATTTTCGTCAATGCGTTTTCTAATTTCATCAACACCGCTGAAATTTCGGTTTTCTTCAATTAAATCGGCAATGAAAACGATTTTTTCAAGGTTCGACATATTTTTTCTGCCCGTAGTGTGGTAGCAAACGGCGTTTATAACGTTGTCATACGGAATTTTTAAAACAGTTTTACAAATATGCGCCCCTAAAAATTGATGAATAACGCTGTCAGGCACGTTGATTGGAGCGATAAAATCGCAATAATCGTCAACCTTTTCATATTTAGCAACGTCATGAAGAAGGCAAGCAAGTTCAACCATTTGCTTATCTTCACCAATTTGTTTTGCCAAACTTATACCCTTAACAATAACGTTGGCAGTGTGAATAAGCCGTTTTTCAGGAAGTTTGCCTTTAACAAACTCGTAATATTCGCCACCTAAATAAAGATTATTTTCCTTAATATAATTTAAAACGGGCTCAATTGTTAAATTAGTTTTTAACCCTAATTTTAAATAGGTTCGAAGCTTCGTGCTTGAAACGTTTTTTCCAATATATGGCGATATAAGAGGGTTAACGGCAAAAATTGACTGAAAATTTTTAACGGCAAGCTCTAAATTATCGCCCTCTCTCGGCGTAACGATTAACTGACAATTTTCTAAAATTCCCTTTGGATTATACCAAGAAGGAAAATTAAAAAGCATGTCGGTGCCAACTAAAAAATAAAGCTGATCGAAAGGATATTGCTTTTTAAAACGTTCAATGGTTAAATAGGTGTAGCTAACGCCCCCTGAAAGTTGTTCAAAGTTGGAAACTTCAACTTTTTCAACACCTTCAAAACAAAGTTTAAGCATGTTATAGCGGTGAGAAAAATCTTCACGCTCGTCGTTAAGGCGGTGCGGAGGCATAAAGCTTGGCACAACGATAAGCTTATCGAGAGAAAAATGGTCGATTGCCATTTTAACGAGATTGATATGTTCAACGTGAACGGGGTTAAACGAGCCACCGTAAATTGCAATTTTCATAGTTTTATTTTAGCACAAAAAACCTTTAAAAACAAGAATAAACGGCTAATTTTAAGTCAATAATTTTAATATGTTTAAAAATATTTCCATTTCCGTTATATTAAATACGATTTTAACTTTTATTTCCGTTTTTTTGTTATGTTTTGCAATTTTTCGGTTGCTAAATTTAACCAACCTTTTTTCAGCTTTAATTTCCCTTTTAGTGTCGATTATTTTAAGCGTTATAATTTATATTAAAAACGCCGACGACCTTAAAAAAAGCCAAAGCATTTCCGCCCTAACGAAGAAAAAGAAACAAATTATTTTCAACCTTGCAAAAATGAATAATAGCGAGATAATCGACTTATTTGCCGTTGTTTTAGAAAAAAAGCTTAATTTTAAACTTGAAAAAACAAATTTTTATTTGCTTTCTAACGATTTTTTATTTATTCCTTTTTGCACCTTTGAAGAGCCAAGTCTAACCTATATTTTACAAACTATTAAACAAATTGAAAGCAAAAAAGAAATTATAATTTTAACGGCGCAACTATCTCAAAAAACCACGGCAATTTTAAACGCATTAAGCGTTAAAATTATAATAGGCGACGATTTTTTTTCGCTTTTTAATGAAACAAAGTTTGACGAAACTAATCAAAAAGAAAAAAAGAATTTTTCGCTTAATAAATTTTTTAAACGCCCCCTCGCCCTTAAATTTTTATGTTATGGTATTTTTTTAATGGGTTTTAGCCTAATTTGCTTTTATCCAATTTACTACGTTTTCAGTGGTTCGCTTTTTATTTTTTACGGACTTTTTAGCTTGTTTTTTGGAAGCCAAAACCCAAGCCCAAAAAAGGTTTTAACTGAAATTGAGCAAAAAGAAAATCGCCAAGAAAATTCTTGACGATTTTTTTGTTTAATTATTTATTACCCTTGCCAACGCCTGAATAAGTTTGACAATCTGTCATGGCAGTTTTTGAATCAGAACAATAGCTAATTGCTTTCTTATAAGCAAACTTGGTATCATACTTACAGCTTGTTGAAACTGTTGCGTCTCTTGAAGAAACTTCAGTTACGTAAGAACCTTTGCTTGTTCCGTCAAAGGTATTATTATAAGCCTTGATCTTGAACTTTGTATTGCTATCTGTCATAGAGCTGTTAGACTTAAAGTAATTAGCTTCAAGGAATACGAATGCGTTATTTCTCGTGCTCATACAAGTTGTATTCTTTTCGTAATAACAGTTATAGATGTGAACGTTACCCGTTCTTGCAAGTGGAAGACGAGATTTATTGCTCTTATAATAGTTGTGGTGAAGCGTGACATTATATTGAATATTAGTATCAGCACCACCAACAAGCATTGTCTTTTGACAACCGTTATAGAAGTTATAACTCATAGTAACGTTGTGACAATATTTAATATCGGTTGCGCCGTCGCCGTAGTGCTTATCTTGTTCGCTTGTTAAATCCCAACCGTTTTTACCAACGTTAAATTGATTGTTGTGAACCCAATAGTTACCGTAACTGCTTTCACTACCTTTTGAACCTTCAAAAGAACAAGCGTCTTCAGGATAATCGGTAAAAGTAATATTTCTAACTTCAATAGAGTTACATTTTTTGAAAGTCATACCAAATTGGAAGAACTGAGCGTCAGTTCCAACACCCTCAACGGTAATGTTAGATTTACCTGAAACGTCAATCATATTCCAATAGCTATCGTCGCCTAAGTTATTTCTTGTAATACCCTTAATATCGGTTATAGATGAATCGAGTTTGTTTTTAGAAAGATATTGTGGGCAAGAAATTTTGCCTAAGATACGCACGCAAACGTTACCTTTTTGAATAGAACTAACAAGGTTAGCCTTTGTGCTTTCGCTAACGTAGACAACTGAAACGCCAGATTTTAAAGTTCCGTCGTCGTTATAAGCGCCAACACCACTAAAACCATCGTGAGCATAACCGCTTCTGTCGTATGCGTTAACTACAACGTTTTTAATTTCAATGTCGGCATTTTCACCACCAACGTGAACACGAAGATCGTAAGTGCCGGCTTTTAAACCGAGAAAATCGACACGAGCGTTTCCATCAACAGTTCTAATTAATTCTTTGTCAGCTTGAGTCCAACTTGAAGCCGAGCTAAGCTTATAGTAAGCGGCAGCGCTTGCAATGTTAGAATCAGCCCAAGTTACGAAAGCAGATTCGCTTAATCCGCCTTGGCTAATAGGCTTAATTGACGAGCTAACTTCACCGCTTGGTTGACCACCGCCGTTTCCGCCGGTTGACGTTTGAGTGTTACCACCGGTAGAGGTTTGAGTGTTGCCACCGGTAGACGTTTGGGTGTTACCACCGCCGTTTCCGCCGGTTGAAGTTTGAGTGTTGCCACCATTGTTACCGCCAACGGAAGTTTGGGTGTTACCACCGTTACCACCGCCAATTGAAGTTTGGTTATTACCACCGTTTCCGCCAACGGAAGTTTGAGCATTATTTGAAGCCACAGGCTTAAAACCTGCGTTAGAACCCTTTGTAATTCCGCCCTCACCAACGTTAACGCCATAGCCTAAATCGCAGGCGCAGAGAGCAAACATAAGGATTATACATGAAATTACGAGTAAAAACTTTTTCATTATAAGAAAACCCCCTTTTCCTCATTATAATTCTACAACCAAAAAAAAACTTTGTCAATACAAATGAGAAATTTTAACCGAAATGGTCGGTTGTTGTGCTTTAAAATATATGTATAAAATTATCTTGACAAAATAAAATATATATCCTATTATATATAAAAAGCAAAAATAAAACGGCAAAGGACACGGCTAAATGAAAACAATTTACATACAGCCCAATCAAAGTTTAAACGAAATTTTAAAAACCTGTAATAGTGGCGACCAAATTGTGCTTTTAAACAAAGTTTATAGAGAAAAAGTGCGAATTTTTACGCCTAATATAACGATTATCGGCGGAGATGAAACCATAATCGTTAACGACGATTGCGCCAATAAAGTTCACCAAGACGGATTAGATTACAACACCTTTAGAACCTATACTCTTGGGGTATTTGCAGAAAACGTTTGCCTTAAAAACCTAACGGTTGTAAACGATGCGGGAAACCCAATTAAAAAGGGTCAAGCCGTGGCTTTAACCGTTTACGCAAAAGGTTTCAAGGCTGAAAATTTGACCTTAAAATCTTTACAGGACACGCTTTTTCTTGGTCCTTTGCCCGACGATTTAATCACCCGTTACGACGGGTTTTTAACAGATTACGAGCGATACGTTGAAGGGGAGCTTGAAAGCTATTTTGTCAACTGCAAAATTTACGGCAGTTTAGACTACGTTTTTGGCTCTGGCACGGCGCTATTTGAAAATTGCGATTTTATAAATATTAACGATAACCGTGCTATTGGTTACGTTTGCGCTCCATCACACAGCTTAAAACAGGCTTTGGGCTTTACCTTTTATAATTGTAATTTCACCAAAGAAGAAGGCTTTAACTCTGAAATTTATTTAGCCAGACCTTGGCGTGATTATGGGAAATGCACCTTTATTGGTTGTAACACCGAAAGCATTTGCCCACAAGCCTTTAACCGTTGGAACGACACCTATCGCAACCAAACCGCTCGCTTTGAACATTTTGATTGTTCTCTTAACCCCGTTGACTGGGCAAAAGAATTAACAAAAGAGCAAGCCGACAAAATTTTATCAAACGCATTTAAAAAATGCAAAAACTAACCTTTTATATATATTTATTCAAAAAATAAAAAAAGTATAACGAAAATTAAAACCCGCTAAACTTTAGTGGCGTAGCGATAAGAATTTATCACTACGCCACAACTATATTTGCCTAACGGCAAGTTATATTGCTATCGCAGTGATATTATGCTAACGCAAAGTTATATTTACCCGTTAGGGTAAGTTATGGCAAATATAATATAACTTTGACCATAAGTCAAAATATAACGCAAAACTTGTTTTGCATATCACTTTTAGCCACAAGGCTAAAAATATCACTATATTAACTTAATTTTGTGAATAAAAAACCCGCTATATTTCGCTTTTGCGAAGTATAGCGGGTTACGTTTTTATTTTGAATGAAAATACCTATGACTATTGCAGTTGTTTAGCGGGTTATTTTTAAATTAAGCCAAGCCCCTTAACAATGGCAATAATAATGGTTAAGGTTATAACTGAGCCAATGGTTGTTGAAACCACCAAGGAACTTGCAAGCTCGCCGTCGGCTTTCATTTCTTGAGCCATAATAGCGCTTGAAACGGCAACTGGGGAAGCGAATGCAATAATGAGAGCAACAACCGAAGCCCCCGTGAAATGGAAAATTCCGCAAGCAACGCTTAAAACTATTGCCGGCACGACTACAAGGCGGACTATCGTTCCAACAATAATTAATTTTTTGTCGCTAACAACCGACTTAAACTCGAACTTACCGCCTAAAACGATTAAAGCAAGCGGGGTTGTCACCCTTGAAATATATTCTAATGAAGTGTTTAAAAACGCCACGTTAGAAATTCTAAAACTCCAGTTAAGGTGAACGAATAAAGCTCGAATTCCCAAAACGATAAGCCCTAAAACAACGCCGATAATAAGCGGATTTTTACAAATTCCAATCAAAACCTTTTTAATTTCAGGTTTTTTGCCGTCTTCCCTAAAAACGGAAAGGGCAATAACGGCTAAAATATTAAAGGCTGGCACCACGAAAGCCGATAAAACGGCGGCTTCACTAATTGCCGTATCCCCTAATATTAAGCCGGCAAGAGGAATGCCTAAAATTGCGTAGTTCGAGCGGAAAACACCCTGCCAAATTGCGCCACGCTTTGAGTTATCCTTGGTGGCAAGAAGACAAGTTCCTAACCCGAAAAAGAAAATAAACGCCAAAGCGCAAAGGGCAAAAATTGGGGTTTTAAAATTAACGTTTGAAAAACTTTCAACCTTATAAACGTTTAAAAACAAATTTACAGGCAAAAAAAGCTTGAAAACAAGGCTATTGGCTTGTTTAAAAAACTCGTCGTTGCAAATTTTTGTAATTTTTAAAATATATCCGATGGAAATTAAAATAACCAGTGGTAAAACAGCGTTAATGGCAAATAAAAAAGTTTCCATAGTTCCCCTTTGTTGCAAAAAAAACAACGTTGCGTTTATTAAACGAATTCTTGTTACGAAACAATTTTAACACATATATAAAACTTTTTCAATAAAAATATATTAAGCTTTAAAAAACCATTGAAAAATTATTGACAATAATTAGTTTTTTGGGGTAAAATTTAACCATTAATAACCTGCGTATATCTTTGATATACGCAAAAAGGAGAATAAAAATGGATTACATTGAACAAGTCATTTTAGACACCGAAGCAAGAAACCCAAATCAACCGGAGTTTATGCAAACCGTTCGTGAAGTTTTAAATTCTTTGCGCCCAGCAGTTGAAAAGAATGAAGCTCTTTACAGAAAATATGCAATTTTAGAACGTCTCGTTGAACCGGACAGAATTATTAGCTTTAGAGTTTCTTGGGTTGACGATAAAGGCAACACCCAAGTTAACAAGGCATATCGTGTTCAACACAACGGCGCTATCGGCCCATACAAGGGCGGACTTAGATTCCACCCATCGGTTAACCTTTCAATTATGAAATTCCTTGCCTTTGAACAAACCTTTAAAAACAGCTTAACTTCCCTTCCAATGGGCGGTGGCAAGGGTGGTTCAGACTTTAACCCAAAAGGCAAGTCAGACACGGAAATTATGAGTTTCTGTCAAGCATTTATGACCGAACTTTATCGCCATATCGGCCCTGACGTTGACGTTCCAGCTGGTGACATTGGCGTTGGCGCAAGAGAAATTGGCTTTATGTTTGGTCAATATAAACGCATTAGAAACGCTTATGAAAACGGCGTTTTAACGGGTAAAGGTCTTTCTTTTGGCGGTAGCTTAATTCGCCCTGAAGCAACAGGCTTTGGCTCAATTTACTTTTTAAATGAAGTTTTAAAACACGAAAACGATACAATTAAAGGTAAAGTGTTTGCACTTTCAGGCTTCGGCAACGTTGCTTGGGGCGCAGCAAAGAAAATTATTGAGCTTGGCGGTAAGGTTATAACCCTATCCGGTCAAGACGGCTACCTTTATTTTGAAAACGGCTTAACCGCTGAAATGGCTGAAGACATTGCAGTTTCAAGAAAGAACGGCGAAAGCAAGGAAGACTTTGCTAAGCGCCACGGCGGAAAGTTTATTAAAGATGAAAAGCCTTGGGGTAACGTTAAGGCAGACGTTTATATGCCATGCGCAACCCAAAACGAAATTAACCTTGACGACGCTAAAAAATTCCCTGCATTAGGCGTTAAATACGTTAACGAAGCTGCTAACATGCCAACTTCAAACGAAGCAATTGAATTTTTAATGGAAAACGGAATTATCGTTTGCCCTGCAAAAGCTTCAAACGCTGGTGGCGTTGCAGTTTCCGGCCTTGAAATGAGCCAAAATAGTGAACGCCTTTCTTGGTCACGTGAAGAAGTTGATGCAAAGCTTGGCGATATTATGAAAAACATTCACGCTCAAATTGTTGATGCTTGTAATGCTTACGGCTTACCTTATAACCTTGTTGCAGGCGCAAACCTTGCAGGCTTTAAAAAGGTTGTTGAAGCAATGATTGCTCAAGGCGTATATTAATTTATAAATAACTAAACAAATTAAAAAGAAGCAAGAATTAACTTTAAATTCTTGCTTCTTTTATTTTTAAAATAAAAAAACGGCTTTTCGAATGGAAAAGCCGTTTTTAGTTTTAGTTAATTACCAAATATCAACGTTACCTGCGCCAAATTCATTGTCGCCATCGCTAACAGGACTGGTTTTAACAACGTCTTCAGTAAAGTAGAAAACTTCAACGATTGGTTCTAAATATTCTTTTTTCATTGTTAATTTCCTCCTTTATTATGCACCGTAAACGCCAGCTTGGTCTTCATTTAATTGACCTGCTTCTAAAGCTTTTTGAGCTTTTGCGGTGATTGATTCGGTTTCAGAGCCGTTTACTTCAATTGCAACGCCGTTAACCTTGATTGAAAGGTTAGCAGTTAAAACGTTTGCAGATTTAGCAGCATCCATACCTGTGATTGCAAGGTTTGTGTAAAGGTTAGTTTCGTCAGAACCAACTGCAAGAGTAGTTGGAACTAAATTAGCTGACTTGCCGTTTGAAAGGTTAACGAAAGTGAAGGTTGCATCGCTTAATAAATCAGCACTTAAAGCAACTGCTTCATCGCCTGCGTTAACTGCGCTAATCATAAAGCCGAAACGGATTGCGCCGTTACCAGCGGTTTTGAATTGAACGCCAAGATATTCAGCTTTAGCATACGCAGCTACGTATTCTGCAACACCTGTATTAGCGTTTTCAACTGAGTTTGCAACAATTGCTTTATTGCCGTCAGCCCAACCAATAAAGGTATAGTCTGCTTTTTCAGCAGCAACTGCTGGAAGTGTTGCGCTATTTCCAACACCGTAAATAACGGTTGTATCTTCATTAATAATGTTAATGAACTTTAAGAATGCGTTACCGCCTGTTGCAGAAATTGTATAAGCACCAGGGGTTAATTCAACTTCAGCAGTTGTTTTTGCACCGTTTGCAGGTGTTGTTCCACCATCCCAACTTACAACAACTTCGTTATTACCATTAACAACTTGCATTGCTCTTGCGCCATATCCAAATGATACTTTAGAAGTTTTGTCAAGGTAGAAGGTTAACTTACCAGCATTTGAACTGCTTGTTTTAATACCTTCATAGAACACTTGAGCAACTTCGCCTTCGTTACGGTTTCCACCATCTAAACCATCATCGTATGCCCATGTTCCACTAACTACAAGTGAATCAGAAGTTGTTGGAATTTCTTTATTAATAAAAGTGATTGACTTGGTTGCAACAGCCTTTTGAACGTTTGCAGTAACTTGTGCGTTAGAAACGTCATAACCTGTTTTAGCAACTAATGAACCAGAAATTGTTGCGCTATCAGCAACGTAAGCATTCCAAGCAATTTCAAAATCAACGTCGTTTGCTGTTAATGTTGCAGGTAAACCAACAACACTTTCGTTATCAAAAGTGTAATAAACACCAGTTAATTCTTGACTTGCAATAGATATTGCAGTAATTTCGATTGCAACTGTTGGATTAGCAGCGGTTACTGTATAATATGTTTCATTATATTCAACAGCTCCAGTTGCTGTATAGTTACCAACTGCACCAGTAAATTCAGGTTCAATTGTCCAAGCAACGTTAAAGTTATCACCGTTACTACCAATTACTGTAGCAGGCAAGCCGAGAGCATCTTTCGAAGTGCCAAAGGTTGCAGAAATTGGAGCGATTGCTTCAAATGAAGTGATTTCAATTTTTTCAATTTCTTTAACCGTTACGTTAGCGGTAACAGTTTCAACACCTAAAGTGTAGCCATCAACAGCACCTAAAGTTCCAGTTGCAACAACTGTTCCAACTGCAGAAGTATCAGCAGTCCAATTTGTTACAGGAACAGCAATTGTGCCTGTAGCTGAGTTAGCATCAGTCCAATTACCTGTAACTTCTGAAGGAAGACCAGCAACTGAAATATCTTGACCTACCATAAGTTCATATGTACCAGTTAATGGTTCAATAGAATCAATAGACTTTGTAGCCTCTAATGTTGCAACTACAGTAAAGGTTTCTTTGAATTTATAATCATCAGCAGAACCAATTACAATATAGGTTTTATCACCATTAACTAACAAATCGTCTTTAGTAAACCCAAAAATATGTGTTTTGCCTGAACCTGAATAAAGTGACCATTTACCAGGAACATCACTATCCTTAACAGCTTCTTCATCAGCGTTTCTGGTTGTCGTTGCTACACCCTTAGGATAAACGTAGCAGTATCTAGATGAGTTTGAACCATTATCTACCACTTTAAGAGTTGCAGAAGCAGTATTAGAAGGAACTTCGAAAAGGAATGAATTACCTTTTAATTTACCACTATTTAACATAGGATAAGTGTAAGTAACCGTTTCACCACTTTCAACCACGTTTGTTGCATCAGCAATATTATTAGTATATTCTGCGGCGTCAGCTGTTTTTACTGAGAAACTTGCTAAACCAAAGGCAAGTGTTAACGCTAGAACAAACGATAAGCACACCATTGATATGTTTCTCATTTTCTTAGAAATCATATTTGACCTCCTAAACAATAAAATTTTTTTCTTCTATAATAAATTGAATTTGGCTTGAAAAAGCCTTAAACAATAAATTAACAACACAAAAAGCCAAAGCAACGCCCGTTTGCTCTGCTTTTTTACTTTTTCATTCTATATCATATATATATATTTGTCAATATTTTGATTAATTAAAGTTGTTTATTTAACTAAAAAATGAATATACTTGTCGCAAAAGTGCATATAAATTTTACAAATTTTGTTAAAAAATCAAATAATTTTAACGGTAAAAACAAAAAATGCGCCACCCTTTAATTAGCCAAAGAATAGCGCAATTTTTTATTTTAAGTTAAACCAAAGAAAAGAACTAAAAAACGTTTTTAAATTGGTTTGTTAAGCTGGTGAATTATAAACCTAATTCAGCTGGTTTGAAAACTTTAACTTGACGACCGTCGCCACCAGATACCCACCAAACTTTGATGGTTGCTTCACCTGTTGTTGAGAATTCAATTGCGTTTGTTAAAACTCCTGAAACGGTTTGAGTTTTTCCGCCAAAGTTAATGCGTTGTGTTCCTGCAAAACCATCGCTAAAGGTCTTTTCGCTTGCATCAACCTTTGTTTTGCCTGATGCTAAAATTAAAGTGAACGCATTGTTTGTTCCGCAAACAATTTCTTCACCGTCTTGTCTTAAAGCGCCGGTTTTATTGGTTGGGTCTTCAAAAGCTTCAAAAGCTTGTAAATCAGTTGCATTTAAAACGTAAGTTCCGGTTGCATCGGTTACTTCAATTTTGAAAATATAGTTACCGCCTTCAGCGCTACCAAGATAGTAGGTGTTAGCTTCGGTTACGGCTAATTCAGAAACGTATAAACCGTTTTTAAGTGATTCTTCAGTGGTAACTAAAGTTTCAACTAAAGCGCCGCCTTCTCCGCCTTCAGAGCCAGAACCAGAACCGCCTTCTCCACCTTCAGAACCAGAACCAGAACCGCCTTCTCCGCCTTCAGAACCAGAGCCAGAACCGCCTTCTCCGCCTTCAGAGCCAGAGCCACCTTCTCCACCTTCGGAGCCAGAGCCACCGCCCGATTGAGAATCGTCAACGATATAAGCTGAAATTGCTTCACGCTCTAAAGTGTTGTAAGCGCTGAAACCGTTTTCGGTTGTGAATTTATATTTTGCATCGCTTGTAGTTTGAACGTCGCTAATTAAGCTTTCAGCAACTTGTTTAGCTGAACGAGTAATAGCGCTGTTTAAAACTTCAGTTGAGCCAACGTGAGCTGTTGAAGTTAAAGTATAAGCATTGGTGAATTTTTCAACGGCAACGATTTGATAAATTTTAACCATATCCATTGCCTTGTCGATAATTTCGGTTGAAGTTACGCTTTCAGAATTTAAAGTGATAGCGTTAGAAACTGAAATAACGTTGTTGGTAACAAGATTATCGAACAATGCGCTTGCGTTCAACATTTGAATTGTTGAAGTAAAGCGGATTTGCTTATCGGTTGAACCAACTTGAATTGCTGCGCCTTGCACTTGAGAAGCCGTTAAGTAGAGAGCGTAGTAAAGGTCGCTATCAACGGTTTCACCTGGGTTATAGATTTGAGCGCCAGCCTTGTTTACCCAGCCGAAGAAATTGTAGTTAACGCCGTCAACGGTTTTGGTAACAGGCATTGATGGTAAAACGTTTTCCGATTCGGTTGCAAGGAAAATTTCGCTACCGCCATCGTCGATAATAACGTATCCAATTGAGAATGAGCCAGAAGTTGAAGTTGAAGAAATTGAGTGTGAACCTGCGGCTAAATCAAAGGAAAGAACGTGAATTTGGTTTACAGGATAGTTAGCAACCGAAAGGTCTAAACCACCGTTTGCAGAGCCACCGTCGAGCTTAATTGCTAAATCCTTGCTGTATGCAATTGAGAAGGTAACTTTTGCAGGTCTGGTTAATTCAAAGGTAATTGAGCCGTTCTTAATTTTTTGACCTTGTAAATTAGCCATTGCGCCAGGTTCAACCGTTCCGGTTAAAGTGAAGCCACGAACTGAGCCTGCGCCCGTTCTTGCATAGTCGGCAAAGTTGGTTGAACGAGCAGTTGAAGAAGCAACGTATTCCCCAACGTTAATTTGAGCGGTAATTTGTTCGCTTAAACCGTCGGCTTTAACGAATAAATCGGTAAAGGTTACGGTTCCCGTTGCCGTGTAAGAACCAACGGTTGTAAAGTCAACTGCGGTGTAATCCCAAGTAACTGAAAGTTCAGTGGTTTGTGGGTTTAATTCTCTATCAACGTAAGAACCGCTTACCTTTGCAGGAAGAACGATTGATCCGCCAACGAATGCAGTTTTTTCGCCTACTGGAGCGATTGCGGTAATTTCATAAGTATAAACGGTAACCGTTAAAATTGCCTTAACTTCAGCTGAAGCAAGTTCCATTGTTTCAGCGTCGAAAGTTACAACGCCATCATATTGGGTTTCGCCAACGAGAGCAAAATCAACGTTTGCACCGCTGAAATCAACGGCTAAATCAATTGTAGTTAAGTCGGAAAGGTTTGCCGTTACAATTGTTGGTAAAGCTTCGGTTTTACCAAGTTCAACTGAAACGTTAAGTGCGTCAAAGGACGTAATTTGAAGCTTTGATTCTAAAATTCTAACAACTAATACAACGTTTGTATTAACGTCGGTTGCAAAGTTATAATCTACGCTTGAAATTGCGCCGGTTAGAGTATATTCGCCAATTGCGTAAGTTGCGGTTTCAAGCTCGGCAAGGCTTTGAGTCCAGTCAACGGTAACGTTAATTGGGTCGGTTGCGCCTTGGAGAGTTGCTGAAATTTGAGCTGGTAAGCCGAAAATTTCGCTTGCTTGTTGGGTTAATAATTTTTCGTCAAGACTTGCTTTAATATAAACTTGAGCAAGCATTGAGTTATATTCAACGGCGGTGATAAGTGGCTTATAAACTGCGAAAAGTTCAACGCTTTCATTAATTGTGAAAGTATCGCCGTTTGCATAAGACGTGCCTTCGCCGTTTGCTTGAGTGTTCCAACCGATAAATTCATAGCCTTGAGCTGGGGTTGGAATTGAATTTACGGTTGCCGTTGAGCCTTTTTCAAACTCAACTACAACGTTTTTACCTTCGCCACCGTTTACGTTATAAGTAATAGCCATTAATTCAGGAACGATTGCCTTAACTCTAATTGCGGTTACGTAAAGGTTGTTTTCGCTTGATGCTTGAATATAATATACGCCATCGGTAGTTCCGCTATAGGTTGCGGTTGCTACGGTTGGAACAACGTATGTTAAAGAATTATCGTCGGTATTGGTTGAAGTTGCGCTAACGTCAGCCGAACCAATAACGGTAGTTCCGTTGGTAATTTGAATTGAGCCTTCTTTACCCGTTCCGAATGCGCAGGCATCAACTTCAATAGAAATCATAGTTGCGGTTGATGGAACGAAAATAGAAATTGCGCCGGCAGTTCCCTTGTTAAGCTTAATCATAGGCTTGGTTTGCTTATGACTGCCATCTGAAGAAGCGCCGTTTTCAGCTTTAACGATAATGCCGTTTTTAGTTCCTAAAACTTTATCGGTATAAACGGTTGTCCAATCAACGTCGTATTCACTGCCGTCAGCGTAAGCCACCCAGTTAATTTCAGTTTGGTTAATAACGTTAACAACTGCAATTACAGGAACGTTTGCGCTGTTTAATAAAGATGCATCGAGAGTTAAAGCGCCGTTAACGTTTTGTGAACCAAGTGCGCTCGTATCGATTACTGCGCCACCATTCCATACAACTGCTACGGTTTTTTCGTAAGTTCCCATTGTCAAGCTATCTTGAACGGTAACTTTAACGGTTTCAGGAAGGTTTACGGTTGCGCCTACTGCAACGCTTTGAGCAACGCCTTCAACTGCAATAATTTCATCGGCGTAAACGATAATTTTTTGGCTAACAGTCAATTCGTTAGTATTGGCAAATTCGCCAAAATCAACGGTTCCTGTTAAGGTATATTCGCCAACTACGTTTAAGTCGTAACCGCCGGTCCATTGAACGGGACGTGCAATTTCATCACTATTAACGGTTACGATAACTTCGGTTGGAAGTTCGATTGATTGAGTTAATGCAATAACTTTAATATCGCTTGGATTTTCAATCGCTTCAACAACAGGTGCGGTTGCTAAAATTGTAACGCCAATTGAAACTGCGTTTTCAACGCCTTCAGCTAAAACGTAGCCTACTGGAATTGTAATTTGTCCGCTAACGATTTGTTCGGTGTTTACGGTGTTATCTAAAACTAACGCCGTGGTATCCCAAACCACTTCGCAGTCAACTTCGCCGTCAACGGTTGTAACGCTAACGGTAGTTGGAAGACCAAGGTCAGCTACAGCCAAGTTTTCCTTGTAAACCTTAATAACGTTTAAAGGAGCGGTAATAGCTGAAATTTCAACGTTATAAACAGCGGTGAAAGCAACAGCCTTTGTTCCTGCTGGAATTTCATAATTGCTACCTGCTTCGTAAACGTTAGTTCCATCAGACCAGCCTGCAAAAACCTTGCCGATTGGAGCAGTTGGAGCTGCGCCTACAGTTAAGCTCGTTGAAGAAGTTGGAAGCTTTTGATTTTCAGGCGCATTAGAACCATCACCTGCATCGTATGTTGCAACGATAGCTTCTGCGTTAATTTCTAACACAGCCTTATAAATATTAACGCTTGCATCAAAGTTAATATAATACGTGCCTGCTGCCAACGTTGCTGTTTTTTCAGTGTGGTTATATTGAGCCTCATCGCAAATTAAACCATTAATTGCCTTGGTATAATCAGTGGTTAATTCTGTCGCAACGAAAGTTCTTCTTACCTTAGAGCTACTGTTAGTGTAAGCAATAAGACTAATATCCGCAGTATAACCGCTTGCAATAACAAACTTAATATAACGACTTGATTTACAATTACCACCCGTGTTAATTGCATTGTGAGAAGAGTTAATCTTATCGCTTTGAACCTTGCTTAAACCTACTACCTCGAAAGTAGAGCCTGAAACTGCGTCAGTTCCCGTTGTTGGCATTACAGTATCTACACTACCATCAAAAATAACCAAAGTAGAGTCTGCGGCAAGAGCAACACTGTCTTTTGAAAAACCGGCAATTCCAAAAGCAAGCGTTAAGCACATAACGAATGCTAAAACTGAAATTGCAAAATTTTTCATTTTTGCATTAATCATTTTTTGTTCCTCCAAAAAAATTTACGCTAATTTTCTCATGTCGCACGCTATACACGCACGCACACGCATAACATATATAATACATAGTATACCTTTTTGCGAAAAATGTCAACGAATTTAAAAAACATATTTTATAATTTTTATTTTTTATTATCCCCGTTTTTAGCCAAAAAAAATTGCCAATTCTTGTAAAAAACAAGTTTTGGCAATTTAAATTGTAAATAAAATTAATATTCAACGTGCTTAACGCCCTTTTTGTTGCTATAACGGTATAAAACGATTTTATGACCAATAACGCAAACTACTTCCGCCTTTAACTTTTCAGCAAGGGAAACGGCAAAACTTTTAGCGTCGGTTTCGGCGTTGTTTAAAACGGTAATTTTAATTAGTTCCCTATTTTCCAAAACGTCGTCGAGCATTTTTATAAGATTTTCACCAATGCCGTTTTTGCCAATTTGAGTAATAGGCTCTAAACTTTGCGCCAAAGAACGCAAAGCGCTTCTCTCTTTCGATGTAAACATATCTTTTTCTCCTAAATTCTATTAAAAGTTGGCTTATAAGTCGATTATTGCACTTTTTAATCAATAAAATCGAACTCAATTTCACCAATAACAACGGTATCGCCGTTTTTACAACCTTGTTTTTTAAGTTCCTTAATAACACCCTTGTTTCTAAGAATTTTTTGCATATACGCAAGGGAATCCATATCGTCGAGAACAACGTTGCGAGCTAAAAGGTCGGTTAGCGGACCAATAACAACGTAAGCTCCGTCGTCGTCACGCACCACTTCAAACTCATCGTCGTTAGGACGCTCGTAGGAAAATTCTTCAAACTCAATAGGCTTTAACTGAGGTTGCTTTTTGAGAACTTCGTAAACGTGGTCTAAAAGTTTTTCAAGCCCGTCGCCGTTAAGGGCGGAAATTCCAAAAACCTTTTCGCCTTTAAGTTTTTTCTTAAACGCCTTTAAATTTTCTTCCGCACCAAACATATCGCACTTGTTGGCTACTATAATTTGCGGACGCTTTCCAAGTTCTTCACTATATTCTTCAAGCTCTTTATTGATTTTTATAAAATCGTCGTATGGGTCACGACCTTCAAAGCCGGAAATATCAACCACGTGAACTAAAAGCCTTGTTCTTTCAATGTGGCGAAGGAAATTATGCCCAAGCCCCGCACCTTGTGAAGCCCCTTCGATAAGTCCTGGAATATCGGCAACTACGAAACTATCTTCATAGTGAGCAACCACCCCAAGGTTTGGCGATAAGGTTGTAAAATGATAGTTGGCAATTTTTGGCTTTGCACCTGAAATTTTTGATAGCAAAGTAGACTTGCCCGCATTTGGGAAACCAATAATACCAACGTCGGCAATAATTTTAAGCTCTAAAATAATTTTTTTAACGTCGGTTAGCTCGCCCTTTTGAGAAAAGTGTGGTGCGTGCCTACGAGAAGTGCAAAAATGCACGTTGCCTTTACCGCCCCTACCACCGCTTAAAAGAAGTTTCTTTTCGCCGTGATAGAAAACGTCGCACAAAATTCTACCCGTTTCCTTATCTTTAATAACCGTGCCGAGTGGAACGCTAATATATAGATCTTTACCATCTTTACCGTGGCATTTTTTAGGCTCGCCTTTACCGCCGTTTTCAGCGGTGAATTTTTTTTGATATTCAAACTCAATTAGGCTAACTTTATTTTTATCGCCAACAACGTAAATATGACCGCCCCTACCGCCGTCGCCACCATCGGGCCCGCCGTTAGAAACGCCTTTATAGCGAATGAATGAAGTTGCTCCATCGCCACCGTTTCCCGATTTAATTGTAATCGTTTCTCTGTCTAAAAACATTATAATTCTACCTTTTCTATAAGCAAAAACAGGATTTAATCGACTTATAGACCAATTTATTCAAAATTTTTAACGCCAATTTTTTTGCACAAGCCGTTAATTTTACAAGTTGAGCATTTTGGCTTTATTGCCTTGCAAACCTTTCTACCGTGAAAAATTAAATAGTGATGACTTTTCGACCATAAGGATTTTTCAATATATTTACACAAATCCTTTTCAACGCCGATTGGGGTTTTTGCAGTTGAAAAACCAAGCCTATGAGCAAGCCTGAAAACGTGAGTATCAACGGCAATAGCATCTTGACAAAAAGCAACCGAAGCCACCACGTTAGCCGTTTTTCTGCCAACGCCGGCAAGGGAAGTTAGTTGAGAAAATTCACTTGGAACTTGTCCGTTAAAATTTTCGCAAATTGACCTTGAAGCGGACAAAATGTTTTTTGCCTTCGCCCTATAAAGTCCGCAACTTTTTATTTTTATTTCCAATTCTTCTTGGCTTAGCTCTATCATTTTTTTAGGAGTGTTATACTCTTTAAAAAGCTGAGCGGTCACAACGTTCACCCTAGCGTCGGTGCATTGAGCCGACAAAATTACCGCAACCAAAAGTTCAAAGGGGGTTGTCCATTTAAGTTGGGCGGTGGCGTTTGGGTAGCAAAGAGCCAATCCGCCAATAATTTCTTTTGCAAGTTTTTTGTTCATACAAACTTATTTTAACACAATTTGCTAACTTTTACAATTTTTTTAAGGCTTTTTTTAAGCCTACCCTGCTTAATTTTGCCAAAATTAAATAAAAAGACTATATAATTTTACTCGTCGATTGTCTTAAACCTTGTTTTTCAATTTTATAAACCCCAAAAAAGCTTGGAAAGTTATAAACGGAAAGCAAGCTTTTTGCCTTTAAAAAGTTTGCCTTTTCCACTTTTACCGAAAGCCCACAGCCAACGTTTGCTTCCTTTGGCGTGCCAACGGTTTGACTAAACACCGAATTAAATTTTAATTTATCTATAAATGAAAACACGTCGGTTTTTGAACGAAACACAAAAATATAAAAAATCATAAATTCACCAAAAAGCATATTGAACGCTTATTAATAATATATTAATTTTAGGATTTAAAAGTGAATTTATGATATATTTCGACAACGCAGCCACCGGCGGATATAAACCTTCGCAAGTTTTACTAACCGTTTCAAACGTTTTAAAAAACCTTAACTTTAACCCCGGGAGAAGCGCTTACGACGGCGCAGTTTTAGCCGAAAACCTAATTTATAAAACCCGTGAGGTTTTATCAAAAACCTTTAATAATCAACGTATAGAAAGGGTTATCTTTACAAAAAACTGCACTGAAGCCTTAAACCTTGCCCTATTCGGCTATTTAAAAGAAGGGGACGAAGTAATTGCAACCGTAACCGAACACAACAGCGTGCTTCGCCCCCTTTACGCCCTTGAAAAAACTAAAAACATTAAAATTAAATTCGCCCAACTCGACGGCGGACTTATAACGACAAATTCAATTTTAAAGCTTCTTACCCCAAAAACAAAGCTAATTGTTCTTAACGCCGTTTCTAACGTGACAGGTGAAACCAATCAATTTAACGAAATTGGTAAACTCGTTGACTGCCCGCTATTAGTCGATGGAGCACAAGGCTGTGGCCACGTTAAAATTAACATGGAAAAGCAAAATATTTCCATTCTAACCTTTGCCGGTCACAAGGGGCTTTACTCAACCCAAGGCGTTGGCGGTTTACTTTTTAACGATAAAATTAATATTGAGCCGTTGCTTTTCGGTGGGTCTGGAACGGATAGCTTTGAAAAAGTTCCAAAATTTTATCCGGAAAAACTTGAATGCGGAACTCACAACCTTTCGGCAATTTGCTCTTTATACGAAGGGGTTGACTATATGGAAAGCAATTTTTCTTCAATAACTCGAAAATTAAAAAACTATACTAAAATTTTAATTGAAGAATTAACAAAAATGGAAATTAAGGTTTATTCAAAGCCAAACCCAAGCGGAATCGTATCCTTTGAATTGGAAATACCGTCGGTTGAAGTTAGCAACCTTTTATGGCAAAAATATTCCATTGCCACAAGGGGTGGTTTTCACTGTGCGCCACTTATGCACAAAGCCTTAAAAACGAATAAAAACGGACTTTGTAGAGTTAGTTTGGGCTGTCAAAACACTCAAAGGGAAATGGAATATTTTTTAAAATGCCTTTACGAAATTAAAAAAAGCCTATAAATTTTTAAGTTTATCTCTAATTTGGTTAAGTTTCACTCTTTCATCAGCTTTTAAAAAGGGGCTTAACATTGAATAGAAACTATCGATATCTTGGTCGGTGAGTTTTCCTTGAAGCCTTTGCTCGCTTGCAACCTTTTCAATTTCTTCAATAAGTTCGGCTTGACTTTTACCGTTATACTTAGTCAAAAATTCACCTAACATTTTTTTAGCATCGGGTGAAAGCTGTTCTTTTGGCGACCTGCCTTGTGAATTATTTTTTGAATAGTCACTAAATTTCATATAACTCTCCCATAAAAATTTAATCGTTATATTTTTATGCAAAATTTCAAACAAAATGTTAAAGGAACTAAAATGGACTTAAATTTAATTTTAAAACTTTTACCGATATTTTTTGGTCAAAATCAGCAAGGCTTCACTCTCGACAGTCTTAAACCAATAATATCCGCCTTCACCCAAAACCCGGAAGACGCCGACGTTATTTTTATGGCAATAACCAAACTTATTAACGGCGAAATTGACGTTAACCGCCTTATACCCCAACTTTTGCCACTTGTTCTAACCTTTTTTCAACAAAACAAAAACGCCCCCGAAACCGAGAGCGTTTATTCAAATTGTTTAAAACTCGAACCAATTGAAAACCTTTGCGACGAGCAAAATTTTATTTTTTTAAAAGACTATTTCAACAACTGAACGGCTTGGCTAACGCATGAATTTTTAGCCGATTCGTTATAAATTTTAGTTTGTGAAAAACTTTCGTTAAGCTTAGTCGTCACGCCTACTCCGTGAATAGTTAAGTTAGAAGTTGGCCAAAAAAGTTTAGCAACGGTTAGCTTAACTGCATCGCCCTTTAATAAATTTGGGAAGGTTCGTTGCATAATTCCCTTGCCGTAGGTTTTATAAACACCCGGCTCGTATTGAGATTCTTCTAAAACAACTTTAACGATATTATTTGGGTCGTAATCGAGCATAGCGCCAATTAACGCCTCGCTTGCCGAAGCCGACCAATCGTTTGCTAAAACTACTATGCCACTAAAATTATAATCGGCGTAATCAACGGGAGTAGTATTATAGATTTCGGTGTTTTCATATTTATCTTTAACGACGATTGCAGGAACTTCCGAGCCGTTTTCCACGTTTACTAAATGACTTGCAACGCTACACATAATGTCAACGTAGCCACCGCCGTTATCTCTTAAATCTAAAATAAGTTTGGTTTTTCCGTTTTCTTTAAACTTGCTTAAAGCCGTTTTAAACTGACCGCTACTACCCCAATCGCCTTCTAACACACCGTCGAAGCCGTTATAGTCGATAACGCCAATTGAATTATTACCATTTAAGTCGTAGCGATTATTATTGCCAATTTTTTCAAAAAGCATTTGATCGCCAACCGTTCTAAACCCATATTCACCGCTATTATCGTAATAGCGCACGAAGGTTTCGGTATATTCTTCACGGCGAACTAAAAATTGCAATTCTTCACCCGAATAATCAACGATCAAAGAAAAATCGGTATCAACGGGAACTTGGCTAAGGGCGTTTGATAAACTATCTGCATCGCCCCCTTTATTTTGGGCAAGAATGGAAACAACTTGACCATCGCTCATTTTATAACCGGTCACAACGCCACCGGCTAAAACTCCCGCCCTATCGGCAGGCGAATTCCAACTAACGTTAACGATAGTGTTGGTGTAGCCATCGTAATTAATGCCAATGCCTTGGTGACTACCTTGAGAAGCTTTGTAAATTAACTCCATTTCTTCAGCGGAATAATAATCGCTGTAATCGTCGAGAAGAGATGAAGTGAAAATATCAATAATTTGGTCGCTTTCAAGCTCCTCGTAATAATATTGTTTATACATTGATAAAATGTAGTTAATAGTTTCCGCATCATCGTCAATGGTGGCGCTTTTAACCAAAAAGCCTGCCCAAAACGAACAAAGAGAAATGAGAATGCCACCTAAAATGCATAAAAATATTTTTAGCGTTGAACTACTTTTTTTCATAATAAAATTCCTCAAATTAGCAAAATAAATAGGTCTATAACACGGTTAACGCCGTTTTTTTATTTTATATTCATAAGTTTGATTAAAATTGTAATCAATCTAAAAGTAACGGCGTCGGGGAAATTTTTAATGTTGAGCCCCGTTAATTTTTCAATTTTATCAAGCCTATACATTAAAGTGTTTCGGTGCATAAAAAGCTTTCTTGAAGTTTCGCTAACGTTAAGCGAACTATCTAAAAATTCTTCAGCCGTTGAAAGCATGTCTTCATCGCCGAAAACTTGTTTTGCTTCCTTTGGGGCTAAAATATCTAAATATTCCATTAGTTTAAACTTTGGAATTTCTTCAAGCATTTTAACAAGCACGTATTCTTTATATGAGTGAATTGAGCTTTTTGAAGAGAAAATTCTCGACATTCTCAACGCCGCCACCCCTTGAATAAAGCTGGTGTTAACGTCTAATAAATTTGGAACGATAGAACCAATTCCCACTTCAACTTCAATGGCGGTTTCTTCTAAAATCGATTGAATAATAAGGGCGGAATATTCAGCAGGCGATAAATCGCTTGCCGTTTCAAACCTAACGAGAGCAACGCCCATTTCTTCAGTTAGCACGCAAAAATCTTGACTATGCTCAACGAAATGTTCCATAAACTCAAAAACTTCGTTAGTTCTTCCCGACGTCGTAACGATGCTCAAAGCATAGCAAGGAGTATCGGGAACTAAAAACTTTCGCATAAATTTTTGGGTTTGAGAACGTGTCGTATCCCCTAAAAGTATATTCTTAATATATTCAGTTTTACTGGAAATAATCTCTTTATGGAAAGAATTTTCAATTAACGCCAAAATAAGGTGGGCGTAATTTTTTTCAATTTCCGAAGCACCTTCAATAGAACCGAATAAATTAGCGTTTCTAAACCTAAATTTAAAAAAGGTTTTATTAATGCTACTATCACACAAAACGTCTTGAAAATCCGTGCGAGGTGGTAAAACGATTTCATCCTTTTCTCGAGTGGAAACAAAAAATTTCATACTTTCCGAAAAAGCGTTAATATCAATACCCGTTTTCTCTTTAATAAGTTTTAAATACGTTCCAAGTTCACCATTCATAATAACACCTAAAAAATATTTTAACTTGCCAAATATATTTTATTTTGATTTGGCATCGTAAATAACGTTGCAAACGTCACCTGCAAAATCTTGCTCGTGACAAACTAAAATTAAACAGCCGTTATAAGCTTTTAATGCTTCTTTTAGCGCCTTTTTCGCTAAAACGTCAAGATGGTTAGTAGGCTCGTCTAAAATTAAAACGTTGGATTTAGTTTTAGAAAGCACGCTTAATCTAACCTTAACCTGCTCCCCGCCCGAAAGTTCGCAAATAGGCTTGGTTGCAAGGTCGCCTTTAATGCCCACTTCCGCAAGAGCCGACCTAACTTCCTTTGGGTTAGCCCTTGGGTAAAAAGAAGAATAGTAAGAAAGGGCGTTTTGGTTTGGATTTTCAAAAACAAGCTCCTGTTCTAAATAGAGAATTTTTGCGCTAACGTGAAACCTAAAACTTCCGTTAAGGGGCGATATTTTTTTCATTAAGGTTTTTAAAAAGGTAGTTTTACCAACCCCGTTAGTTCCCCTTAACCACAGCTTAGTTTGACTTGATAAAACCATGTCGACAGCCGGAATAAGCGGATCGTTATACCCTACTTCTAAACCTTTAATAACAATAAATTCCTTGGAATTAGTTTCAAGGTAAGGAAAGTTAAATTTCGATTCGTAAATCGTGGCGGGCTTTTGCAAAATTTCCATTTTGTCAAGCATTTTTTGTCGAGAATTAGCCATTCCCGCAGTTGCCGCTCTCGCCTTGTTTTTATCGATATATTCTTGCAAACGCTTTATTTCCGCTTGCTGACGGCGATAGCTATCTTCATACTGCTTAAGCTTAATTTCTCTAAGCTTTAAATATTCATCGTAGTTGCCGGAATATTTATCAATATTTCCGTTTTCAATTGCCACTATAACCTTGCAAACGCTGTTTAAAAAATTGGTATCGTGGGAAATAACCATAAAGGTTTTCTTATAAGAATTTAAATGTTTAATAAGCCAATCAACGTGCTCGATATCTAAAAAGTTAGTAGGCTCGTCTAAAAGCATTATATCTTGTTTTTCCAAAAGCAACTTTGAAAGCATTAATTTTGCACGTTCCCCGCCCGATAAAGTGCCGATAACCGCATTATAGCCGAACTTATTAACGCCTAAGCCGTTAGCAACCTTCTTGATTTGCGAGTCTAAATCGTAATAGCCTTCGTTTTCAAGCTCTTCTTGTAATCTTGACGAGCGAGCAATAAGTTTATCTAACTCGTCACCGGAAGAAGAAGCCATACTTTCATAAAGCTGTTCAAGTCGAGCGTTTTTTTCGTGAAGATAGGAAAAAGCATCTGATAAATATTCCATAACCGTAAGGTTTTTATCAATGGTGGCGTGTTGGTCTAAATACCCCCACCTAATGCCACTAAGCCAATTAACTTCCCCTTCGTCTTGAGAAATTCGCTTTGATATTATGTTGATAAAAGTAGACTTGCCCGCCCCGTTAAGTCCGACTATTCCAATATGTTCGCCGTTGTTAACCGAAAGATTTGCATCTAAAAACAAAAACCTTTCATCGTAGCGGTGGGTTAAGCCCTTAATTTCTAAAACACTCATAATTTTACTTCCTTCTAATCATTATATAATTTTCTAACAGATAAGTCAAGTAATTGCATTTTTAATAACGTTATGTTAAAATAATATTATCAAATTTTCGAAGGTGAAAAATGAAAAAGTTTCCTTACAAGTTTACCCCGCTCATAAAAACCCTATTTTGTTTGTTTTTCATTTTAGCAATTGGGGTTATTGGTTTTAACGTTTATAAATTTGCGACCGCTGAATTTCACGACAATTATAGCTACGTAACCTTAATTTCCTGCCTGGCTATCGGCGCTTTAACCATAGTTATCGTTTCGTCAATGCTATTTAATTCTTATTTTGGCATAAACGATAAATTTTTAGTTTTGCGTTGGGGTATTTTGTGCAATAAAATTGAACTTAACTCTATTACCAAACTTCAAAAACACGAACAAAACGATAAACTTTTAGTTTACTACAACATAAGCGACCAAGAAGAATTTATGGTGGTTTTTATCGACAAATTAATTTTCGACGATTTTTCAAACCAACTTTTATTAAAATGCCCTGAAATTTCCGTTGAAATTGTGGTGGACTAAAATTTAAGATTTTATGCGGATTTTTTGCTTTAAGCCCCTGCTTAAAGCAATTTTTTTTGAAAAAATTTTTATAAATTTTTTAATTAACCTTTCTATCGTTTGACAATTAATGACCTTATTTATATAATATCTTCATTGTTTAATTTTACTAAACTTTAAGTTTAGCACTATTGTTTTTTAAGGAAAGGAAAAAATTATGGAATTAGGCGATAAAATTAAACAGCTTAGGCTTCAAGCAGGGCTAACCCAAGAAGAGCTTGCAATTAGGTGCGAACTTTCAAAAGGATATATTTCTCAACTTGAAAACGATTTAACAAGCCCTTCTATTGCAACGTTAAACGACATTTTAACGGCGCTTGGCTCAAGCTTAAAAGATTTTTTTCAAGATGAAAAAGAAGAGAGCGTTGTTTTTTCGGAAGACGATTTTATGGAAAACGTTACCGATGAAATGGTTCAAAATTGGCTTGTCCCTAACGCTCAAAAAAATTTGATGGAGCCAATGAAAATTGAACTTAATCCAAAATGCCAAACCCAAGAGGACCTTCCCCACGAAGGCGAAGAATTTGGTTACTGTTTAAAAGGTCAAATAACTTTGCACCTTGGCAAGCGAAAGTTTACCGTAAAGGAAGGCGAAAGTTTTTATTTTAAGGCTGATAAAGTTCATTATATTATTAATACTAAGGATGAGAAAGCAACCTTTATTTGGATTTCCTCACCACCAAATTTTTAAGCTTTGGAGAAAATTATATGGCTGAAAAAATTATCGATTTAAAAAACATTACCAAAAACTACAACGGCACTAACGTTGTTGACGGCATTAATTTATATATTAGGAAAGGCGAATTCGTAACCTTGCTCGGTCCTTCGGGCTGTGGAAAAACCACTACTTTAAGAATGATTGCAGGCTTTGAGCGACCTGATAGTGGCTCGGTTTATCTTAACGGCAAGGATATCACCGACCTTCCACCCTACCTTAGACCGGTTAACACCGTTTTCCAACGCTACGCCCTTTTCCCACACCTTAACGTTTTCGATAACATTGCCTACGGTTTAAAACTTAAAACCGTAACGGCGACCACTCAAAACAAACAGGGTGTTTGGGTGACTAAAAAGCAAAAACTTTCAAAACAAGTAATTAGCGAAAAGGTTTCAAAAGCCCTTAAAATGGTTGACCTTGAAGGCTTTGAAAAGCGTGACGTGACCACCCTATCGGGCGGTCAACAACAACGTATTGCCATTGCGAGAGCCATCGTTAACGAGCCGGAAATTATTCTTCTCGACGAACCACTTGGGGCGCTCGACCTTAAAATGCGCAAAGATATGCAACTTGAACTTAAAGAAATGCACAAAAAATTGGGCATTACCTTTATTTACGTAACCCACGACCAAGAAGAAGCTTTAACCATGAGCGACACGATCGTGGTTATGAACGACGGCATTATTCAACAAATCGGCACGCCGAAAGACATTTATAACGAGCCGAAAAACGCCTTCGTTGCCGACTTTATTGGTGAAAGCAACATTTTAACCGGAACTATCGTTGGCAAAAACTTGGTGCGTTTTATCAATAAAGATTTTAAAATGGTTGACGACTTCCCTGAAGGCGACAAGGTTGACGTTGTAATTCGCCCGGAAGATATTTTTATCGTTAACAAAGGTTTAGGTCAAGTTGACGGCACCATCATCGACAGTATTTTTAAAGGCGTTCACTACGAAATGACCTTTAAAGTTGGCAAAACTGAAATTTTAATTCAAGATACCCTTGAAAGAAAAATTGGTGAAGAAGTTTCAATTATTATTAAGCCTGAAGACATTCACATTATGGCAAAGGAAGTTGCTTCCAACACCTATATTGGAACTATCACCAAAAACAATACCATTGAGTTTGGCGAAGGAGAATTCGAGTGCGACGTAACTCAGCTCTACCCAGGCTCTCATCTCGATGAAGAAGGCTATTTAATAACGGCGTCTAACGAAAAAATAGATTTAACCGGCACCGACGTTAACGTTGAAGTTGCCATTCAAGATATCGACATTAGCGATAACCCTGATTTAGGCGGTGCAGTTGGAAATATTATTTCAATAATTTACAAAGGCGACCACTACCAAATTATCGTTAGAACGGATAAGCTTGAAGAAGACTACGTTTTAGACACGGAAGATACGACCTGGAACGAAAACGACAGAGTTTCGGTTATTATTCCAAAGGAAAAAATTATTTTAACCTTAAAACAGGAGAGTAAACGCTAATGGAAGTTGAAACAAGGAAAAAACCAATTTTTGGTTTTTCCAGACAACAACTTTGCATACCTTACGCTTTGTTTTTGCTGGTTTTTGTAGTTTTTCCGTTGTTATTAATCGTTTACTACGCCTTCACTTCAAAAGACGGCTCTTTCACCTTTAATAACTTCGTTTGGTTTTTTAGTAATAAAACGTCAATTTTAAACCTATTAAAAAGCATTTTATTAGGGCTTGCCACAACGGCGATTTGCCTTGCGATAGGCTATCCCGTTGCCTATATACTTTCCAGAATAAAATCGAACAGAAGAATGGTTTTACTTCTTTTGTTTATAATGCCAATGTGGGTTAATTTCGTTCTTCGAGCAATGGCAATGAAAGAACTTCTCGGCGTTATTGGAATGTTCGGCAAATATAACTATCTCAACGTTATAATCGGCATGGTTTACGACTATTTGCCATTTATGATTTTACCCCTTTACACAAGCTTAATTAAAATGGATAAAAGCTTGGAAGAAGCGGCTCTCGACCTTGGCGCAAACAAGCTAAAAGTATTTAGCTCAGTCACCCTACCCCTATCCATTCCCGCAATTTCCAGCGGAATAACAATGGTATTTTTGCCATCAATGACCTGCTACGTTATTTCCGATACCTTTGGAAACGGCAAGGTTATGATTATTGGTAAGTTAATTGAAACTTGGTTTGGTTCCGGTTCAAATTGGAACTACGGCTCGGTTGTTGCGCTAATTATGCTTATTTTTATGTTCGTTGGCTCGCTACTTAGCGGTGAATTTTCATCCAAGGAAGAAAAGGGGGCAAGCCTATGAAAAAAGCAGTTAAAATTTTAGTAATTACCCTTGCGCTAATTTTCATTTATGCGCCAATTATCGTTTTGGCAATTTATAGCTTTACGCCGTCGAAGGTAATCGGCGTGTGGCAGGGCTTTGACCTTTCCCTTTACAAACAGCTTATAACCGAACCAAAACTTAAAACGATGTTAACCGACACTATCGTTTTAGCCCTTCTTGCCAGCACAATTTCTACAATTTTAGGAACGCTTGGGGCAATTGGAATTTTCTACAACAAAAAAATCGTTGGAAAATTCACCCGTGGAGCAAGCCAAATTCCCGTTATTAACGCAGAAATCGTAACGGCGATATCGTTAACGCTTATGTTTGCTTTTACGGGGCTTGGAAAAAGCTATGCTTCCCTTTTAATTGGTCACGTGGTTCTATGCACACCTTTCGTTATGTTATCCGTTTTACCAAAACTTAAACAAATGGACCCTAACCTTTACGAAGCCGCTCTCGACCTTGGCGCAACGCCATTACAAGCGTTAATAAAAATTGTTTTACCCCAAATTTTAGGCGGTGTTTTCAGTGGGTTTATGTTAGCTATCACCCTATCCCTCGACGATTATATGATAACTGCATACACAAAGCCACCTGAACTTGAAACCCTTTCAACCTACGTTTTTGGCGCACTTAAAAAGCCTGCTCATTCCTTCCTACCTGCTTTAAGAGCGCTTACTACCATTCTTTTAATTGCAATGATTATTGCAACCATAGTTATGAATTTTAAAATTTCTCGTGATGAGAAAAAAATAAAAAAATATTAAGGATAAACGAAAATGAAAAAACTATTTTTTAAAATTTTAACTTTTGCCCTTTGCATTGGTTGTATTTTTGGAACGTTAACTCTTTCTGGTTGCGGAAAAACCGCCGACCTAAGAATTTATAACTGCTACGAATATATCGATGAAAGCTTAATCGACGATTTCGTTAGCCAATACAAGGAAAAAACAGGGTTAGATATCACCGTTGAATACTCTTGTTTCGACACTCCTGAAGACCTTTACAACAACCTTAAAATCTATCCCGACGGTTACGATTTAGTTTGTCCTTCGGACTATATGATTGAAAAAATGGCTCGTGAAGATATGCTTGAAAAGTTTACTCTTCCTGCCGACGGCGCATACAATAAAAACCTTTCACCTTTCGTTAAGTCAACTTTTGAAAGTATTGCTTGGGGAGAAAATAACCTTTCTCAATACGCAGCCGGCTATATGTGGGGAACTCTTGGTCTTTGCTATAACCCAGCCAACGTTGATGAAGCCGATATGAAAAGCTGGTCAACTTTATGGGGAACGAAATATAAAGGCAAATTTTCCGTTAAAAACAGCATTCGTGACACCTATTTTATAAGCCTTAGTCAAATTCATAAAACCGAGCTTGAATCATTAAAAAGCCAAGCTTCAAGCACCGAAAAGAAAGCACGTTTAACCGCTATTTTCAACGACACAAGCGACTCAACCATCAACCAAATGGAAAGCGTTATTTCCACCGTTATCAACAATGCTTACGGCACGGAAATCGACGAAGGTAAAGACCTTATTATTCAAGGCAAAACCGACGTTTATTTCGCTTGGTCGGGCGATGCGGTTTACGCAATGGATGAAGGCGATGCTTCAAACGTTACCCTTAACTACACCGTTCCAGAAGAAGGTTCAAACGTTTGGTTCGACGGTTGGTGCGTTCCAAAAGGCGCAAAAAACAAGGCGTTAGCCCTTGAATTTATCGACTTTATTTCCACCCCTGAAAACGTTATTAAAAATATGGAATACATTGGCTACGTTAGCTGTATTGGTGGAGCTGAAGTGTTTAATTGGGTTACCGAAACCTACGGCGATGCTACCGGTGAAAACCAAGTTAATCTCGACTATTTCTTTAAAGGCGAAAACGACGCCCAAACCTATCTCGTTTCAACCAGTTCCTTAAACCGCCAATTCTCCGCACAATATCCTGACAAATCCGTTTTAGATAGATGCGTTGTAATGAGTTATTATCCTGACGCTCAAAACGAAGCAATCACCAATATGTGGATGAACGTTAACGGCTAAATATAAAAAAGCGAAAGAAAAATCTTTCGCTTTTTTCATTTTAATTTTCATAAATATAGGCGAATAAGTCGATTATTAGCCCTTTTTTAAAAATAAAAAAGCCTTAAAGCTAAAAGCTTAAAGGCTTTTTTTACTAAAAATTAGTCTTCATCGTGATGACCGCATTTACATTTGTGACCTTCTTCGTGGCACTTGCATTCGTGGTCGTCTTCATCGCAGTCACAATCGCCATCGCAATCGCATTCGTGACCTTCTTCGTGACATCTGCAATGATGTTCTTCTTCATCATCGTAGTCTTCATCGTCTTCCATTTCGGCAATAAACGCTTGGTAAACTTCGTCTAAAAGGTTTTCATCCATAACGGGAGCAAGGTTTTCTTGACCTTCTTCACCAACTATTTCAAAAATTACAACCTCTTCCATTTCCAAGCCTTCAATTTCTTCGGCAGGTTGGAAAAAAGCATACCATCTTTCCTTGTGCTCAATAGTTCCAATGTGGAAGAATTTTAAAACTCTACCATTATCGTCTTTAAGTTCAACAACGTCGATTTCTTCTTGATTTTCATTAATTACTTCGGTGTAATTTTCAGCCATTTTTATTCTCCTTAATTTTTTATTTTACGCATATAGTCATCTAATATGTATGACGCAGCAATTTGGTCAATAACGTTTTTGCGTTTATCACGGCGCATATCCGCTTCGAGCAAAAGGCTTCGAGCTTGCATTGTGGTAAAACGCTCGTCTTGAAAAACGATTGGAATATCCGTGCGTTTTTTAAGTTCTTCAACGAAACTTTCCGTTAAAAGAGTTTGTTCCGACTTACTTCCGTCAAGGTTAAGCGGTAGCCCGCAAACTATAACTTCCGCATCCTTTTCCTTGGCAAGGGAAACAATGTAATTTAAGTCCTTTTCAAAATTCTTTCTAAAAATCGTTTCAAGTGGCATTGCCATCGAATTAAACGGGTCGGAAATTGCCACGCCAATTCGCTTGTTGCCAATATCTAAACAAATATATCTTCCCATAAATATATTATAGCACTTAACGACTTTTTATTCAAGCGTTTTTTGGTTCTTATTCACAGCCTTGAAGCCTATCTTGACCAATTAAAAAGGACTTATAAAAATCTAAATAGCCTTTGGCAAGTTTCGTTCCGTTGGCGTGGCCGAAAAACCTAATTGAAGTTTTTTCATCGGTCACGTAAAACATTGCGTAAGAATAGTTAAAATCAATTGCCATTAGGTTGGAAATTAAACTGCTTTCAGGGCGAGCGGTGGTCAAAATTAAATGAATTCCCACCTGCTTTGCGTTTGCTAAAAAGGTTGCAAATTTCTTTTCAAAATTTTTATCAAATAAAATTTGAACGGAACAAAATTCTTCAATGGCAAATACAATATATTTCATTTTATTTTCAGGAAACTTTTTATTGTAGTCGCCAATGCTCTTGCAACCGTATTTTTTAAAAAGCTCAATTCGTTCAACGGCTTGATAGGTTAATTCTTTCAGCCTTGAAAAAGTTTCTTCCGCCGAATGATAAACACTTTCCCCTAAACGCAAATTATTGTTAAATTTTTTAAAACCACCGTAAATTGAAGATAGATAAATTGTTATATCATTGTGGTTTAATCGACTTATAAGCCCATTAATTACAAATTCAACGTATTTTTGCGTTTCCCAACCAACAACGCCAAAAACGAACAAATGCCCTTCACTTGCTAAATCGCAAGTTATAATTTTTTGGCTATAATTACAGCCAGCAACGTAAACGAGCTCACCGGTTGATTGGGTAAATTCAGGGGTGTTAAAAACGTCTTCAATTTTTAAAACGCTCTTGCTAAGCTTTTCAACCTGAAAGGATAAACATTTCGGTAAAGCGTTTAAAACTATTGAAAAATTATTCAGATTATTTATAACTTCCGTTAAAATTTGATTTGTGTTTAATTTGGAATTTTGTTCAATAATAAACTGATAAGTATTAAAGCATCCACAAGAAATCGGCTCTCTAATTTCGGTTATAACGGCGTGTTTTTCAACCACGCTTAAAATTGCCAAATGCTCCTCGCTTAACAACTTTTGTGGCTTTATAATCGTGTAAATTCGCTCGAATAAATCAATAAAATGTTTTTGATGGTTTCCATCGCTTCCATTAAGCCACTGGCTAAGTTGTAAAAAATAGTTAAGGTTTTTCGGTGCAAAATCGTCAATTTTATAAGGTATTATAATTTTCTCGTTAGAAAAAGCTAAACCCACTTCCGCCCTAACGTGCTTTGACTGGTCGGCGTGTTTTGAAAATATTAAAAGCAAAACTTTGGCTTTTTCAATAGTTTCGTTAAGCTTAATTGAATAATCGTCGCCAAAATCAATATCACGCTTGGCAAAAAAGCAATTATATCCCCTGCTCTCTAAAAAATTACAGCATTCTTCGGCAATTTTTTCATCAATTGACGAGTAAGAAATAAAAACGTCCTTTTCCCCCTTTGAAATGGTTTTATCCTTTTTGCCCAATTTTAAATTTAACTTTTCACTTTTTTTGTTTTCTTTATTTTTTCCCATAATAATTTCCTTTTAATTTATTTTATCAAAAAATTTAAACCATTTCAATATATATTTTAAAAAATTTATTTTCTTTCGACAAATTTGTATAATTTTTTCCCTTTTACCCACACTAAAATTGAACAAGGGGGATATTTTATGGATAAAAACTTTTGTTTTGGTTTAATTTTAGGAATGGTTGGCGGTGGAATTTTGGCAACCAACGTTCCAAAGGTTAGAAAATCAATTCTTTCCGCCCAAGAAAAACTAAAAGCAAAATTTAAAGAATCGCAAAATCAAAACCCAGAAAACGAATAGTCGGGTTGTTTACAAAATGGCAAATTTCCATTTTTAATAGGCGCATAACCTTAAACCTATGCGCCTATTTTTTATTTATTTTTTATATTTAACCATGTTTATATGTTCACCCATTAAAACAGCTTTTTGCCACATAAAACCACCTAACGGCAAAAATTATGTTCTTTTTTATTAAAACACCTAATTTTTAACCAAAATTTTATCAAAAAAACCTACTTTTTAGGAATTTTTAACCACTTACAAATTTAAGCCATTAAAAACTACCCTACCACCTTTATAAACTTAAAAACACTTTTCACGCTCATATAATAGCGTAGAAACACAACATACCCTAAAACCTTTATAAATAAACGCTTTTAACTCTCGCCCCTTCGCTATGATATTATGATATCATAACATTATACTATTATGATATTATATCATCATAACATTATGATAATATGGTATTATATAATTATGATAACTTAATGTTATGATATTATTGAAAATATAAGGAATAATGCGAAAAATATTAGAAATAATATAGTAAAACAGCTTGAAATAATGCGGATTAAAAATCTAATGTAATCAATGCAAAAATAAAACACCCTATTTTAGGGCGTTAAGGTGGTTTTATGGCAAAGAAAAAGATAAATAAGCCTTCAAAAAGTTTATTCTCTTTTAGAAAATATATAAAATTGAAGGGGGCAAAACCAAAAAAGGTAAACATCCTAAATTGATTGTTGACGAAAATAAGACTGAATTTGGTTTTATGGGCTTAAATGAATCTAATAAACGTGGACATTATAAAAATATTGAATTATCAAAGAATCCCGACAAAGGTAATACGAAACCTACATTTATTAGAAAAGAATTAAGATATGATTCTAAAGATAATTTTAGTGAAAAATTAAAAAGTTATCATTTAAGTGAAAAAGATAAAGAAAATATATTGAATTATTTAAAAAACTCAAAAAGAAAAAGTAGCCTATTGGCGGTAGTCATTAACTACCACAGGTCTACTTTTATGCTGATTAATCAGCGTTAATAGTTTACTATACAAATAATCAAAAGTCAACTAAATTAGCAAAAAATTGTGGCGGAGCAATAAGTCGCTACGCCACTAAAATTAAATTATAAATATTTTTTTAAACTTTCAGCTTTATCTAACTGTTCCCATGGGAAAATGTTTCTACCAAAATGGCCGTAAGAAGAGGTTTTGCTAAAAATTGGATTGCGCAAACCAAACTTTTCAATTATGGCAAGAGGACGGAAATCGAATTCCTTTGTAACAATTTCGCAAAGCTTTTCATCGCTTAAAACACCCGTGCCGTGGCTATCAACGAAAATAGAAACGGGGCGAGCAACGCCAATTGCATAAGCAACTTCAATGGTGCATTCCTTGCACAAACCGCTTGCCACGAGATTTTTTGCCACGTAGCGAGCCATATAGCAAGCGCTTCTATCAACTTTGGTTGAGTCCTTGCCGGAGAACGCTCCACCGCCGTGAGGGGCATAGCCACCATAGGTATCGACGATAATTTTTCTACCCGTTAGCCCACTATCACCTTGCGGACCGCCAATTTCAAACCTACCGGTTGGATTAATGAAAATTTTTGTGTTTTCATCCATTAATTTAGGGTCGATTGCCGAATCGATAACGTGTTTTTTAATATCCGCCCTTAAAGTTTCAATGTCAACTTGGTCGGAATGTTGAGTGGAAAGAACGATGGTATCAATTTTTGTTGGAATACCGTCAACGTATTCAACGGTAACTTGGCTTTTGCCATCGGGGCGAAGATATGGAAGAATTCCCTTTTTTCTAACTTCGGAAAGTTTAAGGGTTAAGTGGTGGCTTAAAACGATTGGAAGTGGCATAAACTCTTCCGTTTGATCGCAAGCATAACCAAACATCATACCTTGGTCGCCGGCGCCAACCATGTCGTATTTATCTAAACTAACCTTCCCTTCAACGGCGCTATTAACCCCCATTGCAATATCGGGACTTTGAGTGTTTAGCTTAACCAAAATTTTACAGGTTTCACTTGAAAAACCAACGTTTGGATTATTATAACCAATTTCGGCAATTTTATTTCTTGCAATTTGCTCAATATCAACCTTTGCAGAAGTTGTAATTTCGCCCATAATAAGCAAAAAATCAGTTGTAGCCGAACATTCGCAAGCAACACGAGCCATTGGGTCAAGGGCTAAAATAGCATCTAAAACGGCATCGGAAATTTGGTCGCAAACCTTATCTGGATGCCCTTCGGTTACACTTTCGCTTGTAAAAAGTTTTCTCAAAATAAATACCCCTTTTGTGTTTTCTTCTTTTACTAACCTATTATATATTGTTAAAAACAAAAAGTCAATTATAAATGAGTAAAATAACTTGCATTTCAAATTTACAAGTGTTAATATATTCAAGTAAACACTTTTTATTAAAGGTATTTTTATGTTTAGTTGCCAACTTTGTCCAAACAGGTGCGGAGTTGACCGAGAATTAACTGTCGGCGCTTGTTCGGTTTCAAACAAACTTAAAATTGCAAAATACGGGCTTTTTCACTATGAAGAGCCTGTTATTAGCGGTGACAAAGGAAGTGGCGCAATATTTTTTTGCGGTTGTTCGCTAAAATGCGTTTTTTGCCAAAACTACGAGCTTTCTCGAAATCAAACGGGCAAAGAAATAACCACCCTTGAACTTGTGGAAATTTTTAAGGAATTAGAAAAATTGGGCGCTCACAACGTCAACTTGGTAAACCCCAGTCACTACGTTTTTCAAATTAAAGAAGCCCTTGAAATTTACAAGCCGAAAATTCCAATTGTTTGGAATAGCCACGGCTATGAACTAACCCAAACCTTAAAGCTAATTGACGACTTAATCGATATTTATTTAGTCGATTTAAAATACTATTCCCCAAAAGTTTCCCTTCGCTATTCGGGCAAAGAAAACTATTTTGAAGTGGCTAAAAACGCCGTCGATTTTATGCAAAACAGTAAAAAGACCGTGCAAACGAACGGTTTAATGAAACAAGGTGTTATAATTAGGCACTTAATTTTACCCCTTAACACAAACGACAGCATTTCCATTTTAAGCCATTTAAAAAGCACGATAAAAAATGGATCTTTCCTTTCGCTTATGGCTCAATACACCCCTTTTGGCGACGTTGAAAAATTTAGCGAACTTAAACGGCCAATAACCAAAAGGGAATATGAAAAGGTTCTTTCCCACCTTTATAGCTTAAACTTTGAAAACGTTTTCATTCAGGAACGCCAAGCCTCTTCTACGGCTTTTATTCCAAAGTGGGACTATTAAAATAAATTCATTGCGTCAAGCATTTTTAGTAGCTTTCCAACCTGACTTGGACTTGCCGTTTTCAAACTTTCAATAATTTGCTTTTTAGTCATAATTTCCCCCAAACTTAAAATTTAAGCGAGAAACTTCTCGCTTCTTTTTTATTATGCGCAAAATTTTGTGTAGCATTAGCTATTTTTGAGCATAATATAAAATATGAGTTCAATAGTTTTAACGGGGGGTGGCACCGCCGGCCACGTTATGCCCCACCTTGCAATTTTACCACAACTTCACCAAGGTTTCGACAATATTTGCTATATCGGTAGGCATAGCGGAATTGAAAGAGAACTTATGGAAGGATTAACCGACTATTTTGCCATTGACACGGTAAAATTTATAAGGAGTTTTAGCCCGAAAAATTTAGCCATTCCCTTTAAACTTATTCAATCGGTAAACCAAGCAAAAGCCATTTTACAAAAAATTAAACCAAACGTTGTTTTTTCAAAGGGCGGATTCGTTTCCCTACCCGTTGTTTTGGCTTCACACAAACTTAATATTCCCGTTATCAGCCACGAAAGCGATTTAAGTTTAGGTCTTACCAACAAGCTAACTGCAAACAAATGCAAAATGGTTTTAACAACCTTTCCCCAAACGGCAAAAAAGCTTAAAAACGGTAAATTCGTTGGAATTACCGTTAGGGAACAGCTGTTTTTTTCAAACCGCCTTTTAGCATTAAAAAGTTTTAATTTAACCGGCGAAAAACCCGTTTTATTAGTTATGGGCGGAAGTGGCGGAAGTATGCTTTTAAACAATTTGGTTGAAAAGCATTTTGACTTTTTAACCAACCGCTTTCAGCTTATTCATATATGCGGAAAAGGCAATTTATCAACTTATAGCCCTACTTCTTCCTATTATAAAACGGAATTTTGCCACGATATGGCATCGGCTTATAAAGCCTGCGATTTCATTTTGTCAAGAGGTGGGTCTAACGCCTTGGGAGAAATTATCGCCCTAAAAAAACCTTCCCTTATTATTCCTTTAGAAAGAGCAAGCCGAGGCGACCAAGTGGAAAACGCAACCTATTTTGAAAACCTTAATCTTCTAAGAACGTTAAGAGAAAAAAATATTGAAAATTTTGAAAAGGAAATTGAAAACCTAATTAAAAATAAAAATCTTTTATTAGAAAACCTAAAAAAATGCCCACTCCCCTTTGCTAATACTAAAATTGCCGAAATTTTGTTAAGCTTTTCATAAAAATTTATTTTAATATTGACAAAATTTGTCAGGTTTGTTAATATATAATTAACAAAAAAAAGGCGGTTTGATTATGAAGTTTCAACATTTAATAGAAATTTTGCACGTTTTACTTTCACGCAAAAGCGTTTCGGCTAAATACTTAGCCGAGCGGTTAAACGTTTCAATTAGAACAATTTACCGCTATATTGACGATTTAACTTTGGCTAACGTTCCCGTGGTTAGCGACAGGGGCGTTTACGGCGGTTATTACATTCCCGACAGCTATAAACTTCCCGCTACCTTTTTAACGGAAGAAGAATTTAATAAACTAAACTCTGTCGTTAACGGAATTCAAGGTCAAATTGGCGAAGATAATCAGCTTAAAAAAATTATGGAAAAGCTTTATTCAGCCACAAAAACCACCACCGATGAAAAACTAACTTCTTCTCAACTTATTATTGACGGAAGCGACTGGTCGAGCACCAATAGCTACAAAAACAAATTAAAACTTATAACCAAAGCCATTGAGCAACTTACAATGCTGGAAATTTGTTATCACGACAGAGAAGGCAACCAAACCAAACGTTTAATTGAGCCACACGCTTTAGTTTTAAAGCAAGGGCTTTGGTACGTTTGGGCGTATTGTCACCTTCGCCAAGATTTTCGACTTTTTAAAATTGGTAGAATTGAATATGCAACCAAGTCGAAAAACTTTACTAAGCGTGATTACGACACCAATAATTTAGAGTTTAACTCGTGGTATAAGTCGATTAATTCTACTTTTTTTGAATTTGAAGTAAGTCCGCAAATTAAGTCGGACATTGAAGAATGGCTTGGCATTGAAAACGTTATAACCCAATCGAACGGCAAAATTATTGCCAGTGCCACTTTGCCCTACGACAAGGGTTTAGTTTATCAAATTATGAAGTTTGGCAGTGGATTAAAGGTTTTAAAACCGAAAAAAGTTCAAAAAGAAATTATTAAAGAAGCCCAAAGTTTGGTTAATTTATATAACAAATAAAAGAAAGCAAGAACGAAAGGTGAAAACCAAAGTTCTTGCTTTTTATTTTTATTAAATCATAGTTAAAATATGCTGATATATTAATATATCCTTACAAATCGCTTTATTTTAGGATAAATTATAATATGTGCATATGAAAAAGAAAAAAATATGAGCATTCGTTTAAGAATGCTCGAAAAAACTATTTTTTACCAGTTGAGCCAAAGCCACCTTCACCACGAACGGTTTGAGAAATTTCTTCGGCTATTACGAACTGACCTTGAGAAATTGGCATAAACACAAGTTGAGCAACCCTTTCACCTTTTTCAACCAATTGGTCAACCTTTCCGTGATTATGAAGAGCAACCATAATTTCGCCACGATAGTCGCTATCTACAACGCCTACCTTGTTTGCAGGGGCTAAACCACGCTTGGTAGCAAGTCCGCTACGGGCGAAAATAAAACCGCCGAACCCAGCTGGGATTTCCATTGCTAACCCCGTTTTAATTAAAACGGTTTCACCTGCTTTAACCAATTGTTCTTGGCAAGAACAAAGGTCGCAACCGGCTGAAAATTCCGTTTGATATTTTGGCATAACTGCGTTTTCATTTAATACTTTAACTTTAATTTCCATACTATTTCCTTTTTATAAAAACCGAGCAAAAGTGTTGCTCGGTTTTTAATTTTTAATTATTTTTCACTTGATGAAGGAATTAAATCCTTATAAGTTGACTTAAAGTAGGTCACCTTAGTTTCATCATCTTTAAATTCGTTAATAAGTTTTGAAGCAACCTTTGAAATTTCGCTTGAAACAATTGAGTTAAGCTTAACTTCACGATAGTTATAAGCTAAAGTATCTTCAACTGCAACGTCTTGCATGAACTTAGCTTTTGATGCGTCGGTTAAATCGTAAGTCGTTTCAACGAGCTTGGTGCAGAGAACGATATGATAACCATAGTCGGTTAAAACGGTAGTATAGCTACCAACGCCCTTTGCGCAAACTGCCTTTGAAGCAGCTTCAAATTCTTCAACGTAGGTGTGAGTATAAGGTGAATAGAGATATCCATAGTAGCTTCCAAGACAGCCTGCATCGGTGCTGAAAGCATACATTAAGTCGTTAAACTTGTCGAAAATTTCAGTTGAATAGGTTACTTGACCAAGAGTTGTATCGTCACCTTCAATGAAATATTTTTCTTCAATTCCGGTTGCCGGTGTAATATAATCGGCAAAAAGCTTTGACATTGTTAACTCGGTTGCCACAACGTTTTCAAAATACCAAGAAGTTTCTTCAACGTCGTTATCGTCGGTATCAACAACGCCGTCTTCTTGACCACGGCGAACGATTACTTCACCAACGAAAGAAGAAATGTTTTCAATTTCACTCGTTCTGTAATCTTTGTCAAACTTAAAGGATTTCGTATCCTTATTGTATTCGCCATAGCTTGAATATACCCAATCGGCACGTTGGTCGGTTGCAACGATTTTAGAAGCAAGGCTACTGCGGAAAGCTAAAATATCAGCTTCGGTAATGCCCTTTTCAGCCTTCTTTTCATCGAGAGAAGCAGATTGTTCAGTGCTGAATGGAACTAAAAGGTTTAAAACGTAGCCGTAGCTATCGTATGGGTTATATAAAACGAAAGAAGTATCGGAAACGCTACTTAAAGCAGATTCGTAAGCTGAAATATCGTTTTTATATTTAGCTTCTTGGTTTTTATATTCCTTTGAATATTCTTCCCAAAGACCTTCGTTGGTTAATTTTGCTTCAGTGCCTGCCCTTAAAGAATCTTCATATTTAGTAACGATAACGTTTTCAATAAGCGATTTGGTCATATCTTGGAAATAGCTGTAATTTAAAACGTTGTCAACGTTAGTAACGTCTTGACTTTCGGTGCTTAAAATTAAACCGTTTTCTTTAAGGAATGAAAGAAGTTGGCTGAAAGCCTTTTTCTTTGCGTTGGTTGAAATATCAATTTTATATTCAGCAAAAACAGCCATATCAAGTTCGTAAAGGTTAGCCTTTGAGCTTGCCGACTCACCTAAAACCACTTGTGCTTTTTTATAATCGTAATCGGTTGGAGTTTGAGTTTTCTTTTCAGCTTCGTCGTAAGATTCTTCTTCAACCACCGGTGAAGTTCTGCCGGCAACGAAAATTTCTTCCCTATCTTCGTCCTCTTCTTCATCGGTTTCTTCATACGATTCAATTAAGTCGTTAATATTCTTTTTGGTTTCGTAAACGACTTGAGCGTATTCGTAAGCGGTTAAATATTTCTTTAAATTTTCAATTTCGCCAGACCTTGGATCGATTGCAAGTTTGTTTGCAAGAGCGTTAGCCTTAAAATATTCTTCAAACTCGGTTAAACCCGTTTCTTTTGCAAGAATATCGTTATAGGTTTTTGCAAGCTCGGTTCTTGCGGTTTGAAGAACGATGTGGTTAGCAACTAAATTATCTAAAACGAGTTGATAAGCTTGTTCAGAAGTATAACCGTAGTTTTGAACGTATTGATAGCCGTAAGAAAGGAAACCAGCGTTAAGCTCCTTTTTAAGAATATCTTCGCTGTCAACTTGGTCGTTAACGTGAACGGTGGCAATAACCTGATTCATATTTCTATCGGTGTTAACGGTAATCCAGTCACAGGATGCGCAAATGCTTACGATTAACATCATAGATAAGCAAAGCGCTAGCAATTTTGATACAAGTTTTTTCATAAGACTCTCCTAAGTCGAATTTGTCAAATATGTCAAAAAATATACAAAGTATATATATTCCCATTTTGCTATTCTATATTATACTAAATAGCCAACTTAAAATCAAGGCTTTTTACCCTTTTTTTTCGTTCAATTTACATTTTTTAAAGAAAAATGCAATAATTCAATCATTTGGCTTAAAACGTAGGTAGGTGAAAAGCTACTTTCAAAACTAATTTTCGGCAAATTATCAAAGGATAGCACCGCCACCCCCCTAAACCTTTCCAATCCGTCTTGAAGGTTGGCAATACTTTCAAAATTAATAAGTTGCATATAGCATTCCTTTTGCGAAACCACCGCCTTTTTAATTCCCATTTTGCTCGCTAAACTCTTAAAGGTGGCAATTAAAATCAAGTTTTCCACTTCCCTAGGCAGTTTGCCGTAGGTTTGGGTTAAACTTTGGGTTATTTTTTCTTTTTCATCATAGGAAATTTCGCTAATAGCCTTGTAAACGTCAAGTCGAGAAGAAGCTACTTCAACGTAGTTTTCAGGAATAAAGGCGTCGATTCTAATATCTAACTCCGTTTCGTAATCCTTAGTCACTTCGCCAAGCTGTTCTTTAAGCAACTTTGAATAGAGCTCGTAGCCAATTTTATCCATGTGTCCGTGTTGTTCTCTACCCATAATGTTGCCCGCTCCACGAATTTCAAGGTCACGCATGGCAATTTTATAACCGCTTCCAAGCTCGGTGTGTTCCATTAGAGCGCTCAATCTTTTATAAGCCGTTTCACCAAGAATTTTATCACCCTTATAGGTAAAGTAGGCGTGTGCCATTTTATCGCTTCGCCCTACCCTACCTTTAAGTTGGTAAAGGGTAAAAAGCCCCAGCTTGTCGGCTTCGATAACGATTAGGGTGTTAGCCGAAGGAAGGTCAATGCCGTTTTCAATTATGGTTGTGGAAACAAGCACGTCGTATTCCCCTTGATAGAAACTTAAAATATTGCTTTCTAAAAGGGATTTTTGCATTTGACCGTGACCTATTACAAACCTGATTTCAGGCAGTAATTTTTGAAGATGCTCGGTAAAGGAATAAATGGATTCAACCTTGTTATATAGCACGAAAACCTGTCCGCCACGGGCAACTTCTCTATTAATTGCGTCGCAAATTAAAGAGTCGTCTTCTTCCACCACGTAGGCTTGAACGGGAATTCGACTAACCGGCGGTGTGTTAATTAAGCTTATATCACGAATACCCGATAAACTCATATGAAGGGTTCGTGGAATTGGCGTTGCGGTCATTGTAAGGGTGTCCACGTTTGTTTTTAATACCCTTAACTTTTCCTTATGCTCAACGCCGAAACATTGTTCTTCATCTAAAATTAAAAGACCTAAATCTTTAAACTTTATATCCTTGGAAAAAAGTTTGTGGGTTCCAATTACAATATCAATTTCACCGTTTGCAATATCTTTAATAATTTGCTTGGTTTTTTGTGGTGAAACAAACCTATTTAAAAGGGCAATTCGCACGCCGAATCCTTCAAAACGCTTTAAACAGGTTTCGTAATGCTGTTGAGTTAAAATGGTGGTAGGCCCAACGAAAGCAACTTGCTTTGAATCCATAACCGCCTTAAAGCACGCCCTTAACGCAACTTCGGTTTTACCAAAGCCAACGTCACCGCAGAGCAACCTATCCATAACCTTTTCGCTTTCCATATCAGCTTTAATTTCTTTAATAGATTGAAGTTGGTCTTCCGTTTCGTCAAACTCAAACGCTAAATCAAACTCGTTAGAAAGCTCGTTATCTTCGGAAAAAGCAAAACCCTTTTTTTCCGCTCGCTCGGCGTAAAGCTTTTTAAGGTTAATGGACATTTCCCTAATAGATTGGCGAACTCGCTCTTTAATTTTTTCAAATTCCGTTCCGCCAATTTTGGAAAGCCTTGGTTTTTCGCTACCTAAATATTTAGTTAGTCGGTCAAGCTGTTCAACGGGAACGTAAAGCACGTCACCCCCTAAATATTCAAGGGCAATATAGTCCTTAGTTCCTTCTAAACTGGTAATTTTTTCCGTGCCACGAACAACGCCTATGCCGTGTTTTTCGTGAACGGCAAAATCGCCTACGTTGGGCGCATCGAAAGTATCCTTTCTTCTAAGCCTAACCTTTTTCTTATCCTTTGCCCCAAGGTAAAGGTCGCAAGTTCCAATAACCACAACCTTGCCTTCGTGAAAAATTACGCCACCCGTTAAATAGTTAGATAAAACGTAAACGCCAGGGAAGTTTGAAGGGGCGTCGGTTAGCTGACAAATTATATTATTTTTACTAATTTCAATGGCAAGTCGCTCGGCTCTTTCTTTACTTCCACAGCAAATAACCACCTTATAGGCGGACTTAACCCAATTTTTAAGGTCAATAAACAACTCGTCGAATTTAAGGTGATAGCGACTGACGCTACCCGTGTTAAACCTAAATTGATTAAGCACCTTAAAAAACGGAATTTCGGTAGTCATAAGCTGAAAAGCCATTGTTTTACAGCTGGAAATTTCGTTTAAAATAAGCTGATGGTCAAGGTAATGATTAAAAGTAAAATCGAATGCCTGCCCCGACCGTTGTAGGGTTAAAACTCTTTCTGCGTGTTCTTTTTCAAGGGCTAAAATATTTTCGTTTACAAACTTAGCCTCATCGAAAATAACGGTTACTTCTTCGTTAAAATAGTTAAAAATTCCCTTTTGCGAATAGTTTAAAAGGGGCGCAATAAAGGAAATTTCCGCCCTGTTTTCTTTGCTATCAATAATTTCTTTAAGCTCGTCGACAATTTGCTTTGCCTTACTTTTTGCTAGCAATACTCCAAAATTTTTAAGACTAATATCAAGTTTTTTCTTAACTTCTTCACCGTTTTCCACCTTAAAATCATAACACTGAATAACGGAAAATTCGTTAATTTCTTCCATTGGCTTTTGGTTATAGGCATCGAAAAGCCTAATTTGTTCAAGTTCGTCGCCAAAAAAATCACACCTAACGCCGGTTGACCCGTTTATTGGAAAAATTTCCAAAATATCGCCACGGATAGAAAATTCGCCCTTACTACTAATAAATTCGTTGCGACTATACCCTAAGCTAACTAAACTTTTAACAAGCTCAGTTAAATTATATTCTTCACCCTTTTTAAAAGTAAGAGATAAAATATCTTTTGGCATAAGCTGTAAAAGGGCTTCAAAGGAACAGCTTATAAACCTTGCCCCAAGCGAAATATCATAAAGGGCGGAAAGCCTTGCGAACAAACTTTCTTTATTAAACGCCTTTTTAAAAAGCAAAACGTCGTCCTTTGGGGGTAGATAAACGGTTTTTTCGCCAGTTAAATAGCTAACTTCTTCGGCAACTTTTTTTGCTTTTAAATTATCCTTTGCAATATAAAGCACCCTACCCTGAACACAGCTTGCAAGCACAAATTTCTCATTGTCGGAAACGCCAAATACCGCAGTTTTTGTTAAACTGCGGGTGTTAACTTCAAAATTTTCAAAATTTTTACTACTATTCGGTTTTATATAATCAATTAACATAGTTCAAAATTAGTTACGTTTAAATTTTAAAAAATACTAATTTTAATTGATAGGATACTCTTAAAAACAACGGGCTATAACTCGATTATCGCCTATTTTCCATTATATGCGCACATAATTTTTTCAGCGCTTTCGCCCTTTATAAAATCAATTGAAAGCAAAACCGCTTTGTCCGTTGCCTTTGAAAGAAGCTCCTCTCTCTCGGCAGGGATTTTCATTAAAACGTAGTCGAGGGTAGGAATTTGAGGATTATCCTTTTTAGTTCCAATTCGGGCACGAGCAAACTCTCCACTACCTAAAAGGGCAATTATGTTTCTCATTCCGTTGTGAGTTCCACTTGAACCGCTTGCTCTAAACCTTAATAGGCCGATATCAATATCTAAATCGTCGTAGAGAACGAGCAAATCGGAAAAATCTGCTTTAAAAAAATTTAAAACCTTGACTACCGCTTGACCGCTTAAATTCATAAAGGTTTCCGGCTTAACTAACACCACCTTTTCGCCCCCGTAATTAACTTGGGCAATTTGAGAACTTAACTTTGGCTTTGCCGAAAAGCTTGCCCCCAATTTGTTTGCAAGCTTATCAATTGCCATAAAGCCGGCGTTATGATAGGTTTTTTCATAAGTTTTGCCAGGATTTCCCAACCCTACGATTATTTTCATATATCTATCCTAAAATTTAAATTTTTAACAAAAGCTACCCTATGTTAGGATAGCTTTAAAGTTCATTAGTTATAAATATCCGACATTCTCTTGTCGAGATAAATGTTTTCAATAGCCTTTGCTAAAAGCTTATCAACTGAAAGAATTTTAATTTTATCAATTCTCTTTTCTTGTGGAATATTAATAGTATCTAAGCAAACGAGCTTTTCAATGCAAGAGTTTTGAATTCTTTCAATTGCAGGACCTGATAAAACCCCGTGAGTGCAACAAGCGTAAACGTGCTTTGCTCCCGCCTTTTTAATTGCTTCCGCACCGAGAACGATAGTTCCCGCAGTATCAATCATATCGTCAACTAAAAGACAGGTCTTATCTTTAACGTCGCCAATAATGTTCATAATTTCAACTTGATTAGCCTTAGGACGACGCTTATCAACGATAGCCATTGAAGCGTTAAGTTTTGCAGCAACGTTTCTCGCACGGCCAACCGAACCGATATCAGGTGAAACTACAACGAAATCTTCATCGTCTTTTGCAATTTGCTTAAAGTGATTGTATAAAATTGGTCCGCCAACCAAGTGGTCAACCGGAATATCGAAAAAGCCTTGAATTTGCGCTGCGTGAAGATCAACTGTTAAAACACGGTCAGCACCAGCTGAAGTGATAATATCGGCAACGAGCTTTGCAGTGATTGGATCACGTGGGCGTGCCTTTCTGTCTTGGCGAGCATAGCCAAAATATGGTATAACTGCGGTAATTCTACCGGCAGAAGCACGGCGGAAAGCGTCAATCATAACCAAAAGCTCCATTAAATTTTCATTTACAGGGAAAGATGTTGATTGAATAATGAAAACGTCTCTACCACGAACGGTTTCGTTAATGTGAACGGTTGTTTCTCCATCGGAAAAATGTCCAACGTCGATTGATGATAAAGATAAACCAAGTTGCTTGCAAATCGATTCAGCAAGCGGTCTGTTTGAGTTGCCTGAAAATACCTTAATCTCTGTGCCGTGTGTAATCAAAACTTCATCCTCCTAAGCCACCTTCGTGACCTAAACATAAAATTTATTCGTAAAAATTTTATCAATAAAATGGCAAAAACTTTACCAAAATTTATTAAGCATATATATAATATATAATTTAACAATTTAAGTCAACTTAAAACCATTGAAAAAACTAAAATCATTTTCTTTTCTTTGCAAAAAAATCTTTTAAAAGCTTTGAACAAGCTTCTTCTTCCACTCCGCCAACGAAGTCGCTTTTCCAATTAAGCCCACCCTTTTCTAAAAGGCGGTGAACGGAACAAACCGCTCCACCCTTTGGCTCGTATGCCCCAAAGTAAACCTTTTTAATCCGTGCGTTCAAAATTGCCCCGGCGCACATTGCGCAAGGCTCTAAGGTGACGTAAATTTCGGCGTTATCAAGTCGCCAGCTATTAAGCTTTTTGCAAGCCCTTTTAATCGCAACGATTTCAGCGTGCAAAGTAGCGTCCTGCTTGGTTTCTCTTTCGTTATAACCCCTTGCAATAATTTCGCCGTTTAAAACTATAACCGCACCAATTGGAACTTCACCCATTTTTTCCGCTCGTTTAGCTTGCAAAATGGCTTTTTTCATAAAAAAACTTGAATTTTTTTCCATATTATTAACTATTTATGATAATCGCTTTTTGCATTAATCATGAACGCCCTGTAAATTTGTTCGGTTAACATAACCCTAAAAAGAGTGTGCGGAAAGGTCATATCGGAAAAGGAAATTTTGTGTTTTGCCAAATTTTTAATTTTTTCCAAAATACCGTAAGAACCGCCTATAACAAAGGTTGTTTCTTCACCAAAGCTCACCGATTTATCAATTAATTCGGCAAGATTTTGACTGTTTATTTTTTTACCTTCAATGCAAGTTGCAATAACCGTTCCTTTAAGTTTTGGTAAAATTTCCGCCCCTTCTCGCTCTAAAATTTTTTGTTTTTCCGCCTCGTTTGGCTGGGTGGAAAAGTTTTCTTCCCTAACTTCAATAATTTTAAAATCGCAAAACCTTGAAAGTCTTTTTGAATATTCGTTAATTGCTTCAACGAAATATTTTTCCTTTACCTTGCCCACGCAAACAACGTTAACTTTAATCATAAAAAGAACCCTGAAATCCAAACGGCTAAGGCGCAAATAATGCCCGCCGAACCGTAAACTATAAGCTCGTGATAGTTGCCTTGTTTTTTATCGTTTTCAAACTTAAACTTTAAACTCAACAAATAAATTGCAACCCCTAAAAATATAATACCTACAACGAAAAGTCCCCATTTTAGACCGTTTTCAGGGGCAAATCCCCAAAAATAGTAGTTTAAAATAATGTATAAATTGTTCAAAAAATGAATTATAATCGTTGGTAAAATACTCTTATACTTAACGGCAACGAAACCGAAAATTAAACCTACAACAAGTTGATAAGCGGTTTTTGAAGGGCTCATATGATAGAAAGCAAAAAATAATGCGGAAATTAAAATTGCCTTTCTTTCACCAAAAACCTTTAAGCCGTTTAAAATACAACCCCTAAAAATATACTCTTCAAAAACTGCCGGCAAAAGGCACACGGAAATTATAACTAAAATTAAATTTATAGGACTTAACGACGGCATTACCGTTTCCGTTTGCTTATAGCCAAACCTTTCAAAAAGAGAAATGACTAAATTATTAAGGTCACCTAAAACAAAAAACATTGAAAAAAGCAAAAGTCCGCAAACGATATAAGCGGTGTAGTCAACCTTTAATTTTCCAACGTTGTTTTTAACCGTTGAATTTGAAAGGCGAGTTCCCACCAAACTTGCAACTATTAAAGCAATTCCGCTTACAAACAAATTAATTAAAATATACCAATTTTGTTTAGAAACGTCCGTTTCGCCAACGAACATAGTAATGCACGCCCCCACCGTGAAAGCAATTGCTAACACGCTAATAAGCAGAGCGCTATAAAAAATTCCCGCATCCTTTTCGTTAAGGGTTTTTATATTTTCAGTTGTTATATTTTTATTGCCATTTTCCATAAAAACACCCTTTAATCGACTTATTTACCGACGTTTTCCTTTAAATATTTCTTTTTTAACTTCTTATCTTTAATCATTTGAAGCCAAGCCGTATCGTGTTCTTCGCCGTATAAAAGGCGCTTGATATTTTCCCTATGAGCAAACCAAGTTAAGGCGATAAAGCCAATAATAAAAATATTACACCACACGTAGTAAACGATTGTTCCCCCACAATTTACAAGGGGTTGATAGTAATTAAAATAAAGTTTTATGCTCGTAAAAATTGCCGTTGGAGCAGTGGCTATAAAAGAGCCCATTGCACCCATTTTAGTGACGAAAATATAAACTATTGCAAAAAATCCCGCCACCCAAACGAACCACCATTCACTAACGAAAAGAGCCCCGAGGGTAGTTGCAATTCCCTTTCCACCCTTAAACTTATAAAAGGCGGGGAAAACGTGACCGATAACGGCGAAAAATCCTGCGCAAAGTCTTGCCAAAATATGAATTGGTTGAGAAAGGGGACTAACGCTTGATAAATGAGAAAACCAAATTCCCGCAATAAAGGCTGGAATAACCCCTTTTAAAACGTCGAGAAAAAAAACTAAAAGTCCAATTTTTAAACCGTAGTTTCGGCTCATATTCATTGTGCCGGGGTTCCCTGAACCCATTTTTCTAACGTCACCGCCTTTTAGCTTGGAAATGGTTATGGCGCTATTGAAATTTCCAATTAAATACGAACAGATTGCAACTATAACAAGTCGCCAAATAACGCCGTTATCCATTAATCTTCTTCCTTTTCCCTAACGTAAATTCTAATTGGAGTGCCCTCGAAACCAAAAGTTCTTCTAAGGGTGTTTTCTAAATATCTCTTATACGAAAAATGCATAAGGTCTTGATTGTTTACGAAAATTATAAAGGTTGGTGGACAAATCCCGTCTTGAACGGCGTAGTAAATTTTAAGTCTTCTACCTTTATGCGAAGGTGGCTCGGTCATTCTAACGGCATCGCCAATAACGTCGTTAAGAGTTCCCGTAGTAATGCGCTTTCGAGCATTTTCCAAACTTTCGTTGGCAACGGCTAAAACCTTTTCGGCACGCTGACCGGTGAGAGCGGAAATGTAAATGGCTTTATAATAGTCCATAAACGCCAAATCGCAATCGAGTTTTTTGCGATATTCTTCAATGGTATGGGTATCCTTATCAACGGCGTCCCACTTGTTCATTACTATAACCGAAGGCTTGCCCTGTTCGTGAATATAACCGCAAATTTTAACGTCTTGTTCGGTTAAACCTTCCTTGCTGTCGATTACCATTAAACAAACGTCGGCACGGCGAATTGAAGCAAGGGCACGAATAACGCTGTAATATTCAACGTTTTCTTCAACGGCTTTCTTCTTTCTAATACCAGCCGTGTCGATTAATAGATATTTTTGACCATTATGCTCAAAAGGCGTGTCAATTGCATCACGAGTAGTTCCCGCAATACCCGAAACAATCGTTCTATCGTAGCCTAAAAGTCTATTAACAAGGCTGGACTTTCCTGCATTAGGCTTGCCTACAACGGCAATTTTTATAACTTCGCTATCATCAACTTCTTGCTCAATTTTATCAAAATTTTCGCAAACAGCATCTAAAACGTCGCCAAGTCCCTTAGATTGTTCGGAAGAAACGCCGTAAGGCTCGCCCAAGCCCAACTCGTAAAACTCAAAAAGTTGGTCTTGACGATAGTTATCCATTTTATTAACCACCAAAACGATTGGTTTTTTGCATCTTCTAAGTTTTTCAGCAACGTCGATATCCGCAGAAGTTACCCCACTTTTAACGTCGCAGAAAAACATTATAACGTCGGCGGTGTCAATGGCAATTTCCGCCTGTTTTTTAATGTGCATCCACATTTCATCTTCACTTTTAAGTTCAATACCGCCCGTGTCGATTAACGTGAAATTATGTCCACACCATTCAACGTCGCAATAAAGCCTATCACGAGTGACGCCAGGTCTATCTTCAACGATAGCCATTTTCGTGCCGGTCACCTTGTTGAAAAAAGTCGATTTCCCAACGTTTGGTCTACCCACGATAGCAACGATAGGTTTTGCCATAAAATTTTCCCCCTTTAAACTCTAATAATATCACTTGAAAGGCTTTCAAAAAACTCATCTCCGTAAGAGCCGATAACCCTAACGTTTTTACCAAGTTTTTTCGAAAGCTCACTAATAGTTAAATCATCTAAAAACACGCTTTCACCATCTTTAAGCATAACACGGGGAACGCAAAGTTCGTCGTATTCGCCCGTATAATTTAAAGCGCAATTTAATAGGTCTATGCCACAAATAAGCCCTGCGCAAGTAACGGTTTTGCCAAAAAGCTTATTTTCGCAAGCTAAAACGTTAATTTTAAGTCCCTTAACGTTATCTTCCATAATTTTAGCGTATTTTTCAATAAACGGCTTGGCTGAAACTCCGGTAATTATTAGAAAACTTTTTTCATAGTTTCGCTTTTCTAAAACGGAATTAAACTCACCTTCAAACGCCCTTAACATTCCCACGCCGTTTTCTCGCTGACAAAAATCGCCGTAAAATTCGGCAGGTTCCGTTTCCATTTCAGCCCGAATAAAAAACTCGTCGGCGCAGAAAACGAAATTTCTTCCAATTTTTTTGTTAAAGGCGGAAATTTGATTGATAACCTTAATTGAATAATCTTTGTCAATATCGTCAATTGGATAAAGCCCGTCACGATGCTCAGTTATTCCGCAAGGCACAACCGCAAGAGTTTTCACGCAGGAAAACTCACTTAATTTTTCACAAGTATCTTCTAAAATTAAACCGTCGTTAAGCCCTTTAACAAGCACAACTTGGGTGTGCATTTCAATGCCCGCTTTATTGAGTTTATCAACGTATTCGCCCACTTTTCCCGCAAAACGGTTATTTAAAAGCTTAACTCTAACCTGTGGGTCCATTGCGTGAATTGAAATATATAACGGGCTTAATTTTAATCTTATAATTCTGTCGATATCTTCATCGCTAACGTTAGTTAAAGTAACGTAGTTTCCGCACAAAAAACTTTGGCGATAATCGTCGTCCTTAACGTAAAGGGTGTTGCGATAGCCCTTGGGCATTTGGTCGATAAAACAAAAAACGCATTTGTTTTGACAGGTTTTTATTTCTAAATTATCGCTAACGAAATCTAACCCCAAGCTCTCAAACTCATCCTTTTCCACTTCAAAGTCAAAAATTTTACCCTTACTTTCAACTTTAAGGGTAAAAAAATCTTGAGATTCGTAATAAACGTAATCTAAAATATCTTTGGCTTCATAGCCGGAAAAAGCTAAAATTTTGTCACCTTTTTTTAAGCCTAATTCCTGGCCAATGCCATTTTTGTCTACGGAACTAATAATTAACATAGATATATTATATATAAATTATAAACTTTTGTCCACTTAAAACAACTTGAAAAACGGCAAAAACTTACCCCTTTGAAAAAATGCAACCACAATAATTTTGCCTGTAAAGGTTATATTTTTTGCTAAGCTCAATTGAGCGGATATATCCACCGCCCTTTTTTAAATCGGTTGGCAAATAGTTAACCTTAAACTTATCTTCAAGCATAAAACCAATTTCATTTAATTTTTGCGAATTTTTGTGGGGACTTAAAGTTAGCGTCGTTGCAAAATAATCAAAGCCCCTTTCTTTACAAAGTAAAGCGGTTTTTAAAAGTCTTTCTTCATAACAGGCAAAGCACCTTTTGCCCCGCTCAGGTTCTTGCTCCAAACCACGAGCTAAATTGAAAAAAACATCACTGTTAAAGCCCCCGTCGATAACTTCAATTTCCCCCGTATAAGCTTGGCTGATAAACCGCCTTTGTTCGTTTAATCGCAAGTTATATTCTTCTATTTCGGTAATGTTAGGGTTGTAAAAATAAATGGTTATATCAAAAAAGGGCAAAAGCTTTTCTAAGCTTGCGCTCGAACAAGGGGCGCAACAAGAATGAAGCAAAAGCCTTTTTTTAACGCCACCATTTTCAATATCTTTTGTAATTTTTAAAAAATCTTGATAGTAATTAACCATAAAAACCCGCCTATAAGTCGATTATTGACAATTTTAACAATTTTAAAAATTATTAATTTATACTTTTATTCCCTTTTTGCTTGCAATTTTTATAAAATTTTTATAGAATTATAATATCATATTTTTTAAAATTAATCAAAGGAATTTTTATGAATTTACAACAGCTTTTATCCCCTTGCAGAAGGGCTATCGACGACTATAAAATGATTAGCGAAGGCGACAAAATTGCCGTTGGTCTTTCCGGCGGAAAGGACAGCATTGCCCTACTTTACGCCCTTTCGGGATTAAGGCGATTTTATCCTTTAAAATTTGATATCGTTGCGATCACAATCGACCTTGGTTTAGATTATAACCCAAAAGAAATTGAAGCCCTTAAAAATATGTGCGCAAACCTTAACGTGGAATATCATATCGTTAAAACGGATATTTACCAAATTTTGTTTGAAGAACGCAAGGAAAAAAGCCCTTGTAGTTTATGTAGTAAAATGCGTAGAGGAGCCCTTAACACGAAGGCTATTGAACTTGGTTGCAACAGTTTAGCTCTCGGTCACCACGCCGACGACTTGGTTGAAACACTTTTTCTTTCCCTTTTCTACGAAGGTAGACTTTCAACCTTTGAGCCAATAACCTACCTATCTCGAAGCAATATTAAAGTTATTCGTCCAATGATTTACGTTGAAGAAAAAAACATTTCCGCCTTTTCAAAAGATAAGCCAATTTTGTTTAATCCTTGCCCACAAGATAAACACACCAAGCGACAATACGTTAAAGAGCTTTTAAACGAAATTAAAAAGGATATTCCAATTGCAAAAAGCCGAATTCTTTCGGCAATTCTTCACCCTGAACGCAATCACCTTTTTGACGACGCAATTGAAAAGTTTAATAGAGAAATGAGCGAAAAAAATAAAAAAAGTTAGTCTATAACACGATTAAACCAACTTTTTTTCAAATTTTAAATTCAATATATTTTTAAAAACTTGTCAAAACACGCCATTCCACGATGCGTAGACACATTCCACGAAGAATGCCTTGCAAATTGCAAAACGCCGTTATATATTATTGTTAGGGCAAGAAATTTTTTTGCTACTAAAAATTAAAAAGGTGAATTTATGAACACGAAAACAACCGGCGAATACATCGCAAAAAAACGAAAAGAAAAAAACGTAACTCAACAAGAACTTGCCGATTTACTTAACGTTACCAACAAAGCCGTTTCTCGGTGGGAAACGGGCGAAGGTTTTCCCGACGTTACAACCCTACCCCAACTTGCAAAGATTTTAGGCGTGACCACCGATGAAATTTTAGAAGGCAAAGATATTTTTAAAAATCAGCAAAAAAATCAAGTTAATATTGGTGGAACAACCACGATAATTTGTCTTGCAATTTTAATTTTTACAATAATTTCAATAATTATTGCTTTTTCTTCTATGGAAGAATGGTATGGCGTTATTATTCAACTTGCAACAATTTTTATAACCACCAGCTTTTACGTTATAAAACGAAATCAGTTTATAAGCCAATGCCAATACACCGAAAGGGATAAATTAGCTTTATTTATTTCGTTAAATGCCTTTTTAACCTTACAAATAACCTGTTTTTCAACCATGATTCCCCTATATTTATCGGGAATGGAAATACTTTTCGACACCCACTATTCAACGGCAATTATAACCTTTGAATATTTCATCGACCTACAAAAATGCAGTTTATATTTAGGTATTTGTATAAGTTTTTTGATTTTTATTATTCTTTACGCCGTAAATTACGTTAGAATTTCTTCTCAAAATCTTTTACACTTTATTTTAAGTTTATGCGGACTTTTATTATTAGCAATTTTAGGGCTTTTTATAAGAGATTACCACCTTCTAATTGCTTGCATTGTAATATCAATTGCGTTAACGGGCTTGGCTATAATTTTCCGAAAGAAAGTTAAAATTTCATTTGCAACCTATTCCTTTTTAATAATTTTATCACTTCTTTTCATTTCTCATTTTATAGCAATAAAATTCCTTAACAAATCTTATTATGTAACCCTTCAACACCCAAGAAAAACTTTATTCGTTTCTTACGTTTATAATATTTTTTATATTTGGGCAGGGTTGATTTCTGTTGTTTTACAAACCATTGCATCAGTTATTTCCATTAAAAGAAAGGAAAATCCAAAATTAAGTTTTGTTTACGTTAGCCTTTTGTTTATTTTTACTTTATCTAATTACGCCGGCAACTATTTACAATTTAATTATATAAAAGGCTTTAATTAAGTCGATTAACTAAACTTTTTCATTAAAAAAACATTCCTAAAAAAGGAATGTTTTTTGTTATTTTAAAATAGTTTGTTCGCTCATTTGGTCGAAAAGGTGAAGCTTGTTAACGTCGATTTCAAAGCCTAACTTATCGCCAACCTTAATTTCTTCATCGCCCGTTGTGACAACCGACCATTCGTTTAAAGTTTTTTCGCCAAGCTGTAAAGTTAACACCTTGTAAGCGCCGTGGTTTTCAACGGATTTAATTTCCGCTTCAAAATTACCGTTTTTAGAAAGCTTAATATTTTCAGGGCGAATAGCAACGGTTAGGTTTTGCTTGTCGCTCAAATTTTCCACTAACGAATCTTTATTGATTTCTAAATTCATACCGCAAAATTCAACGCTTGCATTATCGCCATTTAAATTTAACACGCCCGTTGCCAAGTTAATTTGAGGCGAGCCAACGTAGGTTGCAACGAAAACCGTTTGAGGTTTTGTATAAATTTCTCGTGGCGAGCCAATTTGTTCAATTTTACCGCCGTTTAAAACAACGATTTTAGTTGCCATTGTCATTGCGTCAATTTGGTCACGAGTTGCAAAAATGAAGGTTGAACCAAGTCGATAGTGAATTTTAACCAATTCTGAACGCATAATTTTAGTTAAATCGTCGTTTAAACTGGACAAAACGTCGTCGAATAAGCACACGCTTGGTTCACGCACGAGCCTGCGGGCAATGGTCACCCTTTGACGTTCGTGAGCGGTTAAAGTTTTAGGCTTTTTTTGTAAAATTCCTTCAATGTTTAAAATACGAGCAATTTCACGAACTTTAATGTTAATTTCTTCGGCGTTAAGCTTTCTTAACTTTAAACCGAAAGCAATGTTTTCATAAACGTTTTGAGGCATAAGCTGTTCGTTAGCAAAAACCATTGCAGCGTTTCTATCTTTTGGAATTTTTTGATTTGAAAGTTCCCCGTCGATTAAAAGCTCGCCTGAAGTTATTTCGTCAAGCCCTGCAATAAGCCTAAGCACAGCCGACTTTCCACTTCCCGTTGGTCCGAGCAAGCAAACGAATTCGCCGTCGTTTACGGTAAGTGAGAAATCTTCTAACAATTTTTTGCTTTCATATTCTTTTTTAATATTAACTAGTTTAATTTCTGACATTTTTTGATATCCCTATTTTTCGCTATTTTACATTTTACATTATAATTGTTAAATAATCAATAGGCAAAATAAATAAAAATAGTATATAATATGCACTAAATTCCAAATTTTAACAATTATTATTCTGTTAAAGCCATACCCGTAATTTTAAAATTTTATAATCGCCAAATTTTGCTTGAAAGTGTTAACTATTTATGTTATACTTAATTTATAAATAAATTAAAGGTGAATTCATATGGATATTAACGGATTTATGCCACAAGGCAAACCATCAACCCGCTCCCTTCTTTCAATTAAAGACCTTTCTCAAGAAGATATTTTTGAAATTTTACACCTAACCCGCCAACTTCAAACCAAGGTTAAGTTTAAAGAGCAAGTTGAAAAGCTAAACGGGCAAAACGTGCTTTTTATAGGAAAAAATTCTCACGGAAAAACGAGAATTTGCTTTGAAATTGCAACACGCTCACTCCAAGCAAACCCACTTGTAATTCCACTTAAAGGTAGCCATATTGAAGACCTTTTAGCCAACGATTTAACCGTTAAAGTTATTTCTTCATTCGGTTTATCGGCTATCGTTGTTGATACCGAACAGGAAGTTGACAGCGAATATATTTCAAAAAACATTTCCGCACCGGTTATCAACGCTTGCGATAACGAAGGTCCAATTCAAATTCTTTCCGCCCTATTTACCGTTTGGGAACGCTTTGGCAGGTTAGCAAACCTTAAAGTTGCCGTTTGCGGAAGCGTTAACGAAAAGGATTTGGCAGTTTGCGCAGGTTTTGCCAAGTGCGGACTAAACTTGACCATAATTTCACCGGAAGAAGAAGCTCCAAACGCCGAAACCTTTAACTATTTAAAACAATTCACTTCCATTTCCTACACCGACGAGCTTTCAAGCGGAATTAAACACGCCGACGTTATTTATTTTACAAAAACGGCATTTGAAAACTACTATTTAACTGAAGATTTGCTTTTAGATAACGCTCCAAACGCATATTTTATGCACGTTGTTCCGTTAGAAAGAGAAGTTCAAGCCGACAACGAAGTTATCGACGGCAAAAATTCCCTTGTTTTAAAGCACGGCGAAAACACCTTAAACGTTTTGCGCTCGGCAATTTATTTATATTCTATAAAATAGTTGGAAAATTCTATGAGTTACGATTTTTTTGCATTTCTTTCACGAATGAAATATATTAAACGGTGGTCGTTAATGCACTCTACCCTTGAAGAGAACATTATGGAACACACCCAGCAAGTTACGGTTATTGCCCACGCCCTTGCGGTTATTAAAAACACCTATTTTGGTGGCAACGTCAACGTTGAAAAAGTGCTACTTTTAGCGCTTTATCACGAAAGTGGCGAAGTTATTACAGGCGATTTACCAACCCCAATTAAATATTTTAACGATGAAATTAAGTCGGCTTATAAAGACCTTGAAAAACACGCCTGCGAAAAACTTTTAAACAAGCTACCATGTGAACTTAAAGAAATTTACGGTGAAATCGTTCTTCCCGACACCAATTGTTTAGAAGCTAAAATCGTTAAATACGCCGATAGAATTTCCGCACTAATTAAGTGCATTGACGAGCTTAAAGTTGGCAACAACGAATTTAAAAAAGCAAAAATTTCAATTGAAAAGGAAATTAAGTTAATCGATAGCCCGGAAGTGAACTATTTTATTAAAAATTTCCTTCCAGCCTACGAAAAAACCTTAGACGAGTTAGATTAGAAATAAAAAAACAAGCGAAATTTCGCTTGTTTTTTCTTTTAAATTAAAACTCCGTTAATATGGTCGATTTGATGTTGAATTATTTGCGCCGTAAGCCCTGTAAAAATTTTAACCCTTGCAACCAATTTTTCAGTTAAATAGCTAACCTTAATGGTTTGATAGCGTTTGCAAGGTCGTTTGCCCGATAAAGATAAACAACCTTCCTTCGTTTGATATAGGTTAGACTTTGCAATAATTTCAGGGTTGAGCATTATTGAATAGGTTGGCTCAAAACCGCTTTCATCGTAAAAGGCGATTATTTTTTTGCTAACGCCAATCATATTAGCCGCCATTCCAAGACATTTTTTTCCGTTAGCCTTCAACGTGTCTAAAAGGTCGAAAGCAAGTGGTAAATCTTCACCGGTTGCGTCAACCGATTTAATTGATAAAAAAAATGGATCTTTAATAATTTCTTTAACCATATAACTCCTAAAAAGTTGAAAAATAATGCCAAAAAACTTAGTTAATCGACCTATATGCCAACTTTTTTATTATTTTCATTTAAATTATAACACTTTAAACCTTAAAAATCAACCCTTTCCCCTTTTAATTTTCTTTTCGGTTAAAAGATAACTAAAATCAATTAACAATTTAATTTCATTTTCACTTGCCCTTTCAATATCGATTGATAGCCAATGGGTTTTGTTCATGTGATAGGCAGGAAAAAACCCTTCTTTTTGCAAAAAATCGCCAATCATAAACGGATTACATTTAACGTTAACGATTTTAATAATTCTATCCCCCTTTAACCCAAACTTGCTTTCAGGCACGTCGAGAAAAAGGGCGAAAATTTTTCTTCCAATTAAATGGCGAAAAGCCACGTGGTCGTTATCGAAAGGATATTCCCCTTCTACGTTATAGGTTGAAGTTATATAATTTAATAGCTCGTTTTTGTTCAAAATTCTATTTCCTTAATATTTATTTTTTACTAAAAAATGCAGTTAATCGACTTATTTGCCGACTAACTGCCTTTTTTATAAATTAATTTTCATCGTTTGAAGAACTTTCTTCATCAAAAGTGGTTGCTTCAACGGTTTCACCGCTAATAGCGGTTTCTTCGCCTTCTTCACCTTCTACCCATTCAGTTTCATCATCTTCATAGTGAGGGGCAATACAAACGTAAGCAATTTCGCCGTTGTCAAGGCGCATAACGATAACGCCCTTAGTATCACGACCAATTTTTGAAATTTCCCCTGCTTGAGTTCTAATTACCGTTCCGTTTTCAGTAATCATCATAACGTCTTCTTCAGGAACAACTTGTTTAAGAGCAACTAAGTAGCCCGTAGTTTCGTTAAAGATACCTGCTTTAATACCCTTTCCGGCACGAGTTTGAAGTCTGTAATCTTCAATTGAACTTCTCTTACCAAAGCCTTTTGAACTAATGGTTAAAATGTCGTAGCCTTCCTTAACAACGCTCATATCCACAACGAAATCGTCGTCGCTAAGTTCCATAGAGCGAACACCTTGAGTATCACGGCCCATTGGTCTAACGTCGGTTTCGCTGAAATGAATACATTTACCTTGGTGAGAACCCATGATAATTTCGTTATCGCCAGAGCTAAATTGAACGGAAATAAGCTCGTCGCCTTCGTTAAGAGCAATCGCAATTTTACCAGTTTTTCTAATATTATCAAACTGACTTAAAGCCGTCTTTTTAATGTAACCTTTCTTGGTTGCCATAACGATAAAGCCGGAATTATCTTCTTTAAGTGGGATAATAGAAGTAACTCTTTCGCCATCGGAAAGTTGAAGTAGGTTAATAACAGCCCTACCACGAGCGGTTTTTTGAGCTTCTGGAATCATATAGCCCTTTGAAATGAACACTTTACCCATATTGGTAAAGAACATAAGCGTGTCGTGAGTTGAGCAAACCAAAAGGCGTTCAACGTAATCTTCATCCTTTGGTTTATGAGCCGTAACACCCCTACCACCACGGCGTTGAGCACGATATTCCGCAACAGGAAGGCGCTTAATATAACCAAAATGAGTCATTGAAATAACAACGTCTTCTTCGGCGATAAGGTCGGCTTCATCAATAGAACTTGGATCGTAAGAGATTTCAGTTTTTCTTGGCGTGTTATATTTAGCTTTAAGATTAGATAAATCGTCCTTAATTATAGCCCTAATTCTCTCTGGTTTCGCTAAAATGTCGTTTAAGTCGGCAATTGTAGCTTCAAGTTCGGCAAGTTCTTCTTTTAGCTTTTCAACTTCGAGAGAAGTTAAGCGGTGAAGTCTCATTTCTAAAATAGCGTTTGCTTGCTTATCGGAAAGTTCAAAACGAGCTATTAATCTTGAAGCGGCAGATTGGCGGTCAGCCGATTCCTTAATGGTTTTAATAACTTCATCAATATCGGTTAAAGCAATAACCAAGCCTTTAACGATATGTTCTCTCTCTTGAGTTTTGGTTAGTTCATAGCGTGTTTTGCGCTCGGTCACGTCAACTTGGTGCTTAACGTATTCGGCAATAATTTCTTTTAAGTTAAGAATTTTTGGTTCGCCGTCAACTAAGGCAAGTAAAATAATGCCGTCGCTGGTTTGTAAACTCGTATGTTTATAAAGAGAATTTAAAACGACTTGAGCGTTAGCATCCTTTTTAACTTCAATAACGATTCTCATACCTTGGCGGTCTGATTCGTCGTTAATATCGGAAATGCCTTCAAGTTTCTTTTGTTTAACCATATCGGCAATGGTTTCAATTAATTTTTGTTTATTTACTTGGTATGGAATTTCCGAAACGATAATGCGGTTTCTCGTTCCGTTATTAAATTCTTCAATTTCACAACGAGAACGCAAAATGTAATTTCCACGACCGGTTAAATAAGCCTGTCTAATACCCGCTCTACCAAGCAAAATTGCTCCGGTTGGATAGTCGGGCGCTGGAATAAACTCAATGAGCTCTTCAACGGAAATTTCAGGATTATCCAAATAAGCAATTGCGCCGTCGATAACTTCGTTAAGGTTATGTGGCGGAATATTAGTTGCCATACCAACGGCAATACCATCGGCGCCGTTAACCAAAAGGTTAGGATAGCGAGCTGGAAGAACGGTTGGTTGCATACGAGTATCGTCGAAGTTAGGATAGAAATCAACGGTTTCTTTGTCGATATCTCTAAGCATTTCAAGGGCAAGTTTGCTCATTCTCGCTTCGGTGTAACGGTAAGCCGCAGGTGGATCGCCGTCAACCGAACCAAAGTTTCCGTGACCATCAACTAAGGGAAGGTTAATTGAAAAGTCTTGAGCTAATCTAACGAGAGCGTCGTAAACCGAGCTATCGCCGTGTGGGTGATATTTACCAAGCACGTCACCGACGATAGTAGCACACTTTTTATAAGGCTTGTCCGGAGTTAATCCAATTTCGTTCATAGAATATAAAATTCTTCTGTGAACGGGCTTTAAACCGTCACGAACGTCGGGAATAGCACGGGAAACGTTAACTGCCATTGCATAGGCAATAAACGACTTTTTAAGTTCGTTATCAACTTCAATATTAATAAGTTTAGTTTGTTCAAGGGTTTTCTTAAATTCCGCAGTTAATTCTGGGCTTGATTGTTTTTTAGCCATTTTTTAGTTCCCCCTTATATATCTAAATCCGCAACGAGTTTTGCGTTTTGTTCAATAAACTTTCTTCTTTCTTCAGGCACTTCGCCCATTAAAAGAGTAAAGGTGTGGTCAGCTTCAACGGCATCTTCCATGGTAACTTTAAGCATAGTTCTGGTTGCTGGGTTCATAGTCGTATCCCAAAGCTGTTCAGCGTTCATTTCACCAAGACCTTTATAGCGTTGAATATCGCACTTGCCGTTTTCAGCCAAGTAGTCGTTGAGTTCCTTATCGGTGTAGAAATATTTGTCAACCTTGTTTTTAGTAATTTTATAAAGCGGTGGTTGAGCAATATAAACGTGACCTTGTTCAATAAGAGGACGCATATAGCGGAAGAAGAAAGTAAGCAATAGAATTCTAATATGGCTTCCGTCAACGTCGGCATCGGTCATACAAACGATGCGGTCGTAACGAAGCTTTGAGCAATCGAATTCATCGAGCATACCTGCGCCGAAAGCGGTTATCATTGCCTTGATTTCTTCATTTTCCATAACACGGTTAATTCTTGCCTTTTCAACGTTAAGAATTTTACCACGGAGCGGAAGTATTGCTTGGAAACGGCGGTCACGACCTTGTTTTGCCGTTCCACCAGCCGAATCACCTTCGACGATAAAAATTTCGCAAAGTTCAGCGTTCTTTTCCGAACAATCGGCAAGCTTACCAGGAAGAGCCGAGCTTTCAAACACGCTTTTTCTCGTTGCTTCACGGGCCTTTCTTGCCGCTTCACGAGCTTTTTTAGCCGTAACCGACTTTAAAATTATTTCCTTTGCCTTAATTGGATTTTCTTCAAAATAAGTGCCTAAACATTCAATTAACGCCTTTGAAACTAACCCACGCATTTCGCTATTGCCAAGCTTGGTTTTAGTTTGACCTTCAAATTGAGGTTCAGGAAGCTTAACTGAAATAACGGCGGTTAAGCCTTCACGCACGTCTTCACCGGAAAGCTTTTCATCATCCTTTAAAAGTTTGAGCTTTTTGCCGTAGTCGTTAATAATTTTTGAAAGAGCAAAACGGAAACCGTCAATATGAGAACCGCCTTCTTCAGTGTTAATGTTGTTAGCGAACGCAAAAGTGGTTTCGTTATAACTGTCGTTATATTGAAGGGAAATTTCCACCACGTTATCGCCGTAAGCTTGTTCAAAATATAGTGGTTCTGGGAAAATTACTTCCTTATTGCGATTAAGGTCGGCAACGAAGTGAATAATACCGCCTTCAAAGCAGAACTCATCACGCTTTTCCTTGCCTTCACGAGTATCTTCAATAGTAATGGTTAATCCTTTATTTAAATAAGCAAGTTCCTTTAATCTACCCTTTAAATTGTCATAGTTAAATTCGGTAGTCTCAAAAATTTCAGCGTCGGGCATAAAGGTAACTTGAGTTCCCGTTTTATCCGAATCGCCAACAACTTTAAGCTCGCCTTGTGGAATACCCCTATTATAGGTTTGTTTAAAGTGCTTGCCCTTTTGGAAAATTTCAACGTCGAGCCATTCACTCAATGCGTTAACAACTGAAAGACCAACGCCGTGAAGACCGCCTGAAATTTTATATCCACCGCCACCAAACTTACCACCTGCGTGTAGCTTGGTTAAAACTACCTGAACGGCTGAAACGCCTTCGGTGTGGTGAATGTCGGTTGGAATTCCACGGCCGTTATCCCTAACGGTGCAAGAACCTTCCTTATTAATCGTTACCGTAATGGTATTACAGTATCCTGCAAGCGCCTCGTCAATTGAGTTGTCCACGATTTCTTGCACCAAATGGTGAAGACCACGAGTGTCGGTAGAACCGATATACATACCGGGACGTTTTCTAACCGGGTCAAGACCTTCAAGAACCTGAATTTGACCTTCGCCATACTGATTTTGAACTTTCATTTCGTCCATTATTTTTCCCCCTTGAACATCATATCTTTTTTGAGATATTATATATTAATATTATATAATAATATTAAATATAAAGTCCAGCATTTTTAACCACTTTTTTAGCCAAAATTTCCAATTTTTTTCAATTTTTTAATAAATTTTTTAATTTACTATCGCCCAAGCCTTTCCCTACCGCTACCAGGGCTTTTTTAAGGGCTAAATTTCAATGAAATATTGACATTATTTTACCGTTGTGATATACTTTAATTATGAAATTTATAGAGGTGCAAAATGGCAAAATCATCATTAAACGCAGTTGAAATCGTAAGGGAAGCTTGGCGACTAAAACGTAGTATTTCCCCTAAAAAATACGCAGAGCGAACCAGTTCGCTACTTCACAGCTCTTTCGTTGGCGTGGAAAACGCCTTTAAAAATTTATGTTTAAAAAGCAACGTCACCTATAAAAATGAAATTATCACCTTTTATCAGCGATACTGCGCCTACGTTTTAACCTGCGACCGCAACCTTACCCTAAACGAATATAACGTTTATGAAGAGTTTATCAACTTCACTGAATTCGTTCCTTTAACCTTTGAGCAAATTATTTCAATAAAATTAAAGGCAACTTCAGATAGCATTTCTTCCGACGCCTTTTTTATTCGTAATATTCGCCCGGCGCTCAACCCAAAACTTTACGCCGATTTAGTTACGGGGCTTTGCATGCTTGCCCTTATAGGAAACAACGCTTTCGACCAAGGTGAATTTTACATTATTGGTTGCCTTTTTGAAAACGGCTTTGACTTTTGCCCGTCTTCATGGGAAGAATTTAAAAGTCATTTTAATTATTAAACTAAATAAAAACGGGGCTTGCGTTTAGCTAAACGCAAGCCCTTAAACTTTAAAAAATTTTTTTATTAATAAAACTTATTAATAATTTGCTTTTCGCTTTCATACAGTCCCTTAAGCGCCTTATTTTCCATTTTGTCAAAGGTTGCTTTAAGGGCGATTGCCCAAGCCTCGTCGCCAAAACGCTTTCTGTAAACCGCCATAATTCTAAGGGTTTGAAGGTCAACGTTTCTATCGGCATACCAAGTTAAATAAGTTTTTTCCTTTTCAACGTAATCGACGTTATTTTCTAAAACCGCAATGAAAAATTTTTCTAAACGTAGGGTTATAGGTCGATTATCGAAGGTTTTTTCATTTTCTCTTTCTAAAATATTAAGTAAATTTTTAGCCCCGTCCAAGTCGCCAAGGGCTAATTTTTTTAAGTAGCTATAATATAAATTAACCTTGTTTTCATCGCCGAAAAAAAGGTCGCTTTTCATCTCTAAAAGGCTTTCGCCTAAATATAGTCGTGACTGGGTTTCACATACGGCTAAAATATTGTCGAAATTAGTTTTAGCATTGTATAAAATTGCGCCGTCGCTTGAAGGCATATCGGTTAAAAAATTCACCATTAAAGAATAAATAGAACTGACAAAGCCACCGCCGAACAAACAAAAAACGAAATAGTTATCGACCAACCTAAACAAAATTGCCGTTAAAACACAACTGAGCACGCTTCCAACCCCGGCAATAATGATAGAAGAGTAAACGTAAATTCCACACTTTTCCGGGTTTTTGGTAACGAAACTAACGTAGCCGTCGAAATCGGAAAATTTAAAACCAAATCGTTTAGCATCACCTTCTCGCCTAAAATAAAAACCCAGCAAGCCAAACTCTAAAATAACTGCGCCCTTTCCTTTTAGAGGAATAATATGGCAAATTTCGTGAAAAACTGCGTGAATTATCTTCCCAATGCCCAACCCAACGGCTACAAGCCCAAAACTTAACAAATATTGAGCCTTTTCATCGCCTAAAATTGGAAAAGCATCGGCTGAAAAAACAATTCCGCCACATAAAAACATGCACAAAACGAAATAGAGCGGAATTAAAATTCTATAAAGCTTACCTTTCATACCGCTTTCCCCCTAAATATGCAAAATAACCTTCAATGTTATCGTTTTCGCTAACGATCACCTTTTCCAGGTTAAACTTATTCATAACCCCAAGCAAAATTAACGCTCCTGCGCAAATAATTTTGGCACGCTTTGGGTTTATTCCAAGCTTTTCCACTCTACCTTCATAACCAAGGTTAAACAGCTCGTCCACAGCCGAAATAAGCTTTTGTTTTTCAATAATGAAACCGTGAACCTTATCACGCTGATATTGGTCGCTACTAAGCTTTAAAAGAACCATTGCGCACACCGAACAAGTTCCGCCAATAACCGTTAAATCGTTAATTTGTAAATCACCTAATTGGTCAAGGGACTTTTCAATTTCATTAGAAAGTTTTTCTCTATCTTCGCCGTAAAGGTCGGTTAAAACGACCGCACCAATTTTAAGGGACTTTGAAAAGGTTATTTTTCCCTTCTTTGCCCTGATTAATTCCGTTGAACCACCGCCAACGTCAACAACGTTTCCATCGTTTCCTAAAAACACCCCTAAAAGGGCAATTTCCGCTTCTTGTTCGCCAGAAAGCACGGCTATAGGTTGATTAACGCCGTTTTTTACCATTTCTACAAACTCGTTTCCGTTTGCGGAATTGCGAACGCTTGCCGTTGCAAAGCAGTGAATATTTTCCCTTTCAACACCAAAAACAATTGCCATTTCAACAAATTTTTTAACCGCCGAAAAGGACCTTTTTATCGCTTCTTTTTTAAGCAGGCCGTCAAAGGCCATACCTTCGGCGAGCTGACAATTAATTTTATCCCTAAAAACAATTTTTCCGCTCGCAAAAATGCCAATGCGAACGGAATTTGAACCAACGTCAATTATTGCTATTTTCATTTATCCTCACCGTAAAGCCAGCCAAGTTCGTTTGCACGTTCGGTAATTTTCCACTCGGTTAACCAAACGTCAATTGCGTCCTGCGTTTGAGATTTTTCTTCTTCTAAACGCTGAATTTCTTGGTTAAGATTATCTATTTTTATTTGTGTTTTTCTTATTAGCACGAACTGATAGCAAATGGTGCTTAAAAGAATGAAAAGTAAAATTATGCCCGAAGAAACGCAAGCTGCGAACATTCGTTTTGCCTTTTGCTGATCCATGGCGACTTCCCCTTGAAAATAGCTTTTTATATATTTTTAAATATATAACCTTACACTTATTATACACGCAATCGGCTAAAAATGCAACCGTTTTGCCAAAAGTTTTATTTTCAATGAAAAAACCAAGAAAAAAAATGAATATTTTATACAAAAATGGCAGGTTTATTGTATAAACGTAGCAAGAATATACCAAAATTACCCCAAAACCTATCCATAAAATAAGGTCGATGAAAAATTCTAATAGCTTATTATTGTTTAAAATTCGTCGAATAAAATAAAAAAAATGATAAATCAGCCCCGAAACAACGCCAACGAAAAGCAAAATAATTCCATAGGCAAAATGATTTGTTTGGTTAAAAATCATTTAAGCGCCCTTTTTATAAAGCCGAGCTTTTTCTCCGTGAACTTAAATTCAAAAACCCTGCCACTTAACTTAAATTCTCCACTATCTTTAGCGTAAGATAAAATTTTTAAATTCTCCCCCCTAATAACCAACCTAACGTCGTCAAAGAGAATTAACTTAATTTCCCTCTCGCAAAAACTATCAACTTCCTTAACCTTGGAAATATAGGTTTCATTTCTTTCTTCAATTACAATTTTTTCACTCATTGTTTTTTAATTCCTAACCTATTTTATGGCAGTTTATCGACTTATAGAACAACTTTTTAAAATTTTACAATAAAAAAACAAGCTTACTTAAAACTTAAATAAGCTTGTTAAATTTAGTTTAATAAAAAAGTTTATCAATTTCCTTAGGAGCTAATTCCCCTAAAACAGACCATTTAAACCCTGAAAAATTTAGGGAAATTTTTGCGTGGGAAAGAAACTTATCTTTTAAAACAATTTGATATCTATTTTTCCTTAAAGAAGTGGTTAAAATTTCGCAAAATTCAAAATCGTAAGAACTAAGCGATGAAAAAGACAGCTTTTCAATACCGCTAAAAGTTAATTTTATAACTAAAGAATTTTCCAAACTATCAACGTATTTTTCCAATTCATTAATTACAATTCCAAATTTAGCCAACTCAAAATAGGCGTTAAACTTGCCGTTAATAAACTCAAATTTAATTAAATAGCTATCGTAAAGTTTAATCGAGCACGGCGATTTATTTAAAAGGCTTTCTAAACCTTGCCATTTTTCGGTTAAATTATTTTTTTCCATAATTTGCCGTTTTTAACCTAACTAAATTAGTCCTTTTTCTTTGATAAATAATCTTCAATTGCCTTTTGAATTGCCTCTTCGGCTAAAACCGAGCAGTGAAGTTTTTGTTGTGGAAGTCCACCTAAAAATTCAACTACCTTTTTGTTTGTCACCTTTAAAGCTTCTTCAATGGTCATACCGATAATCATATCGGTAGCCGTTGACGACGTTGCAACGGCTGCAGCGCAACCGAAAGTTTTAAACTTTGCATCGGTTATAACGTTATTTTCCACCTTAATGGTAATTTGCATAATATCGCCACAAGTTGCATTACCAACCGTGCCAATTCCATCGTAATTTTCAATTTCGCCAACGTTTTTTGGATTTTTAAACGCTTCTATTACCTTTTCGTTATACATTTTTTACCTCGCTACCCAATTTAAACAATGGGGACATTTCTCTTAATTTTTTAATTATTTCTTTTAATTTATCAACGACGTAGTCAACTTCTTCAAGGGTGTTTTCCTTGCCAAAACTAAACCTTATCGTTCCGTGGGCATATTCAACCGGCACGCCTATTGCAAGCAAAACGTGAGAAGGATCAAGGGAATCAGAAGAGCAAGCAGAGCCTGAAGAAACGGCAATACCTTCAATATCTAACATCATTAAAATTGATTCACCTTCAATAAAATAGAAGGAAAAATTAGCGTTTGAAGGAAGGCGTTTTTCCCTTGAACCATTAAGCTTAACGTAAGGAATTTCGCTTTCAACTCTACTGATAAAATGGTCACGAAGCCTTTGTATAAGTCGATTATCGTCATCTAAGCTTTCACGACAAAGCTTTAAGGCATGGGCGCAACCAACCACGCCGGGAACGTTAGTAGTTCCGCCACGACGAGACCTTTCTTGGTGTCCGCCCGTTATAATGCTACCAAGTTTTAAACCGTTTCTAACGTAAAGCACCCCAACGCCTTTTGGTCCGTTAAATTTATGTGAAGAAAAACTTAACATATCAACGCCCAATTCCTTAACGTTGAAATTTATTGCGCCGGTAGCTTGAACGGCATCGGTAAAGCAAATAACGCCGTGTTTTTTTGCAATTTGAGCAATTTCTTCAATTGGTTGAATAGTTCCAATTTCGTTATTAGCAAACATACAACCAATAAAAATCGTATCCTTTCTAATTAGGCTTTCAAGTTCGGTTAAGTTTATAATACCTTCACTATCAACCCCAACGAAGCTAACTTCAAAGCCTTCCTTTATAAGCTCTTTACAGGTAGTGAGCATTGCAGGGTGTTCAATTTTTGAAATAATAAGGTGTTTGCCCTTTTCTTTATAAGCTTGGCAAACGCCCCTAACCGCCCAGTTATCGGCTTCCGTTCCGCCGGAAGTGAAATAAATTTCTCCCGGTTTAGCGCCAATTAGGTCGGCAATTTGAGCACGGGCTTTTTCCACCGCAACGTGTGCATCGCTACCGAAAGCGTGTTGAGAATTAGCGTTTCCGTAAATATTAGTAAAATATGGCAACATTTCTTGCATAACTTCATTACTAACGCAAGTTGTTGCAGCGTGATCTAAATAAATTCGTTTCATTAGCCTATTCACCTTTGTTATAAGTTGCATCGTAAAGGGAAATTGAATTTAAAATTTCATTAATGCCCGTGTAAAGCTTTGTCCAAACGAAAAGACTTTCACATTTTTTCGAGCAAGGGGCACCCAAACAATCAACTATTTTTAAATCCTTTTCTAAGGTTCTAATAACCTGACCGCAAGAAATATTTTTTGGCTCGTCCTTTAAAGCGTAGCCACCGCTAACGCCACGAGTTGCCAAAACTAACCCGGCGTTAGAAAGGGAACGCATAATGCGCTCTAAATATTTTTTTGAAACACCAATAAGCCTTTCAAGCTCGGTTGCCGAAACACATTCAGGATATTTTTTCGTTAAAATTATAGCCGCTTGCAAACCGTAGTGGGCTTGGGATGAAATTTTCATTTTTTCACCTTTATTAAATTGCTACTTTTTTAGTAGTATTTACCATTCCTATAAATTATATAACCACAGGGCGAAACTGTCAAATAAAAGAGCGCAAAAAAACAAAAATCTACGCAATATTTTTGCATAGATTTTCAATTTAATTTACACTAATTTTTTGTTTGATTTTTCAAAAAATTTTTGAGTAGAACAATTCGTTTTAAGCTCTAATTGTAAAATTCGTTCTTTTAAAATGCTATTTTCAATTGCAAGCCTTTCATTTTCCTTGCTATATTTATTTTTTAGCCGTTCAATCAGCCTATCAATTTCATTGCACAAATTTTTTTGATTAATTTTTTGTTTAAACAAAGGTTTTTTAACAATGCTTGCCATACCCAAACTTGAACAACATTCTTCAATTAAAAGGGGGTTAAGTTTGAGCAAATTTCTAAACTTATTTTGAATTCTAAGTTGAAGTTTTTCATCTCCTTTAGCCATATCTAAAATAGCTCGTCTAACGCTTTTACCTTGCTTAACTCTTGAAAGAACCTCAACGGCTAAATCCCTTTCTTCTTCCCGAGAAAAAGCTTTTGCCCTTTCAACGGAAAGCGAGCTTTTTTCATTGCTAAAAAGAAGCTTATCTTTCATTATAAAATAATAATAATTTCTAACGCTACCCGTGGCTTTTTTATGTCTTTTTGCAAATTGTGAAAAAACACTGGTTAAACTTTCGCCCCGTTCTTTTGCGCTTACGCAACACTCTATTAATTCTTTCGTTAATTGTTCGCTAAATTTTTTCATTTTTTCACCTTTCCTTTTGGCTTTTGCCATTTTCTTAGGATAATTATTGACAAAATAACGTTATAAAATACATAACGGAAAAAAAATTTAATATATTTTTATTATGAATATATATTTTTTATCCCCCGTTCACGCAACCTTAAAAATTGAAAACCAAGCCTTCTATTTAACTCCCCTAAACCCTCAAATTTTACAAACGGAAAAATCAAACCTATTCGTTGAACTAATTCCACGGGGCAACTATTTAAACGGCTACGGCAACGTTTTTAAAAGCGAAACTTGCAAAAATTTACAGAAAATCGACTTATTTGGCGACGTTTTAGTTGTTTTAACACTAAAACAAGCCCCTTTAACAACCTATGAAAAACTTTTTAGCGAAACTTTTAACGTTTTCGGGCAACCC
>JAZQKQ010000031.1:0-41388 GCA_045542235.1 Christensenellaceae bacterium | reverse complement strand
ACGTAGCCTTCAGCCATTTCGAGATATCTAACGCCCTTTTCTTTGGTGCCATACATTGTGCCAACTTGAGAACGTAAGCCTTTGCCAAGGTCTTCAAGACCGGCGCCGATAACTAAACCGTCGTCAGAGAAAGCCGATTGGCTTCTACCGTAAACGATTTGTAAGAAAAGTTCACGCATAGCAGTGTTAATAGCATCGCAAACAAGGTCGGTATTGAGAGCTTCTAAAATTGTTTTGCCAGGTAAAATTTCGCTTGCCATAGCGGCAGAGTGAGTCATACCCGAACAACCAATAGTTTCAACAAGTGCTTCTTCAATAATACCGTTTTTAACGTTTAATGAAAGCTTGCATGCGCCTTGTTGAGGAGCACACCAGCCCACACCGTGGGTAAAGCCAGAAATGTCCTTAATTTCCTTAGCGTTAATCCATTTGCCTTCTTCTGGAATAGGCGCTGGACCGTGCTTAGGACCTTTTGCAACGCAAACCATTTTTTCAACTTCGCTTGAATATTGCATTTAAAGTTCCTCCAAATTTTCAATCAAAAAAATTATAACATATAAATAATCTTTTTACAATGTTTTTTTAAGCTATTTTTTCAATTTTTTTTACCGATTTTGTGGGTTATTCTTTACAAATTAGTTTATCTATGGTAAAATTATTAAAAATTATCTACTTTGTTTGGGGGTATTTCCTAATGGCTAATATTATGCAAGCCTTAAAAGAAAGGGGCTTTATTAAACAAATTATCGACGAAGAAAATCTTTCAAAGCTTTTAGAAACTGAAAAAGTCGCTTTCTATATCGGTTTCGATCCAACTGCCGATTCTCTTCATATCGGTCATTACATTCCCGTTATGATTATGGCGCACATGCAACGTGCAGGGCACAAGCCAATTTGTCTTTTCGGGGGCGGAACGGCAATGGTTGGCGACCCAAGTGGTAGAACGGATATGCGTTCAATGCTTACCAAAGAACAAATTAAGCACAACGTTTCTTGTTTTAGAAAGCAAATGGCTCGCTTTATCGATTTTGAAGGGGAAAACGCCGCTATTATGGTCGATAACGGCGACTGGCTTTTAAACCTTAACTACATTGACTTTTTGCGTGATATCGGCGCTCATTTTTCCGTTAACCGCATGCTTAGCGCAGAATGCTTTAAAACCAGAATGGAAAAGGGCTTAACCTTCCTTGAATTTAACTATATGTTAATGCAAGGCTACGACTTTTTAAAGCTCTATCAAGATTACGGCTGTATTTTAGAACTCGGTGGCGACGACCAATGGTCGAATATGATTGCCGGGGTTAATCTCGTTCGCAAAAAAGAAGGCAAGGATGCTTACGCTATGACCTGTTCGCTTCTTTTAAACAGCGAAGGCAAAAAAATGGGTAAAACGGCAAAGGGCGCTCTTTGGCTTGACGAAAATAAAACCACCCCTTACGAATTCTATCAATATTTTAGAAACGTTGAAGATTGTAAGGTTAATGAATGTATGCGTCTTTTAACCTTTATGGATCTTGACGAAATTAACAAGCTAACCGAACATCAAGACGAGCGCATTAACGTTGCAAAAGAAAGACTTGCTTTTGAAGTGACCAAGCTCGTTCACGGTGAAGAAAAGGCAATTGAAGCCCAAAAACAAGCTCGTTCAGCTTTCGGTGGTAGCGAAGAAGATTTGCCTACCGTTAAAATGGCTAAAACTGAATTTATTCCTGACGTTATGGTTAACGCAGGGGCTTGTAAGTCAAAGGGTGAAGCAAGAAAATTAATCGAAGGCGGTGGTGTTTCTATTAATGAAACAAAGCTTGGCAAAGCCGATTTAGTTTTAAGCGCCGACCTTTTAGAAAAGGGTGAATTTATTCTTCATAAAGGTAAAAAAGTTCACATTAAAATTATTTTTGAGTAAAAATTCAATGGAAAAATATCTGTCATTAGAGCGTGAAGCCGAAAACGAAATAGTTATCGAGCGTTCACGCTTTATAACTTACGTAGCTCCTGCCGAAAATGAAGAGCAGGCTCGCTCCTTTATTGAAAAAATTAAAAAAAGGCATTCCTTGGCTACTCACAACTGCTCGGCTTTCGTTGTGGAAAAGGGAATGATAAAACGTTCCAGCGACGACGGCGAACCTTACGGCACCGCAGGCGTTCCCATTCTCGATGCCATTTTATCGCAAAATTTGGTCGATTGCGTTGTGGTGGTCACTCGATATTTCGGGGGAATAAAACTTGGTGCGGGCGGTCTTGTTCGTGCCTATTCAAAGTCGGCGAGCGAAGGCTTAAAATGCGGTGGCATAGTCGAATATGAATTTTGCCAAATTTTAGAGCTAAATTTAAGTTACGACCAGTTTGCCAAAGTAAACCAAATGGTGGCAACGAAAAATTTAAAAGTGGTAAACGTTGCCTATGGCGAAGGCGTAATAATGGAAATTGCCGTTCCAAAGAAAAATTGTCAATCTTTTTTAGAAACTATTAGCGACCTTCTAAAAGGCGACGTTAGGTTAAAATTTAAATTAGAAAAATTTGAAAATTTAAAAAATTAGTCAATAATCGACTTATAAGCGTGTGTTATGAAAGAAATAACGGAAATTGTTCCACAAAAAAATAATAAAAAAAGATGCAACGTTTATTTAAACGGCGAGTTTTTTTGCGGGCTTGAACTTTTCACCGTTATGAAAAATCGCTTGAAAGTTGGGGTTAAATTAACGGAAAATCAGCTTAAAGAAATGATTTTAGAAGATGAAACGGAAACGGCTTTAAACAAAGCCTTAACTTACGTTTCAAAATATATGCGCACTAAAAGTCAGGTTGTAAAATATCTTAAAAGCAAGCAGTTTTTGCCTGAAACCATAACCGTGGTTATGGAAAAACTTGAAGGCTACGGTTTCGTTAACGACGAAAGTTTTGCTCGGGCGTATATCGACCAAAAAAAATTATCAAAAGGAAAAAGGGCTCTTGCTTTCGAGCTTAAAATGAAGGGCGTTGATTCAAAGGCAATCGACATAGCTTTGACCGATGCTCCAAGTGAAGAAGAAGGCGCTTTGCTAATTGCAAAAAAATTTTTTAGCGGTAAAGATATAACTTTTGAAAACGTTCAAAAGTGTTATAGAAGGCTTCTTTCAAGGGGTTTCGATTACGATATAGCCAAGTGGGCGGTTGATAAAATTAAAAACGAAAATGAAAATTATTAGAATTGAACAAACAACTTCTACCATGGATTACGTTAGAAAGTTCATAAAAAAAGGCAAAAACCTTTTAGTCGTTGCAAAAAGCCAAACTTGTGGACGTGGCACTAAAAACAGAGAATTTTCTTCAAATAATGGGGGAATTTATCTTTCTCGGTTAGAATTTTATGATAATTTGCTTGCTAAAAATTCTTTTTCAATAATTCGCTCGGTGTCCGTTGCGGTGGTAAAAACCTTGCTTGCTTTTAACGTTAAAGCTCAAATTAAGTGGCCTAACGATATTTTGGTTAACGGGAAGAAAATTTGCGGAATTTTAACTGAAAACCAGTTTGACGGCGAAAAGGTTTGCTATTCTATCGTTGGAATTGGCTTAAACGTGGAAAACCAAATTCCAACTCATCTTAAAGACGTTGCTATTTCAATGAAACAAATTTTAGGTAGCGTTAATTTTGAAGCCGTGCTTATGACCTTAATATTTAACCTTTCCGCACCCGAAGAAGTTGGGCTATATAACCGTTATTCGTGTGTTTTAGGAAAAGAAGTGACCATAATTTCGGGAGAAAGGGAGTTTGCCGAAACGGTCGTTGATATTTTAGACGACGGAAGAATTTTGCTTTCAAACGGCGAAAAACTTTCCGCCGGGGAAATTAAACTTAACGTTAATAATTAGGTAAAAAAATGAACATTTTAATTTTAAATAACGCTTATTATAAAATAGAAAGCTATCTTTATCAGTCGGCAAGGTTGAAAGAAGAATTGGAAAAACTTGGCGCAACGGTCACCGTTAAAGCCAACGATTTTTTTCCAACGATTTTGAACGGCGAAACCATTTCAACCACCCTAAAAAATTTCGACGCATGTATTTATTTAGATAAGGATAAATACGTTTCCGAAATGATTGAAAAAAGCGGTTTAAAACTTTTTAACAGTCACCGTGCAATGACCGTTTGCGACGACAAAACTTCAACCTATATTGCTTTAAGTGGCAGTGGCGTGAAAATGCCAAAAACTCTTTCGGGGTTGCTTTGCTACGTTGAAAACGCTGAAATTAAACCAAATACTATTGATAAAATTGAAGCCGAACTCGGCTATCCGTTGGTAGTTAAGGAAAGCTTTGGTTCGCTTGGAAAAGGGGTGTATAAGGCGGTTAATAGGCAAAATTTAATTGAACTTATGAATAAAGTTAAGTTAAAACCCCACCATTTTCAGCAGTTTATTTCATCAAGCTTTGGGAAAGACGTGCGTGTTATCTGCGTTGGGGGAAAGGTCGTTTGTTCAATGGTTAGAACTTCTAAAACCGATTTTAGAAGCAACGTTGAACTTGGTGGCGTTGGCTCGAAGTTCGACCTACCAATAGCTTTTAAAGAAACGGCGGAAAGGGTTGCCCAGGTTTTGGAATTAGACTATTGCGGAATAGACCTGCTTTTTGGTGAAAATAATCAGCCAATCGTTTGCGAAGTTAACTCTAACGCCTTTTTCGGCGGAATTGAAAGGGTGACGGGTGTAAACGTTGCAAAGGCGTTTAGTCAGCACGTGTTAAATCAATTAAAATAAAATAACGGCGAATAACCAAAGGTTGTTCGCCGTTTTAAATTTATAGTTTAATCGTTTGTTTTTATAACGATTTTTTCCTTGGTGAAAGGGTGGGTAAATTCAACGTGATTAGCAACTAAATAATAGGTTTGGTTTTCCACCCGTTCGCCGTAAAGAAAATCGGCGTAGAGTGGGTGACCAACGTGGGCAAGGTGCACTCTAATTTGATGGGTTCTTCCCGTGTGTAAAACAATAGATAAAAGGGTAAGGTTGTTTTCAAGTTCTCTTTCAACGAAATATTCCGTTATTGCTCTTTTTCCCAATTGAGAAACAACTCGTTTTTGGCTGTCTAAGCTTTCTCTATCAATTGGCAAATCTATAACGCCGTGGCTATTTTCCATTTTACCACAAACCAGCGCTCTATAACGTTTAAGGAAATTTCCCTTTTTCATTTCATTGCTCATAAGGCTTGCGCTAACGTGGTCCTTGGCAATAATAACGATGCCCGCCGTGTCCCTGTCTAAGCGATTAATCGCTCTATACACGGCTTTTTCAGGTAAAAAATAGCCTAAAACAGCTTCTTGCAAGGTTGTTCCGCTAAAACCCTTAGAGTTGTGGGTGGGTATTCCGCAAGGTTTAAAAACGGCTAAAAAATAGTCGTCTTCAAACAAAATTTTTAGTGGAAATTTTTTTGCCGTTGCAAATTCGTTTGGGGTTTCGGGTGGCAGGGTAATTTCAATTTCATCCCTTGAATGCAAAATTTTAATCATGTTAACTACTTCGCCGTTAACCCTAACTCCGCCGTATTTAATTTGTTTTATAATAACTTCCGAAAGCCCAATTTTTCTTTTTAAATAGTCTTTAATTTTATATCCGTTAAATTCGCTTTCTACAAAAAAGGTAAATTTTTTCATAAATAAAGTGTAAAATAAATTGAAAAAAATGTCAAAGACTTTTTTTAACTAAAAAATTAGTTAGAAAAATTTTGCCATAAAAAAAACGCTTTAAAAGCGTTTTTTGTTTAGTTAATTCCAACGTAGCCCGTTTGTTCAATAATAAATTGTCCTTCGGCGGAAAGCATCCAATTAATTAAAGTTTCAACGCTTTCCTTTTCGTTTCCTTCTCTACTCATTGCGTAAAGTGGGGTAATTATAGGGTAGGTGCTATTTTTAACGTTTTCCGCCGTTGGTTTAATGCCGTTGATAGCAATCATTTTAACGTCGGGATTTTTTATTATTCCCTCAACGTAAAAGCGGAAAGAAAATCCAATTGAGTTTGATTTATTTTTAAAATTTGCCACCGTTTCAATAATTCCGCCCATTCCGTCAACCTGCGTTTCGGTGGTGGGTGGCAAAATAGGTGCGTCGCCCATAAACCGAATTAGCATGCTTTGGCTTCCGCTACCTTCATTGCGTTGATAGGGAACGATATTCTCGTTTTTTCCGCCAACTTCACGCCAATTTGTAATTTCACCCGAATAAATTTTTTTAATTTGGTCAACGGTTAGGCTATCTATTGGGTTGTCTTTATTAACGAAAAATACAAAGGCTTCCCAACCAATTTGAGTGTATTTAAAGGTTGTTTTTTGACTTTCGGCGTAAGCGAGTTGCTCTTTTGAAGGCCCTGCGCCAACAAAAATATCCGTCTCTTTTTCAGCAAGTTTTTTGTAGCCTTCAACCGTGTTGTTATATTCAAAAATTCCGTCGTAAATTTCCGTGGTATCAGGGTAGGTTGCGTTAACGAATGCAGAATAAACGGGAAAAACCGCCGCTGCGCCGTCAATAATAGGTAGGCTCGACCTATCTAAACTGCTAAAATCAAGGGTTTGGCTTTGAATTTTAACGATTTTAGAATCTTCTTTAAAGGGTAAATATTCGTTAACGTTAATGGCTGGCGCCGTGTTGATGGTAATCGATTGGTCGTATTTGTCTATTGCCGTTTGCGTTCCCGCCAAAAGGGCAAAGCAGAGCAAATAGCTTAGGTATGAAAGGGCGTAAACCTTTCTTTTTTTTAGCCAAATAAAAGGAATTATAAGTGGTAAAATTAACACGCCGAAAATAATTGTTATCGCCCAAAATCCGTTGAGAGATAATAGCAGTAAAATTAGCATTCCGCCAATATAACAAACGCCTATCATTAAAATTGTTAAAACTATTTTTAAAGCAGTAATTTTTTTGTCCTTGTTCATAATTTCACCCTTTAAAATAATATATCATAAGTTATATTTAATGTCAATATAGCGTTAGATAGCAATTACCAATCTTATTTAGCAATAAAAAACCTAAAAAGGCGTTCTTTTAATAGGCATTTGAATTTAGCAACTTTCAAAACTCGACTTTTGCAAGCCGAGTTTTCTTTCGACCACGCAAATGAGATTGATTTAAGTTTAATTTTATTATATAATAAACTCACTAATAAATAAGAATTTGTAGGTTCATATATGAATAGTGTAAACAAAACTTTATACATTCCTTTATATGGCAAGTCCTATGTAAGTAAGAAGGGACTGTTTCTTAATGATAAAAAGGCGGAAGAAATTTGGGAAGCGGAAGGTTTTTTACTTAAGGGAAAAGCCAAATCCAAATGGCTTGCATATTATATGGGCATTCGCTCTGCAGTGTTTGACGAATGGTTAAAGCAACAATTTATAGATGCGCCAAATGCGGTTGTCATTCATATCGGGTGTGGATTGGATAGTCGCATCACAAGGGTCGGAGCGGAAAATAATAAGTGGTATGACGTGGACTTTTCAGAGGTTATTGAAGAAAGAAAACGATACTATGCCGAAACGGATAACTACAAAATGATTGTAGGCGATGTAAGAGATTGCAAGTGGCTTTCAAGCGTAAAGGAAATTCAATATGCAATCGTTATAATGGAAGGCGTGAGTATGTATTTGACCATCGAAGAGATGCAACAATTAACAAATAAACTCTGCGCTCATTTTGAAAAGCTTGCGCTTTTGGTGGACTCTTATACTTCTTTTGCCGCAAAAATGTCAAAACGAAGAAATCCAATAAACGACGTGGGTGCAATTAAGGTTTACGGTATAGATAATCCACAAGATTATCAAAGCAAGGAGCTTGCTTTTATAAAAGAACACGTAATGATACCTAAAAAATACGTAGACGAGTTAAAGGGTTTTGAAAAATTCGTTTTCGCCAAGCTTTATGCAGGGAGCTTATCAAAAAAGCTATATCGTTTATTTGAATATAAAAAGAATTAACCATTAAATTTCAATTTATAGAAGTAGTTGCCTTTGTGTGAAAATTTTTAAATGAAGTTGTGTTTTTTTGCAAAGAAAAAAAGACTAACGAAAAATTTCGTTAGTCTTTTATAATATCTTAAAAATCGAATTATTATATAATTTACTTGCCTTCGCAAGTTAGTTCGAATCCTGTTCGCAAAAAAAAATCACCCCTAAAAAGGGGTGTTTTTTTGTCGGAGTGTGTGAAACGTAAAACTACTTGGGTAGAATAATGCAAATTAGCCTACCCCAAAGATAAAAATTTATAGGTTTACGCAACCCTCCCGATAGGTTTAGAAAAGGCGAGCAGTTAAATGTTCGCCTTAAAACTAGTTGTTATAAAATTCCTTTATAGCATTTACAAATAAAACGCCATAATTATTATAAGTTGTTTCGCCTAATCCATTTAAGTTTATAAACTCTTCTTTAGTTGTAGGACGATATGTAGCCAAACTTACAAGTCCTTTGTTTTTAATTATCATATAAGGTGCTTTTTGTTCTTTTTGAGCAAGTTGCATACGCAAACCTCTCAAGTGTGATAATAGTTTCATATCCGTAATAATTTGACCTTCATTATCAACAACAACTGAAAAACCGTCTTTTTCAATGAATTTTTCTTGATATTCAACAGTATGAACTTTAGACTTTTTTCTTTCCTCTTTAACAGGTGTATTTTTTACAGGTTTTACTTCGGGAATAATCGGCTCTACAACCTTTGCAAAAGAAGGCTTATCAACTGAAGTGTCTTCTTCATATCCCGTAGTTAACCACCTTAAATAGTAATCACGTGACATAAGTCTATCACAACCTGTACCGTCGGATTTATAATTAGTACAGCCCAAAACTGCACCACTTGTACCTTTTTTAACAATTAAATATCCGTCTTTACACCTATCACATTTTTGAATTGATAAATCACCGCCACCTACATCATTAGTAATATAATTACAAATTTCAGGCTCATTTGTACACATCCAAAGTTTTAATCCGTAATTCTTTTTCCAACGTAATTGTAATGGGTAGCCGCAAATAGGACATTTTTTAATCATACCTACATTTGTGAAATTTCCCTTATTTATTTTTCCGTTAAGAGTAATGTTGGGATAATCTTTAATTAACTCTAAAATAAATTCAGACGGGTGTTGTTCAGGTGTGACGATAAAAACACGATTTTTTGTTCTTGTCATTGCAACATAGAACAGTCTTCTTTCTTCGGCATATTCTATAGACTTATCGTCTTTTACAACAAACTGCATTACAGGGTCATTATCTACTTTTGATGGGAAACCGTAAATTTCATTTCTTGCATTTATAATAATAACATTATCATAGCCCAAGCCTTTTGAACTATGAGCAGTTAAAAACTCAAGTTTCGCCTGTTTATACTTTTTGCTTATTATTTTATTGTTTTGTTCGTCATAGATAAAATCGTTAGAAAAGCATAAATTTTTTGCGTCAAAACCATATCTACCAATAAGCAAAATAGAGGCATTAGGCTTGTTGTTTGATAAAATAGTGCCTATAATTTCTTCTACTTTTTTGCCTAAATGGAAATATTTACCGCCTTTACCTTTAACCTCTTTTCTATCAAATTCCTCGCTGTAAGTATCAATTATTACAGGTTTTTGAATATGCTTTGGAGAAATAAGGGATTTTTTAATTTGGCTGTCATTTTTTTGCACGAAATTCCCTGCAATATCAATGACTTCTTGAGCATTACGATATGTTTTTGTTATTTTCAATTCTTTGCCATAGCCCATTATCGAGCGAAAATGCGTAAACAAAGTAATATCCGAGCCACTAAAAGCATATATCGATTGCCAATCGTCGCCAACGGCAATTATTTTAGCGTTGCAAAGTTTAGACAATTCTTTAGTAAGGTCAAATCTTTGCCTTGAAATGTCTTGATATTCATCAACAATGATATATTTGAAATCAAGAACTTCTTTTGCAAGTTGTTTTTCTTTTAATATTCTTGCCGAGTCATTTATCATATCTTGAAAATCTAAAGCATTACATTGTGCAAGTTTCTTTTGGTATTCAAGATAACACTCTTTACAAATATCTAAAAACAATTTAGTTCTTACGTTAGCATTTGAACGTTCAAATCTATAGAAATCGTCAATATTATAACCATTTGTCTTAAAATTATTTATGAAAACGCAAATCAATTTTACTAATTTTAAGATATATTTATTCTCTTCGGTATTTACTAACTTTTCAAAAACTTCTTCAGACGGGCGTTGCGTTAATTCAAAACCATTTTTAATAAGATTTTCTCTTAAATGAGTTAATAAATCTCTACCATCTTTATAAGATGAAAAAGTATATATAAGTTTAGTGCCGTGTTTTCTATGAAGACTGATTTTATCGTTTATTTCTTGCTTGTATTTTGCTAACTGTTCAGGCGTATAAAAACTATGGTGTCCACTTTCGGTAATGCCAAAATGCTCTATATAAGCAATATTGTTTCCTTGCTTTATACAAAAATCGGGGGTGTAGGGCTTTTTTGCCTTTAATATATGATATGGATAAGTTTCTTCGTAATTATATTCGATATTATGCAAGAATAAAAAGTTTGCAATTTGTACTTCTTGAATTGAACGTACAAGTTCGTTTTTTATCGTTGTCGTTTTACCTGTGCGCCTATCGATTATTTGTGCATTATACTCATCAACGTTTCCTTTTAAGGTAGAGAAATCGGCTTTTGAAATATAGTTAAAGAATAAGTTTATATCATTACCCTCGTAAGGAGCGTCAAAATACGACCCGAAAAACATAATAAGTTTATTTACTAATTCGGGCTGTTCTAAAATGTTTCCTTTTAAATAGTTATTAACCGTGTTAAATAAAAATCCGTCACTTACAATTTGTTTCTTTTCGTCTTCTTGTTTGCGTAAAATTGCATATCCTGAACTATGGAAAGTTGTTATAGGACAAGGGATTAAAAGACCCTCGTTAATTTTTTCTTTTAATTCGCCCACGGCTTTATTTGTAAATGAAATAACAAGTATTTGTTTTGGGTCAACACCTTGTTTTTCCACCAAATAACGTACTTTGGCTGCGACAGTTGTAGTTTTTCCCGCACCAGCACCTGCTATTACAAGAGAGTAATCTTCGTCGGACAGTATAACCCTACGTTGTTCTTCATCTAAAAGTATTTTAGGGTCAACTTCACTTAAAATACTATCTAGATATTGTTTGTCGCTTGCCAAGTGATTTTTAATATAGTTTTCGTTGTGTTCTTCAATAATTTTAGAGCCACTTTTTAAGTCTAAAATATTTTCATAGTTGTTCAAAAAAGATATAACTATACTTTCATTAAGTTTATTAGTCTTGCAATAATACTGCAAAGTGTTTGCTTTCTTATTGTTATTGAAAAAATCATAAGTTGATTTATACTTATCAATTAAGTAGGCATAATTACTGCGTGCTAAATATGAGTCTAAAGACAATAATTTTTGTAATTCAAAATTAAAGTTTTCAGCCTGTGTAAACTCGGGAAAACTTGTTTTAATAGTATTTAATTGTTTCTTCCCGAATAATCTTGAAAAAAATCCCATAACAAACTCCCGAAGAAAGATACTTTATTATAACACATTTTTACAAAAATTTCAATCTCTTTAGATATTATAACAACATAAAAGTGAATTAAAATTTTTTATTTGGCACTATGGCGTGTGCTTGTCTTGATACAATTCGGCTCGTCTATTATGAAAAAGAAAAAGCCCCTACAAAAGGACTTTACATAAAGAAAATAACCTAACCCAGAACTAAAGTTCGGATTAGGTTACGTTTGGCGGAGAGAACAGGGTAGATGTTTTGGAAAACGCAAAGTGCGTTTTAAGGTTGAAACAAGTTTCAACACCAAAAATCGAGTTAGTATATAAAACTACGTGCAAAAAAGAATTTTCGTTTTTGGGGTAAATTTGGGGTAATAGTTTTTTTAAAATAAAAAAACGAGAAAAAATGCGTGATTTTCCCCGTTTTTTTTGGCGGAGAGAACAGGGTAGATGTTTTGGAAAACGCAGATGCGTTTTAAGGTTGAAACAAGTTTCAACACCAAAAATCGAATTATTATATAGTTTGCTTGCTTTCGCAAGTTAGTTCGAATCCTGTTCGCAAAAAAAATCACCCCTAAAAAAGGGGTGTTTTTTTTGGCGGAGAGAACAGGATTCGAACCTGCGGTGCGTTTCCGCACACAACATTTCCAATGTTGCACCATCGACCACTCAGACATCTCTCCGTGACACGTTTATTATATATTAATTAAAATTAATTGTCAAATTATTTTTAGTTTATTAATTTCATTTGTCAAACGTAAATTTATGGCTATAATTAAACATAATAAAATTATGCAAAAAGGTGAATTTATGAAAAAGACCTATGTGACTACTATGCCCGATAAAGCAGGGGCTTTTTTAAAAGCCAGCAAGCTTTTTGCCGACCTTGGCATTAATATTACAAGGGTTAGCTATAACAAAGCCGTTGACACCCACACTCTTTTTATTGAAGCCGACGGCGATGAAAGGCTTTTTGAAAAGGTTGATATTAAACTTAAAGAGCTTGGCTACATTGCTACCCCAAAAGCTAAAAGCAACGTTATTTTGCTTGAATTTAAGCTTGACGATAAACCTGGTCAGCTTGTGAAAGTGTTAGAGCTAATTGGAAAATATAACTATAACATTTCTTATATAAGTTCTCACGAAAACGGTTTAGGCTATCAGCCTTTTAGAATGGGGCTTTTCGTTGACGACCAAAATGAGTTTGCTCTTTTTTTAGGCGAGTGCAGAAATTTATGCCCCGTTCAAATTATTGAATACGATTCGGGGACGACCACTTTCGATAACACCATTTTTTATCAAACCTACGTTGATAATCTTGCGAAAAACGTTAAATTAAACGGGGAGCAAAAACGCAAGCTTTCGGTTAACGTTAACAGGGCAATGCAACTTCTTGACGAGCGCAATCTATCACCAAAAACAACCTTCGATGCAATCAGCAAGTTCGCAAGCCTTTTAACACAGCATAAAGGCGATAATTTTAAACCGAGAATAACTGAATATAAATTTGGACTTGAAAGCCAAATAACGGTTATTGAACCGCCTTGTGGAAGCAATACCATAATTTTAAAAAGCGGTGAAGATTATTTATTTATCGACACGGGCTATGCAATTTACGAAAAAGAAATGGTAAAAATTTTCCGTGAAAAAATTGCCAATTTCGACCAAATTGAAAAACGGGTAGTTTTAACCCACGTTGACGTTGACCACACTGGGCTACTTTATTTGTTCGATAAAATTTATGCAAGCGATAAAAGCGTTGAGTGTTTAAAATTAGAGTTTGAAAATAAGCGTGGGTTTAGAGAACAAAACCCACTTCACGTTCCTTACGTTAGAATTTGTAAACTTTTAACGGGCTATAAGCCGGTTAACGTTGAAAAAGTTATAACCATTTGTAAAAGCGAAGAAACTAACGACGAGTCAATTTACAAGAGCGGAAAGTTTGATTTTGGCGAATTTAGTTTCGACGTTTATTTAGGTCAAGGGGGGCATCTTCCCGGCGAAATAATTTTAGTTGAAAACAATTTTAAGTTAATTTTTCCCGGTGACGTTTTCGTTAATTTACACGGCTATACGCCTGAGCAAGAAGAATATAATAAATTCGCTCCAATTTTAATGAGCTCGGTAGACACCAATCCCACCCTTGCTAAAATTGAGCGAAATGCAATTTTAAAGCTTTGTTCGTCGGGCGGGTGGACAATTTTTTCCAGCCACGGATGTGGAAAAAAAGTATAACGGGTTAGCCAACGAATAAGGGTTGCTAATCAATTGACTTTTACAGCTTTTTTATATATAATTAACTAAAAATTTAACGACAAGGGGAAAACTATGTTTAAAAAATTACTAACCTTATTCGTAATTTTTATTTTATCCGTTGCAACTTTCGTTGGGTGCGGTCAAAACGCTGGAATTTCACAATCTAATTCGACAAACCAATCGAGTGAAACTGTTTCAACCGTAAATTCAACGGCAAATTCAACCGTAAATTCAACCGTAAATTCAACGGTAAATTCGGCAACCTCTCAAAAGGAAATTTTTCTTAACGTGGGCGTTGATATCGTTGACTACGTTAACCAAGACAAATTGACCATTAACTATAAAATTAAGGGCTTTACGTTAATTTCGGGTGGAAAATTTACTTCAACTTCGGGCGCAAAAGAACTTGATTCAATTAGCTTTCCAATGGCTTATCAAATGGGTGCAACGGGCACTCCGTTTACCAATAAAGGTATTGTTTTTAATGCTAATAAGGGAAACAAGGTTGTTGTTTACACGGTTATTGGCTCGTCGAGCGCAACCAGCGGTAAATTAAATTTATCAACACCAACCGGCGTTGTTAATACTATTATCATTGAGCCGGCGTTTCAAAAATATGAATTTGAAATTCCAAGTAGCGGTGAATTTGCCATTTCTTCCGGCGACGTTTCAATTAACGTTTACGGCATTAAATTGGTGGGAGATAACCTTGTGGAAACTTCGGCTAATAATGGTAGTTCAAATAGCTCAAATAGCTCTAATAGTTCAAGTGGCTCTAATGGAAATTACACCACCGCAGAGCAAGCAATTTTAACCAAAGCCGACAACGCAATAACCTGGCAAATTCCTGACGTTGGCGGTTGGGATAAGGCTTACGACACTCATATTGCAAAGCCACGTGGAACGGCAAAATATAACGCAAGCTCAGGCTGGACTGCAAAGGGTGGCGGTTATTTAGGAACTATCGATAACGGCGGAACCTACAAGCATATGAACGTTATTGCTCAAGCATATCAAATTAATAAAGACGCTAAATATCTTAATTCAGTTAAACAAGCAATAGGCTTTTTCAAAAATTTGCAAACGGAAAAAGGTGGGTTTACCCAAGTTTATCCAAAGCGTGGAAACTACTCTGACTACGTTACCATTAACGACGACGCAATGACCAGCGTTATGCGTGAATTAAAAACTATTTATGAAAATAAACTACCTTATAAAGATATGTTCACCGAAACTGAAAGAACGGAAATTAAAGGTATGTTTGATAAAGCCGTTGACTATTTATTAAAGTCGCAAATCGTTATTAAAGGTGAAAAGGCAGGTTGGTGCGCTCAACACGATCCACTAACCTACGAGCCAAAGGAAGCAAGGGAATACGAGCGTCCTTCGGTTAGCGGTTCGGAAAGTATCGACGTTATTAGACTTTTACTTTCTTTAACCGATAACCAACAAGCGGTAGATGCCGGAATGGCTGCTCTTCGTTGGTTTGATAGCCATAAGCTTGAAAACAAGGGTTATAACAATAAGGGCGTTGTAAATGCTCAAACGGGTGAAACGGAATATATCTACGATTTACAAGGTTCAACCATTTGGTATCGTTTTTACGACCTTGAAGAAGGCAAAGGCTTCTTCTCTGACAGAAAATCTAATGAAAAGTGGGCGGATTATAACGGCTATTTCTACGATATTAAAGAAATCAGCGAAGAGAGAAGAACGGGCTATTCTTGGATGGGAAAATGGGCTCAAAGTTTAATTGATCAATATTTAAAATAAAAATAAAGGTGGGCAAGTTGCCCACCTTTTAATTTTTAATTTTTTATGAATTAATATAGTTGAGATAATCGAGTTCCTGATCTCTTCTTTCGTCAACGTAGGTATTGATAGCTGTGTCGTAAGCGGTGCTGTAAGTGTTGTAAGAAATTGTTTCAAGTTGGTCTACCATTGAAGCGCATTTATCGTTTACAGCCAAAATAGCGTGATAAAGATGGCTTTGATTATCAATAATAGTATCAAGTTTTTCAATGATAACGTTAAGCGAAGCGTTAATTTGGTCAAAATTTAGTTGTTGTTTAATTACGAAATATAACCCGTCAACTCCGCCTAATTTGGTGGCAATTTGTAGCCTGATATATTCTTCCATATAGCCCATGCAAATTAAATTTCTAAAACTTTTATCAATTCCAACGGCGTTGTAAATTATTTCTAAGTTTTTGTTTGATTCGGCTAATTTATCGTTTAAAATTTGAATTTGACCTCTATAAAAACTACGTTTTTGCGACTCGTCAGTCATTCGCTTTTCTTCGCTTTCAACTTCTTGTCTATATTTAATATTTCTAAAATTGTTTACGTTATTAACGTTTTTTTGTGAAATTATTTTTCCAATAATTCCAATTATAAGCCCTAAAATTAATCCACCAACTCCAACCGCAAGACCGCCAACTATGGTGAAAAAAGCACAACCGATAATAATAAGGCAAATGGTCAAAAACGAGAGATTTTTTAAAACAAACCATCCTTCACTTTGGCAAAATTTAATGCCTAAAACTAAGCCGATAACAGCGCCTATAAGAGCCAAAATTATAGCGGTCGTTAGCATTGTTGTGAAAATAGAAAAATCGTTTGTTTCCTTTACCGGTTCTGAAATAGACTTAGCTTTACATAACTTTGAATCCTTTTCTTTAATTTGGTTTATGGTGTTGGTCATTAAATAGTTATTCAATTCTAATTCGTATAAAATTGAAATACTTTTTTGTAAATCAGTCATGATTTTCTCCTTTTAAAATTCTATGAAATCATTATAGCACTTTTTTAAAAAATGTCAATGGTTAGTTAAAAAGTCGCCTTTTTAGGCGACTTTTTAACTATTTTAAATTAGAATTATAAACCGCTCTTTCACCGCCGATAAATTTAGGGCGAGTTTTTGCGCAAATAATAGGGGCGTTGCCAATTTTATTAATTGATAATCTTATAGGAACGGCAACTTTTTTAAGGTGCATTCCAATTAGCGTTCCACCAATATCAATTCCGGCGTTGGCGGAAATTTCTTCCACTACTATCGGGTCGGAAAAGCTATTATAGGAAACGGTGGCAAGAGAGCCCCCAGCTTTTGGTTGGGGGATAACGTTAACTTCTTCGTAAAAAGGTAGGGCTTGGCGCTCGATAACTATTGCCCTATTAAGGTGTTCGCAACATTGAACGGCAATAAAAATACCCTTTTTAGAAAAAACGGAATAAAACCCGTTAAAAATTTCTTTAGCAACGGTTGGGTTTGAATTAGTTCCAATTTGACTTCCGCAAACTTCGCTGGTTGAACAGCCAATAACGAACAGGTCGCCCTTTTTAAGGTTTGTTTTTTCAATTATTTCTTCTGCGCACTTAACGCACTCAATTCTAATATCCATAATTAAATTATATTAATAAAATCAAAGTTTGTCAAACGGCTGTTGACTGTAAAATTTTAAAGTGATATAATAAATTAAATTTTAGGGGGAATTATGGAATACGGCAAAATTATTAAAGGCAAATTTATCTCTCGACCAAATAGATTCGTTGCCAAGGTGGAAATTAACGGAAGCGAGCAGGATTGTCACGTTAAAAACACGGGTAGGTGTAAAGAGCTTTTAATTCCTAACGCCACCGTTTATTTAGAAGATTTTTCTCAGGAGCAAAAGCGAAAATTAAAATATTCCTTAGTTGCGGTGGAAAAGGGTGAAAGGCTTATAAATATGGATTCTCAAGCCCCAAATAAAGTTGTTTACGAAGCTTTATTAAATGGTGAAATTAGCCTTGACGGAATGGGAAAATTAAAATTAATAAAACCCGAAAGTTCTTTTTTAGCTTCTCGTTTTGATTTTTTCGTTGAAGACGAGTTTAAAAACGGGGCTTACGTTGAAGTTAAAGGGGTGACGCTGGAAAGGGACGGCGTGGTTTCCTTTCCCGATGCTCCAACCGAAAGGGGGGTTAAACATCTTAACGAATTGAGTAAGGCGATAGATAAAGGCTTTTTAGCCTACGTTATTTTCGTAATACAAATGGAAGGGGTTAGCTATTTTACGCCTAACGTTAACAGGCATTTAGAGTTTGCAACAACTTTGAATAAAGTTGCAAAAAGTGGCGTTAAAGTTTTGGCATACGACTGTTTAGTCACAAAAAGCAGTTTAAAAATTAATAGAGAAGTGAAAGTAAGGCTGTAACCTTACTTTTTATTTTATATAATTGAAAGTTAAAAAAATTTTTAAAAAATTTAAAAAAATTTCCAACGAAACGAAAAGCTGGGTTGTATATATAGTGAAAGCAAAAATTAATCTTTTTAAGGAGGGAATAAAAATGAAAAGATTTTTAAAAATTTTATGCTTATGTATGGCAGTTGCCGTTATTGGCGGATGTTTTGCAGGTTGTAATCAAGCAAACGCTAAAGACCAATCGTTAACCTACGTTGCTCTTAGAATTAATCCTGAAGTAGAAATCGTTGCCCAAGGCGACGAAGTTGTTGCAGTTAACCCAATTAACGTTGACGGCGAAATTTTAGCAACCGAGCTTGAAGTTATTGGTAAATCCGTTGAACAAGCTTGTGAAGAAGTTGTAAACAAAGCAACTGAACTTGGCTATATCGACGTAAACGCTGAAGAAGTTAACGTTAACATGGAAATTTGTGGCGAAAAGCAAGAAAAAGTTGAAGAATTAAAGGGTAAAATTAAAGAAAAAGTAAACAAATTCTTTAACGAAAAGGGCATTTACGGAAAAATTAAAGAAGAAATGCACGAAACTTATGCTGAAATTGAAAAAATAGCAACTGAAAACGGCATTTCAATGCACGAAGCAAAGCTCGTTAGCCGTATTTTAGAAGTTTATCCTGAAAAAACTATTGAAGAGGTTTTAGCTCTTTCTTTAAAAGAAAAAATCGAATTACTTAAAGACAATAAAAACTTTGGTCAAATCGTAGTTGATTTTAAAGACGAATATAAGCAAGCCGTTGAAACTATTAAGGAAAAATATGAAAATATGTTTGACCTTGACCAAGTTGTAAAAGGCTTAAAGGAAGAACTTGAAAAGGCTGAATTAACTGAAGAACAAAAGGCTGAAATTTTGGCTGAAATTGAAGCTAAAATGGCTGAAATTAAGGCGTTAAAGGAAGCTTTCAAGGCTGAAATTGATATTGCAAAAGAAAGCTTTAAAGCAACTTGTGAACTTAAAAAGGCTGAATATAAAATTGTTGCTCAACAAAAAATTAACGAACATAAGGTTGAAATTGAAAAGCATTTAGAAAAAGTTGAAAAGAATAAAGAAGAAGTTAAGTCAGCCGTAAAAGAATGGCAAGAAAAGGGCGAAAAAAAGGATAATAAATAATTTTAATTAATCTAAACAAAGCCTGGTAATTTTTTCATAGTAGGTTTAGTCGGGGCGAAGTTTTTTGCCCTGACTATTAACCGAAATTATTTAACCAAACCTTGCTTTATTTTTTAAATTATGATAAAATTTAACAAAAAGAAAGTGAGGGGGAAAGAATGAGTGTGGATTCTCAACAACTTATATTAGATGAAATTCTTATTAGCCTAAAAAACGGCGATAACCATGCTATGGACGCTCTTTATGAAAAAACGAACAAACGGCTTTTAGCCATTTGTTACGGATATTTGCGTTCCTTGCCAAAGGCGGAAGACGCCCTTCACGATTCATACGTTAAAATTTTTGAAAACGTAAATAGCTTTAAAGGTAAAAACGGATATAATTGGGTTTACACGATTTGTAAAAACGTTTGTTTAAATTATATTAAAAAACAAAAGCGTGAAGTTGCAACCGATTTAGACGTTGAAGAAAACGCCTATCTTTTCACAGACTATATCGACGCACCAACTTTAAAGGATGAAAGCGGTGTTTTAAAAATAGCCGAAAAGGTTCTTAATTTTCAGGAATATCAAATTGTTTTTTTACACGCCGTAAGCGGTTTTAAGTTTAAGGAAATTGCAAAAATTTTAAATCGATTTGAATCGAGCGTGCGCTGGTCGTATAACAACGCTTTAACCAAAATTAGAAAAGAATATGAAAGGGGGGAGAAGTGATGGATAATAGAGATATTGAAAGAAAACTTAATAACGTTGAAATTAAGCCCAGCCTTCTCCTAAAAGAAAAGGTGCTTAGTTCCACTTCTAAAATTGTAAGAACGGAAAGCGTTAAAGCTAAAAAGTGGTCGATAAAAAGGTTGGCTGTGGCGGTTAGCTTGTGTTTAATTTTGTTGGTTGGAGGTGTTTTTGGCGCCGGGATTGGACTTTACAACGAAAACTATATTAACGTTTACGTTGATATTAATCCATCCGTTCAACTAACGGTTAATAGGTTTAACGTGGTTAACAAAATAACCTACTTAAACGACGATGCAAAAACCGTTTTTTCACAGTCCCAAGTGGTTGGCAAAAAAATTGAAAACGCTCTTAATACAATTATGGTGGGGCTTGAAGAAAGTTCTTATTTTGAAACTAATTCTCAACTTTACGTTAGCGGTTATAGCGATAAAGTTAGCGTTGAAAACATTCTTGCCCAATATTCTAATTTTTGCGAAGACTATATGGTAAATAAAGAATTAGGGGTTAACGTAAATTGCGAAAAATTAACCAAGGAAGACGTTGTTAAGGGCATTGAAAACAAAATGAGTCCCGTTAAAAACAAATTTATTGACCAACTTATTACAATGGGCGAAGAGTTTGAAGAAAGCCTTGATAAAAACGATTTAAAAGACTGGACAATGGAAAACATTAAAGAAAAGTTTAAAGAGTTTGACGATAAGAAAAATCAAAATAACGGGCACGGCGAGGAAAAGCCTAATAATTCTAATAAAAATAAAAAATAATAAGTTGTTCGATTTTAAATTTAAATAAAGTCGGTCACCCTATTTCGCAAATGCGAAATAGGGTGTTTTTTGTTGAAAGTTAAGTTTGCGTTAACTTTTAAAGGTGGAGTTTTATGTTTTATTATAAATTTTAAATTATAAAAAAATAATATAATTTATTTAATTGAGTTTAAAAGGTTTGCAAAATTGTAAAGTTAGTATATAATTTTGTTAAGGTGAAGAAATGACTCAAAGTTTAGTTAAAGAAAAAAAACCAATGGACATGCTTTCAGGTCCGTTTAAAAAGAAAATATTATTAGTTGCCTTACCTCTTATGCTCAGTGGTATTTTGCAACATCTTTACAGCTCTGCCGACCTAATTATTGCAGGGCAGTTTTCCGTTGATGGAAAACTTGCTCAGGCGGCGATTAGCTCAACGAATTCGCTGGTTTGGTTAATGCTAAACCTTTTTATGGGTTTTGCCGTTGGCGTAAACGTTGCCTGCGCAAGGCGAATTGGCGCAAAAGATAGTGAAGGAACTCAAAAAGTAGTTCACACGGCAATTTCAATCGGGGCAATTTTCGGCATTTTCGTTGCAATTATTGGGGTTTGTTTGTGTAGAACGGTTTTGGTTTGGATGGACAGTCCTGAAAACGTTATTGGACTTTCAACCCTATATTTAAGAATATATTTTTGCGGAATGCCTTTTAATTTCGTTTACGAGTTTGCCGCTTCCTTACTTCGTGCCAAGGGCGAAACGAAAAAACCGCTTATTTATTTGCTAATTTCAGGGGCGATAAACGTTGTTTTAAACGTAATTTTCGTAATAGTGTTTAAAATGAGCGTGGCGGGGGTTGCAATTGCAACCATTATTTCTCAATTTATTTCGATGGTTCTCGTGTTAAGGTGCTTAATAAAGTCTAACGACGATACTAAGCTCTATTTAAACAAGTTAAAAATTCACGTTAAAGAATTTAAAGAAATATTGTTAATCGGCTTGCCTGCGGGTATTCAAGGTTCAATGTTTTCAATTTCCAACCTAATAATTCAATCGTCGGTAAACGGCTTTGGCGACGTTTTTATGGCAGGAAACGGAAACGCAGCCAGCATTGAAAGTTACCTTAACGTTTTAGTTGATAGCATAGTTAAGGCTTCAATTTCATTTATCGGTCAAAACTACGGCGCAAAAAACAAGGATAACATTTATAAAATCATTAAAGACGCACTGCTATTTATGACGGTTTTCTGTTTGATTGCCAGTGGAATAGTATATTTATTTAGATATCAGCTTTTAAGTTTGTTTAATAGGGAAGCTGAAGTTATTTCGGCAGGGTTGCCACGAATTTATTTCAACTGCTTGCCTTACGTTGTTTACGGATATATGCAGCTCACCGTTGGGTTTATGCGTGGGCTTGGAAAAAGCGTGCTACCAATGGTCGTTTCTATTTGTGGAATTTGCGTTTTCCGTGTGTTGTGGGTGCTTATTATTTTACCAATTTACCACACGGCGAACATACTGTTCGTTTCCTACCCAATTTCTTGGGCGCTCACGTTGGCAATACAAGTAATTTGCTTTACGATTATAAGAAAAAGCGTGTTTGAAAAAATGCTTCGCCAAGAAAACGCCGAATAAATTAGTAAATTTAAGTTATATGTTATGGAAGAAAAAAAAGATTTAACGGGTGAAACTACCCATAAAAGAAGGGTTAGGTATAGCGGAACTCACCCAAAAAAATTTAGTGAAAAATATAAGGAACTTAATCCTGAAAAATATGCCGGAGAAGTTGAAAAAATACTTTCAAAGGGAAAAACTCCCGCCGGTATGCACGTTCCAATTATGGTTGAAGAAATTTTAGAAGTTTTAAACGTTCAACCCGGTCAAATTGGAATTGACGCAACCTTAGGCTATGGTGGTCACACCACTAAAATGCTTGAAAAATTACAGGGAAGTGGGCATATTTTTGGGTTAGACGTTGACCTTTGTGAAAGTGCAAAAACCTTAAAACGTTTGAGAGAAAGGGGTTTTGATGAAAATATTTTTACTCTTAAAAACGTAAATTTTGCCAACGTTGACGAGGTTTGCGCTGAAAAGGTGGATTTTATTTTGGCAGACCTTGGCGTTTCGTCAATGCAAATTGATAATCCCGAGCGGGGCTTTACCTTTAAGTTCGACGCTCCTCTCGATTTGCGACTTGACCAATCAAGTGGGCAAATGGCTTGGGAAAGAATGGCTGAGCTTAACGAAAGGGAACTTATTGAACTTTTTGAAACCAATTCCGACGAGCCTTACGCTAAGGAAATTGCAAAACAAATTATGATAAAAAAATGGCAGGGCGAGCCAATTGAGCGAACTAAACAACTTTATTTAGCCGTTGAAAAAGCCCTTGGGTTTTTGCCTAAAAATCAGCAAAAGGAAATGGTAAAAAAATCTTGCCAAAGGGTATTTCAAGCCCTTCGCATTGAAATTAATAGCGAGTTTGAAGTTTTACAAAGCTTTTTAAATAAACTTCCTTCCGTTTTAAAAAGCGGTGGCGTAGTTGCAATTTTAACCTTTCATTCGGGGGAAGATAGACTGGTTAAAAAATCCTTTAAAAGCTTAAAAGCTTCGGGGGTTTACGAAGAAATTTCCGATGGGGTTATAAGACCGAGCGGTGAAGAATGCTTTAAAAATTCTCGAGCTCATTCCACAAAACTTCGTTGGGCAAAGTTAAGCTAACGCCGATAATTTTATTAGGATAATGGGTTTGGCGGAGCATTATATGTAATAAACGGAAAAAAACGCCGTTTTTTGTTTGCATTGCAAAATTTATTTTGTTATACTACTTGTGATATTTATTTAAAAAGGGGAATTAAAATGGATATTAATAATTATCGTGCAAAATGGAACATTGAAACAGAAGAGCTTTTAAACTTAAAAACCGTTGACCAAACGGATATTTTTGAAATTTTAGCAGCCGCTCGTGACCTTAAAATTAAGGCTCGTTTAGGCGAAAGAATGAAAAAGCTTGCCGGTAAAAATATTTTCTTTATGGCAAAGAATTCTTACGGTAAGTCAAGACTTGCTTTTGAAGTAGCCGTTCATTCGCTCGACGCTAACCCAATTTCCATTCCACTCGATGGAAAACACATTGAAGAAATGGTTAACAATAACGATATCGTTAAGGTTATCGAACGCTACGGTTTTTCACTTGCCGTGCTTGATACAAGCGATAGAGACGACTGTTTAAACCTTGCAAAAAACCTTGCTTTGCCTGTTATTAACGCAAACGAAAGAGCGGGCGCAGTTCACTCTCTTGCCGTTTTATTAACCGCTTGGGAGCACAAAAATAAACTTAAAGATTTAAAAGCCGTTATCGTTGGCGATTTTGAACAAGACCAAACTTCTCTCTTATACGGTATGGTTAAGTGTAAAATGGACGTAACGGTAGTTGCGCCTGGTAGATTTGCTAACATTCAACGTGCTCTTGAACGTGCAAGAGAATACGGCGATTGCAAGTGGTCGGACGACCTTGCTCAATCAATTGAAGGGGCAGACATTATTTATTGCTACGGTCATGAATTCGGCGATGAATATAAGGTTACTTTAGATATGGTTAAAGAGCTTTGTCCTAACGCAGTTTATATGCAAAATATTCCAATGGTAGTTCGTGGTAGAGAAGCTGACGTTGCGCTTATTGAAAGTCAAAATTCTGCTATTTACGACCTTGGTGAAAACCTTCTTCACGCAGAGCGTGCCGCAATTTATTTGCTTGGTAAATAATTAAACTAATAATTTAAAAGTCAAGAAAAATAGTGCGTTGGTAATAATCTCTATTACCGACGCACTAATTACGTTTGGCGTTCTGGCAAGTTTTTTGCAGTTATATTTTACTTTAAAAAGTGTTTTTTTAAGTTAAAACAAATATAAAATAATTTTGAACGTAAGTTAAATATCATTGTTTGCAATGCAAACAAAATCAGTTTTAGTAGCAATCTAAAACACAAATGGTTAAATTTTAATTTTGAGGATAAAAAGCCCACTATACTCGCAGTAAGCGAATATAGTGGGCAATGTTTTTGTTTTGGACTAAACTTCCATAAATATTATATTAATTTCGGCTTGTATTTTAGTGAGAAAATTAGTAATTTAGTCCTGCTTTTTGTAGCCAGCTTCCAGCCCAATCGTAGCCGGTTGCACGATCGTAAGAGCCACCGTTTTCTTCCTTGTCAGCTACGCAAAATTCTGCAAAGTCGTAATAAACTTTTCCGCTTCTCGTGCAGAAATATCCTTTGCCTGTTTCAAGGTTATAGAAGCGGTGCCAAACGTAGTTTCCTTGGCTTGTAGTGAATGAATTAGGCGCACTCTTTTTTGAGTAAGCGGTGTTTTCAAGTCTTCTTTCTTTTAGCCAAAGGCGTGCTGTTTCAGCCGCTTGAAGAGCTTCTTCGTTATCGGTTTGCGTTTTTAGAAATTTAATAATGCCAACGCTTTCACTTCCGCTGACTGAAGCTAATTCGTAGCTTCTTGCTTTCATTGGTTTATAATTTTCAGGGTCGTGTTGAGCACACCAAGCGGTTTTTTTGCCACCAATAGTAATTTGCGCCTTTAAAATATATTCAACCGCTTTATCTAACATTTGCTTGCATGAATTTCTTTCGCTATCGCTAACAATTGTTTTAAAAGGTTCTTTGTTTTGAGCAATGTCTGAAAGCATTTCTAAAACGGAAACCATAGCGTCGTCGTTAAAGGTAACGTAATCGTTATATTTGCCGTTGTGTGGATAAATTTGAGCAAATCCGCCCGTTGAATATTGTAAATTTTTAAGGAAAGCCATGCCCTTGTCGAAACTTGCTTTAAATTTAGAATCGCCGTTAATGGTGTAAGCTTCGGCTAAAAGTCTCATTTCAGTGTAGGTTGCTTCATTATCAATAGTGCCGACAAATTTATTGTTTACCTTCCAACAATAATCGCTTGGATAGCTTGTAAAGGTGGTTGTTGTGTCGTAATTTTTGCCCCAGCCACCATTTTCAAGTTGCCAATCAATAACGTTAGTTGCTTTTGTAATAATGTTTTTTTGTGCAGTCGTTAAAGAGGTTGAAGTTGATGGCTTTGATGAAGATTTAGTTTGGCTTGACTTAGTTGCCGATTTTTCAGTTGAAACCGATTTAGCCGTTGACTTTTCAGTTGAAACTGACTTAGTCGTTGATTTTTCAGTTGAAACCGATTTAGTCGTTGACTTTTCAAGACTTGACGTTAAAATTGTTTGTGAGCTTTTTACTTGGCTTTCAGGGCTTTTAATTGTAACGTTTGCATTGCACGCCGTAAACGCAAAAAGACAGCAAGCTAAAATTAAGCACGAAATAAGTTTTTTAAGCATTTTGTTCTCCTTTTTTGGCTTCGTTAAATTCATTATATAGCAAGCTTAACAATATGTCAACTTTTTTTAAAATATCTATTTTTAGCTTATTTATATTTTTTTACAATAACGCTACTTCTAACGGCAATGCCTTCTTCTCTGCCGACAATGCCAATTCCTTCTAAGGTGGTGCAAGTTATTCCAAGGTCGGTTGGTGGAATGTGGATAATTTCTGATAAAAATGTGGATATCTTGGGGATAAAGCTCATAAGTTTTGGCTTTTCAGCCATAATAACGGCGGAAACGTTGCATACTTTATAGCCTTCTTCATCAATTAGGTTTAAAACCCGTTCAAGAAGTTTTATGCTGGAAATTCCCTTATATTTTGGATCGGTATCGGGGAAGTGATAGCCTATATCTCTAAGGGAGCAAGCCGATAAAATTGCGTCCATAATTGCGTGGGTTAAAACGTCGGCGTCGCTGTGGCCGAGCAGTCCCTTGTGGTGGGGAATTTCAATTCCGCCCAAAATTAACTTTCTGCCTTCAACCAATTTATGTAGGTCGAAGCCTTCGCCAATCCGTGGTGGGCAAAGTTTTTCAAAATCTTCAGGGTAGGTTAGCTTTACGTTTTCGTTGCTACCTTGACAAAGGTGAGCGGGTTTTATGAATTTTGAATAAACTGCGCTATCGTCGGTAAAGCTTTCGCCCTTTTTAATTTGGGCGTAAGCTTTTTTTATTTCTTCGGTGAAAAAGCCTTGGGGGGTTTGAATTTTAAAAAAGCCTTCTCGGTGGGTGGCGGTAATTAGGTCGTTTTCGCAATAGGCAAGAGTGTCTACGGAAGGAACGGCGGTAATTCCGCTACCATAGTAATTTACGGAGAAAATGCAATCGTCAATAATTTTGTTGGTGACGAACGGTCTTGCTCCGTCGTGAATTAAAACTATTTCGCCCTTTACCTTTTCAAGGGCGTTTTTAACGCTTTCAGTTCGGGTTTTTCCACCTTCTATAATAACGACGTTTTTATAATCGTTGTGGTAAACGATTTCACAAAATTCAACGTAGGCTTCGTTAGATACCGCAACCACTATTTCGTTAATTTGCGGGTGGTTTATAAATTTTTCAATGGTATGCTCAAAAACCGTTTTGCCGTTAAAGGTGAACAATAGTTTATTTTTATTAAGTTTTGCTCGCTCTCCGATGCCGGCGCAAACTAAAATAACGCTAATCATATAATTCTCCAAATTAAATAAACCGTGGCAAGTTTACTCGCTGATAATTTCGTAAAGGGTTTGGGCTTGGTCCTTTTTAACCGTTTCTTTAAGGTCTTTAATAACGAATTTTAAAGCTCCCGTTCCAAAATGAATTTCGCATTGGTCGCCAACTTTAAGGGAATAGGAAGGTTTTACCTGTTTGCCGTTAACAAAAACTTTACCGCCCTGGCAGGCTTCGTTGGCAACGGCTCGGCGTTTGAGAATGCGTGATACTTTTAAAAATTTGTCAATTCTCATAAAAATAGTTCCTTAAAATAACAATAAAAATTTTTTTCAATAATCAAGTTGAAAATTCACCGCTTTTTAACAAAAAAAATAAAATTTTAAAAATTAGCGAAAAATTGTTGACATATTTACAACTTGCGTTTATAATAGTAAAATGCTATAATATCCATAATTGTGTAATTATGCCCTTTTTTAGTTTTTTTATTACAAAATTTAGGGCAAAAAAACCATTAATTTTGGATTTTTGACTAACGTTATTATACAATAATAATTTGTAAAAAGCAACAGCCAAACAGCAATTTATAAAAAAAGGAGCAAGAGCGAATGCGAAATTTACCAACAGTAAAATTTGGAAAAGTTGAAAGAAAAACATTTTCTAAAATCAACGAAGCTCAGCCAATACCTAACCTTATTGAAGTTCAAATGGATTCTTATAAGGTTTTCTTAGAAGAAGGTATTGCTGAAGTATTTGAGGATTTTTCGCCAATTACCGATTTTTCTGACCGCTTTGAATTATATTTTCTCGACCATTCATTAAGCGGAAAGCCAAAATACGATGAAAAGGAATGTAGAGATAGGGATGCAACCTATGCCGTTCCATTAAGGGTTAACGTTCGACTTGTTAATAAAGTAACGGGCGAAGTTATGGATCAAGACGTTTATATGGGCGACTTGCCAAAAATGACCAATAACGGTTCATTCATCATCAACGGCGCAGAACGTGTAATCGTTTCACAACTCGTTAGAAGTCCTGGCGCATACAACGGCTTTCAACTCGATAAGTCGGGCAAGCGCATTTACGATACTACCGTAATTCCAAACAGAGGTGCTTGGCTTGAATTTGAACAAGATTCTCAACACGTTTTATGGGTTAAGGTTGATAGAACTCGTAAACTTCCTGCAACCGTATTGCTCCGTGCTCTTGGTTTTGGAACGGATAAGGAAATTTTAGATTTGTATGGTGGCGATGAAATGATTGCCGCAACAATTGAAAAGGACCTTAACAAAACTGAAAAAGAAGGTTTATTTGAACTTTATCGTCGTCTCCGTCCGGGCGAAGTTCCTAACGACGAAGCCGTTAAGGTTAATTTACGCAACCTTTTCTTCGACGCTCGCCGTTACGACCTTGCAAGAGTAGGTAGATATAAGTTCGACAAACGCTTAAATATTGGCGTTAGATTGGTTGGACAAACCCTTGCTGAAGATATTTATAATAGCGATGGTGAACTTATTGCTCAAACCGGCGAAGTTATCACTCGTGAAAAGGCAAAGGAAATTCAAAACAGCGGTATAAACGAAGTGTTCGTAATCTGCAAGGGCAAACGCCACAAAATGGTTGGTAATAACGCCGTTGATTACAAGGTTTTAACAGGTTTAAACCCAAGAGTGTTCGGCTTACTCGATACCGTTCACTATCCAACCTTAATTTTTAGTGAAGAAGTTAATAATCTTGCTCAAGAACTTGGTGTTGACGGAGCAAGCGAAGCTCTTTGCGAAAAAATTAACGCTCTCTATTACACTGAAGAAGCAGGCGCTAATAGCGATAAGCCTGAAGACGAAAAGAATGCAGAAAAACGCAAGGAACAAAGAAGAAAGTTTATTGAAGCCTGCGTTGCTTATTATAATATTGTTAAAGGGGAAATTCCTGAAAAGCTTAACGCTGAACAAAAGAAAACCCTTAAACCACTTATGGAAAAACTCAACCATAAGCATATTACCGTCGACGATATCGTTGCTGCAATTTCTCTCAACCTTGACCTTGTTCAAGGCATTGGAACTTGCGACAACATCGACCACTTAGGCAACCGCCGTGTTCGTTCCGTTGGCGAGCTTTTACAAAATCAATTTAGAATTGGTATTGCCCGTCTTGAAAGAGTTATCAAGGAAAGAATGGCAACCCAAAACCCACAAGAAATTAAGGCTAACGAGCTAATTAATATTCGCCCTGTAAACTCAGCTATTCGTGAATTCTTCGGCTCGTCGCAACTCTCTCAATTTATGGACCAAACCAACCCAATTGCCGAACTTACTCACAAGAGAAAGCTTTCTGCGTTAGGTCCTGGCGGTCTTAACCGTGAAAGAGCGACCTTTGAAGTGCGTGACGTTCACTATACACACTATGGTAGAATTTGTCCTATTGAAACGCCTGAAGGTCAAAACATCGGTCTTATTTCATCACTTTCAACCTTTGCAAAGGTTAACGAATACGGTTTTATGGAAGCTCCATACCGCCGTGTAGATAAGGCAACGGGTATCGTTAGCGACCAAGTTGATTACTTAACCGCTGATGAAGAAGACGCATTTATCGTTGCTCAAGCTAACGAACCGTTAGACGAGCAAGGCCGTTTCGTAAACGACCGTGTTTCTTGCCGTTACCGTGAAGAAATTACCGAAGTTCCAAAGGAACAAATCGATTATATGGACGTTTCGCCAAAGCAACTCGTTTCCGTTGCAACGGCGCTTATTCCATTCCTTGAAAACGACGATACTAACCGTGCGTTGATGGGTTCTAACATGCAACGTCAAGCGGTTCCACTTTTAAAACCTGAAAACGCAGTTGTCGGCACGGGTATTGAAGGAAAAATTGCTTACGACTCCGGCGTTATGGTTATCGCCGAAGAAGACGGCGTTATTGAAAGCGTTGGTGGCGATACTATCGTTATTAAAGCTGACGACGGCTCACTCCATACTTATTTCCTTAAAAAGTTCCAACGTTCTAACCAAGGCACTTGTCTTAACCAACGCCCAATCGTTAACACAGGCGACGTTGTTAAGAAGGGTGATATTTTAGCCGATGGTCCTGCAACCAGTCAAGGCGAACTTGCCCTCGGTCGCAACATTTTAATCGGCTTTATGACTTGGGAAGGCTATAACTACGAAGATGCTATTTTGCTTTCTGAACGTTTAGTTATGGACGACGTGTTCACTTCAATTCACATTGAAGAACACGAAACCGAAGCAAGAGATACCAAGCTCGGTGAAGAAGAAATTACAAGGGAAATTCCAAACGTTGGTGAAGAAGCCCTTAAAAATCTTGATGAAAACGGTATTGTCCGCATTGGCGCCGAAGTATTCTCAGGCGACATTTTAGTTGGTAAAGTAACGCCAAAGGGCGAAACTGAACTAACCCCTGAAGAAAGACTTTTGCGTGCTATTTTCGGTGAAAAATCAAGAGAAGTTAGAGATACTTCACTTCGTGTTCCACACGGCGAAAGCGGTATCGTAGTTGACGTAAAAGTATTTACAAGAGAAAATAAAGATGAATTATCACCAGGCGTTAACAAGCTTGTAAGAGTATATATTGCTCAAAAGCGTAAAATTTCAGTAGGTGATAAAATGGCTGGACGTCACGGAAATAAGGGTGTTATTTCAAGAATTTTACCTGTTTCCGACATGCCTTTCTTGGCTGACGGCACACCGCTACAAATCGTATTAAACCCATTGGGCGTTCCATCTCGTATGAACATTGGTCAAGTGCTTGAAGTTCACCTTGGTCTCGTTTGTAAACAACTTGGTTGGAAAATTGCAACCCCTGTATTCGACGGCGCTAACGAAAGAGATATTCGTGAATTGCTTGCTGAAAACGGTTTTGTAAACCCACAAGGCGAAGTTGACGGAAAAATTCAACTTTACGACGGTAGAACGGGTGAACCTTTTGAAAACAGGGTTACCGTTGGTCAAATGTATATGATTAAGCTTCACCACTTGGTTGACGATAAAATTCACGCTCGTTCAACCGGTCCATACTCACTCGTAACTCAACAACCTTTGGGCGGTAAAGCTCAATTTGGTGGTCAACGTTTCGGTGAAATGGAAGTTTGGGCGCTTGAAGCTTACGGCGCTGCTCACATTCTTCAAGAAATTCTTACGGTTAAGTCCGACGACGTTGTTGGTCGTGTTAAAACTTACGAATCTATCGTTAAGGGCGATGAAATTTCAGAACCTGGAATTCCAGAGTCGTATAAAGTTCTTTTAAAAGAACTTCAATCGTTAGGTTTAGATATGAAAGTTCTCACTGAAAATAATGAAGAAATTTCACTTAAAGACCTTGAAAACGACGACGTTGACGATAGACAACCAACCATTAAAGAAAGAGAAAAATTTGAAGAAGTTGACATTTCTATGGATGATGAAGCCGGCGAAGAAATCGTTGATGAAACTGATATTTTTGCTGAATTCGACAACTTTGATAAGGACGATTTTGACGATTTTGATTCAGACGACGATTTTGAATTTAAGTCAGACGACTTTGACGATGATTACGCTGATATCGACGATTTAGGCGATTTTGGCGATGACGAAGATTAATAATAGGGGGTATAATTATGTTTGAACTTAATAATTTTGATTCAATTCAGATAGGTGTTGCATCCCCTGAGAAAATCAGAGAATGGTCTTATGGCGAAGTTACCAAGCCGGAAACTATTAATTATAGAACTCAAAAACCGGAACGTGACGGTCTTTTCTGTGAACGCATTTTCGGGCCTATGAAGGACTGGGAATGTCATTGCGGTAAATATAAGAAAATTCGCTATAAGAACGTTATTTGCGACAAGTGTGGCGTTGAAGTTACCCGTGCAAAGGTTCGTCGTGAAAGAATGGGACACATTGAGCTTGCAGCTCCCGTTTCTCACATTTGGTATTTCAAGGGCGTAACTTCAAAAATCGGCTTGATTTTAGATATGCCACCAAAGCAACTTGAACAAGTAATTTACTTTGCTTCTTTCGTAGTGTTAGATCCAGGTTGCACTGAACTTTATTACAAGCAAGTTATCAACGATAAAGAATATCGTGATAATCTTGAAAAATACGGCCCAAATTCCTTCAAGGTAGGTATGGGCGCAGAAGCTATTAAAGAACTTTTAATGGCTGTTGACCTTGAAAAAGAAAGCGCTGAAATTAAGTCTATAATTGAAAACTCTCCTTCTGGTCAAAAGAAGGCTAAGGCAGTTAAGAGAGTAGAAATTGTTGAAGCGTTTAGAAAGAGCGGAAATAAGCCTGAATGGATGATTTTAGACGTTCTTCCCGTTATTCCACCTGAACTTAGACCAATGGTTCCGTTAGATGGTGGTAGATTTGCAACCAGCGACTTAAACGACTTATATCGCCGTGTTATTAACAGAAATAACCGTTTAAGAAAGCTTATGGAACTCGGTGCGCCTGATATTATTATCCGCAACGAAAAGCGTATGCTTCAAGAAGCCGTTGACGCACTTATCGACAACGGTCGCCGTGGTAAAGCCGTTTCCGGCGCAGGCAATCGTGACCTTAAATCTCTTTCGGGTATGCTTAAAGGTAAGCAAGGTCGTTTCCGTCAAAACCTTTTAGGTAAGCGTGTTGACTATTCTGGTCGTTCAGTTATCGTAGTTGGTCCTGAACTCAAACTCTATCAATGCGGTTTACCAAAAGAAATGGCAATCGAACTATTCAAGCCTTTCGTTATGAAGCGTTTGGTTGAAAGTGGGGAATGCCATAATATTAAAAGTGCAAAGAGAACGGTTGAAAGAATGAGACCAAAGGTTTGGGATTATTTGGAAGAAGTTATTAAGGACCATCCGGTTCTTCTTAACCGTGCGCCAACCCTTCACCGTTTATCAATTCAAGCTTTCGAGCCTGTTTTAATCGAAGGTAGAGCAATTAAGCTTCACCCACTCGTTTGTGGTGCGTTCAACGCCGACTTCGACGGTGACCAAATGGCTGTTCACGTTCCACTTTCAATTGAAGCTCAAGCTGAAGCAAGATTTTTAATGCTTTCTTCTAATAACATTTTAAAACTATCTGATGGTAAGCCTGTAATGAGCCCATCGCAAGATATGGTTTTAGGTTGTTATTACTTGACTATTTTACGCCGTGAAGAAGGAAAGAAATATAATAAATTCTTCAAGGAAGATGAAAACGGTGAAATATACGTTCCATCACGTTTTGGTTCGGAAGACGAAGCAATTATGGCTTACGAAGCAAAGCAAGTTAGCCTTCAAGACGAATGCTACGTTCGCCGTGAAGTAGTTACTCCAAGTGGCGAAAAGGTTAAGGGCGTTATTAAAACTACCGTTGGTAGAATTATATTTAACCGTGCTATTCCGCAAGATATTGGTCTTTGCGAAAGAAAAACCAACGAAGACTATTTAAAACTTGAATGGAATGCTTTGGCTAAAAAAGGCACTCTTAAAAACATCGTTGACGCTTGCTTTAAGGTTAAAGGCTCGCCATGCGCTGCCGAAACTCTCGATAGCATTAAGGCGTTAGGTTATAAATATTCAACTATCGGCGCAATCACCACGAGTATTTTCGATATGCACGTGCCTGAAGAAAAGCACGCAATTATTGAAAAAGCTTCCGACGACGTCGTTGGAATTGAAAAGCTTTACAAGCGTGGTTTAATTACCGATGATGAAAGATATAAGGCAACCGTTTCTATTTGGACGAAGGTAACCGAAGACGTTTCTAACGTTTTAAAGGGCACTCTTGAAAAGTTTAATCCAATTTGGATGATGGCTGACTCAGGCGCCCGTGGTTCTATCGACCAAATTAAGCAACTTGCCGGTATGCGTGGTCTTATGAGCGACCCTAACGGTCGAATCATTGAAATTCCTGTTAAATCGTGCTTCCGTGAAGGACTTTCAGTTCTTGAATACTTCATTTCTTCACACGGTGGTCGTAAAGGTCTTGCCGATACCGCTTTAAAAACTGCTGACTCAGGTTACTTAACCCGTCGTTTGGTTGACGTTTCACACAACGTTATCGTTCGTGAAGACGACTGTTTCGCTGCTGCTGGCGAAAAACCAAAGGGTATGTATATTTCAGCTATTAAAGACGATAAGGGCAAGGTTATTGAAAAACTTTCCGATCGTTTATTCGGTAGATGGACAATCGACGCCGTTTGCGATAGCGAAGGCAACGTTTTAGTTCCTGCCGACACCATGATTTCTGAAGAACAAGCGAAAGCAATTGAAAAGGCTGGCATTGAAAAAGTTCTTATTAGAAGCGTATTTACCTGTAAGTCTAAAAACGGCGTTTGCGCTAAATGTTACGGTCATAACATGTCTAACATGTTGCCTGTTCAAACGGGTGAAGCCGTTGGTATTATCGCAGCTCAATCAATTGGTGAACCAGGAACACAGCTTACAATGAGAACCTTCCACACCGGTGGTATTGCTACAACGGGTGATATTACCCAAGGTCTTCCACGTGTTGAAGAACTTTTCGAAGCTCGTAGACCAAAGGGTCAAGCCGTTGTTTGTGAATCGAGCGGTATCGTTTCTATTGAAGAACACGACGGTTTACGTCACGTTATCGTTAAGAGTAGCGATGGCAGTTCAAAGGATTATCAAATTCCATTCAGCGCTGAACTTAAAGTTCGTGAAGGCGATGAAGTTTCAGTTGGCGCCGTATTAACGGGTGGTTCCGTTTACCCACAAGATATCTTAAAAACTTTGGGTGTTAAGGGCGTTCAAGATTATATTTTACACCAAATTCAAACCGTATATCGCTCTCAAGGCGTTGATATTAACGATAAGCACGTTGAAATTATCGTTAGACAAATGCTTAGAAAGGTTAGAGTTGAAAACTGTGGCGATACAGACCTTCTCCCAGGCGAATACGTTGACGTTTCAAGATATGAAGAAGAAAATAAGCGAGTTATGGAAGCTGGTGGCAGACCTGCAGCTGCAAAACGTGCGTTGCTTGGTATAACTAAGGCTTCGCTTGCAACTGAAAGCTTCTTATCGGCTGCGTCATTCCAAGAAACCGCAAGGGTATTAACCGAAGCTGCAATCAAGAACAAGGTTGACCCACTCGTAGGTTTAAAAGAAAACGTTATTATTGGTAAGCTTATTCCAGCCGGAACGGGCGTTAAGGACTATAAGCAATTAAATCCACAAGTAAATAACGGCAACAACTAAATTTTAACGACGGAATTGTGCCGAAAAGGCACTTTTCTGTCGAAAAATTAAATAAAAAGCCAATAAAAGCAATGGCAAAAATAAAATATTGTTAAAATTGTTTGACTATTTGTTTTTAATTTGATAAAATTTATTATAGGTCAATAGGTTTGACCATTTTTGTGTTTGCAAATTTTTATGGTTTTGCAAAAAAAACGACTTCTTAATTGAGATTTGCATTATTTAATCGCAATCCCGTTTAGAATATCCGAATTATTAAAAAAGGAGGTAAAAACTATGCCAACAATTAACCAATTAATTAAGCACGGAAGACGCACAGGCGTTGAAAAGAGTAAGTCTCCAATCTTAGATTCTTGCCCTCAAAGACGTGGCGTTTGCTTATCGGTTACAACAACTTCTCCAAAAAAGCCAAACTCAGCAATGCGTAAAATCGCAAGAGTTAGACTTACAAACAAGCAAGAAGGAACAATTTACATTCCAGGCGAAGGTCACAACCTTCAAGAGCACAGCTCTGTTCTTGTTCGTGGCGGTAGAGTTAGAGATTTACCAGGTGTTCGTTATCACATCATCCGTGGCGCTCTCGACACAGCCGGCGTTGCAAAGCGTAAGCAAGCAAGAAGTAAATACGGCGCTAAAAAGCCAAAGTAAGCTAAAAATAGCTTAAAAAAATTTTTTACCTACTAATTCGGAAATATTCTAAATAGCCGATTAGGTAGGCAGTATGCTTTTTTGAAAAGCAGAAGGTTCGCTATTAATTTAATTAATGTGCGATAGCTGTATCTTTTGGGCTATGCCCACAAATCAAAATAATTAAGGAGGAAATTAAAATGCCAAGAAGAGGCTCAGTTCCTAAGAGGGACGTTTTACCTGACCCAATGTATGGTAGCAAAGTTGTTACCAAGCTTATAAATCAAGTAATGCTTGACGGTAAAAAGGGTATTGCGCAAAGCATTGTATACGATGCTTTCACAATCATCGCTGAAAAAACCAAGCAAGACGTTATGGAAGTTTTCAATCAAGCATTAACAAACGTTATGCCACAACTTGAAGTTAAGGCTCGCCGTGTTGGTGGTTCTAACTATCAAGTTCCAATTGAAATCAGACCTGAAAGAAGACAAACACTCGCAATCCGTTGGATTGTTCTTAACGCTCGTAAGAGAAGTGACAGAGAAATGTATGTTCGTTTAGCTAACGAGCTTATGGATGCTGCTAACAACACTGGCGGGGCAGTTAAGAAGAAGGAAGATATGCATAGAATGGCAGAAGCAAACAAAGCGTTTGCTCACTTCCGTTGGTAAGATTGGAGAGAATAGATTATGCCAAGACAAGTTGAACTTAAAAATACCCGTAATATCGGTATTATGGCGCACATTGACGCTGGTAAAACAACCACGACGGAACGTATTCTTTTCTATACCGGTAAAACACATAAAATTGGTGAAACTCACGAAGGTTCTGCTACTATGGACTTCATGGTTCAAGAACAAGAACGTGGTATTACCATTGCTTCGGCTGCTACAACCTGTTTCTGGAAGGGCAACCGTGTAAACATTATCGATACTCCTGGACACGTTGACTTTACTGTTGAAGTTGAACGTTCACTCCGTGTTCTCGACGGTGCCGTTGCAACTTTCTGCGCAAAGGGCGGTGTTGAACCACAAAGTGAAACCGTTTGGCGTCAAGCTGATAAGTATCACGTTCCAAGAATTGCGTATATTAATAAAATGGATATTAACGGCGCTAACTATTTCGGCGCAGTTCAAATGATGAGAGACAGATTAAAAACTAATCCGCTCCCAATCGTTCTTCCAATCGGTAAGGAAGATACCTTCAAGGGTATTATCGATATTATTGAAAATAAAGCAATCATCTATAAAGACGATTTAGGTAAGGAATTCGACGTTGTTGAAATTCCTGACGAATATAAGGAAGATGCTGAACTTTACAGACAACAACTTTTAGAAGTTTGCGCTGAACAAGAAGACGAGCTTTTAGAAAAATATCTCGAAGGTGAAGAACTCACTTTAGAAGAAATCAAAAGAACTCTTCGTAAAGCAACTATCGCTATGAAAGTTACTCCTGTTCTTTGCGGTTCATCTTATAGAAACAAAGGCGTTCAAAAATTACTCGACGCAATTGTTGATTATCTTCCAAGCCCACTCGACGTTGATCACGTTAAGGGCGTTGATAAGAGCGGTGAAGAAGCTGAAAGACAAACTTCTGACTCAGAACCATTCGCTGGTCTTGCATTCAAGATTGTAAGCGACCCATTCGTTGGTAAGCTCGCATTCTTTAGAGTATATTCTGGTCACTTAACCTCTGGTTCTTACGTGTATAACAGCACTAAGGGCAAGAAGGAAAGAGTTGGTAGAATTTTATTAATGCACGCAAATCACCGTGAAGAAATTCAAGAAATTTACGCTGGTGATATCTGTGCTATCGTTGGTTTAAAAGAAACTACAACGGGTGATACACTCTGTGCTGAAAACGCTCCAATCATTTTGGAACAAATGGAATTCCCAGAACCTGTTATCCGTGTTGCTATTGAGCCAAAGACAAAGCAAGGTCAAGAAAAAATGACCCTCGCACTTATTAAACTTGCCGAAGAAGACCCAACCTTCAAAACTTATACCGACCAAGAAACCGGTCAAACCATTATTGCAGGTATGGGCGAACTTCACCTTGAAATTATCGTTGACAGACTTCTTCGTGAATTTAAGGTTGAAGCAACCGTTGGTAAGCCACAAGTTGCATACAGAGAAACCTTTAGAAATGCCGTTGATGCTGAAGGTATGTATAAGCGTCAATCAGGTGGTAAAGGTCAATACGGTCACTGTAAAGTTCGTTTTGAACCACTTGAACCAGGTAAAGGCTTTGAATTTGTTGACGAAACCGTTGGCGGTAGCATTCCTAAGGAATACATTGAACCTGTTAGAAAGGGTATTGAAGAAGCAGCTAAGAACGGTATTTTAGCAGGCTACGAAGTGGTTGACTTTAAGGCAACCGTTTACGATGGTAGCTACCACGAAGTTGACTCTTCTGAAATTGCCTTCAAAATTGCTGGTTCAATGGCATTTAAAGATGGCGTTAAGCGTGCTAAACCGGTTATTTTAGAACCACTTATGAAAGTTGAAATCGTTACACCTGAAGATTATTTCGGTGACTTAATGGGCGACGTTTCATCTCGTCGTGGAACAATTTTAGGAACTGACGATAGAAACGGTGCTAAAATTATCGATTCTTACATTCCACTTTCTGAAATGTTCGGTTACGCAACCGACCTTCGTTCAAGAACACAAGGTCGTGGTCAATACACAATGCAATTTAGTCACTACAACGAAGTTCCAAAGTCAGTAGCTGAAAAGATTATTGGTGAAAGAGCATCTAAAGACTAATAAATAAAAAAAGTCCTTAAATAGGTCGATTAAAGACCTATTTAAGGCAAAAATATATGCTAATTACGTCCGAAAGGACTTTTTAGAACAATAAAAATAAAATTAGATTTTATCAAAAAAATCGGAGGAAAAAAACAATGGCAAAAGCTAAATTTGACAGAAGCAAACCACACGTAAACATTGGTACTATCGGTCACGTTGACCATGGTAAGACAACTCTTACCGCTGCTATCACTATGGTTATGGCACGTAAGGGTCAAGCTGCTAAAATGAAATATGACGAAATCGATAAGGCACCAGAAGAAAAGGCAAGAGGTATTACAATAAATACTTCACACGTTGAATACCAAACAGATGCACGTCACTATGCACACGTTGACTGCCCAGGACACGCTGACTACGTTAAGAACATGATTACCGGTGCTGCTCAAATGGACGGCGCTATCTTAGTAGTTGCTGCAACTGATGGTCCAATGCCACAAACAAGAGAACACATTCTTCTTGCTCGTCAAGTAGGTGTTCCATACATCGTAGTATTCCTTAACAAGACTGACCTTGTTGACGATCCAGAACTTCTTGAACTCGTTGAAATGGAAGTTAGAGATCTTCTTACTGAATATGAATTCCCAGGCGATGATACACCAATCATTAAGGGTTCAGCATTCCAAGCTTTAGAAAAAGCTAACTCTGATCTTGACGACGCAACAGTTCTTTCAGCTCCTGAAACACAATGTATTTTAGAGCTTATGGCTGCAATCGATAGCTATATCCCAACTCCAGAAAGAGAAGATTCTAAGCCATTCCTTCTTCCTGTAGAAGACGTATTCACAATTTCTGGTCGTGGAACCGTTGCTACTGGTAGAGTAGAACGTGGTATTGCTAAAGTTGGTGATCCAGCTGAAATCGTTGGTTTAAAAGAAAAGCCAACTACAACTGTTATTACAGGTCTTGAAATGTTCAGAAAACTTCTTGATGAAGCTCAAGCTGGTGATAACGTTGGTGCTCTTTTAAGAGGTATCGACAGAAAGAACATTGAACGTGGTCAAGTTATTGCTAAACCAGGTTCAATTCACCCACACACTGACTTCATTGGTGAAGTTTACGTTTTAACCAAGGAAGAAGGTGGTCGTCACACTCCATTCTTTAACAACTATCGTCCACAATTCTATTTCAGAACAACCGACGTTACAGGTACCATCACCCTTCCAGAAGGCGTTGAAATGGTAATGCCTGGTGACCACGTTAAAATTACAGTTTCACTTATCACTTCAATCGCTATCGAAGAAGGTCTTCGTTTCGCTATTCGTGAAGGTGGTAGAACTGTTGGTTCAGGTGTTGTTACATCTATCATTAAGTAATTTTAATTACAATTTTAAAAGCTATCCCAAGCGGATAGCTTTTTTATTTCGTCTAAAATTTCGCCTTGTTTTTCATCTCTCGTTTATATAAATTTATCAAAATATTTTGCTTTTTTGAATAAATATATACACTTATGCATAAAAATGAATAATTATAAAAAAATTCATTAAATTATGCATAAAATTAAATAAATATTTGTAAAAAAATGAAAAATATACATAAAAATGTTTGACTTTATTTAGTTATAGGGGTAAAATATAATCATAAAAAAAATGAAGAAGGTAGAAAAAATGGATAAGTCAAAAATCAAGAAAGTAGTGTTAGCATATTCTGGTGGATTAGATACTTCAATTATTATTCCATGGCTTAAAGAAAATTATAATAATTGTGAAGTTATTGCCGTTTCTGGTAACGTTGGTCAAGCTGATGAACTTGAAGGTTTAGAAGAAAAGGCGCTAAAAACGGGTGCTTCAAAGCTTTACGTTGAAGATTTAACCGAAGAATTCGTTGACGATTTTATTATTCCAACCGTTCAAGCTGGAGCTTTGTATGAAGATTATATGCTTGGAACAAGTTTTGCTCGTCCTATTATTGCAAAGCGTATTTGTGAAATTGCAAAAGCAGAAGGTGCCGATGCAATTTGTCACGGTTGCACGGGTAAGGGTAACGACCAAGTTCGTTTTGAACTTACCATTAAGGCTTTTGCTCCTGATATGCCAATTATTGCCCCATGGCGTGAATGGGATATTAAATCTCGTGATGAAGAAATTGAATATGCTGAAAAGCATGGCGTTCCACTAAAAATCAATCGTGAAACTAACTATTCAAAGGATAAAAACCTTTGGCACTTATCTCACGAAGGTTTAGACCTTGAAGATGCCGGCAACGAACCTACCTATGAAAAGAAGGGCTTTTTAGAAATGGGTGTTAGCCCACTTGAAGCTCCTGACAAGCCAACCTATATTACTCTCGATTTTGAAAAGGGTGTTCCGGTTGCCTTAAACGGCGAAAAAATGAGCGCTAAAAACATTATTTTAGCTCTTAACAAGTTTGGTGGCGAAAACGGTATTGGTTTACTTGATATAGTTGAAAACCGTTTGGTTGGAATGAAGTGCCGTGGCGTTTATGAAACACCAGGCGGTGCAATTTTATACAAGGCTCATAACGTGCTTGAAACAATTACACTTGATAAGGACACAATGCACTACAAGGCTTTAGTTGCACAGAAGCTTGCTGAAATGGTATATAATGCACAGTGGTTTACACCTCTTACAGATGCCATCTTAGCATTTGTTAAGGAAAC
>JAZQKQ010000030.1:0-2214 GCA_045542235.1 Christensenellaceae bacterium | reverse complement strand
AACGATTTTTCTTGTTTTGCACGATTTTTGCCAAGTTTTGGCACACGTTTCGGGACACCCACAAGGGCTTTCCTTGGTAGACTTTTTCGAACCTCTGAACCCCTTGACAACGCTGACAATTTGGGCGGTACACTTTTCTACAAAACGTTCGAAATAAGTGGCTTGACCACATGTTTGACCACTTACGAAAATAGATAAAAACTTAAAAAATCGAGGCGTAGCGCAGCTGGTAGCGCGCAGCGTTCGGGACGCTGAGGTCGTGGGTTCGATCCCCGTCGCCTCGACCAAAACAGCCGTATCACCATTGGTGGTACGGCTGTTTTCGATTCTACGGCTTGCGACGGGGAGCGAGGGTGGGAGCCGTTTTGCGGGAGCAAAACGCTTTGCCTTACGAAGCTTGGATTATGAAAAACTTGACGGCAAAGGACGACGTTGATAACGTCGGAGCGGGGCGCGCCGCTAAAGGCGCAAATCCCGTCGCCTCGACCAACAGTATGGGTCTATAAGTATTTTGCTTATAGACCTATATTTTTTGCGACTTGAAAAACTTTCAAGTTGGTTTTGGAGTAAAATAGCTTGCAATAGTTGGAAATTTGCGATAAAATTATATCAAAGAAGCAAGCGTGCAAGGAGCGAATTTATGGAGAATAGTTTTGGTAGCTTTTTAAGGCAAAAGCGACAGGAAAAGAATTTAACGCAAAAAGAATTATCTAAATTGTTATTCGTTTCCGAATCGACGGTAAGTAAGTGGGAAAAAGACGTGGCTCATCCTGATATAACTTTACTTCCAAAGCTTTCTGAAATTTTAAGTGTTTCCGAACACGAGCTTATAACGGCAAGCGTTGATAATAAAGCAAGAGAAGAAAAAAACCAAGCAAAAAAGTGGAGAGCATTTTCGCATTCTTGGAGTTTATTTTTCTATATTGCTTACGGTGTTGCGCTAATTTCGTGCTTTATTTGTAATTTGGCAATAGATAAAACCCTTTCTTGGTTCTGGATAGTGCTTTCGGCGTTAATCCTTGCGTTCACTTTTACGAATTTACCAAAATTGATAAAGAAATATAAACTTATGCTAATTCCATTATCGCAGTATTTGGCACTTGTTCTACTTTTAGGTGTGTGTTGTATTTATACTGGCGGTAATTGGTTTTGGATACCAGCGTTGTCTGTGTTTTTGGGGCTAACAATTATATTTGCGCCTATCTTTATTGCAAAATACGAGGTTTTTTCTAAAATAAGAAAATACAACGATTTTATTTCAGTTGCCGTAGATTTTTTAATGCTGAATATCCTTCTTATTGTGATTAACGCATACACCTTAACAAACGGATATGCTGACGGATGGTGGTATTTTAAAATAGCATTTCCTATTGTATTGAGCGTGTATTTAGCATTAAATATCATTATGAGTGTGCGATTTTTGAAAACAAATAGATTTTTAAAGACGAGTGTCATTTTGCTTTTATCAAACGCATTTTTATACTTACCACCTCTTTTTATAAAAGTAAAAAATCCTGAAATTCAAAAAGAAATCGGCGAAATAAATATTCTTAAGGCAAACTTGTTTTCTTGGCAAATAGGCGTTACTCTTGAACAAAATATACACCTTATTATTTGTTTGACGCTATTGTTTTTAGCACTTGTCTTTTTGACAGTTGGGTTAATATGTCATTGTAAAAGAAGAAATAATGAATAAAAAATACTTTTTGTCCCACACACATATCTTAAAAACGAGATTTAGTACCACACATACATCTTGCACTTACAAAAAAGCTGTAAGTAGCAAAAAAGACGAGGTTTATTCAATCTCGTCTTTTTTATTTGTTAAAATTCGTATAAAACGGGCTAAAACAGAATAATTATTCAATCAAAAATTTAGACAAAAATGTTACGATTTAGAGCTGTCATTCCAGAACCTGCAAGACTTGAACTGACGACGTTATAGTCTCTATAAGCATTTACTTGACATAAATACGGCTATATGACATAATAAATACAGTTGAGAATATTAAAAAAGACTAAAAGTGGAGCATTAGATGATAACTTATCAAGATATTGAATACAAGCAAAATTTATGTTTAGATTTATATTTGCCTAAAAACGGCGAGTTTGATTTATTTGTTTATTTTCATGGGGGTGGTTTGGTTAGTGGTTCAAAAAATAATGTGGAAGTTTTTGCAAAAACGTTAGCAAAAAACAATATAGCGACGGCTT
>JAZQKQ010000029.1:0-9151 GCA_045542235.1 Christensenellaceae bacterium | reverse complement strand
CAAGCGGTCTTAGGAAGACAATTAAACTCACCAACTCCTTGGCTCACAGAACGACATGGCTACGATCCGACTTCTCACATCGGTCACGTTTTAACACGTGTTATGAAAGATATTATTCCAAGATATCAAACCATGAAAGGTAAGCACGTTTTAAGAAAGGCGGGCTGGGATACTCACGGTCTTCCCGTTGAACTTGAAATTGAAAAGAAGCTCGGATTAGACGGCAAGCAAGATATTGAAAAATATGGTATTGAGCCGTTTATTGGCGAATGTAAACAAAGCGTTTGGAAATATACTACCGAATGGAAGGATATGAGCGACCGCATTGGTTATTGGGTTGATATGGATAATCCATACGTGACCTATCACGATAACTACATTGAATCGGTTTGGTGGGCTCTTAAAGAAATTCACAAAAAGGGCTTACTTTATAAAGGTCATAAAATCGTTCCATATTGTCCTCGTTGCGGAACGGCGCTTGCCAGCCACGAAGTAGCGCAAGGCTATAAAGACGTTAAGGAAAAGTCTGTTTTCGTTAAATTTAAGGTTAAGGGAGAAGAAAATAAATATCTTCTCGCTTGGACAACCACGCCTTGGACTCTTCCATCAAACGTTGCTCTTTGTATGAACGCTAACGAAGATTACGTTGAAATTTCAGCAAACGGCGAAAATTACATTTTAGCCCAAGCTTTAGTTGGCGGTTTATTTGAAGAATATGAAACTCTTTCAGTTAACAAGGGTAGTTTTTACGAAGGTTTGGAATACGAGCCTTTATACGATTGCGCAGTTGGTTCTTTCCGTGAAAAGGCTTACTACGTTGTAAACGACGACTACGTTACTTTAACCGACGGCACGGGTATCGTTCACATTGCTCCTGCGTTTGGTGTCGACGATGCTAACGTTGGAAGAAAATATAATTTACCATTCGTTCAAATGGTTGACGACGCAGGTAAATTTAAGCAAGAAGTTAAGCTTTATGCCGGAATGTTCGTTAAAGATGCCGATAAGCACATTATTAAAGAACTTAACGAACGTGGTTTATTGTTTAAAGATATGCTTTACGAACACTCTTATCCACATTGTTGGCGTTGTAATACACCGCTCCTTTATTACGCACGCCAAAGCTGGTTTGTAAAGACGACCGCCGTTAAAGATGAAATTATTGCTTCAAACAATTCGGTTAACTGGATGCCTGAAACCATTAAGTCAGGTAGAATGGGTAACTTTTTAGAAAATATCGTGGATTGGGGACTTTCTCGTGAAAGATATTGGGGAACACCGCTTCCCGTTTGGGAATGTGAATGTGGTCACTTCCACGTTATTGGCTCGAAGCAAGAGCTAAAAGATCTTTGCGGTATTGAAGGGGATATTGAACTTCACCGTCCTTATATTGATAACTGCACCTTTACTTGTCCGCATTGTGGCAAGAAAATGACCAGAGTTAAAGAAGTTATCGATTGCTGGTTCGATTCAGGCTCAATGCCGTTTGCTCAATATCACTATCCTTTTGAAAATAAAGAAATTTTTGAAAGTCATTTCCCAGCCGATTTTATTTCAGAAGCTATTGACCAAACCCGTGGCTGGTTCTACGTTCTTTTAACAATTTCTACAATTTTATTTGGTAAAGCTCCGTTTAAAAACTGTATCGTTTTAGGTCACGTTAACGATGAAAAGGGCTTAAAAATGAGTAAGCACCTTGGAAACGTCGTTGACCCATGGACAATTTTAGATAAGCAAGGAGCCGATGCCGTTAGATGGTATTTCTATACTTCTTCCGCTCCATGGCTTCCTTCTCGTTTCTATGAAAAGGCGGTTAGCGAATGCCAAGGAAAATATATGGGCACTTTATGGAACGCTTACGCTTTCTTCGTGCTTTACGCTGATATTGATAAATATAATCCGGCAAAATATAATTTAAAGGACTGCAAACTTCAAATTATTGATAAATGGGTTCTTTCAAAGCTTAATAGTTTGGTTAAGAGCGTTGACGAAATGCTTAAAAATTACCAAATTTTTGAAAGCGCACGTTTAATGCAATCGTTTATCGACGAACTTTCTAACTGGTATATTAGAAGATGCCGTGAAAGATTTTGGGGTAGCGATATGACCGACGATAAAATTTCGGCATATACAACCCTATGGACGGTTTTGACTACTTTTGCAAAGCTCACCGCTCCATACACTCCTTTCATTGCTGAAAATATTTATCAAAATTTAGTTCCTTCATTCTTTACCGATGCGCCAATTTCAGTTCATCTTTGCTCTTTCCCAGAAGTTGATGAAAGTATGATTGACGTTAAGCTTGAAGCTGAAATGGAACAAGTTATGAACGTTGTAGTTTTAGGTAGAGCGGCAAGAAATTCTTCTCAAATTAAAAACCGCCAACCACTTCAAAAGCTTTATTTCTCAACGGGTAATAGGGTTGACCTTTCAAGTGAACTCGTTGATATTGCTAAGGAAGAACTTAACGTTAAAGAAATTGAAATTTTAAACAATTCTTCAAAATTCATTAATTATAAGTTAAAGCCACAACTTAAAACATTAGGACCTAAATACGGGGCTAAACTCGGTTTAATTCGTGGATTCTTGGAAAACTGTGATGCAAACGCAGTAGTTAGTGAAATTAAAGAAAAGGGAGAGTTTAAAACGGTTTTAGGCGGTGATGAAATTGTGTTTACCGAAACCGACCTATTAATTTCTTCCGAATCGAGAGAAGGTTTCGTTTCGGCAAGCGAAAACGGAATGACCGTTGTTTTAGATACTAATTTAACCGAAGAACTAATTGAAGAAGGTTTAGTTCGTGAATTCGTTTCTAAGGTTCAACAATTAAGAAAGGACGCTGGCTTTGAAGTGACCGATAGAATTGATATTTTCGTTGAAAATCAAGGCAATTTAGCAAAGGTTATTGAAAATAATCAAGGTCAAATTAAGCAAGCTATTTTGTGCGATAACGTTATCGTTAACGGGGAAATTAGCGGATTTGATAAGTCCTTTAACATCGGTGGCGAAAACCTTGTTATTGCCGTTAAAAAAAATTAATATAATGCCATTTTGGCTAAAAGGATAAAATGTTAATTGCAAATAAATGGAAGGATTATTCAATTATTGCAACGGGTGACGGATATAAGCTTGAAAGGTGGAATAACGTTGTTTTGCTCCGCCCAGACCCACAGGTTATTTGGCCTGCAAAGTTCGACCTTTCAACCTATCCAGAACTCAATGCTAAATATATAAGAAGCGAAAAGGGTGGCGGTGCTTGGGAATATCTTAAAAAAACTCCGCAAGAATGGAACGTTTCTTACGATAATTTGAAATTTAAAATTAAACCTATGGGCTTTAAGCACACGGGATTATTCCCTGAACAAGCCGCCAATTGGGAAAAGTGTTCAAAGCTTATTAAAGAAGCTAACCGACCAATTTCAGTTTTAAACTTGTTTGCTTATACCGGTGGGGCAACCGTTGCGTGCTTGGCGGCGGGGGCTTCCGTTTGCCACGTTGATGCAAGCAAAGGTATGGTGGAAAGAGCGGGTGAAAACGTTAGGCTTTCCGGTTTAGGCGATGCTAACGTGCGTTTTATTATCGACGACTGCAAAAAGTTCGTTCAACGGGAAATTAGGCGTGGAAGACGCTACGATGCAATTATTATGGACCCACCAAGCTACGGTCGTGGACCTAACGGCGAAATGTGGAAAATTGAATCGGAGCTTTATAGTCTCGTTGAGCTTTGTGCAAACGTTTTAACCGATAAACCTTTGTTCTTTTTAATCAACAGCTATACAACGGGCTTACAACCACAGGTTTTAAACAATATTTTATCGCTGGTTATGTCAAAATATAAAGGCAAAATTGAATCATACGAAATTGGTTTACCAACCGAAGAAGGCATTTGCTTACCTTGCGGTGCCGGGGGGATTTTTATAAATGAATAAAGACGATTTAATTGTTTTACACGAAGATAACCATATTATCGTTGTTTTTAAACCGCAAAACATTCCTTGTTGTGAAGACAGTTCAAAAGATATGGACTTACTTACCGTAATTAAAGAACACGTTAAGGAAAAGGAAAATAAGCCGGGCAACGTTTACGTTGGTTTGGTCCACCGTCTCGACAGAGTGACCGGTGGGGTTATGGTTTACGCAAAAAGTTCTAAAGCCGCTTCAAGACTTTCTGAACAAATGCGTAGCGGTGACTTTGAGAAAAAATATTTCACCGTTTTAGTGGGTAGCCCAAGGGAAAAACGAGCTACTTTAACCGATTATATGAAGAAAAATCCAATCAATAACATGGTTTACGTTTGCCCTCAAACCGTTGAAGGGGCAAAGTTTGCCGAGCTTGAATATAAGGTGGTTGAAGAAGTAAACGGCTTATCCTTGGCGTTAGTCACCCTTCACACGGGAAGAACTCATCAAATTAGAGTGCAAATGAGTCACAATAACACTCCGGTATACGGCGATATGCGCTATGGTGGCGAAAAGGCGAAAAAGGGAAACATTGCTCTTTGGGCAACTACTTTGGCGTTTACTCACCCCGTTTCAAAGGAGCGTTTGGTTTTCAAAATCGAGCCTCCAAAGGATGCAAATCCTTGGAAATTATTTAACGTTGACGAAGCAATGCGCATTTAATTAAATTATTTGGTAAAAAAATTATAATTTTTTGCTTTATTTTCAAATTATGATTGACAAAATTTTATATTAATAGTAAAATTTAATAGATTATATTATAAAAAAGACTTTGGGAGTTGTTTTATATATGAAAATTAAAAGACTTTTATCTCTTGCATTACTCTTGGCAACGGTTTTTTGCTTTGCGTTTACGCCTGCAAAAACGGTAAAGGCTTCTGCCGACGTTGTAGATATTGTAAGAATTTCGGGCTATCAATACACTCTTAACGAAATTTTATCGGCTGCTGGTGCAGGTAGTTCAACTTCTAAAACGGTTAAATATCGTTTATCTCAATTACCTGATGGAACAGCCGTTAGCGAAACTGATAGTCAATATAAAGAAGCTGCTTTTATAACAGCCGATTCAACCGTTGAATTTTTAAGAGAAGGCGTTTATACTTTTGAAGTTTACACTTCTTCACAAGTTTTAGAAAATACTTTTAAAGTTGAAACCAAAGCTTACGATTCTATTGATGAAAGTTCAATGCGTTACGTTATGGATAGCGCAAAAATTACTGCGGTTAAAGATGCAATTAACGCTCAAGCTCAAAAACTCAGCGTTAAAGATTCTTTCTCTTTCACCGATTCAGCGTTAATTACCGCTTTAGACGGTGTTATTAAGTCTGATTATTTTGCATATTCTTCACTAACTAAAAACTATTTCTATTTAGCTCCTGGTGCAGAAAGCTATACTAGCACAACTTCTTCAAGCTTTAAGCTCAGCTCTGCCGGAACTTATTCAATTTACGTTCTCGTTAAAGATGAATTTAAAAATTCAATGACCACTACCGATTTGGTTATTGGTGAAAACGGTTGGTATGCCGACGATGGAAACGGCAACCCAACGGGTGACGTTATCGTTCCAATTTTCACTTTCAACGTTGAAAAAATTACTGCTCCTGAAATTACGGTTGCAACTTCTGAATCGGGATTTTTAAACTTAGAATACTACGTTAAGGCTTTCACCGTTTCAAGCGATGATTACGATGCTGAATACACTCTTTATTACTGTGAAAAAGAATACGATAAAGACGATGAAAGTTTTGCTAACGACGACGCTTATATTAACGCCGTTAAAAACGATGCAACAACCGTTGACGTAACCGAAGAATTATTTAACGAAGATAAGCTTTCGTTTACTCCTAATAAAAAAGGTTACTACTACGTTTTAATTCGTGCGGTTGATTCAGCCAATATGGGTGAAGAAGCAATGAGCCGTTCAATCAGCGTTCAAAGAGAATTTACAACTGTTAAGGTTGAAAACGAATTCTTTAAAAACAACGTTATTTCAGTTGTTTTCCTTAGCATTTCTCTCGTTTGTGCAATTGCTCTTGTTTGTTTAATTTGCATTAAGCCAAAGGAAGTTGACGTTGATATTGAAACAAAATAATTAAAAAATTTATTAAAAGCACTTCAACCGAAGTGCTTTTTTTGTTTACTTGCGAATATATATTTAAAAATATATTTGTGAGGATAGTTATGAAACTAAACGAGTGTTTAGCCGGGCAAAAAATTAAAATTTTGAAAATTAATTGCGATAATTTAACTTTTAAAAGGTTGGAAGTAATTGGGTTTATAGAAGGGGAAAACGTTACCGTTTTACGCCAAAGTTTCGGTTCTATTTTGTGTTCAATTAACGGCAAAATGTATGCTTTTGGAAACGAAATAACTAAAAGGGTGGAAGTTGAATGCGTGTAGCAATTTGCGGGGGTTCTAACACGGGCAAAACGACTTTATTTAACCTATTAACTAATTCTCAACAAAAAACGGGTAATTGGCACGGTGTCACAACGGAAAGCTTTGGTAAAAAAGTGAAAATTTTAAATAAGGAAATCGAGTTTATTGACCTTGCCGGGTTAGAGTCGATTAAAACCTATTCAATTGAAGAAAATAACACCTTAAATTTTTTAAAAACAAAGCAATACGACCTTATAATTAACGTTATAGAAGCAACTAATTTTATTAATGGATTTAATCTTTTAAAGGAGTTATCTTTATTTAATAAACCAATTATTGTTTTCGTTAATTTTGCCGATGAATTAAAGAAAAACGGCGGTTTTTTACACGTAGAAAAACTGCGAAAACTTTTAAATAATCAACTTGTTTACGGCGAAGTTATTAAAGGTGAATTTATTGACCAATTAATTAATTTATTGTTTAGTAAAAATTTAAAAAATTTGAATTTAAAAAATGAAAATTCAAAAAGTTTTTTTGTTCCTCCAAAAATTAAATTAAATTTTGTTGACAGAATGTTTTTAAACGGAAAAACGGCTTTTTTGCTTTTTAGTTTATGTTTAGGGTTAAGTTTTTATTTAGCTTTTGGAAGGTATGGATTAGGAGTTTTTTTAAATGATAAAATTTCAGTTTTAGGGGATTTTTTGCAAACGATAACTGAAATTTGGTTTATAAAGTTAAAGGTTAATAAGTTTATTTCAGGGCTAATTGTTTTTGGAATAATTGGCGGAGTTTTTAGCGTTTTGTCCTTTATTCCGCAAATAATAATTTTAAACCTATGTTTAATTGTTTTAGAACAAACGGGCATTATTGCAAGAATTTCATTTTTAACCGATAATTTTTTAGGAAAAATTGGCGTAAATGGTAAGGCTGTGTTTGCGTTGCTAAGTGGTTTTGGTTGCACGGTTGTAGCAAGTAAAATTTGCAACGGATTAGAAAATAAAGAAATTAAAAACAGGGTAATTTCTACTTTACCATTCGTTTGTTGTTCGGCAAAAGTTCCCGTTATTATTTATTTTTCTTCAATAATTTTTAAAAACTACACCTTTTTAGTTTTGTTATGTGTTTATTTAATTAGTGTTTTATTTTCTTTTTTGTATTTATTTATTCTTTCAAAGGTTGTGAAAAATAAATCAATGCCAATGATTTTACAAGTGCCATATTTAAGAAAAATAAACCTTTTTAACACTTTTAAACCCTTAATTTTATCGCTAAAAGAATTTATTATTAAAATTTTAACGGTTGTTTTATTAAGTTCGGTTGGGTGCTATATTTTATCGACCGTTTCCGTTGATTTTAAGTTTTTAAACGAAGGGGAGCTATCAAACAGTATTTTGGCGTTTTTTAGCAAAAAACTTTGTTTTATTTTCGCTCCAATAAAACTTGATAGGTGGGAGATTGTTGCCAGCTTAATTAATGGGATTTTCGCAAAAGAATCAATAATTTCCAGCCTATATTTATTAATGCCAAACGGTTTAAATTTAAGTTTAGCTTCCGGGTTATCTCTTATGGTGTTCGTTTTGTTTTATACGCCTTGTTTAGTTGCGTTAGATTCGTTTAGGGTGGAAGTTGGTATAAAAAAAGCAACCTTTTTAGCTTTATTTCAATTTTTAGTTGCACTTTGCTTGGCATATTTAACCTATTTTATTATAATTATAATATGAAAACGTTTACTGCGGAAAAAACTGAAAAACTTTCAAAATTTTTGCTTAAAGTTTACGAAGGCGATCTTTCTTTTTCAAGATTAAACAAACTTCTTCGGGAAAAGGACGTTAAAGTTAACGGCAAGCGTGTTAATAGCGATAGGGTTTTAAATCAGGGCGATGAAATTATCGTTTATTTCGATGGGGAAAAGGTGGATAATAAAAACCTTTACTCGGTGGTATATAGCGATGAAAATATTTTGGTGGTTAATAAAAACAAGGGAGTTAACTCGGAATTTTTGTTCAAAAACCTTGAAAAAACTTATAAGGGGCTTTATTTTTGCCATAGGCTTGATAGAAACACTAACGGTTTAATGGTTTTTGCTAAAAATGAAAAAGCTTATGAAAGCATTTTTAACGGCTTTAAAAACAAGCTTTTTGAAAAGTATTATATTGCCGAAGTTTACGGCTTTTTAAAAAATAAACAAGGTAGTTTTACCGATTATATTTTTAAAATTGAAAGCCAAAACAAAGTTGAGCTTTTTTCTCAGTTTGTTAAAGGTAGTAAAAAAGCCGTTTTAGATTATGAAGTTATTGAAGAAAAAGAAAATAGTTCGGTAGTTAAAATTAAATTACTTACCGGAAGAATGCATCAAATTAGGGCGCAGTTTTCAAAAAGGGGAAATTTCGTTTTAGGCGATGGAAAATACGGCAACGATGAAATTAATAAAAAATTAAACGTTTTTGAAACAATTTTAACCTCAGTTAAACTCGTTTTTCATTTTAAAAAGGGCGATTTTTTATATTATTTAGACAAAAAAGAATTGGAAATTTAAATAAAATAAAAAATTAAAAAAAATTTTAAAAATTTTTAAAAAACCTATAAAAAACACTTGCAAAGTTTTTATTTATTTGTTATTATAAGTGAGCACTTGAACGCAAGTAGTTTTGGGAGCATAGCTCAGTTGGGAGAGCATCTGCCTTACAAGCAGGGGGTCACAGGTTCGAGCCCTGTTGTTCCCACCAAAAACTTTTAAAATGGATATGCGGGAATGGCTCAGTGGTAGAGCGTCGCCTTGCCAAGGCGAATGTCGCGAGTTCGAATCTCGTCT
>JAZQKQ010000028.1:0-25179 GCA_045542235.1 Christensenellaceae bacterium | reverse complement strand
TGATCCAAGGGACCCGTTTACGGGCGGCAAGTAAACAATGCATGACTGGCAGGTCAATAAAAAAGCACATTTGTGCTTGCCAGTGAATAAGGGCTATGCCCGAAAAATAAAAACCACCCGATATTCGGGTGGATGATTATTGAGGTGTTTATGGAAAAAATTACACAAATTATAACCTTTGTTAACGATAATATTTTGTGGGGAATTCCACTTATCGTTGCAATTTTAGCAACGGGTATTTTAATTACCGTTAGAACGAAATTTTTACAGGTTAGAAAGTTTAATGATAGTTTAAGCACTACCATCGTTCCAACCATAAAATCTATTGGTAAAAAACAAAAGGTTGACGGGGAAGAGGGTGAAACTATTTCGCAATTCGAAGCCTTTTCCGCCGCCATTTCCGGAACGGTTGGAACGGGTAATATCGTCGGCGTTGCGGGGGCGCTTTTATCGGGTGGTCCGGGCGCAATTTTTTGGATGTGGGTTAGCGCCTTTTTCGGGCTCGTTACTAACTACGCTGAAAACGTTTTAGGAATTTATTTCCGTAAAAAGGATAAAAACGGCGTTATTTCGGGCGGTCCAATGTATTATATTTCTAACGGACTTGGTTGGAAATGGCTTGCTTTCGTGTTTGCTTTTTGCTGTTTACTTGCCGCCGTTGGAATGGGAATGGTTCAATCAAACTCAATTTCCGGTTCAATTCAAAACGTGTTGGGTAGCACTGAAAGAGCTGATAAAATCGTTGGAATAGTAGTGGGGGTTATAGTTGCCTTTTTAACCGCTTTAATTATTATTGGTGGAATTAAGCGAATTGGTAAAGTCGCTTCTATTTTAGTTCCGTTTATGGCGCTACTTTTCTTGTTTTTGTCGTTGATTATAATTTGCGTTAACGCTACGGCTATTCCCGAAGCTTTTCAATTAATTTTCGTAAACGCATTTAGCTTCCGTTCAGTTGCAGGCGGTTTTTTTGGGTATATGATTATGAAGGCAATGCGATACGGCTTTGCCCGTGGCGTATTCTCAAACGAGGCGGGGCTCGGCTCGTCCGTTATAGCTCACTCGGCGTCCAACACCAAAGAACCAGTTGTTCAAGGTTTATGGGGAATTTTTGAAGTATTTTTAGATACTTTCGTAATTTGCACTTTAACGGCGCTTTCAATTTTAACCGTTTCAATTAAAACGGGTAAATACGATTTTACTAACGTTTTAGCCAACGCAAATATTTCAAAATCACTTTTAGCTCCTTTTGCTTTTAGTGAAACTTTTGGAACTTTCGGCTCTATCGCTTTTGCAATAATTTTACCGCTTTTTGCCTTTACGACCATTTTAGCTTGGTCTTATTATGGTGAAAAAGCAATAGGCTTTATCGTTGGGGAAAAGAAAGCTAAAACTTTCGGCGTTATTTTTAAGGTTGTTTACGTTGTTTTATTGGCTGTTGGCGCAGTCGTTTCAAGTGAAATCGTTTGGCAACTCGACGATATGTTTAACGCTCTAATGGCTCTGCCAAATCTTGTTGCGCTAATTTGTTTAAGTGGACTTATTAAAAAAATAACTCAAAACTACTACGATAGGAAAAAGGGTAAAAGCGTCGAGCCTATGCTTTCCGCCTATGGTAATCAAGAAAAGGGCGGTGAGGAAGACTCGGATAAGCAAGGTGAATAGTCATTGCTTAATTTGATATAAAAAATTGTAAAAAAATCAGTTATTAAGGCGTATTTTTAAACGTTAAAATTTTTTAAAAACGCCAAGGGAATAACTGGTTTTTTTATATTATAAAAACTTTCACAATTAAAACGATAAAAATTATAAAAAAACACTTGCAATCAAGCCGATTTTTTAGTAATATATGTATGAGGAGTAATATCCGTTTAGTGCAATTTTAATTCGGTAAATTGCATTGTTTACCAATTAGAAATGTTTTAATATATAATTGTATAATCTTTTGGCTATTTATGCCCTTTTTTAGGTAAAGCCAAAAAAGAAATAAATTCTATGGAGCGAACTATGGCGCATTTGGAATTAAAAAACATAAACAAAGTATATCCTAACGGGTTCCATGCAGTTCACAATTTCAATCTCGATATTGAAAAGGGTGAATTCATTATTTTCGTTGGACCATCTGGTTGCGGTAAGTCGACAACCTTGCGTATGATCGCCGGTCTTGAAGATATTTCAAGCGGTGAGTTTTTAATTGGTGGCGAATTAGCCAACCAAAAAACACCACGTCAACGTGGCGTTGCAATGGTTTTCCAATCATACGCTCTTTATCCTCACCTCAGCGTTTACGACAATATGGCGTTTGGTTTAACGTTAGAAGGCGTTGACGAGGAAGTTATTGAAGAAAGGGTTAACAAAACCGCTCAAATTCTTGGTTTAACCGATTATCTCGATCGTAAACCTCGTGCTCTCTCGGGTGGTCAACGTCAACGTGTAGCCGTAGGTCGTGCAATAATTCGTAAAGTAGAAGTGTTCTTAATGGACGAACCGCTTTCAAACCTCGACGCTAAGCAACGTGTTACCATGCGTTCGGAAATTTCGGCAATCCATCGTGAAGTTGGGGCAACTACTATTTACGTAACTCACGATCAAACCGAAGCTATGACCATGGCTGATAGAATCGTCGTTATGAAGCTTGGATATATTCAACAAATCGGTTCACCATACGATCTTTATTTCAATCCTGTAAATATGTTCGTTGCCGGATTTATTGGCGAACCACCAATGAACTTCATTTATGGTAAAATTGAAAACGGAGAGTTCGTTTTCAACAACACCAAGGTTGACGTTTCAAAGAGTATGAGCGCTGAAAACGTTGCAAAATACGAAGGTAAGGAAGTTGTAATGGGCTTCCGCCCTGAAGCGATTAAGCTTGCATCTTGTGACGACGGCGAAGCTTATAAGTTTACTTGCAACGTAATGCTTACCGAGCTTTTAGGCGATAACACCAACATCTACGCAACTATCGACGGCGTTGAATCGATTTTAAAGGTTGAACCACACGACACGCCTGAAGAAGACGTTGATTGGGATTTCATTGTTCCATATAATTCAGTTTATTGGTTCGATAAGGAAACCGAAAACGTTATTAAGGATTAAAAATGGCTCAACAACGGCTCACCTTTAAGGAATATAGAAATTTAGATTTGGTAATTTTTGCCATACTAACGGTTGTTTTTGAATTATTAATCGTTTTTGCGGCGAATAAGTGGTTTCCAAATCACGAATACACGGTTTCAATTATTCCATTAATTTTAGCTATTGTTACAATGCGGTGGAACGGTTATTCAGTTATACATGCTTTAATTGGTGGCATCGCTTACGCAGTAGCATCCCATTTGGTTATTCTTGGAAAAATAAATTTTCAAGCCGTAGCGGTTTATGCGTTGGGAAATTGTTTTTGTTTATTTTCATTGCTACTCTTTAAATTTGTTGGCAAAGAAAAAATTTGCAAAAGCGTTTGGTGGTCAATTTTATACACGGTTTTAGTGTTTTTATTAATTCACGTTGGTCACGCTTTAATTTCTTGCATTTTCCATCAACCAATTAATATAATAGTAAATTTTTTGGTTAACGACAGCATATCCTTGCTTTTTGCAATCGTTTTAGTTTTAATTTTAAAACGGCTCGATGGTGTTTTTGAAGACCAAAAAGCATATTTATTCAGAATACAAAAAGAAGAAAAAGCTGAATAAAAAATAACTCATTCGTGAAGCAATTCACTTTCTATTTAAAAACATAATTTTGGAGGTATTTGCCATGGCAAACAAACCGATCGCATCTGATTATCTTCAATACGATGCTGCAACTAATACTTATGTTATGAGCGCCGACCAAGCCGTGCGTGACGACGTTGAGAAACATCATTGGATTAACGTTGTTCGCACTCTTATAAAAGATTGGCGACTTTATATAATGCTTATTCCAATGATTTTAATTTTCTTATTCTGGCGTTATTTCCCATTAAAAGACCTTTTAGGTAGTTTTAAGGATTCGTCAAAGGAATTATTGGAAGTAGCTCAACAACCATTCGTAGGGTTTGCGCATTTTAAAACTTTATTGTTTGGTAAAGATAAAATTTCTTTAGAATTTTGGATGTCGTTTAGAAATACTTTCTTAACGAGTTTCTACGGTTTGTGCTTTGGTTTCCCAATGCCAATTTTGATAGCTCTTTTCTTTAACGAAATTAAATCAAACATTATGAGAAGTATCTATCAAGTATTGACCTATTTGCCAAAGTTTATGTCAACCGTTATTATTACCACTTTATTAACGCTTTTGTTAAAGCCTGCCGATTCAGTTTCTTCAGCGGGTGTAGTTTCTAAGCTACTTGGTTTCTTAGGTGTTAGCCAAACGGTTGTTGAAGGTGGTTTACTCAACGTTCCAAACTATTTCCGTGCTATTTATCAAATTTCAGGTGTTTGGGAAACGGCAGGTTACGATAGTATCGTATTCTTCGCCGCTATCATTGCGGTTTCACCAACAAGTTATGAAGCAGCTCAAATCGACGGTGCTGGTAAATTAGCTCAAATGCGCTACGTTGTTTTACCAAGTATTTTATCTACCGTTGTAATTATGCTTATTACAAGAATTGGTTCACTTCTTAACGTAGGCTATGAAAAAGTATATCTTTTAACAACCTCAGGCAACCGTGAAGTTGCAATGGTTGTGTCAACCTTCTCACTTGAATATGGTGGCGTTGCAAGCGGAAGTAGCTCGGGAACTAACGTTGCAAGCTTACACGCATTGGCAACCGCTGCTGAAATGATGAACAATATTATAGGTATGGTATTAGTTATCGGAGCTAACACCATTGCAAAAAAAGTTTCCGACGTATCGTTATATTAATAGGGGGTATAAAATTCTATGAAAAGAAAAATGGAAATTTCAGAACTTATATTCGCTATTATAAGTTACGTTTTATTAACTGTGTTCGCTCTTTGTTGTTTATATCCTTTCGTTTATGCAATTTCTTCTGCAATCAGCGAATATAAATACGTTCAAGAAGGATTAGTTGTTTTATTCCCAATGGGAAATATCCAATTTAAGGCCTTCAAAGATATGTTCTTAGATAACGGTTTCTGGAGTTCTTACACCAACACCTTGTTCTTAACCGTTTACGGAACTATTTGGGCACTTGGAACTTCAATTTTAGGTGCATACGCTCTTTCTAAAAAGAGATTAATGTTTAGAAAAGGTTTTAACTTTTTCTTAGTATTCACAATGTGGTTTGCTGCCGGTGTTGTTCCACAATACCAAAACTATCTCGACACTCAAGACGTTTTCCATAAATTGGGAATTTTCGACGATAAGTGGCTCATCGTTATTGCCATGGGTATGGCGGCGATGAACATCATTCTTTTAAGAAACGCTTTTGAAGGAGTTCCTTCTGAAATTGAAGAAGCAGCTCGTGTTGACGGCGCTAACGAATGGCAAGTTTTATTTAAAGTATTTATTCCTATGAGTAAATCAACCATTGCAACGGTTACGTTGTTCTTTGCAATTTCTCGTTGGAACGGTTACTTCTGGGCAAACAGAATGATTTCTCATAACTATGAAGATCCACTTCAAGTTTTCATTCAAGATAAGCTTACTGAAATTAAAGACCCAGAATTTACACCGTCGACCACCGATTATGCGCCATATTCAATTTTATATTCTTTAATTGTTTGCGCAATTATTCCAATTTTAATTATTTATCCATTCATTCAAAAATATTTCGCAAAAGGCGTAAATATGGGTGGTGTAAAGGAATAATAGTTTAAAAATTAAAAAATAATAAGTGTTTCACTATTATATAATTAGGTTAGAACGCAAGATATCTTGCGATAACAAAATTTCTTTTTAAAAAAATGGAGGTAAAAAAATGAAAAGAAATTCTAAATTAGCAACATTATTAGTTGCGTTGATGCTTTGCTTATCAATGGCAGTTGTTGGTTGTGGCAAAACAAACCCACCAGCTTCTTCTGGTTCAGAAGGCGCATCATCAACAGGAACTGTTCCAAGCTTAGATTATACAGCTGGAACAACACTTCGTATGGCAACAGGTTATAACAGTGCTAAAACAGGTTTAAGCTTCACTAAAGACTTAGTTGACGCTACAACCGGAACTATTACTTTAGCTGATGGTAAAACTTATGCAACTGGCGACCTTAAGCCTACATGGCAACAAGTTGAAAAAACTCTTTCAATTAAGATTGAAGATAAGTATCAAGGAAACTCAGCGACAAACGAATTTGATCACTGGAAAGAACAACTTGATCAAGTAGATATTGTTTCAGGAACAGCTGCAAAGCTTACTGAAGCAGGTAACGCTGGTAAAATTGTAAACCTTGCTAAATATCTTGATTCTATGCCAAACTTCAAGGCTTACCTTGAAAAGAACCCAATCGTTCGTCTTTCTGTAACAGGTTCTACTCTTGGCGATACAAAGGGCGCTATCTACTTCTCACCTTACTTTGACGGTGTAAACGATATCGAACGTATGCCACTTATGAGAACTGACATCGTTAAGAAACTTCTTGATGGTGAAGCTGAATTCACAGCTGAAGCTTCTAACAACCTTAAGGCTGCAGTTTACCAACCATATATGCCAACAACTGGTTCTGTTGAAGTTGACGTTGTAAAGGCTGACGGTTCTGCAACTGAAAAAGTTACAAAAGATTACTCTAAGTATGGCAACATCGTTGCTAAAATGAACGAAGAACTTGGTAAAGGCACAGTTACTGGTGTTCAAGCTGTTAACATGTTAAGAGAATACATCGACAAAACATACAACGGCTACTACGCTAAGACAAATCGTTCTGACCTCTTCATCGGTCAAAACGCAGCATGGGATGCTGACGAAATGACAGCTCTTCTCCGTTGTGTTGTAGCTAACGCTCAAACACTTAACGGCACAGAAGTTATGGCTGGTTTATTCGCTCGTGAATCTGCTAACAACCAACGTCCAATCGATATGTTCAGATTTGCTGGTATCTTATTCGGTGCTCGTGGTCTTGAATCAAGAAGTGATTACTACTACTTCGATAAAGATGGTAAGTTAGTTGATGCTCGTGCAGCTGAAGCTTCTTACGAAGCTGTTGAAAGAATGAACGATTTATACGAAGAAGGTCTTTTCGTTTCTGACTATAACGTTGACGGCGCTACAGGTAAGAGTGAAACATTCTTAGCTAACAACAGCGCATTCATGAGTTATGACTATAACCAAACTCAAACTGTATTAAACAGCAAACTTCAAGAAGGTCAAGAATACAGAGCAGCTATGGTTCCAGTAGCTAAGTGGAACGATGGCACAGGCGACAAGTATTTCAGATTTACAGAAAGCTGGCGTTCAGTTAAGACTGATGGTTGGGGTCTTTCTATTGCAGGTATCGGTAATGATACAAACAAACTCAATGCAGCATTAAAACTCATTGACTATGCTTACTCAATTGAAGGTCAAATCCTTATGTCTTACGGTCCAGACGCATTCATTAAAGTTAAGAATGCTAACGGCACAACAGTTGAAGAAAAATACGAAACATTCGATTTCAACGGCGAAAAGTGGCCAGTAATTGCTGACGCAACATACGCTGAACTTCAATCTTTAGCAAAAGGTAACTACACTAACTATGCTCGTCAATGGTTAGGTTCAACCCTTTCATTCGTTAAGTCACAAGCTTTCGAATATCAATGCACAGTTGAAGAAGGTAAAGTAGGCGCTGGTTATATTTCAACAGCTATTGCTCTTGGAACTATTAAGCACCCTGAACTTGCTGTATGTGAAAACATGTGGTATACTTCAGTTCCTACCGTATTCCCAACAACAGAAGAAGAAAATACTGAAATCAACAGCTTTACACAACTTGGTGGTAGCGGTAAATTCTCTCAATCTAAGGGTAAGGATAACTTATTCGTAGATATCATCTCTGGTGGATATGCTGGTGAAGGCACAACTGATAGAGCAACAACAATTGCAAGCGTTAAGACTTGGGGCTCTACAAGAATTACCGAAATCAGACAAGTAGCTTGGGATTCTCTTAAAGATTTCTATGCAGAAATCACAAAATAATTTAAGTTAATTTAACTTTTTATTGAACGGAAGGGGGAAACCCCTTCCTGACAATAATAAATTTGGAGGCGACAATGTATAAAAAACAAATGACAGTGCAAAAATTAATTGTTATGTTTATGTTAATTGCATGTGCATTATCTTTTTTAGCATCACTTGGCTTTTTAACGGGTGCTTATGAAGTATTATATCCTGGCATTAGCCAAAGAGGTGATACGTTTAAAGGTGCATCGTTATATAACGACTTTCAACCATATAATACAAGAATAAACAACATTTCAATAATTTTAATTGTTGTTAGCCTTCTATTATTCATTACGGGTTGCAACACTCGCAGAAAATATTATATTTCTAATTATATTGCTTCAATCGCAGTTTCTGTGTTTAGCATTGGAGCAAGCGTTAAATGTATTATTGACGTTTTAACGGTTAAAAACATATATTTAACCGAAGTAGATTTTGAAAAGTTATACCAGCTTTATCAAAACTATTTAGAAAATCCACTAAGTAAAAAATACGTATATAGTAAATCGACAATATGGTTTGATTTATGTTTAGTTGCGTATATTTTAGTTATTGTTGCGGCAATTTTAGTAATTGCAAACTTAATTTGGAAAATAATTTTAATGAATAGCGAACAAAAACTTTTAAACGTATCGAAGGAGGTATTTGCAAATGACTAAGAATATGCAAAGCGAAGCTTCTTTAAACGAAATGAAAGCAAACAAAGAAATGGACGCTGATATTTTACAATATCAAACCAATAAATTTTCAGCAAATTGCGTTTTGCTTGCAATTGTTTTAAACGTTCTTTATTTCGCTAATATATTTGGAACGATTGAAGAAAACGTTGGTAGTTATTACTATACAATTTCAACGGGTTTTTCAGTAATTTATAATTTATTGTTCCTTCTTTTTGCATTTATGTGTTCAGAAGGCGTTAAAAATTATAAAATTAATTTATCTATTACGGTAATTTTCATTGGTTTAATGCAATTTTTAAGAATTATTTACATTCCATTAAAGGCATTCCAAGCTGAAGTTATGAGCGGTGGTATTTTTGCTTATAACGTAGTTTTATTAATTGTTTCAGGCGTTTTATGTATCGTTGGTGGAATCGTTGGTATTTTAAAAGCATTAAAGCTTAAAAAGCACCTAAGTAAAAAAGTAGGTTAAGGAGAAAAACTATGGCAGAACTTAGTTTAAGAAATCTGGATAAAATTTACGATAATAACGTTCAAGCGGTTTTCGACTTTAATCTTGACATTAAAGACGGTGAATTTATCGTATTAGTAGGTCCATCGGGTTGTGGTAAGTCAACTACACTTAGAATGGTAGCCGGTCTTGAAGATATTTCTAACGGACAGCTTATAATTGACGGAAAGGACGTAACGAGAGTTCCACCAAAGGAACGTGATATTGCAATGGTTTTCCAAAACTATGCTCTTTACGGTCACATGTCAATTTACGATAACATGGCGTTTTCGCTTGTTTTAGCAAAAGAAAATAAATACGTTATTCATAAAAAAGTTTTAGCAGCCGCTGAAATTTTGGGGCTTACTGACCAACTTAAAAAGAAGCCAAAGCAACTTTCAGGTGGTCAACGCCAACGTGTAGCAATGGGTAGAGCAATCGTTCGTAATCCAAAGGTATTCCTTTTCGACGAACCACTTTCAAACCTTGATGCAAAGCTTCGTGGCTCAACACGTCGTGAAATTATGCTTTTACATAAACGTTTAAAAGCAACCATGATTTACGTTACTCACGACCAAATTGAAGCTTTAACTCTTGCTGATAGAATTGTTTGTATGTCTATGGGTCACGTTCAACAAATTGGAACACCGCTCGAACTTTACGATACACCTGCAAACATTTTCGTTGCAACCTTTATTGGTTTACCACCAATGAACATGTTCGACGTTAAAGTAGAGAGTGGAAAGCTTGTTAGCGACATTTTGTCAGTTGATTTAAACGATGAACAAAAGGCTTTATTAGCTGATTATGAAGGCAAGGAAATCGTTCTTGGTGTTCGCCCAGAAAACATTGTTCAAGGCGGAAACACAAACGCAACGGTTATCAACGTTGAAAACCTTGGTCAAAATACACTCGTTCACGTTCATATGGGCAAAAAGCGTGTTGTATGTAAATTCCGTGAATGGTGCAAGTTTGACTATAATGAAGAAATTCAAGTTTCATTTAATAAGATGCATTTCTTTGATAAAGAAACTACAAAAGCAATAAGGTAAGGGGGAGAAATATGGCTAATTTTTTTAAAGCGATAGGCCGTTGGATTAAAGAATGGTTTAGAAGAACTATCGTTGGATTAAAGAGAAAACCACAAAATATCCCATTAGTTTTCTTGGCAATTTCATTTATTTATTATTCGTTTAACTTAACCAAGGTGTCAATGGCAACGGAAGGTTGCGCACTTTCACCAATGGGATTAATGTCGTTTATAACCTTCCTTTTCTCAATTTTGTCAATGGTAAGCTTATTAAATGCGTTCCCACGCCGTGAGAAAACTAAAATACCAATGATTATCGTTTGCGTTGTAATGCTCGTTGGTGTATTTATTGCTGATATTGTTTATGGATTGAAAATTGTTGAACGTTTAGCATCGACAGCTCCTGTTTCAAGCTTATATATTGATGCTGTTTACTACTGTCAAACAATGTTACTTGTTCACGAAATTTTAATTTCAGTTGCTATTATTTTAATTTTAACTTTACCGTTCTATTCTAAGTTATTGAAGATGATTAACACTTCAATTCAACTTGAATATACTGAAGGCATGAATGCAATTGAAATTGAAGAAGATTAATTAAAAATAAGAAAAAAGCAACAAAGCACGGCTTAGTTGCTTTTTTTAAAAAGGAAAATTAATGGCAAAAAAATACTCAAAAAAAATATTAGAACAACAAAATATTGACCCAAACGTTCAAAACAAGTCGTATGAAATTCACACCAAAGCAATTGACGACCTTGTTGAAGCAAACGTTGAAAATTCGCCCCAAGTTCCTGAAGAAATTTTAAAGGAATATAAAAAAGATGCTCTTGCAAAAATTCCTGCTTGGGTTAAAGCCTTATTCATTAAATTTTGGTTTAACGGCGCAGTGTGTTTCTTTTTCGTGTGGGGGCTTGGCGTTTACATTCCAAACATGCTCGACTTAGTTGTTGTAACGTCGATTGCAATGGGTATTATAACCGATTTAATGGTTAATAATATGTTCAGGTTTTTCGATTATGAAGGAAATTTTACCAAATGGACAATGTTTCCACAAAAGAAATTTTGGACCTATTTTTTAAACATTTTATATTCGCTTGTTATAATGTTTATAATAGTGCTATCCTATAACGGTATTAATAATTTTATTAATATGTTTACAGGTGATGCGTCAAACGTGACTAATTTTATGGTTGAGCCGTTTAGTTTTGGTGCGTTATATTTAATTGTTGACCTTGCTTTTTTAGGTTTAAAAATGTTCTTTAAAAAGCTTATTAGTGATGCCAACAAAAAATTAAATAATCAAAAATAAAAAAGAAAAATGAGTTTGAATTTTCAAACTCATTTTTAATTTTTTAAAAAATATTAATTAATCGACTTATATAAAGCCTTTTTAAACAAATTCTAACAGAATGAACTAAAAAATAGGCGTAGAAATGTTACATTTTTCCAAGTTCTTTACTGCGTTCAGCACAAGCTATTGCACAGTCGTCAATAATTTTTTCAAAGTTGTTAAGTTCAAGTTGTTCAAGGCCGGCAATTGTCGTTCCACCCTTTGAGCAAACGTTTTTAATAAGAGTGGTAATATCGTTAAATTCTTCAACCATTTTAGCAGAGCCAATCATCGATTGAATAACGAGCTTTTTAGCAACTTCTTCACAAATACCACGCTTAATGCTTGAATCAATAAAGGCTTTCATAAAAGTGTAGGCGTAGGCGGTGAAGCTTCCGCCAATTGGAATAACGTCGTCCATTAAGCTTTCATCAATTTCCACGTAGTCGCCGATTGCTGAAAAAACCAAACGGCAAAATTCTTTTTGAGTGTCATCAACCTTATCGTTATAGCATAAGCTGGTTGCGCTTTCGCCAATGGTAGCGCAAGTGTTAGGCATAACACGGCAAACGCTAACGTTAGGTTTAATTTGTTCGATTTTAGCTATTTTAACTCCTGCCATAATAGAAATTATAAGCGAGCAGTTAATAGGGCCTTTAAGGCTTGCAATAAGGCTATTAAGCTCTTGTGGTTTAACCGCAAGTAAAACGACGTCACAAGAAGAAAAAGCGTCTGAACAGCTATTAAGGCGACCAAAACCATTTTTACAAAGTTGGTCTATAACGCTGTTATTAACGTCAAAGCAAAAAATATCACTTTTATTTAAAAGATTTTTTTGGCAAATTCCGCTAATAATAGCGCTTCCCATTTTGCCACAACCAATAACACCGAATTTCATTATCTAATTTGACCGTTTCCTTTAATTTTATATTGATAAGTTGTCATTTCCTTTAAGCCCATAGGTCCACGAGCGTGACTTTTTTGAGTGCTAATACCAAGTTCTGCTCCAAAGCCGAAACAACCGCCGTCGCTAAACCGTGTAGAAGCGTTTAAGTAAACGCAAGCACTGTCAACGTTGTTTAAAAAATATTCAGCTTCTTGTTCGTCGCTTGTGCAAATACAATCGGAATGGTGAGTTCCATGTTGATTAACGTGACAAACAGCTTGTTTAACGTCGTCGCAAAGCTTAATTGAAAGTTCATAGTCGCCGTATTCCATGTCGTAGCCAAGTTCAGTAAGTGGCGAAACACCTAAAATATCAATTTCTTCCGCACCACCACGAAGAATAAGGTCGGGTAGTTCTTTTTTAATTAAATTTACAAATTCAACTGCAACGTCACGGTGGATAAGTAAAGTTTCCATAGCATTGCAAACTGAAGGTCTACTCATTTTAGCATTTTTAACAATATTGAAAGCTTGGTCGAGTTTGGCGCTCTTAGAAACGAAAGTATGGCAAACGCCGGCACCCGTTTCAATGACCGGAACGAGAGAATTTTCAACAACCCAGTTAATTAAGCCTTTGCTTCCACGAGGAACTATTAAATCGACCATGCCACGGGCGTTAATTAGGGAGTTTGCGCTTTCACGAGTTGAAGGCATTAAACAAATTGCCGTTGATGGAATATCGGTTTTATCAAGAGCGTTTTTAATAATTTCAACAATTTTTTCGTTAGTGCGCCTTGCGTTTGCGCCACCCTTTAAAATACATGCGTTAGAAGTTTTTAAACAAAGAGAAAAAACGTCGACGGTAACGTTAGGGCGTGCTTCGTAAATAACGCCGATAACGCCAAACGGAACGGAAACTTTTTCAATGTTAAGTCCGTTTGGAGTGGTCCATTTATCAAGGGTTAAACCAACGTAATCGGGAAGAGCCGCAACGCTCAAAACGTCGGAACAAATGGAAAGAAGTCGTTCACGGGTGAGCAAAAGTCGGTCTATAAGGCTGTTAACAACACCTTTTTCTTTTTGTTCTTCAACGTCTAAAAGGTTGGCGTGCAAAATTTCGTCAATATTTTCTTTAATTGCAAGGCTAACCGCTTTGAGCGCATCGTTTTTTTGTTTAGTAGTTGCCGTGCGCAAAATTGCGGAAGCGTTTTTACTTTCTAAAAATAAATTCATATTAATTTTCACCTAAAATTACAATATTGTTTGCGTGAATTATAAGCTGTGGATTATCGTTTTGTTTAATAATGTTTTTAAGGGTTTCGTTTGAAAAGGCAATAACCCCAATGGCAATGCAATTGCCAAATTCGTCTAAAACGTTAACAACGTCGCCAGAGTTGAATAGTCCGTTAACCTTTTTAACACCGCAAGAAAGCAGGCTTTTGCGATTTTCAAGAGCGTTTTTAGCGCCTTGGTCAACAACGATTTCACCACGCACGTTAGCACAAAATTGAAGCCAACATTTTTTAATTGGTTCAACCTTTTCGCTTGGGCAAAAATAGGTTCCAATTTTTTCGCCTTGACAAACTTTTGCAAGATTTTCAATTTGGTTTTGATTAATTATTACCATTGGAATTCCTGCGGTAGTTGCAATTTGAGCGGCTTTAATTTTGGTTGCCATACCGCCCGTTCCAAATTCAGATGAAGGGGCTTTGGCAAGATTAATAATTGAATGGTCAATTTTTTCAACGATTGGAATAAATTGTGCGTTAGGACAGGTGTTTGGATTGGCTGTAAAAAGCCCGTCAACGTCGCTAACGAGAACCAATAGGGAAGAATTAATTGCGAGAGAGGTCATTGCGGAAAGAGTGTCGTTATCGCCAACTTTAATTTCGCTTGTGGCAACGGCATCGTTTTCGTTAACGATTGGAGTAACGCCCATGTCTAAAAGAGCGTTTAAAGTGGTAGTTAAATTATTAATGCGCCCACGGTTACCAAAATCGTCGTGAGAGAGTAAAATTTGAGCGCATTTAAGGTCAAACATATCAAAAATTTGCTCGTAAACTTGCATTAAATACATTTGCCCAATAGCAGCAAGAGCTTGTTTTTTGTTGGTTTCGGTAGGCTTTCTTTTAAGCTTCATTTTTTTAACGCCAACGGCAATAGCTCCGCTGGTGACAAGACAAACGTCAACGCCGGATTCTTTTAAAATTGCAATTTGTTCACAAAGCTTTAAAATTTTTCGAGTGGCAACTTTACCCGTTTTATCGTCAATAAAAAACGTGCTACCAACTTTAATAGTCACTCTTTTCATAAAACACCTTTAAAATTAATGATAAATTAATTTTATCACATTCATTGCTTAAAATCAATTATAATATATGGATAAAATTAAATTATGTATCTATTAAGACTACTAAAAAAAGAAAAAAGAAATTGTTAAAAGATAAATTATAAATAAAAAGACAAAGAAATTAAAGTGCGTGTTAAAAATAAAATAACTTAAAAATAATAAATTTATATCTTTTATATTTAACAAAAAACCCGCCTATAAGTTGATTAAACGGCATTTTTAACAAAAAACGGTTGAAAAAGTGGTTTTAGAAGGTTAAAAAACTTTAAAATTTAAAAAAATTTCGTTTGTGCAAATTGCTTAATTTAGCCCTAATTTTTTAAAGCAAATTAAACAATTAATCAAAAAAATTGAATTTTGTTATTGACTTTGATTTTTTTTTGGTTTATAATGTTATCACATTAGAAATAATATATATATTAATGAAAGGTTTATCGACCTTGAATGGTATTGAATTAATTTAAGCATAGGTGAAGGTTTTGAAAAGGCAAATTAAAACAAACTTAATTCTTATGCTTGCAGTAGTTTTGTTAATAACGTTAACTTGTCCAACCTTTGCATGGTATTCCCAAAAGGGATTTTTGCAAACACAAATTAATCATAATATAACGGCGCAAACGAAAAGCACTTTTAGTTTAACTTATGCCTTAAGAGAAATGGAAACGGCTGAAAAAATTTTAGTTGGTTCCGTTCCAAACACCAACTACGGCGAAACCGCCGTTGAAGGCGACGCTAATTTCTATAACGAAGGTAGTTGGTATAAGGTTAACGGCGCCGGAGCGGAATCGCTTACGAGTTTATTAAATTTAAACGAAAGTGAAATTACAACCGCAGTTGTTTTAAGTGGACAAATTGGCTTTGGTGTTACCGGTGAAGGTGACGACGCTGAACAAATTATTCCGGCAGATCCCCTTGAACCAAGCGACAACAAAGTTCCTGCAAGCTTAAACGCTAACGTTAAGCTAATGGCTGACGATTACGACAAAGCCGATGGCGAAAGTGATAACCCATTTAGTTTTATTGGGAATTTCAGTGCGGAAGAAGATAAGCTTTGTGGCGTAACCGTTGAAATTTCACCGTTAGAAGGTGAAACGGCTTTTGAACAAACGGCAAATCAAGTTGCTGCTGAAGCCGTTAGGTATGCAGTTTTTTCCGAACAACTTACCAATGCCGACGGCACGGAAATTGCAAACCCAAGTAAAACGATTTTTGCAAACAACGCTTTTAGGTTTGCTTATGGAAGTGAAGGAAATTTAACCGAGAGCACCGCAGTTTCTCAAAACGGCTATTTTTTAGCAAAGAGAGGTTGCGCTTATAAGGTGACCGCAGTGGTTTGGCTCGACGGTTTGGCAAATCCAATTGCTGAAAACGGAGCGTTTAACGTTAACGTTAAGGTAAAAGATTTTTCAAACATTATAACCAACCAACTCGACGTAGATTTAGAAAACAATCAAATAGAAGGGTTTTTGCCAAATTCAGCACCTGTTTCCGAGCTTGAAATTCCATCGGCGTTTTATATGACGAAAATGGAAAACGGCGTTGAAAAGAGCGTTGAAGTTAAAATTACCAAAATTTGCGCTTTAGCTTTTGAAAACAACCAAACTCTTGAAAAGGTTATCGTTCCCGATACCGTTGAAATTATTGAAAGTTCAGCCTTTTTAAATTGTTCCGCTTTGGAAGAAGTTAGCCTTGGAAACGGCTTAACCCAAATTGGAGCAAACGCCTTTACGGGTTGTTTAAATTTAACTAATTTAGTTTTAGCCAACCCTTACGGCTGGAATCAAACCCCAACCGTTGAACTTTTAAAAAGTGGAACGGAGCTAACAAAATAAATTGTGGCAAAGCCACGCCTAAATTCAATTTAAAATATTTTCCCAAAAAGGGGAAATAGTTTAAAAATAAAAAATTTCATGTAAAGGAGAGAAAAAAACATGAAAAAATCACTTATTTTATCAGTTGTTATGACTTTAGTTTTAGTCATTTCAATGTCAACCGCAACGTTTGCATGGTATACCGCAAACAACCAAGTAACCGCAACTGTTAGCAACATTGAAGCTGCTTCTGCTTCTGGCGATTTACAAATTGCTATGTCTGAACAAGACGCAGAAGGTCAAACTGCATACGCAGCTACAAGAACATTTGCTGATGATGCAAAAGTAGTTAAGCCTATTGCTCCTAATGCTTCATTAGCAGGTCTTGATAACGCATGGACACAAGGCACTTGGAAAGGTTGGAACCTTGCCGCTGATGGAACTGCTACAGAAAACGGTGCTACATTCGGCAACGACGTTGTAACTGGAACAATCACTTTATCAAACGCTTCTACATCAGCTACAGGCGCTATTTCTGTTGTTGTTGATGTATCTGGAACAAATGCTGATAACACAGAAGTTGTATTAGTATACGATAATACTATCGTTTATTCATCTGCTTATAATTATGGTGGTGCTGCTGTAAATGGTGATAATAAACTTGATGCTGCTACAACTGCTGCTGCAATTGAAGGTTCTGCACTTGCAGATGCTTTAACTTCTATTGCTAACGGTGCTGGCGCTACTCTTACATACTACATTTGGTTCGATGGTTTCACATTAACAAACGCTGGTATGGGTAAAATTGCTAACGTTAAGTTCACGTTCACAGCTGCTCCTGTTAATGCTTAATTTTTAAGCTAACTATTTAACTAAAAGTTAAATTAATTAACTGATTTTAATGCCGTTCTAAGTTTCGGCTTAGAACGGCAAAAAATCGTTATTAAGGTTTTGTTTTTTACCAAGGGCAAAAATTTTTTTACCTTTGCTAAAAAACAAAAAGGAATTTTTAAAAATGGAAAATCAAGTTAACAAACCTGACAAGAAAAAAATATTTAGCACAATTTTAACGGTTATAGAATGCGTTATAATTGCCGTTTGTTTGGTTTTTTCAATAATAGTAATTGCTCAACCGGGTGAAATCGCAAAAAAGGGAACAACAAACTTTTTGCCCGTTCAAACCGACTCTATGACGCCTACAATTCCCGTTGGCGCTTTGGTTATCACTCAAGATACGTCGGATGAAAACTATAAAATCGGAACAATAGTCACCTTCGTTGTAAATTCATCGGTTGGTAAATATTTAGATACCCACAGAATCGTTGGCTATCAAATGAAAGACGGAAGCGGTAATTTAGTTAAAATTTATGGTAAAAACGGCTCAATAACCTGTGTTAACGATATTTTATCTAAACCGGAAAACGTTGGTTACACCTTTAACGGATATATTACCCGTGGTGATAAATATACCGTAGCATACGGCTCTATGGACGATTTTGGTTATTCAAAAAATTCTGAAGAGCTTGTTACCGAATTCGATGATAAAATCGTTTTAGACCACAGCGACGTTATTCGTGTTTATAAAAGCCATATTAACGGTATTGGTGGTGTGCTTACTTGGTTTATGAAGCCAACAAACTTCTTTATCGTAATTTTAATTCCACTTATTGCACTTTTTGCTTATAACGTTTACGGCGTTGTTCGTTTAGTAATTAAAATGAAGGTTGCAAAGGTTAAGGAAGAAACCAAGGTTGATGAAGATGAAATTCGCCGTAGGGTTTTAGCTGAGCTTCAAGCTCAAGGCGTTCAAGTTCCAGTTCAAGCCGAAGAAAATAAGGTTGATGGTGAAGAAAAACTTGAAACTGAAAATCAAGCTGAAATTAATAGCGACGAAAAACCTGAAAATTAATTTTTGTTTAAAGTTTAAATTTTGAAAGTAATTTTTTTGTTAAATTAGGTTTATTATGGCTGAAATTAATAATCAACAATTTAATAAAATGGAAGCTAAAAAGCAAATTGAGCGCCACGGTAAATTCAAAATTGTAATTTCCGTTATTTTGGCGATTATTTTGCTTTTGCTTTTATGGGGTGGAATTTACACCACTGCTGACGTTAACAGCTATCGTATAGTAGTTTCTGGTAAACGTCAAGGGGTTCTTTCGCTTAGTTTTGAAAAAGAGTTTGCCGGAACGGGCTTTTCCGTTTTAAAGGGATTAGGCGTTCAAAGCACCGACCAAGCTGAAGGAACGAGCTATTCTGAAGGCATTAAGGAATATGCTGAAATGGTAGCCAGTGGCGACATTCCAATGGAAATTGAAAAGAACGGTCAAGCAGGTAAGGCAGCCGCTAACGGTGGCGATGAATTTATCGCATCAAAGTTCTATTTAAAAAACGTTTCCGACGCAGGAAGCGACCCAATAAAATATAAGTTAAGAATTAACATTTTAGAAAATAAAAAGAATGCTCTTTCGGCAATTAGGTTCTTAATTGTTTCCGATACCGAAGGGGAAAAAATTCAAGAAATGTTTGCTCAACCTGCCGACGATGGCAATCAGGAAAAAGCTTCAACTAAATTTAAAGGTTCAACGTCTTACGTTGAAAATCCGCTTAATCCTAATGAAGATTGGCTTTGCACCAACCTTGAATTAACGGAAAATAACAATTGGTATTACGACAGCTATCTTTGCGACGAAATTGTTTTAACTCTTGCTCCGCAAGAAGTTAAAGGCTATTCCGTTTGCGTTTGGTATGAAGGTAGCGACCCTAACCACACTAACTCTATTATTGGTGGCTATATTACCTTTAACATTACTTTTAGCGTTATTGAAGAATAAAATTAATTAGTTAACGATTTCGTGAACTACAAGCTTAATTATATGAAACAGTTAGAAGAATTTAAAAATTTAAAACAAAATGCCATTTCGGCAATTAGCATTTTAATTGCCGTTATTTTTTCTATTGTTTCAATAACTTTTGCTTGGTATATTCAAAATAGCGTGGTCAACGCCACCGTTTCGGGATTGCAGGCAACTCTAACGCAAAAGCAGTCGATGGAAATTAACGAACTTGCAGATCCTGAAAAAAAGGTTGACCAAATTTCGCTTACTATTAGTTCGCCGGTTTATTGTAGACCAGTTTTGAACAACGAAAAAACTTCTATAACGGGTTGGAAACAGCGTTCTATTTCCACTTTAACCGACTACGATGGTGTTTTAACTGAAATTTGCTATAAAAACGATTATAGTTTAGTGTTGTATAACGAAATTGATTTGGAAAAAAATTTCGACTTAGTTATAACTCCGTCGGTAAACGGTTCTACAACGGAACTTGGTGGAATTTGTTTTGCAATTTCCGCTTACGAGCAAAATACTACATCAATTGATAATTTGTGTTTTTATTCAGTTCAAAATAATGATATTGAAGATAAGTTAACTTACACCGTTAACGCATCGGGCGAGGAACAAACCATTTTTGAATTTTCCGTTTTCGTTTGGGCCGACGTTAATGCAAGCGAAAGTTTAAAGGCTGAAGAAATTGCTTTTTCTTTGCAATTTAATTTTGCCGAAGAAAATGAAAACGCTTAATAATCGACTTATAGACCGATTTATTTTATATTAAAATTGCTTAAGGGGGTTTTTATGGCTGAAACTAAAGCTAAAAAAACAGCAACGAAAAAAAATGTAGCGTCAGCTAAAAAAACGTCGGATAAGGTTGACGTTAAAGGTAAAACTTCTAAAAAGCAGTTAAGCGAAAAGGAAGTTAAAAAAGCAAAGGAAAGGGTGCTTGTTGCTACCAATAAGCCTATTGAATATTTCTACGTTGTTGGTGAAAACAAAATCCACGGCGTTGAATACGTTGAAGTTCAACAATATCTTAACGATAAGTTTAGCGGTAGGGTTATTCAACAGCAATATTTTCAAATTGCTGAACAATCAAAGCGTATTTTCGACCTTAACAAGCTAATGCTTGAACAAGTTTTAGAAGATTATTTAAAGTTTGAACGGGTTAAGTTTATGATTCAAATTACTCCAAAGTGGTTTTCAACGGCGGTTTTACACGAACAACTTTTAAACTACGTTTACACTTTTAAAGATAAAGTTATTTTGTGCTTAGACGCTTCAAGTTTAATTAGCGGTGGAAAAAAGGCAAAAGACGGTATTAAAAAAATTGCAAAAGAATATCACACTAAAATTCTTTTAGATAACGTTGAAATGCAAAATCTTGCCCAAGTTATTGGTTATCACGCCGACTACGTTCGACTTGACGCTCGTTTTATTGATAAATCTGATGAAAATTACACGCAGGTTTTCAAATTTATTAAAGATTATTTAAAGGCTCAAAACTCAAAGCTCGTTGTTAAAAACGTTAAGGACGATGCTCAAAAGTTCTATTTTATTAACAACGGAGCCGACGTGGTTGAAGGCAACGGTGTTTACACACCTAAAAAGCTTATTAGTTCTATTGCAAAAGATTACAAGATTAAATAGATTAGGAGAAAGTTATGGTAGCTTTTCAATTTTTAGGCGAATTAATTTTAGAATTCGTTAGCGGATTTTTTAATATTTTCGTTTCATCGCAAACTGAACTTGGTGGTATTTTCGGCGGTTTGTTCCGAATTATCAACGTGGTTGGTTATATTAATATTTTAAATTCCTATAAAGCAAGCTTTGGCGTTGGCGATTGGATTGTTGCCATTTTAGGAATGGTTTTATTCCTCGCTTTAATTGTAGGATTAATTTGGGTTTGCGCTCATTTCCTTTCAAAGCTTTTCCGCCGTTATTTCTCTAAAAAACCTATCAATGAAGACCTTTTAGATGAAATTAACCGCCTTAATAGCGAACTTGCTCGTGCGCACCGTTCAAGAGAACGCCTTTTAGACCTTCACGGTAGAATGGGTTATACTCCTCCAATGACTGCAAGCGGTATGGAACAACCAGGGTTTAGCGAATCTCAAATGGGTGCGCCGGTTGGCGCAGAAGGAATGCCCGTTCAACCAATTGGTGGGGCAATGCCTGTTGCTACGACTGGAGTTGCTCTAACAACAGCGCCTAACATCGTTGTTCAAGCTGGTGGCGATGCCGGTTCAAGCGTTGCTAATCAAAGCGGTGAACGTTATTATAAACTTATGGAAATCGACGACCTTTACATGGGCGAAAATCCACCTGAATTTGAATTCAACACCGAAGTTACTCTTGAAGAAATTTGCGACAACATTCGCCATTGGTGTTGTAAGGAAAGAAGACTTTTCTACGAGCCTAAAATTATTCGTTTATTCGTTTCGGCTCTTGCAACAACTCGATTAATTATTTTACAAGGTATTTCCGGAACAGGTAAAACGTCTCTTCCATACGCTTTAGGTCAATTCCTTGAAAACCCAACGACCATTGCTTCTGTTCAACCTTCATGGCGTGATAGAACGGAAATTTTCGGCTATTTCAACGAATTTACAAAGCGTTATAACGAAACTGAAATTTTGCGTGCAATGTATGAAGCACGTTGGAACGACCAAGTTTATTTAACGGTTATCGACGAAGCGAACATTTCACGTATTGAATATTATTTTGCTGAACTTTTATCTATTTACGAGCTTCCATCTCGTGATAACTGGGTTGTCGACCTAACCACTTCCGGTTGGGATACCGACCCGCACTACGTTGTTAAGGGCAGACTAAAACTTCCTGAAAACATGTGGTATGTTGCAACAATCAACAACGACGACTCAACTTTCGCCGTTTCCGATAAGGTTTACGACCGTGCTATTCCAATTAACATTAACACAAAGGGTATTCCTTTTGAGCCTGACGAAGAAAAGGCAAAGAAATATAAAATTTCTTTCCGCCATTTAGAAGAAATGTTCAAAGAAGCCCAAGTTAAATATAAAGTATCTCAAGAAAACATTGATAAGTTCAATAAAATGGACGACTACGTTATTGAACACTTCCGTTTGGCGTTTGGTAACCGTATCGTTAAGCAACTTAACGAATTCGTTCCTGTTTACGTTGCTTGCGGTGGAACGGAAATTGATGGTCTTGACTACGTTTTATGTAACAAAATTTTGCGTAAGTTTGAATCGCTCAACCTTAACTACATTCGTGATGAAGTTGATGGTTACATTGATTACTTAAATAAAAACTTCGGTGAAGAAAACATGACCGAAAGTAAAGAATATTTATTAAGATTAAAGAAATTATTCTAATTTTTCACTTATTTCGCCCTTTTTTAAGGGCGTTTTAGGTAAAATTAACCGTATAAAAGGTGTGAATTATGAGCAATATTTACTCAAAGCGAATTAATCAAATAATCGATATGTTCCGCCATGACGATTTATATAGGGCGTGTATTGGTTCAGACGATTCTCTTTCCGAGTGGAGAGTTTTTAGAAAATATTCTAAAAAAGTTCTCGATACCACTTGGCTCGACGTTATTGAAGACGCTCTTGTCGATCTTGACGTTATCGTTCGTAATCCACGCCGTTTTATCGTTGTAGAAGAAGACTTAATTGACACTTCTCGTGCTCGTTCAGTTACTGAAGAATCGGTTAAATATTTAGCTCAACACACCAACTATATTGCCGGCTTCGACGGCGATATGATTCTTCCTACGAAGCTTCTTAACTCAACCAAAGAAGAAAGTTACGAAGTATACGAAAACCGCTTTATTTACACACTTTTAAAGCGTTTACAGGCTTTTGTTCGCAAGCGTTACGATGCTGTTAAAGGGGCTGCCGCTCAAAACGAACAGCTTGAAATTGTCGTTGACAAGCACCTTTCAGTTGGCGTTGCCCAAGTGACAATGCGCCTTGATTCTATTGTTAAAATGCCTTTTGAAGAGGCTTTAAAGCTTAATTCAGAAGAACTTGGACCTATTGAACGACTTGCAAAAATTCACGCAATCGTTTCCGGCTTTATGGTTACTCCGTTTGCAAGGGAAATGATTTCCAGTGAACCTGTTCGACCACCAATTACAAGAACTAACGTTATTTTAAAGAACCAAAACTTTAAAAAAGCGCTATCTCTTTGGGAATTTTTACAAAGCTACGATGAAGAAGGTTATGAAATTCGTTCTGTCACTGAAAGTGAAGAAATGGATGACGACCTTAAAAACCAATATAGGCTAATGGTCTTCTTTAACGCCGTGTTTATGCAAAATTTAGCCAATGAAGATTTTAGGGTTAAAAACGCAAAACCACGCCTTCGTGCGGAAGATATTAACATTGACGATTTTCCAAAAAGCGATATTCCAGTTGAAGAAGTTAAAACTATTAGCGTTCCTTCAATGTATGATAGCCAACTAAAAGAAAGCCACCGTGCTGAAATTTTAGGGGTTGTCGACCGTGTTTTGCAACAGGTTAAAATTAACAAGCATAACCAAGAAGGCAAACTTTATGAAAAAATGGTTTTTGCTCAACGCAAAAAGGAAAACGAATATAAAGAGCGTTTAATTAGACTTAGAAAGCGTGAACGTGAACAGCTTGAAAAGGAAGCTGCTCGCAAGGAAAAGGAACAACTTAAAGAAATTAACGAGCAAAAACGTGCTGAAGCTGAACGCATTAAGCGTGAAAAAATGGAAGCTTTGGAAAAATTACGCTCGGAAAAAGTTTTAAAAGAACTTGAAGCGGAACTAAACCGCCTTGATGAAGAAGCTTGTAATATGGCAATTTTGGCAACCCGTAACGAGCAAGCTCATGCAAACCGCCAAAAAATTGCCAAGGAAATTATTGCTCTCAATTCAATTCGACAAAAACTTAAAGGTGAGTTAACCAAACTTGTCGATAGTGAAATTGACGAAATTATTAAGCAAATTCCTAAAATTTTTAACGTGAATTTATGACGCAATTAAATAATAAAGCTAAAATTAAAAAACGTGTTTTAACGGCAATTTCCATTGTGATAATTGCCGTTTTATCCTATGCAATAATTTCCGTTGCTATAAGCGTTAGTCGTGGAAAAACGCCTTCCGTTTTCGGCTATGGCTTTTTGCACGTGGTCACCGACAGTATGGAAACGCAAATTCCCGTTAATACTGTAATTTTTGTTAAAATGCTTAATGAAAATCAGGTCGAAAATTTGCAGGTTGGCGAAATTATTACATTTAAAGCGGTGATAGGGGGATATAACACGACCAAAACACACCGCATAATTGAAATTGATAAAACGGAGAAAAAAATTACAACCGAAGGTGATAACGCAAGCGGTCCCGATAAGCCAATAACCTACGATATGGTAGTGGCGAAATATATTTGTAACGTTGGTTTTATAACTTGGCTTTATAAAGTTTTATCAAGTTTTTGGGGCTTTTTGTTAATTATTATTTTGCCGTGTTTAGCCTTACTTATTTCTTATATTTACACCATTGCAAAACAAGGCGTGTTGATGAAAAACAAACGATTAGCCAACGAAGAACAGGCTAAACTTGAAGAAAAAATTAGAAAAGAAATTCTTGAAAGCGTTGAAGCTAAAAAAGATAATAGCAACGAAGAAAGTAATGAATAAATTTAAAAAACCTGCCTATAAGTCGATTATAGGC